>NZ_JASHEI010000005.1:0-180428 GCF_047463195.1 Streptococcus parasanguinis
CTCTTTGAAGCTTCGCCCTTGTTTTTTATGTTCATAGATCTGAACTTTATCTTCATAAGTTAATTTCATAATAAAAACACCCCAAAAGTTAGATTTTTTTCTGTCTAACTTTTGGGGTGCAGTTCAGTTCAGCTCTGGAGGATTTTTGACTCTTCTTGACAAGAAAACGATATTTTGTTAATATCATTAACAAAAAGAAGGAAACTATGAATAAGAAAGAACTGCATAAGTTTAATAATCGTTTTAACAGCTTTGTTTTAGCCTTTGAACGGTTGAAAAAGGATCAGCACAGGAATAGTATTGATAAATCAATCACTATTAATGAAGTCCATTTGATTGATCTAATAGGTCGGAATCAGCCTGTGAATCTAGTGAAATTATCTGAGTTACTTGAAGTATCAAGGAGCGCTATTACTCAGAGTGTTAGACGTTTAACCAAGAAAGACCTCGTTGCTTTTGAATTTGCACAGGATAATGAAAAAAATAAATATCTGATATTATCCAAAAAAGGGGTTGAAGTTTTTAACATCCATAAAGAGCAGCAAGAACATATTGAAAAAGCCATTTTTTCAGTTTTAAGAAACTATAGTGATGAGGACCTTCAAATGGTTATGAAACTGATGGATGATGTTGAACAGGTATGGCGAGAATTACCGTGGTAAAAATCACGGTAATTTTAAAACTACATTGTTAATCACATTAACAAAAAAAGAGGAAGATATGAATATACAAATTGAACTTATCTCAGAGTCTGAGTTAGCAGACGAATCTTTTAATATTGTCATCAATGGCTTAAAACCAAGAGAAACATATCGAGTCGAGATGTACCTAACTGATTATTATTGTATCAATGCTCCCATGCTTTTAGCTCATGATGTTTTATGGAGATCAATAGGGACTTTTGTATCAGATAAGTATGGTATTATTGATATTTCACAAACTCCATCTTGTTCTGGCTCTTATGAAGGCATTTCAACAATGGGACTATTTTTTAATGCTAAGCCCTTGACCAATGAGAGAAAGAAACTTCCAAACTCTCTTTCTGAAATTCCCTTATTAGATCATTTTTTTGTGGATATCAAAATTATGCAAGAAAATACTATCATTGCAGAGAGAACTTTCACAAGACATTACATGAGTTCGCAAATTAGTCATCAAGATATTTACGGGAAATATTTTCAAGGGAGACTCTTCTATGATAAAAAGGCAATAAAAACACCAGCATTGATTATTGTGAGCGGTAGTGAAGGACGGATTGAAAAGGCACAGAATATAGCTCAGCTTTTATCTTCTAGAGGTTATATTTGCCTAGCAGTTGCCTACTTTGGTTTAGAGGGGTTACCAAAACATTTGGAACGTATTCCTTTAGAGTGCCTTGTGGAAGCAAAGGATTATCTACGTCAGCATCCCCAAGTAGATAGTGAAAAAATTGGAATCTATGGACGGTCTAAGGGAGCAGAATTCGTTTTAGCTGAGGAGAGCCTTTTTAATGACGTTCAATGTTTGGTACTAAATTCACCCTCTGATGTGGTATATGAAGGGATAAAAGGGAAATGGAACTCTCATACTTCTTCTTGGACGCATTTGCAAAAGGAACTTCCCTATCAAAAGTTTCGACTTGGAGATTATCTATTCAGTAAATTTTTTAGAAAAACCTTCCCCAAAGATTGCTCTGCTAGGATAGATATTGGTCAAATGCATTCACCAATCTTATTGCTCGGAAGTACTGTTGATGAAATATGGGATGCCTCGTCAGCAATAGCCAATATTGTCTCACATTATAAAGGCCACCACATTACATTTAAAAAATACCATGAAATAGGTCACATGTTGACAGTGGCTTATCAACCCAATCATCGCTATCGAAAAGATTGGCGTTTATTGATGAAAGAGAGTGAGGATTCTTGGTTGGCTACGATTCATTTTTTTGATAGGCATTTGAAGAAGCAATAACATAAGATTATAAATATGCTATAATAGTCCCAACTAAGATAAAAACACAGTTCTGGTTGGTAGTCCAGACGTAGGCAAGCCTATCAGTAACCTTCCTCCTTGGTTGTCCATTCTTAGGGATAGATTTAAGGAGGTGCTGTCGTGGAAACAATTTCAATTGGATTGACAGTTTATTTTGAAGATGGATTTTGGCATGGTTTGTTCGAACAAGTGTATCGAGAAACTTATCAAGTTTGTCGTGTGACATTTGGTCAGGAGCCAAAAGATGATGAAATTTTAGAGATCTTACAGACTCAGTTTACTCATTTATCTTTTAGTCCAGAAGCTACAGTTAAGCAACATGTAAAAATCAAGAATCCTAAACGATTACAGCGAGCTGTGAAGAAACAAGTAAAGAAGAAAATTTCTTCCAAGTCGAAAGAACTATTGCAGTTGCAGTATGAGGAAAGGAAAAAGATTTCAAAACATCAATCTAGTGTCCAAAAGCAATTGCTCAAACAAGAGAAATTTGAACGCAAACAGCAAAAACGAAGGGAGAAGCGTAAAGGACATTAACCCTTATCTCTCTCATCAAAAAAGCTTCGGTAGGAAGAACCTTACCGAGGCTTTTTAACATGTTGAAAACGATTGTTGAATATCTGGATGATTTTCCCAATCAGCTCGATTGTAGCTTCCTGTAATAGTGTGCTCTTCAGAAAAGAGCAGAACCCGTTCCACAATCGGAGCGATTTGCTCGAAATGGTGGGAGGAAATAACAATCGTTTTTCCTGCTGTTTTGAGTTCTTGCAACAAGGCGACAATCAGCTTCTGGTATTTGGGGGAGAGGCCGTTAAAGGGCTCGTCAAAGAGCAAGAGACTAGGATTCATGGTGAGTACACTGGCGATAGCGACTAGCTTCTTTTCGCCACCAGAAAGATGGTAGGGAATGCGATCTCTTAGGTGTTCAATCTCTAGAAGACCGAGCGTATCCTTAACGCGTTGTTCGACTTCGGACTCGTCTAAGCCTAATTGACGTGGGCCAAAAGCCAGTTCATCATAGACGCTTGTATTGAACAATTGGGTATCGCTGTTTTGAAAAATGAGTCCAACCTGCTGGAAGAGTTGCCCAGCACGATGGGGATCTTTCAAGAAGTCTTTGTCAATGGTCCAATCCTTGAAGTGGTACTGACCAGACGAGAGGGGCAAGAGCCCAACCAGAATTTTAAAGAGGGTCGATTTTCCAGCTCCGTTTGGGCCCATCAAGCCCACGGTTTCCCCTTTTTGAATCTGGAGTTGAATATCGTGGACACCAGTTTCTTCGGTATAGTGGTAATTTCCATCCTGAATGGTAATCATAGGGCTTCCTTTCTAGCCAAGTAAGGTCGTGAAGGTCGTGAGAACCGCCAATTCCAATAGGAAAAAGACGTCTTCCTTCTTCCAGTGGAAGGCTTCTTTGCGCTTTGTATCCATACCATATCCTCTCAGTAACATGGCCTCGTAGACCTCTTTGGTATGGTTCTTCGTTGATAGATACAAGAGACCCAGAAGAGAGCCAAAGAGATGGAGGTTCACTTTTTGACCAACGGTCCGGAGTTGGACGCACTCAATTTGTTGGTGAAGGTGTTTTCCCAAAATATAACTATATTTCAGCGTAATATCAATGGTCTGGACAAAGGTCTTGGGGACATGTAGCTGCCTTAGGGCCTCAACCAGTTGGATGCTTGTGGTAGTGGCTAAAAAGAGAGAAATATTGAGGACAATCATCCCTGCACGTAGCAAAAAAAGCCCTCCATTTTGAAATCCTTGAAATAAGATGCTAGGCAAAATCACAATTGTGGAAATCAACAGCACCTTGAACAGGACCTTAAAGAGGTGGAGTAGGACCTCTCCAGGAAGCATGGCAATGTGCATTAACAAAAGGATGCCGATCAACCACAGTTGGATGGGATGGTGGGCAGTCGTAATGAGAATGGCTAAAATTAAGAAGGAAACGAGCCGCATCCAAGACGAAGTTTTGGCCTTGAATGCGGGCGTCGTTTGTTTCATTTTGCCAAGAAAGTGGCGCAATGTTTGAAGATTCATTTGTAAATAGTGATGGCTTTTGGATGCTTCAAGAATCGCTTGCTCTTGATGAAGCCAGTCAGGGAGTTTACGCATGAGAAGTCTTTTCTCCGTTCATTGATCGAATGATTTTACTGATGATATAGAAAATGAGAACAGCTGTAATGGCTGATAGAATATAGCCAATCGCAATTTTTGTTCCAGGAATGGTGTAATCATTGAACAAGGCTTCAAAAGAGAATCCATTTTTGATCCCTGTTGGGACTTTGCCATGAAGCAGGCTACCCAATTCTTCAGTAGACCATTCACCAAAGGCTGTCCCATCTGCGAGAAGTCCAAGTGGGCTGAGGATGATCAAAGCAAGGAGTACCCAGCGAATTTTTTTAACAAATGAAGTTGTATTGACTGTACTTGGTGTGTACAACTCTGTAGGAGCGACTTGTTTGACAAAACGGTAAATCACAACGGTGAAGAAGACTTCGACCCAACCTGCGACAAGGAGGTGAGCACCCAACATAGCAGGCACCGTGATACTCAATCCATAAGGATTATAGAGTGGCTGACCAGCTTCTGACGCGATGAGGGGTTGCAAGCCCAATTCAACACCAGCTAAGAAGGCAGCAGCATTGATCGAAAGGAAAGAACCGATAATAACGCCAAGCGTTTCCTGATGGTGCTTGCGGAACAAGTTATAAATAGCATAGCCAACAAAAGGCATCACAATGGCCATGTTGAAAATATTGGCCCCAAGAGCGAGAATGCCTCCATCTCCAAATAAGAAGGCCTGTAGGAGTAAGGCGACCGTCAGCGCTAGAGAAGCCGCATAGGGACCTATGAGAATGGCAAGAAGGGTTCCTCCGACAGCGTGAGCGGTCGTTCCACCAGGAACAGGAACATTAAACATCATCAATAAGAAGGACAAAGAAGCAGCGATCCCAAGCATCGGAGCTAGCTCTTTGTTTTCTTTTAATTGGACCTTGACTTTTTTGACAGACAAGACAATAACAGGAGCAGCAGCAACCGCTAAAACTGCACAACTTGCAGGACTAAGGTAATTATCTGGTATATGCATAACAAATTCTCCATTAGTATGATTTAATTTCGTTAACAGATTACCACATTATAAAATCAGGTGTCGTTGCAAAACGAGTCCAACATTTGTTACACTTGCTAGAAAGAGGGAGAAAAAACTAGTTTGAAGGGATAGAAAGGCTTTTTAAGGTGAATTTAGATAAAATTATTGGTTCCATATCGAAGCAGTTGACAGATGTAACGAACAGTGATACAATGGCTGTGATATTTCGATATAGAAATAAAAAGGAGACGAAATGGACAAGATGCAAGGGGGCTACCAAGCTTTACAAATACGCTTGTTAAATGGGCGTATCTTTCAAAAACTGCTGAGCAAGGAACCAGATGCCCAATACCGAAGTGAACAGGGGAAAATTTTAACGATTTTGTGGAAGCAAGAGTTGGGGTGCGCTACTGCGACCGATATCGCTCTTGCGACTGGATTAGCTAATAACACCTTGACCAGCATGGTTAAAAAATTGGAAGAACAAGGCTTGGTTACGATTCAACCTTGTACGCAGGATAAAAGGAAAAAATATATTTCTTTGACAGACCTCGGTTGGGCACAAAAGGAAATCGGAGACCGTGTCAGCAAAGAACTGGGAGAGATTTTCTATCAAGGATTTTCGGATCAAGAAATCCGAGAATTTGAGGCCTATCAAGAGCGGATTATCACAAATCTAAAAGCTAAAGAGAATGACATCTAGGGAAAGGAAGTAACAGTTATGATTGGTATTACAGGGGTAACAGGGAAATTAGGTTCTTATGTGGCTAATCTTGTAGATAAGAAAGGAATCGCTCCAGTTCATCTAGCACGAAGCCCAGAGCGTGCAAAAATCTATGCGTCAGCGGAAATTCGTAAAATAGTGTATGCCAATACACCAGAGGTGGTTGAGGCCTTAAAGGGTATTGATATCTTGTTGATGGTTTCTGCTCGGGAAAATCCAGAGCGTGTCAAGGAACACAAGGACTTTTTAGATGCTGCAAAGCTAGCAGGGGTAGAGCATATCGTCTATACCTCCTTTTATGGGGCAGATGAG
Source organism: Streptococcus parasanguinis (assembly GCF_047463195.1). GTDB lineage: Bacteria > Bacillota > Bacilli > Lactobacillales > Streptococcaceae > Streptococcus > Streptococcus parasanguinis_R. The sequence goes on from NZ_JASHEI010000005.1 coordinate 6,105, forward strand.
AAGGCAACTTTCACCTTGTCTCGAGATCATGCCCAGACGGAAGCCTATATCAAGGAGTTAGGGTTCACCTACACTTTTTTGAGAGATAATTTTTACTTGGACTTCCTGATTGATATGGCGCTTGAAAATGGAGAGATTCGTGGTCCGGCAGGCAATGGTCTTGTGTCAGCTGTTGCCCGTAAGGACACATCTAGTGTTGCAGCAGAGATTCTTTTACATGCTAAGAAATGGGAAAATCAAACCTTGAATTTGACAGGGCCAGAGGATCTTTCCATGGAAGAAATCGTAGCGCTTCTCTCAAAAGAGAGCGGTAAAACCATCGCGTATGTAGATGAATCAGTAGAAGAAGCCTATGAGTCACGGAAAAAATGGCCAGCACAAACTTGGGAGTATGATGCCTGGGTCAGTACCTATACAGCGATTAAAGCTGGAGAACAAGCTGGGGTTTCAACAGATGTCGAAAAAGTCCTAGGGTATCCAGCAAGTAGCTTATTGGATATTCTTAGAGACAGAAAACTTATTGAGGAAAAATATGATTGAATACAAACATGTAGCCTTGCGCTACACGGAAAAGGACATTTTGAAAGATGTCAATCTCCGCATTGAAAATGGAGAATTTATGGTTCTTGTGGGACCTTCAGGATCTGGAAAGACCACCATGATCAAGATGGTGAACCGTCTCTTGGAGCCGACGGATGGCAATATCTATATGGATGGGAAACGCATCAAAGAATATGACGAACGGGAGTTACGTCTCAGTACCGGCTATGTCCTTCAAGCCATTGCCCTATTTCCTAACTTGACCGTTGCTGAAAATATAGCATTGATTCCTGAGATGAAGGGCTGGACTAAAGAACAAATCACTTCTAAGACAGAAGAACTCTTGGATAAGGTGGGTCTCCCTGCTGCAGAGTATGCAAATCGCATGCCTAGTGAATTATCTGGTGGGGAGCAACAGCGGATTGGTATTGTGCGCGCTATCATTGGAGAACCAAAAATTCTATTGATGGACGAACCTTTTTCAGCCTTGGATGCCATCTCTCGCAAGCAGTTGCAGGCTCTTACAAAAGATTTACATAAAGAATTCGGCATGACGACCATCTTCGTAACCCATGATACGGATGAGGCCTCAAAATTAGGGGATCGAATTGCAGTGTTGCAGGATGGAGAAATTCGTCAGGTGGCAGACCCTGAAACAATTTTACAAGCGCCTGCGACAGACTTTGTCGCAGATTTGTTTGGAGGTGCTCACCATGTCTAAACTACTTACAACTTTTCAAGAACGTTTTGGGGACTGGCTTACAGCCCTTGGACAACACTTACAATTGTCTCTCTTGACCTTATTGGTCGCTATTTTTCTGACGATTCCGCTGGCAGTTTATCTAAATAGCCATAAAAAAGCAGCGAACTGGGTGTTACAAGTTGCGGGTATCTTCCAGACCATTCCCTCAATGGCTTTGTTGGGTCTCTTTATTCCTTTCATGGGGATTGGAACCTTACCGGCCCTTACAGCTCTAGTCATTTATGCTATTTTCCCGATTTTGGAAAATACAATTACAGCCTTGAACGGCATTGATCCTAGTCTTGAGGAGGCAGGGATTGCTTTTGGAATGACCAAGTGGGAGCGACTCAAGAAGTTTGAAATTCCACTGGCCATGCCTGTCATTGTATCGGGGGTTCGTACAGCAACCGTTATGATCATTGGGACAGCGACTTTAGCCGCTCTTGTTGGAGCTGGAGGATTGGGTTCCTTTATCCTTTTGGGGATTGATCGTCGGAATGCTAGTCTCATTTTAATCGGCGCAATCTCATCAGCCATTTTGGCCATTCTATTTAATGTTATTCTCAAATGGTTGGAAAAGGCAAAGTTGCGTACGATTGTTGCTGCTTTTGCGGTAATGCTCCTTGGTTTGGGAGCGAGTTATGCTCCAAGCATGATTCCTCAGAAAGAAAAAGAAAATCTAGTTATAGCTGGGAAATTGGGGCCTGAGCCTGAAATTCTCATGAATATGTACAAACTTCTCATTGAGGAAAATAGTGACATGACAGTGACGGTTAAGCCTAACTTTGGGAAGACAGATTTCCTTTATCAAGCGCTTAAAAAGGGTGATATCGATATCTATCCAGAATTTACAGGGACCATTACAAGCTCTCTCTTGCAACCAGCTCCTAAAGTCAGCAACGACTCCAAAGAAGTTTTCGAGGTTGCGCGTGATGGTATAAGGAAACAAGACAATCTCGTCTTGCTCAAACCCATGGCTTATCAAAACACCTATGCGATTGCTGTTCCGAAAAAGATTGCAAAAGAGTATAATCTGAAGACGATTTCTGATCTCAAGAAAGTTCAGGACAAGCTTAAAGCTGGTTTCACGTTGGAATTTAACGACCGTGAGGACGGAAACAAAGGGCTTCAATCAGTTTATGGACTAAATTTTAATGTAGCTACCATGGAGCCGGCCCTTCGCTATGAGGCAATCCAACAAGGCAATATCCAAATAACAGATGCCTATTCAACAGACCCAGAAATTGCTCAATATGATCTAGTTGTTCTAGAGGATGACCAACACCTCTTCCCACCTTACCAAGGAGCACCCCTCATGAAAGAAGCTCTTCTTAAGAAACATCCAGAATTGGAAGGTATTCTTAATAAGTTATCTGGTAAAATCACAGAGAGCCAAATGAGTCAAATGAACTACCAAGTGGGAGTAGAAGGAAAACCTGCTGCCAAAGTAGCGCGTGACTTTTTGGTCAAACAGGGATTATTGAAGAAATGATGCAGCAAGAGGAAATACAAGAGACTCTTTTGCGACTCTGTGAGCACTATGGAGAACAAAATTGGTGGCAATCGGAGAACAAACTGGAAGATCTGGTATCGACTATTTTGATCCAACGGACAACAGAGAAGAATGCTAAGTTGGCTTTAGCTGGTTTGATGGATGTCATGACAGTAGAGGGGATCCTGGCTTTACCGCTAGAAGAGTTACAGGAACGTATTCGGCCTGCCGGATTTTTTAAGCAAAAATCTCAAACGATTAGGGGACTTCTGATATGGTTAAGAGAAGTTGGTGGTTTTGAGGTTCTGTCCAAGATTGGAACAGAAGATTTACGGAAGCAACTGTTGGAGTTAAAAGGGATTGGACCAGAGACTGCAGATGCACTTTTACTTTATCTTTTTGATCGTCCAGTTTTTATTTCGGATGAATATGCGAGAAGACTTTTTCGACGCTTAGGATTTGGAAACTATGATACCTATAATGACATGCATGCTGTTTATGGTAACGTCTTGGAAGGGCTCGCTCTCAAACAATGCCAGGAGATCCATGCTGTCATTGATGAACATGGGAAAGCTTTTCGCAAAAGTAAAGGCCAGTTAGACGAAAGTTGGTTACGATAAAAAAGAGCCCGGGACAGTCGTTCCCTGACTCCACAAAAGCAACGGATTTGCCGTTGCTTTTTGCATGGTTTCGATAGCCTTAGTAAAATAGAATTGGTCAATAAGTCATTTAGAAAATCGATCTCATGCATATGAAAAAGTGATGAATACAGTAGAGAATAGTCACTTCTACACTCTCTATCATCACTTTGGCTGCCCTTTTTAACCCCTAAAATGCTTTCAGCAAGCTTTTGTTATAGAGGGAGAGACCTTCTCTTCAAAAACTCTCCATTGAGTCTAGCTTAAAATTGTGTTACAATAAGCCTTGAAAACGAATGAAAGTATATGGAAACAAGTATGAAAAAAAGACCAGTGATTGGAATTACAGGAAATGAAAGACCCTTCCCAGATGATCCAGACGCGAACATGAGTTATGCGGCGACTGGTTTTGTCGAAGCGGTCAAAGAGGCGGGAGGAATTCCCTTGATCTTGCCAATTGGAGATGCGGACATGGCCAAAGACTATATATCGATGATTGATAAGCTCATCATTACTGGTGGTCAAAATGTCTTGCCCAAGTTTTATGGAGAAGAAATCACCATTGATAGCGATGACTACCTCTTAAAACGTGATCTTTTTGAGTTGGCCTTGATTGAGGAAGCGCGTGCGGCTAAAAAAGCTATCTTTACCGTCTGTCGTGGGACCCAACTCTACAATGTTGCATTGGGTGGAACTTTGCATCAAGATATTGAGGATCATTGGCAGGACAATCCAGGTCAGTATACCAGCCAAGAGCTGGTGACCAAGGATCAGACGGTTTTACAAGAGATCTATGGTAAGACCAGTCGCATCAATTCCTTTCACCACCAAAGTATCAAAGACTTGGCAGATGGCTTAGAAGTAATCGCGCGGGATCCCAAAGACGACGTCATAGAGGCGGTTCAATCCATAGATGAAAGTCGTTTTCTCGGCGTTCAATGGCATCCGGAATTGCGTTTTGACAAGAGTCCAGCAGACCACAAACTCTTTGAATATGTCGTGAATGACTTATAATGAGGACCAGCTCTCTTAGGAATTTTTCTAAGGGAGCTTTTTCTTTAATCTGCGTAAGAAAGACTGTAAATTGTGCCTAGGTTTTGGGGGGATATTCGTTACAATAGAGCTAGTAGAATGAGGAGGATTAGGACATGTTTCAATTTCCAAAGGATTTTTTATGGGGGAGTTCGACCTCGGGTCCACAGACAGAAGGGCGTCTAGATCAGGATGGAAAAGGTGACAATCTCTGGGATTACTGGTATAGGATCGAACCCAATCGCTTTTATCAAGGGCAGGGACCAGAGAAAACATCCACTTTTTATGAACACTGGGAAGACGACCTGGATCTCTTGTTAGAAACTGGGCACACCGCCTTTCGAACCTCTATCCAGTGGTCCCGTATTTTCCCAGAAGGCCGAGGGGAGATCAATCAAGCAGGTGTCGATTTCTACCGTCGTGTCTTTGAAAAGATTAAGGAAAAAGGGATTCACCTCTTGGTCAACCTCTATCATTTTGATTTGCCGATGGCTCTCCAAGAGCAGGGCGATGGTTGGGAAAACAAGGAAACCGCCTATGCTTATCAAGAATATGCGCGTTTTTGTTTCAAGACCTATGGGGATCTGGTCGACCAGTGGATCACCTTTAATGAACCCATTGTACCTGTGGAGTTTGGTTATTTTTATGATGCCCATTTTCCTCATAAGGTAGATGCAGCTACAGCTGTAAAAGTAGCCTACCACACCCAGTTAGCAAGCTCTCTAGCGGTCAAGGCCTGTCACGAGGTGGATCCCAATTCCCGGATCGGGATTGTGCTCAATCTGACACCAGCCTACCCTCGGAGCCAGCATCCAGAAGATGTTAAAGCCGCTCGTATCGCCGAGCTCTTCCAAGCCAAATCTTTTTTAGATCCTTCTGTTCTTGGCCATTATCCTCAAGAATTAGTGGAGATCTTGCGGGAGCGTGATCTCTTGCCAGATTATGATCCCTTTGAGTTGCGCTTGATGGAGGAAAATACCGTCGACTATCTAGGTGTTAACTATTACCAACCACTCCGTGTAGCAGCTCCTCGTTATGCTCCGAATCCAGCTTCTCCCCTACTCTTTGAGCAATTTTATGAACCCTATGTCATGCCAGGTCGCAAGATTAATCCCCACCGTGGTTGGGAAATCTATGAGCAAGGCCTGTATGACATTGCCAAAAATATCAAGGAAAACTATGGCAATATCGAGTGGATTTTGACAGAAAATGGGATGGGGGTCGAAGGCGAGGAAAAATTCCGCGAGAATGGGGTGATCCAAGATGACTACCGGATTGACTTTGTCAAAGACCATCTTCGTGAGCTCCATCGGGCTATTCAAGATGGTGCCAATTGTAAAGGCTATTTGATCTGGACCTTTATTGACTGCTGGTCTTGGCTCAATGGCTACAAGAACCGCTATGGCTTGGTTGAATTGGATCTCGAAAGTCAAAAACGCACCCTCAAAAAATCCGGCCATTGGTTCCGTGAATTGAGCCAGCAGAATGGATTTGAAGAGTAGAAAAAGCAACCTATCAACCAAGATGTTGATAGGTTTTTCTTAACCCTTCCTTAACTAGACCAATTTTCTTATATTTCCTAGTTGACAAACTGGAAAAAGCATTGTATACTGACTCCAATGGTTACTTTTTTGGTAAATTAGACTAGACCAATTTACAGTAACTGAGAAATCGACCATGGGTCGTTTGACTAAGTAAAGGGGAAAGTATAGCAAGACTATATCGTAAAGACTATGTGCGGAATCGTTGGTGTTGTAGGAAATACAAATGCTACTGATATTTTGATTCAAGGACTTGAAAAGCTCGAATACCGAGGTTATGACTCTGCAGGTGTTTTTCTGGCTAGTGAAGGCAAGAGCCAATTGGTAAAGGCAGTTGGTCGCATTGCAGAATTGTCAGCTAAGGCAGAAGGTGTCGAAGGGGAAGCGGGAATTGGACATACCCGTTGGGCCACTCATGGAAAACCAACTGAGGACAATGCTCACCCACACCGTTCGGAGACAGGTCGTTTTGTTTTGGTACACAATGGCGTCATTGAAAACTACCTTGAAATCAAGGAAGAATACCTGGCTGGTCACCATTTCAAGGGGCAAACAGATACAGAAATCGCAGCCCACTTGATCGGAAAATTTGCTGAAGAAGAGGGCTTGTCTACGCTTGAAGCCTTCAAAAAAGCCCTCCACATCATCCGTGGGGCCTATGCTTTTGCTTTGATGGATGCGGAAGATCCAAGCACCATCTATGTAGCGAAAAATAAGTCACCACTCTTGATCGGTCTTGGAGATGGTTACAATATGGTTTGCTCTGATGCTATGGCCATGATTCGTGAAACCAACCAATACATGGAAATCCATGACCAAGAGTTGGTCATTGTCAAGGCTGACAGCGTTGAAGTACAAGACTATGATGGAAACGTCAAAGAACGGGCAAGCTACACGGCTGAACTTGACCTTTCTGATATTGGAAAAGGGACTTACCCATACTACATGCTCAAAGAAATCGATGAGCAACCAACTGTCATGCGTAAGTTGATCCAAGCCTATACAGATGAATCTGGTCAAGTAGTGGTAGAGCCAGCTATCATCAAAGCGGTTCAAGAAGCAGACCGCATCTACATTCTTGCAGCTGGAACTTCTTACCATGCTGGATTTGCTTCTAAGAAAATGCTAGAAGAGTTGACGGATACTCCAGTAGAACTCGGTATCTCCTCTGAGTGGGGCTACGGCATGCCACTTCTCAGCAAGAAACCACTCTTCATCTTTATCAGCCAATCTGGTGAAACAGCCGATAGCCGCCAAGTATTGGTCAAAGCCAATGAAATGGGCATTCCAAGCTTGACAGTGACCAATGTTCCAGGATCTACTCTTTCACGTGAAGCAGACATGACTATGTTGCTCCATGCTGGTCCTGAAATTGCGGTCGCTTCCACCAAGGCTTATACGTCTCAAATCGCAGCCCTTGCCTTTCTGGCTAAAGCTGTTGGGGAAGCCAATGGCAATGAGAAGGCCAAAGCCTTTGATTTGGTGCACGAATTGTCTATCGTTGCCCAATCGATCGAATCAACCCTTTCAGAAAAAGAAGTGATCGACGAAAAAGTTCGTGGCTTGTTGGAAACAACCCGCAATGCTTTCTATATTGGACGTGGCCAAGATTACTATGTTGCTATGGAAGCCAGTCTGAAACTAAAAGAAATTTCTTACATCCAATGTGAAGGCTTCGCTGCGGGTGAGTTGAAACACGGTACTATCGCTCTGATCGAAGAGGGTACACCGGTTATCGCCCTCTTGTCTGATCCAGTCCTAGCCAGCCACACACGTGGAAACATCCAAGAAGTGGCAGCACGTGGGGCTCATGTCTTAACCATTGCAGAAGAAAATGTCGCTAAAGAGACAGATGATTTGGTCTTGACAGCGGTTCACCCTTACCTCTCTCCAATCTCAATGGTGGTACCAACCCAATTGATTGCCTACTTTGCAACCCTTCATCGTGGGCTCGATGTTGATAAACCACGGAACCTTGCTAAGTCTGTAACAGTTGAATAAAATTATCTATATAGAAAAAAACATCCTCGTTAGGTTTTTCCTAGCGAGGATGTTTGCTTTATTTATCAAAACCTTGCAAGGCTTTGAGGCGTTCTTCTGTTTGTCCCTTGGCATCTAGTTTTTTACCTTGGTAAACAGCAGATTCCCATGATCCATACATTGGATTTGGGAAGATGATGAATTTTTCACCGAATTCTTTTTGCAATTCGTCCAATTTCTTGTCGCGATCAGCTTCAGAGGTCTTAGAGAAGTCTGCAAAGTCAACCAGGTTGTCCCCAAAGAGCAAGACAAGATTGGTCTTTTCTTGTACAGCTTGGCGACGGCCTTCTTTTGATTTGACGCCATCTTCTAAGAACATGAGGTGGTCACGTCCTTGAACAGGAATGCCTTCTTTTTCAAGGTTCTTGATGGTATCATCTACTTGAGAGGTTGTACGGTCAGAAATGTAGTAGATTTGAACCCCGTTTTGATCCGCATATTGAAGAAAATCTTTGGCACCTGGCACCGCTTTTGCGGCTGCTTTTTTCACCCAAACATCCCAGTCTTTAGGATTGAAGGCCGTACCATCTTTGACGTTTTGAACTTGGTAAGGGCTGTTGTCTAAAACAGTTTCGTCCAAATCCAAGACGATGGAATAAGGCTTATCAGAAGGAGTTTGGAGGATCTCTTTCAAACGGCCAGTAGCGACATTGTAGCCTTGTAAATACAAAGCCTTGGTTTCTGCTGCCTTTTGGTACCAGAGAACAGACATGGTATTTTCTTGTGAGCGCTGTTGATCATAGGTCATCGTCACCTGATTTTTAGTGCTGCTTGCTTTTGTCTCTTGCGTTTTAGTGGTGTTGCTTCCACAACTCGTCAGTAAAATGACAGAAGCAAGAGCAGAAACGATGGTAAAGGTGGTTTTTGTTGTTTTCATAAACCGTACACTCCTTAAAATTATTCTACAAAAATTATACTCCTTTCAATCTTGCCTGACAAGAAAGAGGAGAAGGGGATCCAGGGAATGGTAAAATGAATAGGAAGAAAGAAATGTTGATATGAAGGGCTTTTTCACCTCAATAGATGCCATTTTTCAGCTTAAAAGAAGGGGTATAGTTTTATGCTATAACCGGATCAAGAAAAGATCAAAGCAGCCTTTTTCTTCTAAAATGAAAGAATAAAGAAAGATACTCGCAAGTCCCTATTTTCAAGGACTTGCGTTTTTTTGATGCCTTTCTCAATAAAGAAATTTTAAGGCCTTGATAGGGAAAATATATTAGTCAGCCACTTTTCGAGGTGATATCATGGTTACAAATTCCAGAAGGGAAGTAGTCAATCTTTCTGTTGGAGAAATATTGAGGAGGATGTACAGTATGAGTAAAAAAGAGTTGGTTCTTCGGGCCATTCGAGGCGAAGCAGTAGAGCGAATCCCTGTAGGATTTTGGCTCCATTATGTGACCCAAGAAGAAAAAGAATTGGGGCTAGACAATCCGTCTGTAGTTGAAAAAAGTATTAAGGGGCACCAACACTATGTTGAAGAAATTTCCCCAGATTTTGTCAAGATTATGAGCGATGGCTTCTTCCGCTATCCGAGTGCTCTTTATTCGAGAGAGATCACATCAATCCAAGAATTGAAAGATATTCAACCGATTGGAGAGCATCATCCTTGGATTGAAAAACAAATTGAAGTGGTCAAGGAAATTCGATCCCATTTCCATGAAGAGATTGCTTCTTTCTACAACATCTTCTCGCCCATTTCTTATTTGAAACGCTGGTTCCGTACGGATCAATCTCGTGGAGACCAAGTGATTGCAGACTTTATCAAGGAAGATCCAGAAACCTTGGCCCATGTCCTTGATGTCATCGCAGGAGATATCGCCATTCTTAGTCGCCGCTTGATCCAAGAAGCAGGTGTTGAAGGGATTTACTTCTCAACCCAGCAGGTCCAAGATGAGCGCGTAACCCAGGAAGAATACCGTAAGATCATTGAACCTAGTAACATCGCTGTCCTAGAAGCTGCCAATGAAGCTGGAGGTATCAATATCCTTCATATCTGTGGTTTTGAAGGGGCCAGCAATGAAGTGGAGCTCTTCAAGGGTTATCCAGCTCAAGTCATTAACTGGGCGACCCATCATGAAGGCCTGAGCCTAGCCGCAGGTCGTAAACTTTTCGGCGATCGTGCCGTTTTGGGTGGCTTTGTCAACGGCAAGAAAGGTTTGCTCTACCAAGGGGAACGAGAAGGTATTGAGCAAGAAACGCGTCGCTTGGTGGCAGAAGCCGGAAGTCGTGGTTTGATCCTTGGGGCAGACTGTACCGTGCCAGATGATTTCCAATTGGAACGCTTAGATTGGGTGCGTCAAGCAGCTGTATTGTAAGAAGAAAGGAGAGGGAGATGAAAAAGATCAATGTATGGTGTATCCTGGTAACCGTTTTGTTTTTGCTTCTAGGGCTCAGTAAAGTAGCTCTAGCAAGCAGTCAGGGGAAAGCAAAAAAAGATCCAGATATGGCAAGACTGGAGAAGATTCCAGCTCATAGTTTCTCCCTCATCCGCCCATCTGACCTAGCAGGAATTCTACTCCTTGAAGATCAGTGATAAAAAAAGATGAAGAGCTTGATAAAAAATATATATTAGTCAAACAATTATCGAAGTGATAAGATAACAAACAAGAAAAGATTAGAACGAGGTAAGAACATGTCATCAAAAAGAGAATTAGTGTTAAAAGCTTTCAAAGGAGAAGCAGTTGACCGTGTGCCAGTTGGATTTTGGCATCATTTTACAACAGAAGAAGAATGGTTGAAAGGATTTTCTAATCCGGAAATTATTGAAAAAAACCTCAATGGCCATAAAAACTTCCTTCACAAGGTCAAACCAGACTTTGTCAAACTCATGAGTGATGGTTACTTTGCTTATCCAAATCCAAGCATTCACAAAGGCCTTGAAAATATCTCTGACTTAGCAGGGATTGAACCACTCGGAGCAGATCATCCATGGATCACAGAGCAAGTAGAGCTCGTTAAAAAAATCCGTGCCGGTTTTGAGGAGGACATTGTGGCTATCTACAATATCTTTGCTCCAGTGACCTACTTCAAATGGTTGGTCGGAGAAGTTTCAGGAGGAGATGACTTGATCGCAAACTTCATCGATCAAGATGCAGCAACTCTTAAAAAAGTATTGGATACAATTGGCCAAGATATTGCAAGTTTGAGCCAACGAATCATTAAAGAAGCAGGAGCAGACGGGATCTACCTCAGTGTTCAAAGCATTCAGGATGCACGTGTCAGTCAGGAAATTTACAAACAAGTCATCGCGCCGAGTGAACTCCATGTCTTAGAGGCAGCTAATGAAGCCGGTGGCGTAAATATCCTTCATATCTGTGGCTACGAAGGAGCTCGCAATGATATCTATCTCTTCACAGACTACCCAGCCCAAGTCATTAACTGGGCAGTCGGACCAGAAGGAATCAGCCTAGCAGAAGGACGCGAAATCTTCGGTGGACGCACGGTTCTTGGTGGCTTTGAAAATGGTAAAAATGGTCTTCTTTACACAGGAGATAAGGCTGCGATCCAAGCAGAAACCAAACGCATCATCGCAGAAACCGGAACCACAGGTTTGGTCATCGGTGCCGATTGTACGATTCCAAGTGACATTGATGAAGAACGAATCGAATGGGTTCGTGAAGCTGCAGCAGAATAAGGAAAATAGAAAAGGGAGAACAGAGTATGAGTAAAAAAACATGGATTATCGGTGGGGTAGCAGTACTTGCCATTGCAGGTGCAACCATTCTTGGACGGAGCTTGAACCATGCAAACGACAGCAAAGGCTCAACAGGAACGAACAAGGTAACAACCTTGAAAGTAGCCCACACTCAAAACTATGTACCGTATGATTTCGTTGATGAAAAAGGAGAATCAGATGGCTATGAAGTAGCCGTTCTCAAAGCCATTGACGAAAAACTACCAGACTACAAGTTTGAGTACACTGGAACAAGTGATGACGATCTCTTAATCGGTCTAGAATCTGGTAAATACGATATCGGAACCAAAGGAGCTTGGTATACCGAAGAACGTGCTAAGAAATTTATCATTCCAAAAGAACCAATTGGAGCAAGTATCATCGGATTTACCGTACGGAAAGAAGATGCGAATAAATACAAGAACATCGATGACTTCGCTAAAGAAAAAGGAAAATTGGTTCCAATTTCACCACAAAATGCGCAGTGGAATGTTATTAAAGAATACAATGAAAAGCATAAGGACCAACAAATCGAATTAACAGCTGCGGAATCTTTCAAAGTCGCAGATGCCTATGCTTGGGTTCTTGAAGGACGTTACGATGCCTTCTTTGACATCAAACTTTCCTTTGAAAAAGCTGTCACAGATAAAGATGGTTCTTACCACCAATACGCGGACAAACTTAGCTGGTTTGCCTACAAAGGAATTCCAACTTACCCATTGATCCATAAGGATAAGAAAAACGAAAAATTTGCGGAAGCATACAGCAAGGCTATCAAAGAATTGGAAAAAGATGGGACACTTGCTAAATTGTCGAAAAAATATTTCGGTGAAGATGTCTTCAGTTATGTAGATAAAGAGAAATAAGATGGAACTGGGTGCGCATAGCCCCAGCTTCCTTATTTCTATCCGGATACAGAAAGGAAAAGAAACATGGTCTCATACGACATTTCCAAGGTCTGGTCATTTCTTCCAACCTTGGTCCAAGCTCTACCAGCGACCTTAGCTTTGATGGTGTTAACGACGCTTCTTGGTTCTGCATTTGGCTTGGTTTTGACTTGGGCACAAGTATCAGAAGAGAAGGTAGGAGCAAGTCTGGCAAAAGGCTATGTCTTTACCTTGCGTTGTACCCCTCCAATTGTCTTGCTCTTTTTGGTCTTTTATGGACTGCCCCAATTTTTGAACTGGTGGTTGGGCATTGACATTGACCACTGGTCCAAGTTTGTCTTTGTCCTTGTGGCCATGTTTCTTCTCTTTGCCGCGATGATTTCTGAGGTCTTTAAGGCAGCCTATTTGGCCATTCCCAAAGGTCAGATGGAGGCTGGCTTGAGTATCGGCTTGACGCCAGCTCAAACCATTTGGCGGATTGTCCTTCCCCAAGCCTTTCGCGTGGCTCTTCCAAATATGACGACGGCTATCTTGAACCTCATGCGCGACGCCGCTTTGGCTTATACTATTGGCTTTATCGATATCATGGGAGCAGGAAATAATTTGATCAGCCGCAATCTCGGAAATTATTCCCTCGAGACGTATACAGCCGTAGCAGTGATCTACTGGGCAATTGCCCTTGTGATCTCCTTCTCCGCTCAACTCCTTGAGAAACGACTCAGTGTAACAGAAAGGTAGCTTATGGATTTCAATTTTATTAGTAAAGCATTTCTAGCCACCTTGGGTGGTGTTCCAGTGACCCTTCTGATCATGGTCGTATCGATTCTTTTGAGTTTCTTTCCAGCCCTCTTTTTGGCACTCGGTCAGATCTATAAGGTCAAAGGTGTTCGCAGTTTCTCAGTGATTTACTTAGCCTTTATCCGCGCGACGCCTCCGATTCTCTTGATTCTCTTCTTTTATAGTCTCTTTCCCAGCCTCTTAAATAGCTTTTTTAAGAGTATTGGCAGTCACTTTAATGTCTTTGAGATCAATCCCATTTACTATGCCTTTATCATCTTTAGCTTGATGACAACGGGGAGTCTTGCTGAAATTCTACGGTCAGCCATTCTGACTGTGGATAAGGGTCAGCTAGAAGCAGCGCAAGCCATTGGTTTGACCAATCGCCAAGCCTATATCCGCATTGTTTTTCCACAAGCTCTGCGTTCAGCCCTACCCAATCTGTGTAACCTGGTCATCAACTTGGTCAAAGGAACCTCCCTTGTCTTTGTCATGACCATCAAGGATATCACCGCCATTGCCAAGGTCGAAGCCTCTTATGGTTATCAATATTTTGAATCCTATCTCGTGATTTTTATTCTTTATATTGTCATTTGTGGGGTGATTCAGTGGGGATTCAATCTCTTAGAAAAACGCCTGACACTCGCATAGAAGAAGGAGAAATAAGAAGATGTTAGAAGTAGAACACGTATCGAAAAAATTTAAGGACCACCAAGTCCTGGTAGATGTTAATCTCAAGGTCAACCAAGGGGATGTCGTCGTTATTTTGGGTCCATCTGGATCAGGAAAAACAACTTTCCTTCGTTGCCTCAACCACTTGGAAAAGGCGGATACAGGTCACTTAACCCTAGGTGGAAAAGCATATGACCTCTCAAAACTCAGCAAAAAGGAAATTTTAGAAATTCGTCAAAAGACAGCCTTTGTCTTCCAGCATTACAATCTATTTGCCAACAAAACAGCACTTGAAAATATCTTAGAAGGCCTGGTTGTAGCTCGTAAGATTCCAAAAGAAGAAGCCATCCAACGGGCGGAATCCGCCCTTGAAAAAGTCGGTCTCCTCGCTTACAAGGATTACTATCCTTCTCAATTATCAGGTGGTCAGCAGCAACGGATCGGAATCGCACGTGCCATTGCAGTGAAACCAGATGTGATCTTGCTGGACGAACCGACTTCAGCGCTAGACCCAGAATTGGTTGGGGATGTCTTAGATGTCATGAAACAGCTAGCCCAAGAAGGAGTGACCATGGTTGTCGTAACGCATGAGATGGGCTTTGCGCGTGATGTGGCCAACCACGTTATCTTTATGGATGGCGGACACATCATCGAAGAAAATGAACCGCATGAATTCTTTAATAGTCCAAAGGAAGAGCGAACCAAACAATTCCTTTCACGGATTTTATCTGATGCTACTTATAGCGTCGAATACATGATTTAACAAGAGACACACCTAGTAAGGGTGTGTTTTTTAGGTTCTGGAAAAAATTTTTAAAAATTGGCTCATTTTTTAAAAATCATTACGAATAATATAAGTGAGAGGGAAATATGACTGATAAAAAACAACGATTTGTACTACTATTCTTACTGACTTTATTTCTAGGAGGTTGCGGCCTTTTTACGGATAAAGCTGCTGAGAGAAGAGAAATGATTCAGATCGCAGAAAGCACGAAAATGGAGCGGACGCTGAAACACTTGTTAATCAGTATCGATCCTAAAGCTTTCACTTCAGAAGGTGTCATTCACTCCTATACCCTGATAAAAGGTGAATTGGAATACAATCCAATGGGAGGTATGAACGTCTCTCTCGTTATCAATGGCGATAAAAAGTTAACGATCGATACGACTGTTCAAATGGAAGATTCAGGACAGTTCGAAGCAGGTAGTTACGGTATTTCAGCAAAATTAAGTGATCTGTTAAGTAAAGCAGAAGAGACTGGGAAATAAACTCATTTAGGTAAACACCCCTAATCTAATATAGTTAAATAGAAACATTTATGGATCAAAACCAATATGTTACATCAATAGCTAGTGCTTGTAACGATTTGGCAACATTTTTTAACAAAAGTAACATTTCAGGTATGAATAGAATTTTGTATAATAAATTCTAAGAAACCTGAAGAAAGAATGGGAAGAAGATGAAAAAAAGTAAATTTATTGTGTTGATAATGGTAGTATTTAGCCTGAGCTTAGGGGGATGTAGCTTTTTTAATGGACAATCTGCCAAGAAACAAGAAATGATTCAAATTGCAGAGAGTAAGAAGATGAAAGTGGCGATTGAAAATATGTTAAAGGATATTGATCCTGAAGCATTAACTCCGCAGGGGAAAATACACTCGTATAAAATCTTGGAAAATCAATTGGAATACAATCCAATGGGTGGGATGAATGTATATTTGGAAGTCAATAATGATGAAAAACTAACTATTGATACTACTGTTCATATGGAAGATTCGGGAGAATTTGAGGCTGGAAGTTATGGTATTTCTGCAGAGTTAAGTCGTTTACTGAGGGGAGATGAATATGGTAAATAACACAAATTTTTCAGACAGACAGCATGTAGAAGCATCATTAATTGAATATAGATCATTAAAATTAGGAAAAAATCAAAAAATTAAAGAAGGTAGTGAATATGTTGGCAATGTTTCTCACATCTATGATAGTATAAATGGCAATGAAGAACAAGTCTTCGTACTAACGGATAGTGGCAAGGGTGTTGAACAAGATCCAGTCCCCTATACTGCTTCAGATGAAGAACGTGCCCAAATCCATGACGTGACTGTCTTGATGAAGGGATCTGAAACTGAAATAAGTACACAAAAATTACTCCATGATACATATACGGATTGGGTAAAGACAGATTTGCCAGCAGCTTCCAATATTTTGAACCCTGGTGGTGCGAGCGAGTATGCAACAGAATATGCGAAGAATTATGCGCGAGATAAGGCTAAGGATAGTTTTAATAATTTTGTAGAAGCTTTTGAAGATGCGATTATTCCTACTTCTGTTAATCTTCCTCCGGAGGCCACACCCTTAGGTAGGTTTATGAAAAAAGCGCTGGATAATCCTGTCAGCAATTTCGTACAGGAAAAAGCATCAGATGTGGTCGGCTTTTTTGCAGAAAGAACAGCCGACGAACAGGTTAAATTTCCCGCTTTAGTGGGAGCTGCTTTTTTAAAAAAATACAATGATGAAAACGGGACTTTCCCGCCTCCGCAATTTAAAGATGCTGCAGCTCATTTGAAAGAGGTGATCCGAAAATACCCCAATGCCAAGATCGATCTATACGGTCACTCTCTGGGGTCTATGAATATTCAGTATGCGCTTGCCTGCTTGACGGAAGAAGAAGCGTCTCATATTGGGACTGTCCATCTATACAATGGCCCTAATGCCTATTCCATCTTAACACCCGAGCAAAAAGCGCGTATAGATTCGCTGAAGTACAAAATCTACAACCACATTGACCATAAAGATTTGGTTAGCTTGGGCTATCAGGATTCTGGAAGTAAGGAATCCAGTGGGATTGTCAAGCACCTCAAAACTAAGAATTTGATAAATACTGGCCTGCAGCACATGATGCATGGTTATATCTATGATAAGGATGGAAATTTGGTTCTTGAAAAGGGAACGGAAGCCATCACTCGCAAGGAAATCATTGAAGAGCGGATGAAGGTTTACTATCGCCTAAAGGATAAATTGCAAAAAACAGGTGGTGGACTGAGCTCAAGTGAACGGATCTATCTGGATGCTTTGCAGGCGCGCTTGGCTTCTGATGAGCTGATTCGAGTAGTGGATGAAGGGCTGGAGCAAGCTCATAAATCTAAGGCACAACTGGATACAGATTTAGAAGCTTTGGAGAAAGTATTACATACCGTTCCGAAAGGCTTCATTCTCAATCTTGCGGAAGTAGAAGAGGCCTATGCACAGGCTGGTGCAACAAAGCAAACAGTTGTCACTGAAGTAAGAGAAAGATTCGACAACCGTTTGGCTGCATATCAGTCCTTATCAAATGAATTTCATGCTTTAAACGAGCAAGTGAATGCAGGAATTGAGCTCTTAAAAGCAAAAGACCAAAAAATAGCAGGAGAAATGAACCAGTGGGAACAACTAGCTTATTAATTTCATCTACTCTTTCGAAAAAGGAAAAGAAACTAGATCACTTGGAAAGAGAGTTCCAAAAAGCGCGCTTGAAGCTAGATGAAAAGCGTTGCCTAGTGGAAAGAAAACAGCAGCTCTTCACCCAGATGCTGGAAGAAGAGTATGCGATGGCAGCTTCCTTCTTACAAGAGCAGGAGGTTGATGTCAGTTGTGAATGGGAGTCCCTCCATCGCTGTATCGAAGAGTATGATCTCGAAGCTAGAGAAGCTGCACATGTAGTCTTAAAACAGATCGAAATCGAGGAAGAGAATTTATGGCAATCCTACCGGAAAGATAGATACCAACTGGAAGAGGAGTTTGCACAAGATAAAGTTTCATAGTATAGAAGAGGAGGAAGTATGGGTGATAGTCCAGTCAAAGATTTCTTTGATTTAGATATGAAAGATAAGATGAGGATCATCGAAAGCCGAAAGAAACTTGAAAAAGATTTAATCCGTGTTGTCTATGCGCCCGTTTTATTGACCTGCAAGGCAGGAGTTGAGAAACGTTACAATGATGGCTTGACTGCGATTACAACAGTAGCCGAAGAAGACGTCCAGGTAGTTGGAAAACAACTGGATCAGTCCATGGTGGGGCAATTTGCTAAAAATGTACAGACAGTTATTCAAGAAAAAGCTGGGAAATTTAAATCTATCTAGCCAAGAACTTCTATTTAAAATGGAATCTGGAGTGACTCCAGATTTTTTTAATAAATTTTAAAAATTATGTAAAAAAGTGTTGACAAAGAAATCAGTCTGCGTTATAATAATTTATGTAAACAAAAAGAGGTTGGGAAAACCTACTGGTTTACAAGATCAATAGTGGAAAGGAGATGGTGATATGCTATTTCCAGAATTAAGACAACTAATTGATAAAAGGAAAAATAGAAACTGTTAGCCTGTAGGGCTATTATTAAATAAATGAATTAAAATTATGTAAACAATTAAGTAGCAGCCAATTGGTCTGCTAATTTTCAAGAATGAATTAAAATTATGTAAATTAGAGGTATACAATATGAATAACAACTTTAACAATATGGATGATCTTTTCAATCAACTAATGGGAAACATGGGTGGTTTTCGTTCTGAAAGCCGTCGCTACATGATCAACGGTCGTGAAGTGACACCTGAAGAATTTGCTATTTACCGCCAAACTGGTCAACTTCCAAATGAAGGAAGCGAGCAAGTGCAACACCATCAAGGTAAAGGAATGAAACAAGATGGGATCCTTGCGAAGCTCGGCCGCAACTTGACCGAAGAAGCTCGTGAAGGAAAATTGGATCCAGTCATCGGACGTAATAAAGAAATTCAAGAAACTGCTGAAATCTTGTCTCGTCGTACCAAGAACAACCCTGTCCTTGTAGGGGATGCTGGTGTTGGTAAAACAGCAGTTGTAGAAGGTTTGGCACAAGCTATTGTGAACGGGGATGTTCCAGCTGCTATCAAGAATAAAGAAATCATCTCGATTGATATTTCTGGTCTAGAAGCTGGTACGCAATACCGTGGTAGCTTTGAAGAAAATATTCAAAATCTTATCCAAGAAGTCAAAGCTATGGGAAATGTTATTCTCTTCTTTGATGAAATCCATCAAATCCTTGGTGCAGGTAGCACAGGTGATGGTCAAGGCTCTAAAGGTCTTGCGGATATCATCAAACCTGCTCTTTCACGTGGGGAATTGACAGTCATTGGGGCAACTACTCAAGATGAATACCGTAACACCATCTTGAAGAATGCAGCTCTTGCTCGTCGTTTCAACGAAGTGAAAGTCAATGCTCCATCAGCTGAAGATACGTTCAAGATTCTCCAAGGGATCCGTGATCTTTATGAAAAACACCACAATGTCATCTTGCCAGATGAAGTTTTGAAAGCAGCGGTTGATTATTCGATCCAATACATTCCACAACGTAGCTTGCCTGATAAGGCCATTGACTTGGTCGATGTGACAGCTGCTCACTTGGCAGCCCAACATCCAGTAACAGATGTCCATGCTGTGGAACATGAAATTGAAGAAGAAAAAGCTAAACAAGAAGCTGCAGCTGCTAAAGAAGATTACGAAGCAGCTCTTAATGCAAAAGTTCGTATCGAAGAACTTGAAAAGAAAATTGAAAACCATACGGAAGACCATAAAGTAACGGCAACAATCAACGATGTGGCTGAATCTGTAGAACGGATGACGGGTATTCCAGTGTCACAAATGGGTGCAACTGATATCGAACGTTTGAAAGATATGGGTCACCGTTTGCAAACTAAGGTTATCGGTCAAGATAAAGCCGTTGAAGCAGTGGCACGTGCCATCCGTCGGAACCGTGCAGGATTTGACGAAGGGAACCGCCCAATCGGTAGCTTCCTCTTTGTAGGTCCGACTGGTGTCGGTAAAACTGAGTTGGCTAAACAATTGGCACTTGATATGTTCGGAACCAAAGATGCGATCATCCGTTTGGACATGTCAGAATACAGCGACCGCACAGCCGTTTCTAAATTGATTGGTACAACAGCTGGTTATGTTGGTTACGATGATAACAGCAATACCTTGACAGAACGTGTTCGCCGTAACCCATACTCAATCGTCCTTCTCGACGAAATTGAAAAGGCAGATCCTCAAGTGATCACCCTTCTCCTTCAAGTCTTGGATGATGGTCGTTTGACAGATGGTCAAGGGAACACGGTCAACTTCAAGAACACTGTGATTATCGCCACTTCAAACGCTGGCTTTGGTTACGAAGCCAACTTGACAGAAGCTGCGGATAAACCAGAACTCATGGATCGTTTGAAACCTTACTTCCGTCCAGAATTCTTGAACCGTTTCAACGCTGTTATTGAATTCTCACACTTGAGCAAGGAAGACCTTTCTAAGATTGTTGATTTGATGTTGGTAGATGTCAATAAGACCCTTTCTAAGAAAGAAATCGACTTGGCAGTGAGCGATGCAGCCAAAGAATATATGACTGAAGAAGGTTATGATGAAGTGATGGGTGTTCGTCCACTCCGTCGGGTAGTTGAACAACAAATCCGTGACAAAGTGACAGACTTCCACTTGGATAACTTGGATGCTAAACATCTTGAAGCTGACATGGAAGATGGTGTGCTTGTGATCAGAGAAAAAGACACAAAGAAGGAAGAAAACACTGATAAACAAGCAGATTAAGGCGAATTAGTTTGTGAAAAATAGAGACTGCTATCATATAGCGGTCTTTATTTTTTCTTCCCACCTGGGGGAAATTATTCGCCGTATAAAGCGAAAAAGACCCTATTTGGGCTAAAAAAACATCAATAATTAGTGAAATTAATCCAATTTGAGCAAAATTATTAATAAATAAAGAAAATAAGTATATAATCTATACAAGAATAAAATTTGAGGAATGGAAGTAAGATGAGCAATACAATTGATATCTACTCAACTCCCGAATACAGAAAAGTGGAAGCCGTTGTTCAACTGATGGTTGACGGTCGCTTGACGAGCTATCGTGTCGCAACTGAAACAAACATCAGCAAAATGAGCTTGGCGACTTTGACGAAGGGAACGAGTAAAATCAAAAATATTACCTATCAAACGGCTTTGGCCTTGATTGATTGGTATGATGAGAATCATGAAAAGTATGGCATTACGATTGACTAGTCAGTAGCCCACTTTTCGTGGTTTTTTTCTTTTTCATCAAAACTTGCCTCCTCTCTGAGACTGGAGTCTGATTTTGCTTGAAGAGGATGGGACAAACTTGAAAAGACGGGCGAAATTTGATATAGTATAGCATATATGAAAATTAAAGGAGAAACATATGCAAGGCGGAAGTTTGCTAATTATGCTCGTTCTTATGGTCGGTTTGATGTACTTCATGAGCCGTAGCCAAAAGAAACAGTATCAAAAACGGATGGAAAGTTTGAATAAACTTCAAAAAGGAAATGAAGTCATCACGATTGGTGGCTTGTACGGAACCATCGATGAAGTCGACACAGACCGCAAGACCGTTGTCTTGGATGTTGATGGTGTCTACCTGACCTTTGAATTGGGAGCGATCAAAACAGTTCTTCCTGTATCAGAAGGAATCTCAGCCACTGCTACAGAAGGTGCTAGCTCAGATGCCGATTCAGCCATCGAAGAATAATCATTAAAGAAGAGGCAAGGGCCTCTTTTTTGGTGGGCAAATAGGACGATGTGATGAAGGAAAGTCCTGCTGGTTCAAAAAAGAGGCCAGAGTCCCTATTTTATGGGGATTTATGGTATAATGAAGCGATAAATATTGAAATAGGTAGAAAAACATGTTTCGTTTTAAGAAAAAAGAAAAAATCGAGATACCTTTAGAAGTCCCGAAACACATTGGGATCATTATGGATGGCAATGGTCGCTGGGCGAAAAAGCGGATGCAACCGCGTGTCTTTGGTCATAAGGCGGGGATGGAAGCTCTCCAAGAAGTGACAATTGCAGCAAAAAATATGGGGGTTCAGGTCTTGACTGTCTATGCCTTTTCTACGGAAAACTGGACACGCCCTGAAGATGAAGTCAAGTTCATCATGCACTTGCCGGTCGAGTTTTATGATCGTTTCGTCCCCGAATTGCATCGCAACAATGTCAAGATTCAAATGATCGGTGATACCAAGAAATTACCAAAAGAAACGCTGGAGGCTTTGGAAAGAGCAGAAGCGATGACCCATCTCAATACAGGCTTGATCCTGAATTTCGCACTCAATTATGGTGGGCGTGCTGAGATCACTCAGGCTGTGAAACAGATCGCCCAAGAAGTTTTGGATGCGAAGTTCAGTCCAGAAGATATCACAGAAGAGATGATCGCAGATTCTCTCTATACCGAGAGTTTGCCACGTGTCCTAAGGGATCCGGATTTGATTATTCGTACCAGCGGAGAGATCCGTTTGAGTAATTTCCTTCCTTGGCAGGCTGCATACAGTGAGTTGTATTTCACAGATGTGATGTGGCCAGATTTTGGAGAGGAAGCACTAAGAAGTGCCATAGTAGAATATAGCCATCGCCATCGGAGATTTGGTGGTGTTTAGGAGAAGATGATGACGAAAGATTTACAAAAACGTGTGATTTTTGGAGGAATTGCCCTGCTCTTTTTCATTCCAACAGTAATGGTTGGAGGGGTATTCTTCCAGATTGTGATTGGCTTGATCGCCATGCTAGGGGTTCATGAATTGCTCAAGATGAAGGGGCTTGAGACAGCGACCTTTGAAGGAGCGCTAGCCATGTTGGCGGCCTTCGTCTTGACTTTGCCGATTGAGGACTACCTCCCTTACCTTCCAGCAGATGGCAATATGATTGCCTATGGTTTGGTTGTCTTGATTCTCATGGGGACAACTGTTCTTGCTCAGAATTACAATTATGAAGATGTGGTCTATCCCATTGCCTCTAGCTTTTATGTTGGACTTGGCTTCCATTCCTTAGTAGATGCGCGAATCGCTGGTATTGATAAGGTTTTGTTAGCCCTCTTTATTGTCTGGGCTACTGATTCAGGTGCTTATCTGGTAGGAAGTCGGTTTGGGAAACGCAAGCTCATGCCTGCGGTTTCTCCTAATAAAACGATTGAAGGCAGTCTTGGGGGAATCTTGTCTGCAGTTGCGGTAACTGTGATCTATATGATCGTGGATCGTTCTGTGGCGGGTGGACATGGTTTTCTTGCGATGATCTTCTTTACCATCCTCTTTAGTATTGCAGGTCAGTTTGGAGATCTGGTAGAGAGTGCGATTAAACGCCACTTCGGTGTGAAAGATTCTGGGAAATTTATTCCAGGACATGGTGGTGTTCTAGACCGCTTTGATAGTTTGATTTTTGTCTTTCCCTTGATGCATTTCTTGGGCTTGTTCTAAGACAGAAGAGATAGAAAGGAAACCACGTATAGAACGATGCAGTTTATTGCCTTTATTGTTATTTTTGGAGTGATCGTTCTCGTTCACGAGTTTGGTCATTTCTATTTTGCAAAAAAATCGGGCATCTTGGTGCGAGAATTCTCGATCGGGATGGGTCCAAAGATCTTTGCCCATATTGGTCAAGATGGAACAGCCTATACCATTCGCATTCTACCTTTAGGTGGCTATGTGCGTATGGCTGGCTGGGGTGAGGACACAACTGAGATTAAAACCGGAACGCCTGTCAGCTTGACGCTAAATGAGGCTGGTAAGGTCGTCCGGATCAATCTTTCAGGAAAGAATCTGGATCAGACAGCCCTTCCCATGAATGTTACCCAGTTTGACTTTGAAGATAAATTAGAAATCACGGGCTTGGTTCTCGATGAGACCAAGACTTATGATGTCGATCATGATGCGACTATTGTTGAGGAAGATGGGACAGAAGTGCGGATTGCGCCGAGAGATGTTCAGTATCAGAATGCCAGCATTTGGGGACGGTTGATCACCAACTTTGCGGGTCCTATGAACAACTTTATCCTCAGTATTGTCGTCTATTCACTCTTAGCCTTTATGCGCGGTGGTGCGATTGATTACTACAGCAACAATGTTCAGGTGGCACCCGATGGGGCGCTAGCTAAGGTTGGTGTTAAAAGCAATGTTCAGATCCTTCAAGTCAATAACGATACCGTTAGCAACTGGGATGAGCTGACAGATGCTGTCGAGAAAGCAACCAAGGACAGCAAGACGGCTCCTGAATTGACCCTGAAAGTCAAGACAGACGGCCAAGAAAAAGAAGTCAAAGTGAAGCCAACCAAGTCAGGGAATCGTTACTATTTGGGTGTGACAAACGGCCTCAAGACAGGATTTGTGGATAAACTCTTGTCTGGTTTTACAGATACCTGGAATACAGCGACACGGATTTTGGGAGCTTTGAAAGATATCATTTTCCACTTTAGTCTCAATAAACTGGGTGGTCCGGTTGCAATCTACAATGCCAGCTCACAAGCTGCTCAATTAGGGATTCCGGCAGTCTTGTCTCTTATGGCCATGCTCTCTATTAATATTGGGATCTTCAATCTAATCCCGATTCCGGCTTTGGATGGTGGGAAAATCTTGATCAATTTGATCGAGGTCGTCCGGAGAAAGCCACTGAAACAGGAAGTAGAAACCTATATGACGCTTGCAGGTGTAGCTGTAATGGTTATTTTGATGATTGCTGTCACCTGGAATGATATTATGAAATTATTTTTGAAATAGAAAAGGATATTGTCCATGAAACAAAGTAAAATGTTGATTCCAACGCTTCGCGAAATGCCAAGCGATGCCCAAGTCATTAGCCATGCTTTGATGTTGCGTGCAGGTTATGTTCGCCAAGTATCAGCTGGTGTCTATTCTTATCTGCCCTTAGCAAATCGAGTAATTGAAAAAGCAAAAGGCATCATGCGCCAAGAATTCGAAAAAATTGGAGCAGTAGAAATGCTTGCTCCAGCCCTTTTGAGTGCGGATCTCTGGCGTGAATCTGGTCGTTACGAAACTTACGGGGAAGACCTTTATAAGTTGAAAAACCGTGAAGGCTCTGACTTTATCTTGGGTCCAACTCACGAAGAAACCTTTACCGCTATTGTGCGCGACTCCGTAAAATCTTACAAACAATTGCCGTTGAATCTCTACCAAATTCAACCAAAATACCGCGATGAAAAACGCCCACGGAACGGTCTTCTTCGGACCCGTGAGTTCATCATGAAAGACGGTTATAGCTTCCATGCTAACTACGATAGCTTGGATGTCACTTATGATGAATACAAGGCGGCTTATGAGCGGATCTTTACCCGCAGTGGCATCGACTATAAAGCCATCATCGGTGATGGTGGTGCCATGGGCGGAAAAGATAGCCAAGAGTTTATGGCTGTTACGCCTGCTCGTACAGACTTGGACCGTTGGGTTGTTTTAGACAAATCAGTGGCTTCCTTTGATGAGATCCCAGCAGAAGTCCAAGAAGAAATCAAAGCAGAATTGCTCAAATGGATGGTCTCTGGTGAAGATACCATTGCCTATTCAAGTGAATCAACCTATGCTGCCAACTTGGAAATGGCTACTAACGAATACAAGCCAAGTAACCGTGTCGTAGCGGAAGAAGAAGTGAAACGCGTAGAAACACCAGGTGTCGAATCGATTGATGAAGTAGCTGCATTCTTGAATGTTCCAGAAGAAGCTACTATCAAGACTTTGGTTTACGTCGCAGATGGTGAGCCTGTTGTTGCCCTTCTCGTAGGTAATGATCAGCTCAATGAAGTGAAGTTGAAAAACTACCTCGGAGCAGATTTCTTTGAACCTGCAACCGAAGTGGAAGTGAAAGAATTATTAGGAGCTGATTTTGGCTCTCTCGGTCCAGTTGATCTTCCTGAAAATGTTAAGATTATCGCAGACCGCAAGGTTCAAGATAGTCGCAATGCAGTAGTCGGTGCCAATGAAACAGGCTACCACTTGACTGGTGTCAACCCAGGACGTGACTTTACTGCAGAATACGTCGATATTCGTGAAGTTCGTGAAGGCGAAATCTCACCAGATGGGAAAGGGGTCTTGAACTTTGCACGTGGGATCGAAATCGGTCACATTTTCAAACTCGGCACACGCTACTCAGCTAGCATGGGAGCAGATGTCTTGGACGAAAACGGTCGTGCGGTTCCAATCATCATGGGCTGCTACGGAATCGGTGTCAGCCGTCTTCTTTCAGCCGTTATGGAGCAACATGCACGCCTCTTTGTCAATAAGACTCCAAAAGGGGAATACCGTTACGCTTGGGGGATTAACTTCCCTAAAGAATTGGCGCCATTTGATGTGCATTTGATTCCAGTCAATGTCAAGGATGAAGCAAGCCTTGCTTTGACCGATCGGATCGAAGAAGCTTTGGTGAATAAAGGCTACGAAGTCTTGGTGGATGACCGAAATGAACGCGCTGGTGTCAAATTCAGCGATAGTGATTTGATTGGGCTTCCAATCCGCGTAACAGTTGGTAAGAAAGCAGCTGAAGGTATCGTAGAAGTGAAAATCAAAGCAACAGGAGATACCATCGAAGTTCATGCAGACAATCTCCTTGAAACCCTTTCAATCTTGAACAAATAAGAAAAAGCTTTCTGAGCTCTCACCAGTGTGGTGATGAAACTCAGGAAGCTCTTTTTATTTTTCTTCTTTGAGGCCTTGATCTTTGAAATAGGTAAAGAGATCTTGAGGTTTGCCTTTGAGGTATTTCAACATTTGGGAGTTTTGTTCCCCTCCCTGTTTCTCAATTATTTTGGCAAACTCTTCTTTTTTGATTTGAGAAAAGTCAATATGCATGATGTTGGTATATGTTTTTTTATCATCAGCAATTTGAATGTCTGGATGCAGTCCAGCAACGTTAGTGAATTCATTTTGGGAATTATTACTGTCGATACCAGATTTAAAGGTTTCTTTCAATTCAGCAACATCTGATTTTTGCATATCTTCCGGTATTGGTGCAACTCCCATGATGGTCATGGAAACAATCTCATCATTTTTGTAGCCAATTTGAATTTTGTTTTGGTAGTGATCACCGAGGTCACGAACAAAGGTCTTGGTTTGGATTTGCTCCTTTTTGGTTTGAGTGGCCTCTTGCTTGGGAGAAGCGGCAGTAGTTCCTTTGCCTTGTTGGCCTTGGCTACAAGCGGTAAGAGCTAGTAGACAGACAGAGGCAAGTAGAAATTTTTTCATATATACTCCTTATAGGTTAATGGTGTTCGATCTTGTATGAAACAAGTTTTGAACAGGTTTCATTATACCATAAAAGTTTTAAAAATGAAAAAATATACAAAAAACTTCAAAATTTGCTTTTAAAAACACCTAAAATCAACAATTTTTATCTATGTGTTGAGTTAATATAAAAGGACAGAGTGTCTTCTTTTCTTCTCAGAAATAATACTAGTTGGAGACTACTGGGGCAAGGAATTCAGAAAATATATTACATATTTATGACAAAATGTTACACAATTGTAACAAAGTTACAATGTTTTATCAGTTAGCCCTCTAAACTTGACATTCTGGCAATATTTCATTAAGATATTTTTAAGTAAATAATACAAACAGGGAGCAAAAGGTAAAATATACAGTTATCTGGCATTTTACTAATTCGTACTAAAATGTATTGTTTATGAAAAAAATATAAGGGTATCAGCCCAAAAGGAGAAACATATGGCTCAAATTAAATTAACTCCAGAAGACCTACGTGCTTCAGCACAACGCTATGCACAAGGTTCTCAAGAAATCGATCAAATCCTTACTACTTTGACTCATGAACAACAAGTCATCGACGCAAACTGGGATGGATCTGCATTTGATAGCTTTGAAGCACAATTCAACGAATTGTCTCCAAAAATCAAACAATTCGCTCAATTGTTGGAAGACATCAACGGTCAATTGATCAAAGTTGCTGATATCGTTGAACAAACTGACCAAGATATCGCTGCACAAATCCACTAAGATAGTCTTGGAGGTGATCTTACTTCTTGTAGGTAGATCACCCTTTTGTCTTTTGATATATAGAAAATAGGGGTTAGATTCTTAATTCCTAACCCCTATTTTGTATCTATGAATTAGAAAAAGGAAAAGGTATGGAAGTTAAAAATAAAAAATGGTTAAAATACATCGGTCAGAGTGCGGTTGTGCTCCTTTTGATGGGATCTGTAGTGGGTCTTTATACGACGGTTCAAAAGGACCAAAAGCAAAACGAAGCCAAGACCGTACAAACGACAGAAAACACCAAGCTCAATATTGCAGTTGTCAACGAAGACAAGGCGGTTAAACTGAATGATAAAGAATACAACCTTGGGGCTAGCTATGTAAAGAATATCGAGCGGGATAATTCGCAAAACTGGTCTGTACTCCCTCGTGGAGCTGCTGAGTCAGGGCTTGCAGATGGCAAGTACCAGTTGATGATCGTTATTCCAAGTGATTTCTCAGAGAAGGTCTTGGAAGTGAACGCGGTTAATGCAGAGAAGACAACGGTGACGTATAAGGTCAATGCGGCTGGAAATTCTCAGGTTGAGAACGAGGCCAATAAAGTCGCTAAAGATATCGTTTCAGACTTGAATAGCCAGTTGGTTGATATGTATATGGTCAGCATTTTGAGCAACCTTTATACAGCTCAGAAGAACGTGGAAACAAGTAACAAAATCCAATCGACCAACATTGGTTCATACCGAAGCAACTTGCTGGATTCGGCCTTGGATTCCAAGAATATCTTTCCAAGTCTCTATAGCTTGTCTACGTCTTCTGTCGAGTCGAATAATGCCTTGAAGACAGTCCTTGAGTCTTATACACAGGCTTTTGATCAATTGACCCAATCTCAGGATCAGTACGGTCAAAACTTCGACACATTGATCAAGCAACGCTCTGAGGATAAGATCAGCCATGAAGAGTTCATGAACCAGCTGATGTCTATGAACCAGTCTGTTGTCAGTGAAAAGACCCAAGAGTTGTATAAGAATCTACAACAAAACCAAGAAGCAATTACCAAACAATTGAGTCAACCAACTGAAACAGAAGGAGATGCTTCAGGGACCAAGACCTATGCAGGCTTGACAAAAGATGTGAATGATCGTGTGGCAGACCTCGAAAAAGGGATCAAGGCAGAACGCGACAAATTAGATGAGCACGAAAAGAACATCGAGTCTTCTGTAAAAACGAAGATCCTTGACTATTATGGTCTAAAAGAAGGAGACAAAGTCACTCTTCGTACCTTGCTTGGAAAACCAAAAATCGAAACTATCAGCAAGGCTCGAGATAAAGCGGATGATGACATTCGTCAAGCGATTGAAAAACTTCCGTCTTTAGACCCTGCTAGTCTTAATCTGAATAAGTATGGGAATCTCAACGCAGCGATTAATTTTGATAGTGCTTTTGCTGGAACGAAGGCGCAAGCAAAAGGGAATGCCGATGAATTAAAACGATTGGCTGCAGAAGTGGATGCCAAATCAACGGCAGTTGCGGATGTCCTCAATGCTAAATCTGGAAAACAGAAGGTTAGCATCCAAGTGCCAGCAGGAGTCAAGGTTGATACTTGGACCTATGATGGACATACTTATGCAGGTAGCGGCGAGCAGGAAGTCGAACTGAAAGATGGCAAACAAATTCAAATTCACCTTGTTGAAGATGGAGGAGCTATGCCAAGCGCGATTGATGTTGAAGTCCTTGTGAATGGAGTTTCTTCAACCAGTGTGACCGTATCTGCAGAAGATTTGAAAACAGCTGTCGCTAACTATGCATCGAAAGCTAGTGAAATCGCCTTGGATTATCAACGCGCAGGAGCATTGATCGATGCCTACTATCCAGAAGATGAAAAGGGAGATCGTCATTCGCTCTATGATCCAATCGAAGATATGGATTTGACAAACGCTTTGGTCGACATCGTGAAGGCTGCTGTTTCAAGTAACATGAAGGACTACCGTAAGAGTATTGAAACGGATGAATCTGGGGATGCAACGAAGAGTGTGAAAGCCCAGTTAGATGGTACACTCCAACAGTTGCAAGACTTGGGACCACAATTGCAGGCCAATCTTCAAGCGATCGAAAACACCAACAAGGATCTAACCCAAAATATCAACGATCAATTGACGCAATATGCAGAGCTTCAAAAACGTTTAGAAGAGATCTCAAAATCACAAGAAACAGTGACACAGGCTCAAACCAAGACCGATGCAGATTTGTCAGCCCTTGGTTCTGAATACACGTCATTATTGAGCTCGACAGAAGGCGTTAAGAGCTCATCTCGTAGCAATGTAGAAGCTGCTAACTCTACCAATGAAATCTTTAGTCAATTGAACAAAGAATTGGAAAAAGCCCAAGGCAATACAGAGAAATTGTCTAGCGATGCAGAGAGCTTGATGGGTGAATTCGACAAGGAATTGTCTGAAAACGGGAACTTCGTCGAAGCCTTCCGTAAGGTCTTCAACAATGCCTATGAAAACGGAGTGCCGAATGAAGTCTTGCTTGACTTCTTGTCAAATCCAGTTGCAGAGAAATCGTCTTCTGTGAAAGCGACCATCAACGTCTACCGTCCATTTATCTGGATCTTTATGTTGGAAGTCTTGAGCCTCTTTACAGCTTATCTCTTTGCGACTCAGCCAATCATCCGTAAGGTTAAGGATCGTTTCAAATTGGATCGCTTGCAAGAATCAGATCTCTTGTCTGTCGGTGTCCTTGTGGGACTTTCTCTCATCCTTGGACTGGTGATCGGAATGATTTCAAGTATTCAACTCTCTGTTGGTCGTGAATATGTACCTTCATGGGTATTCTTAGCGGTTCTAGCAAGCTTTGTCTTGGTACAACTGCAATACCTTCTCTTGAAACACTTCCGTGTGATTGGAATGGGACTGGCCTTCTTCATGTTGATCAGCTATGTCTACCTATCAAGTGCGATCGGAACGACCGCGACCTTGTCAGGCCTTCCAGCACTGGTGAAAAATGTTAACCTCCTTTCTATTTTAGAAGGACAGTTTGCGGGTTACTTTGATGGACAAACAGCCGGTATCGGCGTCTTCTTCGGATTGTTGGTCTTCTTCGGACTTTTGGCGGTTGCCAATATCTTCATTCCAAAGAAGTTTACTCAAACAAAGGAAATTGAATCAAGCTTATGAAAAAAATGATGTATCTTCTCTTTGTCTTTAGTCTCATTCCAGTAGTTGCTGTTTCTGCAGATGATTTTATTGATAATCGTCTGCAGGTCAACAACTCACGTCTTGAGACAGAGAAGGAAAAGACACTTGGGGGCCAATTGGATGCGACTGAGTCTCTTTTCAATGAGAAGGATCAGAAAAAAATAGCAGATGAAAAACGCAAGCAAGAGAAACAATTGACCGATTCAGACGGCCAGTTGTTTTCTGCTATAAAGGGAAAGAAAAAAACAGGGCCTGAAGCGGACCTGTTCCAGCCTGAAAATCAAAAATTATCTAAATTTGAGTCCAATGTGGAGGACAATTCGGCTAGTTTGTCGGATTTTATTCCAGCCTTGCAAATGCTGGCTTGGAGTGTCCTTCTCTTTGGGATTGCTGGCTACATTTCCTATCGAATCTATAGAAAAGAGGCCTAAATGGACCAACATATCAATGTCACCTTCCGTATGAATGGTGCAAGCCATGACCTCCGAATCCCAACACGGATGGAGGTGCGACGCTTGATTCGGGAATTGGATCAGATCTTTGGGTCTGCCATGGAGCCTAGAAGCAAGTATCAGTTGCGCGTGGTAAATAAAGGCATCTTGCTAGATGAAGGCAAGGTGGTACAAGAGTATCCGATCACGAGTGGTGATCTGATCGAGATTGAGGAGTGGTAAGGTGAAAGAAGAACAATTTACACTGGAAGAACAAGT
The DNA here is from genome assembly GCF_047463195.1 of Streptococcus parasanguinis. Lineage (GTDB taxonomy): Bacteria > Bacillota > Bacilli > Lactobacillales > Streptococcaceae > Streptococcus > Streptococcus parasanguinis_R. The sequence goes on from NZ_JASHEI010000005.1 coordinate 37,833, forward strand.
CTTCCGTTTTGAAAAAGAAGAAACGAGCTGGCGGCTGGACCTCAAGCGTTCAGAAGTGGATAGCCAGGATTTACGCAATTTATGGATTTTGGATCTCCATCATCCCCTGTTTTTAGAGCAAAGCATGACAGCGGATCAAGACCAGATTCATCTGACCTATCAGACAGACGCGCTAGGCTTGAGTGCAGAAGAAATCCAGGCATTACCGGTTTCAGACCGTCTGCGTCTAGCTATCAATGTCTTGGATTTGGCGCCAGCCTTGGAGCTTCCGGTGACCTTTATGTTGCATCCTATCAATTTGTTTGTGACCAAGGATGCGCAAGTCAAGATCGCTTATCGCGGGGTGCCGGGAATGATGGTGCCACGCAAGTGGGATCAGGTTGAATTCTTGCGGCAGGCCAAGTGCTATGCGGTCACTCTTTTTGGGGACTGGGATTTCATGGAGCTCTATCAAGGCACACTTGAATTAGAAGATCTGCCTGATTTCTTGGTAGAAATCCGTGATGCTGCTAGCTTAGAAGAGATGAAAGCTCTCTTAGAGAAAGCCTACCAAGAACGCAAGGAAGAGGAAGAAAAGACCTTGACCTTGGTTTCAAGTCGTCAACACCGAATCTTTAAGTTGGCAACAGTATGGCTTTCAGCTGTAGTGGCCCTCTTACTCTTGCCCTTGATTTATTTGGTCTTTTTCCAAGCCCCCTTTAAAGAAAAGTTGCTTCAAGCGGATACTGCTTTTCTTAAAGTAGACTACACCGGTGTGATCGATGAGTTGGAGGGAGTGGCTCCAAGCAGTCTTCCAACGACACAGAAATACGAGTTGGCGACGTCTTACTTGCAAGGCTTGAATTTCTCAGAGGACCAAAAGAAGGTCATCCTCAACAACGTCACGCTCAAATCAGACAGTCTCTATCTCCACTACTGGATCTATATCGGCCGTCATGACTTTACCCAAGCGCTGGATACAGCCAAGCGGATCGACGATTCAGACTTGATCATCTATGCCCTTCGTAAAGAAATCAAGGCGACACGTGATAGCGAAAAACTCTCTGGTGAACAGCGCGAGAAGAAACTCTCTGAGCTAGAGGGCGAATACAAGAAATACTGGGATGCCCGTTCTAAACTCTTGGAAGCAGAGACAGATGAAACCAAATCTTCTACTAGCAGCTCAACAACGGCTTCATCTACGGAAGGTTCCTCAACAGAAAGCTCGTCTTCTACAACTGCAAGCTCGACTGAGTCTAGCGAACACAAGGAGTAGTCTATGAAAAAACGTATCATACTCTATAAAAAAGGTTTTCGCTATGAGTTAGCGCTAGAAGAGGGAAAGACAGCCACCGTATCGAATCAAGAAATAGCTCAGTTGACCCTTGCTTCGCAAGAAAATCCCCTTCATTTCCAATGGAGTCAAGGAGAAATCTTCTACCAGTATGGTGAAGACAAGGGTGTGCTTGGAAATAGCAAGATCCTTGGAGATGTGGTCTGCTACTTGGCGACAGGAGAAGTCCATACCTATGAACTGCTAGACAAGGAAGAAATTCTCGTAGCAGATGAAAAGGGTGCGGATGTGCGCTTGCACTATCCAGTACGCTTTCTCCTTGTGAGAAAAGAGCAGACTTGGACTTGCCAGCTCTTATCCGGAAAACTCTACCATAACCACAAACTAGTCAGTGAAGCAACGTTTCCACTAGCCTTTGGGGATGAGCTTGCCATTGGAGATGTGACCTTTAAGCTCTATCCGGAAGAATTTGGCGTGGAAGGGGCTGTCGAAGTGAGTCCTTATCTGGTGCCGCGTTTGCATTCACGCTATGACTTTTACAAGGACTATCCAGAGTACCACCGGTCTCCGCGGATCATCTACCGGAGTTCGGAAGACAAGATCTTGATCAATCCTCCGGGAGCGGAGCCTCAAAAGCCATCAGATGAACTCTTGAAGTTAATCATGCCACCCCTCATCATGGTTGGGGTGACCCTCTTGATCACCATTTTCCAACCGCGGGGGCTCTACATCATCGCGACAGTATCCATGTCTGTGGTTAGTGTGATCTTTTCGGTCCAAGGATTCTTCAAGAATCGTAAGAAATACAAAGAAGACAAGAAAGAGCGCGTGGAGCTCTACCATCTCTATCTCAAGGACAAGGCCAAGGACTTGGAACAGCTATCTCGTAAGCAGCGAGAAGGCATGTTTTACCATTTCCCAGCGATCGAAGATTTGACCAAGATGGTCAAACGCTATGACTCGCGAATCTACGAAAAAACACCGCTTCATTTTGACTTTTTGGCTTATCGTTTGGGCTTGGGCAAGGTTCCAACCAGCTATGAGCTCAAATATGGTCAGGAAGAGCGCAGTGGGAAGAAAGATGCCTTGGAAGAAGAAGGCTATGCTCTTTTCCAAGCTCATCAAAAGATCGACAATCTTCCGATTGTAGCCAGTCTTAATCGGGGACCTGTAGGGTACGTCGGTCCTCGTCCTATCGTGCTAGAGCAGTTGCAACTCCTGGTTTCCCAATTGGCTGTCTTTCACTCCTACCATGATCTGACCATTATTCCGATCATTCCAGAAGAAGAAAAAGAAAGCTGGGATTGGATGCGCTGGTTGCCCCATGCGACCCTGCAAGATATGAATGTCCGTAGCTTTGTCTACAATCAGCGGACACGCGATCAGGTCTTGAACAGTCTTAACCAAATCCTCAAGCTCCGCAAGGCGCAAAAAGAGGAAGAAAAAGCCAATGATACCAAGATCTTCCACCCGCACTATGTGGTCCTCATCACCGATGAAACCTTGATTTTGGACCATGTCATCATGGAGTTCTTCCGTGAGGATCCGACAGAGCTAGGATGCTCTATCATCTATGTGGCAGATGTGCTCTCATCTCTTTCTGAAAATATCCAAACCGTTATCTCCATCAAGGACCGCAACCAAGGGCAATTGCTCTTGCAAGAAGGGGTTCTTCGTGAGCTTGACTTCCAATTGGATCACTTCCCTGAAGGTTATGACAAGGAAGCCATCTCGCGTGGCCTTGCCCCTCTCAAGCATATCCAACAGCTTAAGAGTTCAATTCCAGACTCGGTGACCTTCCTTGAAATGTACCAGGCGGAAACTTTTAATGACCTCAAGGTCTTGAGTCGTTGGGAGAGCCATGCCCCTTACCAAAGTTTGGCAGTGCCGATTGGTCTGCGCGGGAAGGACGATTTGGTCTACCTCAATCTCCATGAAAAAGCCCATGGACCACACGGTTTGATTGCAGGGACAACCGGTTCTGGTAAGTCTGAAACCATTCAGTCTTATATCCTGAGCCTTGCCGTCAACTTCCACCCACACGATGTGGCTTTCCTCCTCATCGACTACAAGGGTGGGGGAATGGCCAACCTCTTCAAGGATCTGCCTCACTTGCTTGGGACCATCACCAACTTGGATGGCGCCCAGTCCATGCGGGCCCTAGCCTCTATCAATGCGGAGATCCATCGTCGGGAACGCCTCTTTGGTCAATATGGGGTCAACCATATCAACCAATACCAAAAGAAATTTAAACTCGGTGAAGCGACAGAACCGCTTCCTCACCTCTTCTTGATCAGTGATGAGTTCGCCGAACTCAAGGTCAACCAACCAGACTTCATCAAGGAATTGGTCTCTATCGCACGTGTCGGGCGTTCCCTCGGGGTGCACTTGATCCTTGCGACGCAAAAACCTTCTGGGGTCGTGGATGACCAGATCTGGTCCAACTCCCGCTTCAAGCTAGCCCTCAAGGTGGCAGATCGTGGGGACTCTATGGAGATGCTGCGGACGGCAGATGCGGCTGAGATCACCCAGACCGGTCGTGCCTACCTCCAAGTCGGAAATAACGAAGTCTATGAACTCTTCCAAACCGCTTGGTCAGGAGCAGACTACCAGCCTGAGAAGGACCAGCTAGGGATCGAAGACCATACTATCTACTTGATCAATGAACTGGGCCAATACGAAGTCCTCAATCAAGACCTCTCCGGTCTGGATATGGCAGAAGAAATCAAGGAAGTGCCAACAGAGCTGGATGTCATCGTGCAAGAAATCAATCACTTGCACCAAGAAGAAGGTATCGCAGCTGTGGCCCAACCATGGTTGCCACCCCTCAAAGAGCGGATCACGCTGGATGAGTTGGAAAAGGTCGTGCCGATCGAGGCTTGGCAAAAACGGACAGCTCCAAGCGTCCTGATCGGGGTCGCCGATATCCCTCAAGCGCAAAAGCAAGAAGCTGTCGCCATCGATCTGTCAAAAGATGGGAATATCCTCCTTTACGGAAGTCCAGGTACAGGAAAGACCACTTTCCTACAGACAGCCGCAATGGATCTGGCTCGCAAGCAGAGTCCAGAAAATCTGACTATGTACCTGCTGGATTTCGGAACCAATGGTCTAGCACCCTTGACTCAATTGCCACATGTGGCTGATAGTCTCTTGCTGGATCAGACGGAAAAAATCCAGAAATTCATCCGAATCATCAACCGCGAGTTGGATCGTCGCAAGAGGCTCCTGTCTGAGCATGGTGTCGGCACCATCGCCCTCTACCGTGAAGTGACCGGTAAGCAAGAGCCAACCATGGTCATCCTCATGGATAGCTATGAGTCTATGAAGGATGAGCCTTATGAGACAGACCTCTTCAAGCTCTTCATGCGGATCTCCCGTGAAGGTCTCAGCATCGGTGTGCACCTGATCATCACAGCTAGCCGTCAGAACAACCTACGGGCTCAGCTCTATTCTAACTTCAAGCACCAGCTGACCTTGCCACAAAATGATATCTCTGAAGTCCGCGGTATCGTAGGAGCAACCCCACTGGCTTCTACGATGGAAGACATCAAGGGACGGGCACTCATGAAGCGTGACGAAGTCGATGTCGTCCAGTTTGCCTTACCAGTCGCAGGGGACAATGATATCCAAATCATCAACAACCTCCGCGATCAAGTCCAAAGCCTCAAAGAGATGTGGACAGGCCGCACTCCAGCAGGCATCCCAATGGTGCCAGATGAGTTGACAGAAGCAGCCTTCTATGGACGTGAGGATGTAGCAGCCTTGCTGGATGAAGGAAAAGTACCACTCGGATTGGATATGGAAACAGTTGAGCCTGTGACATGGGATCTCAAGAAAGGCAACCTTCTTTATCTAACAGATAAGGAAGAGCAGATGACACAATTCGTCAAACAAATCGCCCACAGTAAGCAAAAGGTGATTGTGTTGGCGCCAGCCTATAATGAACTGCCAGAGATGGAAGGTGTGACAATTCTCTCTACGAAGGAAGACTATGTAGCTGGAATCAAGAAAATGGAAGAAAATATCCAATTGAGATTGGAACAGCAGAAATCGCAACATGAAGCAACGATTGTACTATACAATCAACTAGAACTTATGAATGATCTAGGTATGGATCTTCAATCTAGTCTGAACTATGTCCTTGAAAAAGGGGCGCGTGTAGGCTATGCTACCGTAGCTATGAGTGGTAGTCAGTTGAATCGAAAAATTGACGAAGTATCAAAATCTATCAAGCTCTATAAACAAGCGATCGTGGCCATGCGGATTACAGACCAAAGTGTCCTAAATGTTATCAATCGACCAGTTCGTGAAGAACCACTTGATAGCCAGGTGAACTACTATGTAGAAGATGGATTTGTAAGAAAAGTGAAAGTATTAATGAAATAGAAGGGGATGAATTATGGCTAATCAATCGACATTAAATGCCTTAACAAGAGCATCTATTGAAGCAAGTATTGAAGTTACTCGATTATCAGGGGAAGTTTCAAAGTTGAGAGCTATTCATACAAAATTGAACAAACAGTCAACAACTATAAAGTATGAGGTGACACTTTCTGAAAATATTGCAGGTGATAAGTATGACGATGAAGAGCACCAAGAAAAAGCAGATTTAACCGCCTTAGAAAAAATATTAGTGACAAAAAAAGAGGAAATTCTAGGATTACTGAGTGCCAAAATTAAACAGGTAGAAGCAGATTTAGCAACAGCTAATACGAAGGCAACGAATGCTCAGAGTGCATTGATAGCAGCTATGAACTCATAAAGGAAGTGAATGTATGACAGTAAAAGTAAAGAATATTTCTGGTTTAGAGAATTATGCAACTAGCATCCAGGGGTTCGCTGGTAAATTCGAACTAGCTGCTAACGATACAGTTCGTGAATTCAATACGAGTCTAGAAGGTGAAAAAGCAGAGGCTATTAATGCATTCTTTAGTGTATTAAATAATATCCAAACGACCATATTTTCTACAGCTCCTGAGGCTATTCGAACTTACGGGCGTCATATATCCACTTTCACAGATGCGATTAAAGGGTTGGGGTTCTCAAGTTTAGCATACACAGATGATGATGCAATGACTACTCTATTAAATTCTCTTACTACACCTCAACGTAATGAGATTACAATTGTTAAGGATAATTTAGTTACTGTGCTGGATGAAGCTGTTGAAGCTATGGGAGAAGGAGATTCTAGTTTAGGAAGCTTTGATCCTGTAGCAGATATGTATATAGCAACTGAAATTCTTGCCCGATCAGGGACTCATACAGGAATAATACTGGCAGATTCTGTATTAGCAGATAATGTTAACGGTTCGGCCGATTTGTTTACGAATTTAACGAACCAAATTCATAATTTTAAAGCAGTAACTAAAGTATGTGTTCCAAGTATTTTAGAGGGTATCAAGAGTGGAAATCTCACTAAAGATAAGATGGTTTACCTTAATAGAGTAAGTACGGATGCTGATGTTAGGATCTTAAATGCACAATTAAAGGGAAATACAGCAGAAATCGCAAATATAATGTCTGAGGACCCTGCTAAAGTTTCTGACGGGGCGTATAAAAATGTAGCGGAAGATATGACTTCTTGGATGGATGGAAGTAAATCAGGAATTAAAAAAATACAGTTATTTCTAAATGCGCTTGAAAAAGTTGATCAATCCAAAGTAAAAGAAATAGCAACGAATCTTGGCAATGTACAGGTGATTTTGAAAAAACTTCATGCTGCAGATATGCAAGCATTTGAAAAATCTCCTGATTATAATGAAGCTGAATGGGATCAATACAAAAAAGAGTTGAAACAAATGAATGATTTGTCAGGTCTATTAGCTTCAATACGAGTGCTTAAAATTGGAACTGAACATAAAAGGGAAGAAGTATTAGGGAATAGTACTGATCACAAAGTAAAAGATCTTTATACTCGTAATGGATTAAAAATCGCTTTAAATAACGCGGAAAACTCGGAATGGGTGCTAACTAAGAAAACAATTGAAAAAGGAGTCATAAAAAATGCTAGTGATCCGATTAAAGACTTTGATAAAGTTAAAAATGTACCATTTAAAGAAACTACAAAAGAGCATATTTCTCATTTTGAAAATGGTACTTTAGGTTCACTTAGTGGAAAATATAAGAAAGAGTTGGAACAAATTGCACAGGAACAACAAAAAGTAGAAGATGAATTTTGGGCCTCTGTAGGGAAAAATGGTATAAAAACGATTTTAGAATTCGTTGGAGGGCCAGTAGCGTCAGGAACATTCAGTGTATTTACAGATTTAAGAAATTCAAAAATTGGAGATGGTGTAGAAAATACACAGAGTGTATTAGAAGAAATAACTTCAGGACGTTTAAAAACAATTATTAAAAATTCAGGGAATTATGGAGTTTCTCCTTTATCAAATATGTTACAAGATTTTATGGAAAAAAATAGCAAAATCGAGGAATTTAAAAGAGAAAAAAATGATAAAGAGAAGACGATTTATGATATTTTGGTTGGTCAGGGAGGCTGGACATTATTTGAACGTAATTCTGGGAAAACTAAGGTTGCTTCTCATAGCTCACGACTTTATACAGACTATGGAGCATACAAACGAATAGGAGAGCTTAACCAAAATGGAGTAATGGGATTTGTGGAAGATCAACAATCAAAAAAAACAGAGTCGTCACTGGTTACAAGAGCCAAAACTATAATTAATAAACGTTTTAAGGATGACCCTCGTATGAGAGATTTCCTTTTAGGAGTACATCCTGAGGAGAATAGTTTTAATGCTGAGAGCGCATCTCCGGAAGAACGAGTCTTTCATGCAATGACAGAAGCAGTAGGTGAATTATTTAATGATAAGCCATTAACTGTGCAGAATATGACCTCAGAACAAATTTTTCAAATGTATGATGCATTGATCGAAATTGAAGGAGGTAATGTTTTAACCGACTTTGATAATTATTTTAACGAAAAGTATGGTAACTAAGGAGGAATTAAAATGAAAAAAAATATATTTCTTACTGTCTCATTCCTTTTAGTGATTTCAATTGTTATTTTCGGACTTTTTACCTATCAACATCACCAACAGTTGGAAAAAGCCAAACAAGAACGTGAAAAATATGAAAGATCACGCTATTATACTGGAAAATGGGAAATTGATTCCTATCGTTTTATAGAAGATGGTAAAGGAGTAGTAGTTCATTGGAAGTCTCTAACTCCGGAAGAAGATAAGCTATTTGCTAAGTACAATCCAAATGTAAGTGAGAATTTATTGGGTGCTCATGGAGCATCTAACAAGCGTTATATTGTTCGTTACTATTTTTATAATTCAACTCATCGGTATTCGCAAAAATTACCAAAAGAGGATCCGGATGTGTACTTTAGTCTTTCTATTTATCGAATCAAAGATAAAGAATTAGAGGAGAGCAAGGTAGATCTTTATAAGTTAGTAGGAGATTATAATTCTAAATACATACCAGAAAAAACAGGCGGTATTGAGGAGATAAATGGTAAAGATTATTTACCTATAAAAGTTTACGAAAGAGATTGGGAACTTTCGGAGAGTAAAATTTTATGGCTAAATCTTGAAACGAAGAAAATTGAGTGGGAAGATTCAAAAGAACAAGGTGGATCTAATACGCCTTCTGTTGCTTTAGGACAATTAAAGGTTATTCTAGACAATGCTACGGAACCCTTTAGAACTACCAATGCATATGATGACTCATATCAGAATCAACTAACATTCTTTCCTAATAATTTAAAGGGGAGTGTTATAGAAAAGTCTGATCCAAGGGCTTACCAATTACTCCGTAAAAAGAATTCTCAATTATATATTCTGCTTGATGCTAAATTAAATTATGATACTGTCTACGGAAATGTCCAGCAGTTTATCGACTTGTATCAACTCTTTGTCCCCGCTGATACTAATCTCTACGAAGGAATCACGATTCCAGCAGAATTGAGTACGGATGGACAAGTCCATCAAGTGAATACCAAAGAAGAGTTTGAAGCTTATTATGATGTTGATAAAGATTTAGCATTAAATAAAGAACGCCGGGTATTGATAGAACAGGAAAAGAAAAGGGGGTAATATGGATAAGAACCTAAAGAATATTAATCCTGATAATTTAAATAGGGTAAATGGTGCTTTTCGTGATCTGAGCTCTGAGTTAGAAAATAATGCTTCTGATTTCATTGAGTCTAGTGCTACAGAACAAATTCAAAATGCAACAGATAGTTTAAAAAAATTATCTTCTGAAATGAAGGAGACAATTGGATCTTTGGATGAATTCTTGTGTAATGTTGGTGAATCTTTCAGAGTAGCAGATGACTCTATGGCTAATTCAATTGGTCAGACTATGTATACGAAAGCGCCGGAGACTGGATTGCAACGTCAAGAACGGTATATCCAAGGAGGAAAAACGACATCTGATCAACATTTTCGTCGAAAAATGGTGGAGAATACCAATTCACAATTCAACGATTTCCCTGCATAGCACAACCCATTTTATGAAAGAGTAGTTTTTTCCGAAGGTAATTATATCAAGTGAGATGTTTTATCCCACTGAAAAATCAGGATACAAAAAGGTATTGTCAAATAACGGATAAGTATTTTAGTGATTTTAGCTATTGGAGGTTCTCCTATCAATGGAAAAACAAAATAGACAACAAGAGAAGTTGGACGTACTTTACAAGGATCAGATGAGGTTGGATCTGCAGTTAGAGGACAATCAAGATGAGCAAAAAGCGCTTCGTCTGTTGCGTGAAGATCTTGAGTATTCTCAAGGAGATGCTCTCTATCAGCTCAATGATTTACTCTTGATGGGGGTAACACCTTCTCACCGCTCCTTTTATATCCAACTACTAGAACAGATGGATGAGACAACTCGAAAACTCTTTTTAGATTTAGACGAGCAGGAATTGCAACTTAAACAGCAGTATCGTGAGACAGAGCGTCAGCTTGAAATAGTTCAAAAGAAACGCTCTCAACTCTTAAATGAGCTGACTGAAAAAGAAGCGAAGCAAAATAGATTTTAGAGAGAACCGCGGTTCTCTCTTTTTTCATCCTCTTAACTCTCTCTAACTAGTAATTAATTTGATTTTCAAAGTAATTTCAGGTATGATAGTAAGGTAATATTTTTTAGTGGTATTTGTTTTTTACTTAACTAAATGAAGAAAGAAAATAACATTTAAAAATATTTTGGTATTGGATGAGTGAGATTACATTAAAGATCTGAGTTCAATCCGAGCAAAAGGAAAAGTTAACTTCAAACAAAATAGAACGAATTACAAAATGGTCCTAGCTTTATAGAGTTTTCTGTAACCATTCATGTGACTTTGTCATACATGAGGTGAAAGCTCTAAAGAAAGACCGAGTTTCGTATTTGGCTTGTTTGATGAAGATTTATTTTTTAAATCTGACGACTTTTCAATAGTAGACAATGAAACAGGATGTGCGATAAGTAGAGGTTCGCGTCAGCAATTTATTATTGGCAATAACGAATAATAATTAGGTCAATAAAGACTTTATTTAAAATATTAGTATTCGACGACTTCCTTACCGAACATCCCCCTTCAACGAAAGGATAGTAATTTTCTATGGCAATTCAATCAAATGATACAGTTCATTCCTATGCGGATAGTATTGTGTCTGCTTCAAACTCAGTGAGCTCTGCTACTGGGACAAAAGATGATGGCAATGTTTATCAAGGCCAGAAAGGAATGTCAGCCAATATTGATGGTGATAAAAATGCCGGTGAGCAAGTAAAGGAGCGGGCGATCGACTTTATCCAAGTACTCCATGGAATTCATGCAGAGTTCCAGACGACAGACGCTTCGATTGCAGGATATATCAATAGTCATACAGGGACAGGAAGCGAAGAACTGTATAGTTCGGCAAAGCATTGAGAAAGGAAGAGATAGATGGTTAAAGTAAACTACGGTGCCCTTCAGACGATGTCTTCTACAACTTCAAGCGCTTCTCAAGCGCGTGTAGCAGGCTACAAGCAACTGATCAATGCTTTCAGTACATTTAGTGGCTCATATGAACTACAAGGAGATGGTTATGATGCTGCGCGTACTTATGCGTCAGGAATTATGGTTTCCTATTATCAAGCTTGTATCTTATATTCTGAAGCTGTTGCAGACGCTGCAGACTACCTTGCTGACACCTATACAGCGCTATGTGGTTCAGAGAGTTTGGATGAGGAGGAGCTCCAAACTGAAATTAATAACGCAACTAGAGGGAGTATGCAAGTTAGTTCTTCTATTGCAAGTTTTGAACGAAGAGATAAACTCACTGATTCACAGAAAGCTTCATTAGAATCATTACGTAAACAAGCATCTGAACTGGATGAACAAATTAGGGTGGCTACTGAGAAATTAGAGCACTTAAGAGCCTTTGATACTGCTTCTGCTTCAGCCTGCACCGCAGCAAATGATGCTGCGGCAACAATCGCTTCTGCAGAACATACCCTAGGTGTCTCTTTTGGTGCTAGAACTTTTGAATGTACAACAAGTACGGATTGGGCTACCACTGTTGCAACAAAATGGGAAGCTCGTGCAGTTAACCTACAAGAATCCTATGATAAGGCTCTTCAGAAATTATATAACGGAGAGGAGCTAACAGAATCGGATCTTACAGCAATTGAACGGTATAACAGTGAGTATCCAGGAGTGGTAGATCAGGAAATTCTACAATATACCAAAGAAGTGCGATCTTTAAAAGCTGAGGAGATGCGTTATAGAGTAGTTGTAGATAAAGTTATTGAAGGAAAACAATTAACTAGTGACGAAAGAAAGTTTGCCAAAGAATTTGCAGCTAAATATCCTGATTTAGAAATAAATAAGGTTATATTGAGTACAGTAGAGAGACAGGAAAATTATAAGAAGATTATTGAAAAAGCAAATAAGGGCAAAGAATTAAATGCAGGAGAGCTTGACTTTTTAATAAATTATTATAAAGATTATCTAGATGTTTCAGTACCGAAATCAGTATCTAAATCTTTGAAAAATCGAAAGTTTGAAAATAAAATTAGTCAGTCAAGCCTTGCAAATTTAGAAGAAAGCTATGGATATGCTGTGAAAGACTACGAACGCTATCTTAATACTGGCCAGTATGTATATACAAAAGGAGGTGTTACTCTACAAGAAGCGGCATATATTTATAGAGTTTATAACCTTAAAAAGTCTAGTGGAGAGGACACTTTACAAGAAAGAACAGATAAAAAGAAAATGTTTGCAAATCTTCGAGCATCGGATAAAAAGAAGATTGATTCAAAAACATTAGCGGAGCTTAGTTCAGAACATATTGAATTTATGACTGGTCGTACATCTATTGAGTTCGATTATATTATTGGATCAGATGCAGATAAAGCGAAAAAGGATTATGAATATTATCGTTTTAACGAACTGATGAAAAAGCAACCTATTGATTGGCGTGATCCAGATTATATGAATAAACGTAATCAATATATTTTAAAAACAGGGAAAAATCCATCAACAGGGGAAAAAGCAACCAAAGACGAAATATTTGTGGCTAAGAATTATGGATGGGTGAAAGGTACAACAGATGTTGCGACTGCAACAATTGACCTTCTCGATAATTTGGGGATCTTTCAGTTAGCTATGACTAAAATTTCTAGACCTAAAATCGATACTTCAAAAATCGTTAAGGAAATAAATATATCTGATACAGCTACAGTTCCCAATACTCATACGGATGTGAAAATACCAAAACTCAAGCCAGCTAAAACGGTGGATCTGGAGGTGCCAGTAAAACCTAAAGTTGATGTAAAAGTGCCAAAAATCAAACCAGTTGAAGCAGTGGCTGGAACAACAACTATGGTTCCAAAATCCAAGAAACCAGATATTGATGTGTTGACAAAACCGAAAGATTTATCTACTATAAAGGGCGAGGCTGTTGATCATGTAGGAACAGTTAAACCGAAGGTTGAATTGGATGTACCAGAGGTGAAAGATGTCCACGATGTCGAAGCGCCGAAGTATAACAAAGAACAAATCCTGAAGAATCTTGAAGAAAGTAAACTTGCAAGGGAGAGTTCAGGGTTTAAAGACTTTTCAACTCGAGAAAGATATATAGAGAAAGTCTTTAATAAATTATCTCCTGCGGAAAGGGAATTAATTTTTAATATTTCTAAGAATGCACCTAAGGTGGAATATCGCCCTGGTAACACAGCTAAAAGTGTATTATCAATACCGAAAAATGATCGTCCAAACATCGAAAAGGTTTATAGTTCAGAATACATAGAAGCACACAGACAACAATTTGAGAATGGAGCTATTAAATTTCAGAAATTCACACCCGAAGAAGGTGGATACAATAATGGAGCAATTGGTAATCCAAAAGATCATGTTGCCTTTGTTATGCCTAAAGAAGCTGGCGAAACATTGATTAAAGTGACTAAGGGAGATCCGGAATTGTTGGAAGACATATTAGGGCTACATCGAGGAGACTTAGGCTCTTCCCCTGTAGCTATTGAAATTCCACCAGAATCTATAAAAAATCTAAGAATTCCAAGCGGAAATGAAGATTCTGCTTTTGATGGTTTTTGGAAACCAGGAGGACAGACCTTCCCAGGAAATATGCCAGAAGCAGTCATTGATGAAGTTCCGTGGGGAGAATTTACAATTAGAAAATTAGGAGGCGATTAAAATGAGTTTAACTAAAATAACATGGGAAGAATTTGATACCTTTGATAAAATTGAGTCACCGAAAGGATATGATTTTCGAACACATGAAGGGAAATATTACACTTTCGGAGAGTTTGGAATAGCTTCGGTTCGTCGTGTCTTTGAAATTAATCCTTCTGATTTTAATGAATATTTATTAGGCAAGAGGACGGCACGTGAAATTGATTTTAAAGCACAGAATGATCGTTGGCCACCGACGGAAGAAGAAAAGAGAGCTAGTGAGAAACGATTCATAGAAGAGAGCCCTACATCTTTAATTGATTTACCTGAAACTAGAGATTTATTTACTAAAGAAGAACTTGAAAAATTAATTCCGATTGCTGAGCAAATGTGGATTGACTGGAGAGGCAAACTTCCAGATGATTATGTATCGCCATTGAAATAGCCTGCGTGGAACTTGTTTGGCTCTTTATCAACTGTAGTGAGTTGATAAAAAATTACAACCTGGAGAGAACCGAATTGGTTCTCTTTTTTAGTGGTCATCGGGGCTTTCTTTGCCATGTACCGTCCGAACCTCCAAGCGCAAAAAGAACAGGAGGAGAAAGTGGAAATCAGGCAGAAGTTGCAGCCAGCTGTGGAGAATATCCAAAAGCAAGAACAAAGCTCACGAGAAGCGGTCCAGTCTCAGATGAAGGATTTGCTTCGGACACCGAGCTCCAGTTCAGAAACAGAAGCAACAAGTGGGGAATGATCAGGATTGCCTGCTGTTGACCAATCATCGAGAAATCACCGTCCTATCGGTGATTTTTTTGTCTTCACTTCTCCCTCGAATTAATCCTTAAATTGTGATAAAATAAGGGTTACGAATGCTTTTAAATGGTTCTGTTTTTGCTTAGAAGCGGGCTACTCAAAAGCGAGCAAAAGAATCAAGATCAAGGGAGAAACAATGTCCAACACCTTTGAAATTTTAATGGATCAGCTGGATATGCCGCTGGAGATGCGATCTTCCAGTGCCTTTTTGCATGCGGAGATTCAAGAAGTCGTGGTGCACAAGGTCAGCCGGGTCTGGGAGTTCCGCTTTGCCTTTGCGGAAGTCTTGCCGATCACTTTGTTTAAGGAATTGCGCCAGCGCTTGAAGGAAGAATTTTCAAAGACGGGAAACCAGGCAACCTTTACCATACAAGTGGCTAATCCGGATTTTTCTGCGGATTTATTGCAGGCCTACTATCGGGAGGTCTTTGAGGATGGCCCTTGCGCGAGTCAAGGCTTTAAGGGGCTCTACCAAGACTTGCAGGTGCGGGCGGAAGGGCAGGAATTGATCATCTCAGGGCCTTCTTCGGTCGATACGGAGCATTTTCGTAAGAACCATTTGCCCAACCTTGCCAAGCAGTTGGAAGCCTTCGGTTTTCCGCATTTCACCTGTCGAGTGGAGTCTGATGAAGAGCTGACAGAGCAAGAAGTGGCGCGCTTTGAGCAGGAAAATGAAAAGATCTTCCAAGCAGCCAATGAAGAGACCTTGCGAGCTATGGAATCCTTGGCCCAGATGGCTCCGCCACCAGCGGTTGAAGAAAAGCCAGCCTTTGATTTTAAGGCTAAGAAGGTGGCGACTAAACCTAAGCTAGACAAGGCCGAGATCACTCCGATGATCGAGATTACGACAGAAGAGAACCGGATTGTCTTTGAGGGTGTGGTCTTTGACGTGGAGCACAAGGTGACACGGACCGGTCGGGTCTTGATTAGCTTTAAGATGACCGACTATACCTCGAGTTTTTCCCTTCAGAAATGGGTCAAAAATGAGGAAGAAGCCCAGAAGTTTGACATGATCAAGAAGAACAGCTGGCTCCGGGTGCGGGGAAATATCGAAATGAACAATTTCACGCGCGACTTGACCATGAATGTCCAAGATATCCAGGAAGTCGTGCATTATGCCCGCAAGGACCTGATGCCAGAGGGTGAGCGCCGGGTGGAATTCCACGCCCATACCAATATGTCCACCATGGATGCCCTGCCGGAAGTCGAAGAGCTGATCGCCAAGGCAGCCGAGTGGGGGCATAAGGCGGTGGCCATCACCGACCATGGCAATGTGCAGAGTTTCCCGCACGGCTTTAAAGCAGCCAAGAAAGCTGGGATCCAGCTGATCTATGGGATGGAAGCCAATATCGTAGAGGACAAGGTGCCCATCACCTATAATGAGGTGGATCTGGACCTCAATGAAGCGACTTATGTGGTCTTTGACGTGGAAACGACGGGACTTTCAGCCATCTACAATGACTTGATCCAGGTCGCAGCTTCTAAGATGTACAAGGGCAATGTCATTGAGGAGTTTGATGAGTTTATCGATCCAGGCCATCCTCTGTCCGCCTTTACGACCCAATTGACAGGGATCACCAACGAGCATGTTCGGGGAGCTAAGCCCTTGGTGCAGGTCTTGAAGGAGTTTCAGGCCTTCTGTGAGGGAACGGTTCTCGTTGCCCACAATGCTACCTTTGACGTGGGATTCATGAATGCCAACTATGAGCGTCATGGTCTTCCCAAGATCACTCAGCCAGTCATCGATACCCTAGAATTTGCCCGTAACCTCTATCCAGATTTTAAACGGCATGGCTTGGGGCCATTGACCAAGCGCTTTGGGGTAGGCTTGGAGCACCACCACATGGCCAACTATGATGCGGAAGCGACGGGGCGCCTGCTCTTTATCTTCATTAAAGATGTCGCTGAAAAGCACGGGGTGACCAATCTTAAGGACTTGAATATCGATTTGATCGATGAGAATTCTTATAAGAAGGCGCGGGTCAAGCATGCGACTCTCTATGTTAAGAATCAGACCGGCCTTAAGAACATGTTTAAACTGGTGTCACTTTCTGGGACCAAGTATTTCGAAGGAGTCCCACGGATTCCCAAGACCGTGCTGGACGCCCACCGCGAGGGCTTGATCCTCGGATCGGCCTGCTCAGAAGGGGAAGTTTTTGATGCGGTCATGTCGCAAGGTGTGGATGCGGCAGTCGAAGTGGCCAAGTACTACGACTTTATCGAGGTGATGCCACCGGCTATCTACGCGCCCCTCATTGCCAAGGAGCAGGTCAAGGACATGGACGAACTCCAGACCATTATCAAGAGCTTGATCGAAGTGGGAGATCGTCTCGGCAAGCCCGTTCTTGCGACAGGAAATGTCCACTATCTAGAGCCGGAAGATGAGATCTATCGGGAGATTATTGTCCGTAGTCTCGGTCAAGGGGCTATGATCAACCGGACCATTGGCCACGGAGAAGATGCCCAGCCAGCGCCACTGCCAAAAGCGCATTTTAGAACCACCAATGAAATGCTGGATGAATTCGCCTTTTTGGGAGAGGACTTGGCGCGCAAGATTGTTATTGAAAATACCAATGCGCTCGCAGAGACCTTTGAGCCGGTCGAAGTGGTCAAGGGCGACCTCTATACGCCATTTATCGACAAGGCCGAAGAAACAGTTGCAGAATTGACCTACAAGCGGGCCTTTGAGATCTATGGTAATCCCCTCCCTGATATTGTCGATTTGCGGATAGAAAAGGAATTAACCTCCATCTTGGGGAATGGCTTTGCCGTGATTTATCTGGCCTCGCAAATGCTGGTGCATCGTTCCAATGAGCGGGGCTATCTGGTTGGATCGCGTGGATCCGTTGGATCCAGCTTTGTCGCGACCATGATTGGGATCACCGAGGTTAATCCGCTCTCGCCTCACTATGTCTGCAGCCAGTGCCAGTACAGTGAGTTCATCACAGACGGTTCTTATGGATCTGGTTTTGATATGCCGGACAAGGATTGTCCAAACTGTGGCCACAAGCTCAGCAAAAATGGGCAGGATATTCCTTTTGAAACCTTCCTCGGTTTCGATGGGGACAAGGTACCCGATATCGATTTGAACTTCTCCGGGGAAGACCAGCCGAGTGCCCACTTGGATGTCCGCGATATCTTTGGGGAAGAATATGCCTTCCGGGCAGGAACGGTAGGTACGGTCGCAGCTAAGACTGCCTACGGTTTTGTCAAGGGTTATGAGCGGGACTATGGCAAGTACTACCGGGATGCCGAGGTCGAGCGCTTGGCTCTTGGTGCAGCTGGGGTCAAACGGACGACCGGTCAGCACCCGGGGGGAATCGTTGTTATTCCAAACTATATGGATGTCTATGACTTTACTCCGGTCCAGTATCCGGCAGACGATGTGACAGCTGAATGGCAGACCACTCACTTTAACTTCCACGATATCGATGAGAACGTCCTCAAGCTCGATGTCCTGGGACATGATGATCCGACCATGATTCGCAAGCTCCAAGACTTGTCAGGTATTGATCCAAATGATATCCCTATGGATGATCCAGGGGTCATGGCTCTCTTTTCTGGGACGGAAGTGCTAGGGGTGACAGCTGAGCAGATCGGAACGCCGACAGGAATGTTGGGGATTCCAGAGTTTGGGACCAACTTTGTTCGGGGCATGGTCGAAGAAACCCATCCGACGACCTTCGCGGAGCTCTTGCAGCTCTCTGGTCTGTCTCACGGTACCGACGTGTGGTTGGGAAATGCCCAAGATTTGATCAAGGCGGGCATTGCCGATCTATCGACCGTTATCGGGTGTCGGGACGACATCATGGTGTATCTCATGCACGCGGGGCTCAAGCCTAAGATGGCCTTTACCATCATGGAGCGCGTGCGGAAAGGCATGTGGCTCAAGATCTCAGAAGAAGAGCGCAATGGCTACATCCAAGCCATGAAGGAAAACAATGTCCCTGAATGGTACATCGAGTCCTGTGGGAAGATCAAGTACATGTTCCCTAAAGCCCATGCGGCGGCCTATGTTATGATGGCCCTTCGTGTGGCCTACTTTAAGGTGCATCATCCACTTTATTACTACTGTGCTTACTTCTCGATTCGGGCTAAGGCCTTTGACATCAAGACCATAGGAGCAGGCCTTGAGGCCGTGAAAGCTCGGATGAAGGAAATCGCTGAGAAACGTAAGAACAACGAAGCTTCCAATGTGGAGATTGATCTCTACACTACCCTTGAGATTGTCAATGAGATGTGGGAGCGGGGCTTCAAGTTTGGCAAGCTAGACCTCTATCGCAGTCAGGCGACAGAATTCTTGATCGATGGGGATACCCTGATTCCGCCATTTGTCGCTATGGATGGTCTGGGAGAGAACGTTGCCAAGCAAATCGTGCGGGCGCGTGAAGAAGGAGAATTCCTCTCAAAGACCGAGCTCCGGAAGCGTGGCGGTGTTTCGTCTACCCTGGTTGAAAAGATGGATGAGATGGGCATTCTTGGCAATATGCCAGAGGATAACCAGTTGAGCCTCTTTGATGATTTGTTCTAGAAACAAAGGAGGAGAACATGAAGTTAGAAATTTTTGCAGAAGACAAACCAGCTGAAAAAGTCTTTGAGTACAAGCTAGAAGTGGCAGACCATGTGCTGCTCCTTTCCACCGCCATGATCTCAGGAGCGATTGCTCTAGCCGGCTTATTTTCAGCCTTGAAAGATTAACTGATAGCCTCTATTTTCCTTTTGAAAATAGAGGTTTTTCAGTCCTTTCAGATCTGATAAGTGTTTTCTTTGGCACTAGATTGTGTTACAATTTTTAGTGACAAGTGTTTATAACAAGGAAACAGAAAAGATGAAACAGAGGAAAAGCGCGTGGCAAGATATTTAGTAGGGCCTTACAACAATAGTTGGAACTTTATGGATGCGATTGAAAAAGCGCAGGATGGGGATACCATCGAGTTTGAAAATGGGTATGTCTTTCAATGGCCGACAAATAAAGTGATCGAGATCGACAAGAACCTTCATTTTGTGGGGCATGTGGTCCCAAATCCAAATGGCAATGGGCGCATGTTTAACAACATCATTGAGGCTTCCTTCCGATTTGTAGAGGGAGCTCAGGTGACATTTGAAGATCTGTGGTTTAAAGTTGGTGGGAATTATACTACCTTGCTCTTATGGAATAGCTCAGATATCACCTGTAAACAGGTCTATTTTGAAGCAACCACTCCGACAAATAGTGAATTTTTTATCTATATGGATACGCATTCGAAGTTGACACTGGAAGGAGTCGGGATGAAGGTTCCGGAAAAACACCAAAGTGCCATCGGTATGTCCGCTTCGGAATTGACTATTCGCAATTCAACGATCTTTTCTAAGATAGATCTGTCAGAAGGCTCTAAATTGGCCTTAGAAAATGTCCATATTGAAATATTTGGGAATAATACCATCCATGCCAAGGACTCAGAAGTGATTGCAAAAAATTCAACGATTACAGGCGGGGATCTGGAAAAGGATTTTCCACCAGTTTGGTTGAGGAATGTCATCTGGGAGTCTGAAAACTGTAAAATTGAGCTACCTACCGGTACTGGGGTCTGTCTTGATAATAATGTTCAATTCAATTCGGATTCGGATCGTATAACCTCCATCAATTCATTCAATAGTATGATCCGAGCTCACCAGGCTACATTTACAGAATTTTTATGCGTCTATGAAGAGTCCTTTGCTTCCCTGACTGGAGAAACAACCTTCTTGAATGAGAATGCCGAAACCATTTCATTTGGCGTTTTTGATGATGGTGTGCTGATGGCTGAGCATATGATTTGTCATAAGATTGCGGATCCTAATATACGGCTTCAAGGTGGAGCCTTTGCGAAGGTGGGCACCATGACCTATAAGCAAGGGGATGCGCGTGATCTGACCAAGGAAATCGAGGATGACTGTGACTATCTTGTTAGCAGAGAAGTGGCGAAGGGCAATGCGCAAGTCGTTCCTACGGGACAGACGACGGATGCAACGGTGGCTCCAACCACCGCAAGAGACTCTGGACCAGAGAAGAAACAAGATGCTCTTCAAGAACTCAATAGCCTGATTGGTCTTGAAAAAGTCAAACATGAGATCAAGAAAATGATCAACATGGTGGAATTCAATAAGAAACGAATCGCCAGTGGCAAGGCACCTGAAAAGCAAACCTTGCACGCTGCTTTTATGGGAAATCCTGGTACAGGGAAAACCACTGTGGCCCGTCTGTTGGGACAAGTGCTCTTTGATGCAGGTGTCCTCTCAGGGGAAGAATTCCGTTTCGTGGAAGCAACGGAGTCCGATCTGATCTCTTCGAATATTGGAGGAACGGCTGAACAGACCCAGGCCCTGCTTGAAAAAGCGCGAGGAGGCATCCTCTTTATCGATGAAGCCTATAGCTTGGATAAAAAGGACAGCGGTGCGGACTTTGGGATCGAGGCGATCAATACCATCCTTAAATTTATGGAGGACAATCGTGACGATATCATGATTATCTTTGCCGGCTATACCAAGGAAATGGAGGAGTTCTTAAAGACCAATCCAGGCCTTCGTTCTCGGGTGCCAAATAATTTCATCTTTGAAGATTTCACAGGAGATGAGATTGTCCAACTAGGTGAAATGATCCTAAGCAAAGGGGACTACAAACTCGAAGACCGGGATTACTATGCGCGGCATGTTAAGCGGGCTTATGATGGCTCGCTAGATAAGAGCAATGGTCGCTGGATCCGGAACCTGGATGAGCAATTGACCAAGACCATGGCAGATCGGGTGGTGGCCCAAGGTTCCGACGATATTGAGACCATCCTCAATAGCGATATCGATGCTGTCCTTAACCAAGGTAAGTATCAAGCAGGAGCCGACAAGGAAGAAGATGGGATGGCTGCCCTCAACCGTTTGGTTGGAATTGCTAAGGTGAAAGAGCAAGTTGAACAATTCGTGGCCATGGCTGAGTTCAACCAAAAACGGGCTGAACAAGGTGGCATCGTTGAAGATACGACCTTGCACTCTCTCTTTCTTGGAAATCCTGGTACAGGGAAGACCACCGTGGCCCGTATTTTGGGCAATATCCTCTTCCAAAAAGGGGTTATCAAGCAGAAGAAATTCATTGAAGTTTCGCGGAGCAATCTGGTTGGAGGCTACCAAGGTCAAACAGCCTTGAAGACGCGTGAAGTTTTGGAGAGTGCACTGGGTGGAGTCCTCTTTATCGATGAGGCCTACACGCTCTATACCGGTTTAAATGATGATTTTGGGAAGGAAGCCTTGGATGAAGTCCTCAAATTTATGGAGGATCACCGCCGCGATATCGTCATTATCTTTGCTGGTTACACGAAAGAGATGCACGACTTCTTGCAGGTCAATTCAGGTTTGCAAAGTCGGATCCCGACGACATTTGACTTTGAAGACTATAGTCCAGATGAAATCGTCGAGATCGGTCTGTTGGGATTGCGCAAGCAAGGTTACCAGGTCAATGAAGCCCTTTATGGAGAGATTGTGAAAGGGAATTATATGCGTGCCAATGACCATAGTAATGGTCGCTGGGTTCGCAATCTCAATGAAAAACTCTTGCGCCAAGTATCAACTCGGGTAACCCGTGAAGGTAGTACAGACTACAATTCCATTTTGGATCAAGATTTGGAAGCTTTGAGAGAGAATAGCAGTTCTGAACAAGCCCATACCGTGGATGATCAAGGTTATGTTCTTCCTTAAGCTAGAAGGGACAAGAAAAAGGAGGCTGGGACAAAAGTCCTAGCCTCTCAATTATTTTTGGATTGTCGAGCAAGACGCAGTGGTTGAGTGGGCTCTACTACGCTGATTTCATCAGCTTTTACAGCCCTACTCAACTTTGCGGAGGTGGGACGACGAAATCGAATTCTAACGAATTACCGATTTCTGTCCCACTCTCTTTTTGCATGGACTTATGGTATACTAGGAGGAGATCATTCACTTATGAAGGAGAAAACAATGGTTTTACCAAATTTTAAAGAAAACCTCGAAAAATACGCTAAATTATTGGTTGCGAACGGTATCAACGTGCAACCTGGCCATACCTTGGTCTTGAACATTGATGTGGAACAAAGAGAATTGGCCCACTTGATTGTGAAGGAAGCCTATGCCTTGGGGGCACACGAAGTGATTGTCCAATGGGCAGATGATTTCACTACCCGGGAAAAATTCCTCCATGCACCGATGGATCGCTTGGACAACGTGCCTGACTACAAGATTGCAGAGATGAACTACCTCTTAGACCACAAGGCTAGTCGCTTGGGTGTGCGTTCATCTGATCCAGGTGCCTTAAATGGTGTCGATGCAGAGAAACTTTCGGCATCTGCTAAGGCTTTGGGCATGGCCATGAAACCAATGCGCATCGCTACTCAATCCAACAAGGTCAGCTGGACCGTTGCTGCTGCAGCAGGTTTAGAATGGGCGAAAAAGGTCTTCCCAAATGCGGCGAGCGATGAAGAAGCAGTGGATCTCCTGTGGGATCAAATCTTCAAGACTTGCCGAGTTTACGAGGAAGATCCAGTCAAAGCATGGGAAAAGCATGCAGCTATTCTCAAGAGCAAGGCAGATACACTGAATAAGGAACAATTCTCAGCCCTTCATTACACAGCCCCAGGGACTGATTTGACTCTTGGCTTGCCGAAAAACCACGTCTGGGAATCTGCCGGAGCCATCAATGCCCAAGGAGAAAGTTTCTTGCCAAACATGCCGACAGAAGAGGTCTTCACAGCTCCTGACTTCCGCCGTGCAGAAGGCTATGTAACGTCTACAAAACCGCTTAGCTATAACGGAAACATCATCGAAGGGATCAAAGTGACCTTTGAAAATGGAGAAATCGTAGACATCACAGCAGAAAAAGGCGATCAAGTCATGAAAGATTTGGTCTTCAAAAACAAGGGAGCGCGTGCCTTGGGTGAATGTGCCCTCGTACCAGATCCAAGCCCAATTTCACAGTCAGGGATCACCTTCTTTAACACTCTCTTTGATGAAAATGCCTCTAACCACTTGGCCATCGGAGCAGCCTATGCAACCAGTGTAGAAGGTGGCGCAGAGTTCACAGAAGAAGAACTCGAAGCAGCCGGCCTCAACCGCTCAGACGTTCACGTCGACTTCATGATCGGCTCAAGCCAAATGGATATCGACGGCATCCGAGAAGACGGAACCCGTGTCCCAGTCTTCCGCAACGGAGATTGGGCAATATAGGGAGCAGGACAGAAATCGGTAGACGCAGTCTCGATTTCGTAGTCCTGCCCCCACACAGTTGATTAGACTGGACGAAGAACCGAAAGGTTCGAGTACCGTCAATCAACCACTGTGCCGAGAGACAGAAATCGGTAGACGCAGTCTCGTAAAAAAAGTAAGGTAGTAGTGATGATTCACTACTACCTTACTTTTTTGTCATTTGCTCTATTCTAAAATCAAAAGGCCTTCTTTGATTTCAAATGGGTTGTTTGGGTTGATGCGGTCATAGAACATGATGCCGTTGGTGTGGTCAATTTCATGTTGAACGACGATGGAGTTGTAGCCCTTGAGTTTGATGCGTTTCTTTTCCCCATCTTTTGTGAAATACTCAACCGTCACGCGGGCATGGCGAACCACATAGCCAGGGACGTTGCGGTCTACAGAGAGACAGCCTTCCCCGTCGCCAAGCGCAGCATCTTGCACAGAATGGGCGACAACCTTTGGATTATACATGACTTCTTGAAGGCTATAGGCTTCTTTTGGTGGGTTTCCATCGGCATCTTCTGGATTGGGAACTAAAACAGCTATAATCCGTTTTGAGATATCCAGCTGAGGAGCTGCGAGTCCCACTCCTCCACGGAGGCCAAGTTTTTCAGCCATAACAGGGTCTTGAGAATGGTGCAAGAATTGCATCATTTTTTCACCCAGGATAATTTCCTGATCAGACAAAGGGAAGGTCACGTCTTCTGCAACAGCTCGAAGTGTTGGATTTCCTTCGCGGATAATGTCATCCATATCAATCAAATGGGACGCTCTTGTAACTTTTTCAATTGCTTTCATCGTTTTACTCTCACTTTCTTTCTACCCTCCATGATAACACAAAAGAGCCTAAAATTAAAGTTATCTGCCGACGGTTTCCGCATGTTTGATGGACAAGTCATCCATCCTTTTTGCATCTAAAATCGTATAGATCCGTCCTTCTCTTTGGACTAAGCCCTCTTCGATCATCTGCTTGATGACGCGGCTAAGGTGGCGGTAGCTGATCCCAAAACGCAGAGCCAGCTGATTCATCTTGGGCTTGAGGGTCCCATTTTCATCGCAATGCTCCAGAAAATGCGTGGCGAGGCGTTCCTTGACCGAATAATGAAAGTTGGCAGGAGCCAAATAGTTGATCTGGTGCAATTTCTCAGCCAAGGTCTTGGCCGTAGAGCGCAAAAAGGTTGGATCAAGCAGGAGGCGCTTCTTAAAGTGCTGGGCTGGGAGCTGGACGACTAGCGAGTCTTGGTCTGCAATGACCGATGTGATACAAACCCGATCGAGCAGGAGCTCAATCTCTCCTAAGAGTCCAGGTTTTTCTTGGATTTCAAGGATGGTGTCGCTGCCATTTTCAAGACTGTGGACGATATTGAGGCGGCCTTTGAGAAAATAAGGAATGACATCTTGCTCAGAACCTTGGCGGCAGATATACTCTCCAGCCTGATAGAGGACGAGGTCCAGCTGGCTGAGGCAGTCGCCCGGAAAGATCTGGTCCAATTGGTAGTCTGTGATGATTTCCTTGAGTCTTGTAGATGGGGAAATTTTTTTCATCTCAATCTCCTAAAATAGGACAAATGTCCTGTTTTTCTATTTCTAAATTGATTATACTAGGATTCTATTGAAAATACTAGTTTGAATCTTTTCTGAAAAAACTAGTAAAATCAAATGTTACCAGTAAAGTGTAGGAAATAAAAAATGAAAAAAACAATGGAAAGAATCAGTCTCTTGAGTTTGTCGCTCATGCTGATCTCATCCTTTTCAATTACAGCCGGTTTGCCGGCTATGAAGGCCTATTTTAGCCACTTCGGTTATTCAGCAGGTCAGGTGGAACTCTTGGTTTCCCTGCCAGCCTTTGCGGTCGTGGCCATGCTCTTTTTAAATAGCGTGATCGAACGGTGGATGAGTGAGCGCCAGATGATTGTCACAGGGCTCTTGCTCTTTTCAACTAGTGGTCTCGTTCCTTTGGTCGTGCAGGACTATCCTCTCATCTTTCTAAGTCGTTTGCTCTTTGGCTTGGGGACAGGAATGATCAATGCCAAGGCTATTTCAATTATCAGTGAGCGCTACTCGGGCAATGATAAGACTCGGATGCTGGGCTATCGGGGCTCTGCTGAAGTGGTGGGCTCTGCCATCTTGACCTTTATGGTGGGCCAACTCTTACCCCTAGGCTGGCCAGCGATCTTTGCCGTATATGGTGGTGGTTATTTGATTTTACTCCTCTATATCCTTTTTGTTCCCTATCCTAAGGGGAAAAAACAGGCTAGCTTGAAGGAGAAAAAGACGGGATCTGTCCGCCTTCGATCCCCTCAATGGCGTTTTAGTCTGATGCTAGCTGTGATTGCTGGTATCATCATTTGCTTCAATTCTATTATTAGCCTGCGCGTGCCGGATATCATTGTTGATTCCCGTATGGGAACGGCGACAACAGCTGGAACCGTCTTGAGTCTGATGCAATTGACAGGGATTGTAGCAGGGGTAGGCTTTGCCAGTTTGACACATGTTTTCAAAAAGAACTTGCTCATGATCATGTGCTTTGGTTTTGGACTAGCTCTGGCCTTGATTGGCTTGTCCGGACAGCTGTGGAGCCTGGTTTTAGGAACCCTTTTAGCAGGATTTACCTACAGTACGGGGGTCACCAGTATCTTCTATCACTTATCTGAAAAAATCCCGACCAATCTCCTGAACCTTGCGACTTCGCTTGTCTTGATTGGCTGCAATCTCGGATCAGCCCTCTCTTCTTTCTTCATCCAGTTGGTGACGCCACTAGCTCCTACCAATCATCTGCTCTTTGTCTGGATTGGTGCTTTGATGGTCCTAACGGGAGTATTTGCCTCACAATTGTTAGCACGAACGAAATGATGGAGAAATCATTTCGTTTTTTTAATTCAATCTATTGCGTCCTGTCACTAGCTCGTGTTATTATAGGAGGAGTGTGAAAAAAAAGATTAGTTTAAAGGATAGAATAATGAAAAAAATCATGGAGAAAGTGAGTATTCTCGCGCTTTCATTTATTTTGACGACCTCGTTTTCGATTTCGAGTGCGCAGTCGGCCATGTTTGCCTATTACAAGGGAATTCCTCACAGCATGATTGAGCTCTTGGTCTCGCTTCCTTCTGCAGGGATCATGGTTTCACTCATCTTCAATAAATGGATTGGGCGCCTATTTTCAGAGCGTCAGATGATTGTGATAGGCCTAGTCGCTTACGCTCTATGTGGCTTTATTCCCTTAATCAGTCCAGCTTATCCGGTTGTCTTTTTGTCTCGGATTATTTTCGGGATGGCGGTTGGCTTGCTCAATGTTTCTGCCATAGC
Source organism: Streptococcus parasanguinis (assembly GCF_047463195.1). Lineage (GTDB taxonomy): Bacteria > Bacillota > Bacilli > Lactobacillales > Streptococcaceae > Streptococcus > Streptococcus parasanguinis_R. The sequence goes on from NZ_JASHEI010000005.1 coordinate 65,066, forward strand.
CATTATCAGTGAGCGCTATAAAGGAAAAGAACGTGTCCAAACACTTGGCATTCGGGGTTCTGCAGAGGTTGTTGGGACGGCCGTTTTAACCTTTGGAGTCAGCCTCTTGATTCGCTTTGGCTGGCAGGCTGCCTTTCTCGTTTACGGCATCAGTATTCCTATCTTACTTTTGTATCTCTTATTTGTGCCTTATGGATCTAAGACAGAAGCAGTGGAGGAAAAACACAAGGATGTGAAGATGACGGGGGGACAATGGCGGACTACGCTCGGCTTAGCGGTCGTTGCGGCAGCTATCGTCTTGTCCAATGTCATGATCACCGTTCGGATTCCAAGTGTGGTAGAACAAGTTGGACATGGCACTGCCCAAACTGCTGGGGTTATATTAGCAGCCATGCAATTTGTTGGGATCTTGGCAGGTTTGGCCTTCTCGCCCTTGACCTATCTATTCCGTGATCGTTTATTATTGGTTTCGGGAGTAGCTTATGGCTTGACCCAAATGTTGATCGGGGTCTCTCCAAATCTCTTGATTCTTGCCCTTGTAACAATTGCTTCTGGCTTCGCCTACAGTGTGGCTTTGACAACAGTTTACAATGTCTTATCTGATAAGATGCCAGCAGGGGTCTTGAGCCAGGCAACGTCCATTGCGGTTTTGGGATGTAGTACAGGTTCGATCGCAACGACCTTTGTCCTTAGTCTATTAGGGACGATCTCATCCGCTCCAGTCTTCATTTTTGGATTTTCTGGTATCCTCATGATCCTGGTTTCCTTTTTTGGTCTTTGGATTGTACGAAAGAGCGGGAAGTAATCATGCGACTAGATAAATTTTTAGTGGATTGTGGCGTGGGGAGCAGGTCCGAGGTCAAACAACTCCTCAAGCAAAAGAAAATCGCAGTAAATGGAAAAAAAGAGACAGCAGGAAAGCTGCAGATTGATCCAGACAAGGATCAGGTGACCTTTATGGGAGAAAACTTGGTCCATGAAACCTTCGTGTATTATCTGCTTAATAAACCAGCTGGAGTCATCTCAGCGACTGAAGATGATCACCACCAAACTGTGCTAGATTTATTGGACGAGACAGCCCGTCACAAGGAAGTATTTCCTGTCGGGCGTCTAGATATCGATACCCATGGCTTACTACTTTTGACCAATAATGGCAAGCTCGCCCATGCCATGCTTTCGCCGAAGAAGCATGTGTCGAAGATCTACCGTGCCCAGGTGGCTGGGATCATGGATGAGGCAGATGTGGCCCGTTTTGAAGCTGGCATTGCCCTCAAAGACTTCACGACCCTGCCTGCGAGATTGCAGATCTTAGAGGTGAATGAGGCAAATACCAGCTCCTACGTCGAAATCGAAATCGCTGAAGGAAAATTCCATCAGGTCAAGCGCATGGTCGCTGCCTGTGGTAAGGAAGTGGTGGATTTAGAGCGGATCTCTATGGGTCCTCTAACGCTAGATCCAACTCTTCCATTGGGAGAATGGCGGAGACTCTATCCTTCTGAACTCAAGTCCCTAGAGGTCTTCGGAGTTCCTTTATAAGCAAAAAACCAAGAGGCTGGGACAAAAGTCCTAGCCTCTCAATTATTTTTAGATTGTCGAGCAAGACGCAGTGGTTGAGTGGGCTCTACTACGCTGATTTCATCAGCTTTTACAGCCCTACTCAACTGTGCGGAGGTGGGACGACGAAATCGAATTCTAACGAATTACCGATTTCTGTCCCACTCTCTATTTTTTCTTTGTTTCAAAAAAATGTACTTAAAATACAAAAAGCATATATATTAGCTTGTCTTCTCAAAGTAAATCGATTATAATGAAAAAAGATAGGTTGTGTATAAATTCACAATATGTAGTGATAATTTTTCTACTCACATACCTTATCTAGTAAACGTAGAAAAAGGAGAAAAATCGTTTATGAAAAAGTGGCTTTATTCTGTTGTGACAACAGTTGCCCTATTTTTACTAGCGGCTTTAGGATTTGCCAAACCCAATAGTCCAGCTAAAGTCCATGCAGATACGATCAATGATGTTGTGACATCTGTAAACATCTCGAAATCAACTGGTGGAGCGATTACAGATCCACTCGGTGTTTGGGAGAGTTTTCAAGTTGAAGCAAACTTTGTGTTGCCAAATGGTCGTGTAAAAAAGGGAGATAAGACCGTTATCCAACTTGGAGATGACTTTAAGGTCTTTGAAACGGACACCATTGACCTGCTGGATCCAAGCGGTCAAAAAGTTGCGACAGCAACAGTAGATGATCAAAGAAAAGTCATCACCGTAACCTATACGGACTATCCTGAAAGAATGGCCAATGTGACAGGGAAACTGCGTTTCTTTGCGCGTGTAGACCACCAAGTCGTCAAAGGACAAAAGACACTTGATTTTACTCTTACGATCGATAAGAAAGTGATTTCAGGTGGGAATATCGATTACAAAGGGGTCAATCCAGGTGAGAATCCTCCTACTCCAGAAGTCTTTAGCAAGTGGGGGTGGACCAACTCAGATGATAAATTAAAATTGACCTATACATTGAACATCAATCAAGGCCACACAGCCCTTCATAATATTGATATTAAAGACCAATTGGCCTTTACAGATGGAAAAATCAAAGCAGATTCTGTCAACATCCATACAGGAACTTGGCAGGTTAGTGACGAAGATGGGGCTTATCATTTAAAAGATACCACAAACGTCACCAAGAATTACTCCCCTGTTGTCAGCGCTGATGGTCGTTCTCTAACGGTTCATATTGGAGATCTAGCTCCTGAACAAGGGATGACTGTTCGCTATGATGTCTATCTGGACAAGGTCCCAGCCATCAATACATCCTACAAAAACAATGCGACAATGACAGCTACAGAAATCAAGGAGCAAAATAAGGTAGCAGACGTTCTGTATCAGTTCCTCGATGGAAAATTCAATGGTGAGAAATATTCCTTCACGATTCACAAAAAAGGTGAAAATGGCCAAGCGCTTGCCGGTGCCGTCTTTGCTGTGACAGCAGATGATACTGGTGAGCAAGTGGGAACCATTACGACAGATGAGAATGGTGTTGGCACTATTACGGGCTTGATCAAACAAGCTTATACGGTTCAAGAAATTCAAGCTCCAACTGGCTATGTTCTCTCAGAAGAACTTATCAAGATCAGCAAGGACGATTTTGGAAATGACCTTGCGATTTCTCGTGATGTTGTGAACCAAAAAGAAAAAACAAGTGTCTCTGGCCAAAAGACATGGAATGACAATGACAACCAAGATGGCAAGCGTCCATCAAAAATCACAGTCAATCTCCTAGCAAATGGTGTCAAAGTCGCTTCTAAAGAAGTGAAACCAGATGCGGTAGGAACTTGGGCTTATCATTTTGATAATCTCGATGTGGTCGATGATGCTGGCAATGTCATTGCCTACACTGTTTCAGAAGAACCTGTTGAAGGCTATGAAGCGACTATTGAAGGAACCAATATTACCAACAGTCGGACACCAGAAGTTGTTGAGATTCCAGTAACGAAAGTTTGGAAAGACAATGATAACCAAGATGGCGTTCGTCCTGACAAGGTCACTGTTCGTCTCCTTGCAGATGGTACAGAAGTAGCTAGCCAAGAGCTAAGTGCAGCGACTGATTGGAAGACAGTCTTTACCAATCTTCCAAAATACAATCACGGCAAACAAATTGTCTACACAGTCACAGAAGACACAGTAGCCAATTACTCTGCTGCGATTGATGGAACAACCATTACCAATAGCTACAAGCCAGGTAAAACCAGCGTTACTGTTACAAAACGTTGGGAAGACAACAATGACCAAGATGGCAAACGTCCAAGCGCCATTAAGGTACAGCTCTATGCAGATGGCAAAGCTCAAGGAAAAGAAGTGGAACTTTCTGCTAAAAATAACTGGACCCATACCTTTAGCAATTTGCCTCTAAAAGCGAAAGGCAAAGAGATTCAGTACCAAGTGAAAGAAGTTGGAACAGTCAAAGGATATACTAGTACGGTCGATGACAGTAACAAGGGAAATGTAGTGATCACCAATAGCCGCACACCAGAAGTAACGGAAGTAGCGGTCAAGAAGATCTGGGATGATGCAGACAATAAAGATGGTCTTCGTCCTGAAAAAATCACAGTTCGTCTCCTTGCGGATGGTCAAGAAGTAGCTGTAAAAGAAATCACAGCTACTGATAATTGGCAGGCAAGCTTCACGGATCTACCTGTATACAAGGAAGGTAAGAAGATTGCCTACACGATTACAGAGGATCCAGTAGCAGGTTATACAAGCAACATTGATGGTTTCACGGTAACCAATCGTCATACACCACCAACAACACCTCCTACCACACCACCAAGTACACCGCCAACGACTCCGCCTACAACCCCACCAAGCACACCGCCAACGACTCCGCCTACAACCCCACCAACAACTCCACCGACGACACCACCAACAACGCCGCCAAGCACACCGGAAAAACCAGAAACTCCAACTACACCAAAAGAAGGAAAGAAAAAATTTCTTCCATCAACTGGTGAAGTTGTTGCTTACGGATTGACCATACTCGGTGCACTCTTAGCAATTTTTGCTTTGGCTTTGCTCTTGCGTGGTAAACGGAAAGAGAAATAAGCTTCATACCGATAAAGGGGCTGGGACAAAAGTCCTAGCCTCTCAATTATTTTTGGATTGTCGAGCAAGACGCAGTGGTTGTGTGGGCTCTACTACGCTGATTCCATCAGCTTTTACAGCCCTACTCAACTGTGCGGAGGTGGGACGACGAAATCAAATTCTAACGAATTACCGATTTCTGTCCCACTCTCTTTTGAATAAGTTGCTTGAAGAATGATCCATCAAATTGTCCAAATTCCCAAGGTTCTTTTTAGAAAAGAGAAAAGCTCCTCTCGAAGGAAACATAAGTGTTTGACAGAAAGATGAAATCTTGGTAGAATAAGAAGGTCGAATAGACAACTAACTCTTTCTTGGTAGCAGGATATGCCAAACCTGCCACTCGGATAGAGCATAAAGAAAAGGAGCTTATCATGGCAATCTCAAAAGAGAAAAAAAATGAAATCATTGCACAATACGCACGTCACGAAGGTGACACTGGTTCAGTAGAAGTACAAGTTGCTGTCCTTACTTGGGAAATCAACCACTTGAACGAACACATCAAACAACACAAAAAAGACCACGCTACTTACCGTGGTTTGATGAAGAAAATCGGTCGCCGTCGTAACTTGTTGGCTTACCTTCGTACAAACGACGTTAACCGTTACCGTGAGTTGATCAACTCTCTTGGACTTCGTCGTTAATCATGATGCTAAGGGCGCCAAAAATCCGTATGAAAATAGGGAAACGACACAGTGTTCGATGAACACAAGGAGTTTCATCTTTTTCACTAGGATTTTAGCCCGAGCTCAAAACAGCTCTCTGAATTCAGGGAGCTGTTCTTTTTTGCCAAGTGCTTAGGCCGTGTTCAATTGAGCATATCTTGAAATAAAGCTACTCTAGTTGAGTAGCTTTTTTGTTTTTTGTCACCTTGCCTCGATATACTCGAGTATAATCTTCGGCTACGGTTCCTAGCATCGTAAGGTAAAATAGACCAGAACTATCTCCCTTCGGGGAGATTTTTTGTTTTCAGAAGAAATCCGGTACAATCTTCGGTTCGTCGCCTTGTCTAGAAACGTTTTATCTAGCAAGAATGGAGCTCTCTGGATTCAGAGGGCTTTTTTCTTGTCTTTTCCTTATCGAACGAGATTCATCATTCTGAGGAAGTCGTTTTATTTGACAGATGTAATGTCTAGAGTTACAATTGATGCATCATAAGAAATAGAGGTTATCGATATGATTGAAATTACATATCTAGACAGTGCAAAACAAGAAAGAGTCATGCATTTTGATTCCTACGAAGAGTTTGAACGCTCCCAACAAGCTTGCTTGATTGGGGTAGCAGATTTTTATCCTGTTGTGAAACTGACCTATAATGGGCATGAGTTGGATTACCAAGGGACTTACGGGGATGTTTTCTTCTATTTGATGAAGCAAGATTTGACGCAGTACCAAAACTAAAGGAGAAAGAAAATGGCAAAAGCAATTACAGACGCAACATTTGAAGCAGAAACAAAAGAAGGTTTGGTCTTGGTAGACTTTTGGGCAACCTGGTGTGGTCCATGTCGCATGCAAGCTCCTATTTTAGAAAAATTATCGGAAGAACTTTCGGAAGATGAGTTAAAAATCCTAAAAATGGATGTGGATGAAAATCCAGAAACAGCGCGTGCTTTCGGCATTATGTCCATTCCAACCTTGCTCTTTAAAAAAGATGGGCAGGTTGTTAAACAAGTAGCAGGAGTGCATACCGCAGCACAAATTAAGGCCATTGTGGCAGAGTTAAGTTAGTAAAAAAGAGTAAGATGGGAACGAATCGTTCTATCTTACTCTTTTTGTATTGACCTTTTAAAATTGGCTTATTGAGTCAAGAGATCCATAATCTCTTCGATACTTGATTTGCTACCTTTTTTTAGATAGTTTTCTTTACTACCTTTTTTAAAAGTTGACAAATTTGGTACCGTCTTGACATTCATATCATGTGCAAAAGCTGTGATGTTTTTTCGCTCCTTTGAGTCGTTATCCAGGTAATAAACGGTCTGATTCGTTTTTTGAATAGCAACTGCTAATTTAGGAGCGAATTTTTGACAGTATGGACAGGATTCGCGACCGATATAGAGAATGAAATCTTCTTTATTGTTGATTTTCTCTTGTACTTCAGATAGCGGAATCTTTTTGACGTAAGTCATTGCTTCCTTGTAAGAATCTGGAGTAATAATTTCTCTCTTTTTGAAATTCAAGTATAAAATAGCAAGCAGAGATGTTGTGCAAATGGACAAAATGAGAATCGTTAATTTCTTATTCACAAGCAACACCGTCACCATCTCTATCTAAACGAGGGCTATAACCAGCTTGTCCTCTGTATAGCGGTGCAGCACCTGCAGCGCGTGCTTCACTACAATTTCGATAGCCCCCTTGTTGAGGTTGTGTGACAAATGCTTGTTGTTGCTGCGTTTGTTGGGCAGCCGCGGCTTGTCTTGCCTGCTCAGCAGCTGCGGCTTGTCGAGCTCGTTCAGCTTCAGCAGCTTGTTGTTCCCTGACAGTAATGGCATTTTGTACTAATCCAACACGATGAGTTAAGCGATCTTTTGTTCCTTGATCAGCTACATTTGCGATGGCAGCTTGGGCTGGGGCGATATTTTCTGTTACTTGATTGTTTTCTAAGGCTTGTACGGCAGCTTCAGCTTGAGCAGCAAGTTGTTTTGCTTCAGCCTCTTTCTTTTCACGCTCTTCTTTTTCTTTTCGTTCCTGTTCTTCTTTCGCCTTTTTCTCGCGCTCTTCTTTTTCTTTTCGTTCTTGCTCCTCCTTTGCTTTTTTCTCTTTTTCTGCTTTCTCCTGTTCGTCGCGTTCTTTTTTTGCTTTTTCTTCTTTTTGAACGAAACCTACCTGTTTTTCAGTTTCTTTTTGAGAAGCTTCATTTTGATTTGAGCAAGCTCCAAATAATAACGCAATTAAGATTGTTAAAATCAACCGTTTTTTCATAATGTTACTCCCTTCGGATATTTATCCAAGAATAATCATACCATAATATAAAAGCGCTTTCAATCACTAACTGGTAATATTTAAATAAAAAATCAGACTTAGAATAAACTAAGTCTGAAAACTGTACTTATTCTCCCAATTCGGCACTGTAAGCAATGATTTGATCGACAGTGTCTGAAAGGAATTGGATGGTATCGCGGAGTGGTTTGTCAGTCGAGATATCTGCTCCGATAATCATAGCTGACTCAAGTGGGGTCTTGCTGCCACCTGATTTAAGGAGGTCTAGCCAATCTTTAGCTCCGTTTTCGGAGTTTTTCAAATGCAAGTATCCCGCTGTTGAGATAACCAAGCCAGCTGAGTAGGTATAGCTGTAAAGCCCCATGTAGTAGTGGCTTTGGCGCATCCAGGTCAAGGCTGCATCGTCATCGATTTCAACGGCATCTCCCCAGAACTCTGTCAAGACTTCCTTCATGATGCTATTGAGTTTGCTAGCGCCGAAGGTGCCACCTTCTTCGATCAAGGTGTAGACCTTGCGTTGGAAGGCTGCTTCTAGCAAGTGGGTGATGAAGTTGTGGAAGTAGGTATCTGTCAAGCGGTGAGCTAGGGCAAAGCGTTTTTGACGAGGATCGTCAAACTGGTGTTCCAAGTAGTCGCTGAGGAGGAGCTCGTTAAAGGTAGAAGGAGCTTCCACATAGTAGGTCGACATGTGGGCGTTGAAGTAGCTTTGGTTGTTGTCTGAGAAGATGAATTGACCAGAGTGTCCAATCTCATGGATCAGGGTATAAACATCGCTCATCCGTCCTGTCCAACTCATGAGGACATAAGGATGGACGCGGTAAGGGTCAGCTGCATACCCACCGGAATCCTTACCTTCATTGGCCGCAAAGTCGACCCAGCGTTCGGTTTGGTAGCGAGCAATTTCGCGAGAATATTCTTCGCCAAGAGGTGCCACCGATTTCATGACCAAGTCATAAGCGTCATCAATAGTAACATCTGGGTTGAGCGCACTGTCCAAATCCAACTTCCAATCAGCGAAAGTCATTTTTTCAAGGCCGTTGACCTTGGCTACGTGTTTGAGGAATTTTTGAGCAACCGGTGCGAAGTCCTTCATGATCAGGTCAATCTGACGATCAAACATAGAACGATCCACTTCCTGCTCAGCCAAGAGATAGTCAAAGACAGAATCGTAGCCCCGCATATCTGCGATCAGCTTTTCAGACTTAACTTGAGCTAGATAGGTAGCAGCAGCCGTGTTTTGGTGCTTGCGGAGGCCTTCTGAGAAGGAACGAAAGGCTTTTTCACGAACTTCCGCATTCTCATGGTTTTGGTAGAAGTTTTCATAGGTAACAAAGCTATTCTTGTAAACTTTTCCATCCACTTCAAAATCAGCCATTTCAAAGTCGCCTGCCCGCATCTTGGTATAGATGTCTTGAGGCCCGTAGAAGACTTCACCCAGGTTGGTCAAGGTCTTTTCCACATCAGCTCCCAAGTAGTGAGCTTTTTTGATTTTAGCCTGACGAATGGCAAAAGTGAGGTGAGGGAGTTGCCCCAGGCGTTCGAGGACTTCTTCATCCGATTCTACCAAAGCATCATCAAAGAAGGAAAGTTCGACGCTGGCCCAAGTTTCGAAATCCATCCCTGCTTGGGCAATTTCTGCAAAAGCTTCGTCGCCAAAGTCAGTGGTTTGTGGCATAAAGCTGTAGTTGCCAATGTGGCTGAGTTGGATCTGAATTTGCTCAAAAATCGCAAAGGCAGCTTCGAAGTCTTCAACGGTGTGGAGGTTGCCCTTGTAATTACGGACAAATTCATTGATTTCTTCACGTGTTTTTTCAATGGCACGCAAGAAGTCTTCCTGGTCTTGGTAGAGGGCTGTGAGGTCCCAGAGTTCGTTCTCAGGAAATTCAGAACGTTTTTTTAATTCCATAATGTTCTCCTTTTGATCGGTATTCTTCCTTAAGTATAGCAGAAAATAGGACAGAAACATAGAGGGAGAGGGGAAAATGCTTATGTAAAAATCTTGAAAAGAGCTGGAAAAATTGACCATTTTTGATATACTAGGATAGATATGAGGAGGTTTTTATGAAAAAGGTTATGATTTCACTACTGGCGGGTGCGTCCGTTCTAGCTCTGGTGGCTTGTACGCCCAAACGCTATGAACGCCAAAGCAAACCAAAGACAGCAACGTCATCATCAGTTAAAAAAGAGAAGAAAGATACAGGTCAGAAGTATTATCAAGATGTATTAGATCGCTATAAATCTTATGCGGTTGCCATTAATACTAAGGACCAAACAGCTTTACAAAATGAACTAAAGAAGATCGAAGCAACTTCAGAAGAATATGCCTATGTCTTTAACCTTCAAACACTTGGAAGCACCAATGAGTGGCAATATGCTTTTGAGGATCTTAATCGTGATGGTAATGATGAACTGCTGATTGGGGATGGCAAAACGATTGCTGCTGTGTATTATTTGAAAGATAACCAGCCAACCTTGTTCCACGTAGCCTATGTGGCTTCTGCAGGTGGTTATCGCTCCAGCTTAGATGTTTTTGACAATGGACAAATCGTCTATGCCACTTGGCAATCCCTTAATCCAGAAATGGAATTGACCCTCTATTCACTAGGAAAAGGGGGAGCCAAGGAAGAAAAGAAAGCAACCATTCAAATTGGTGGGAAGAAAACAGCAGAACAAGCTCTTGGGATTTCAGCCAAGAAGTTGGACCTCAGTAAGCTTGACTGGAAAACGTTTGACGGTTCAGGGGATTCCAAATCAACAGCAAAAGCAGAAGAGAAAAAATCGGAAAGTTTCCAAGTGCAAGTTAGCGTAGCCGATCTTCGTATTCGAAAAGAACCATCTACTTCAGCACCTTCTGCAGGGATGATCGCAAAAGGAACCCATACCATTACGGAAACCGTAGAGGCAGATGGTCATACTTGGGGCAAATTGGAATCCGGACAAGGATGGATCGCCCTTGAATTCACAACGCGTGTGGATGGGAATGCTGAATCAACTCCTGCCCCTGCCAAAACAAGCACTGAGATGAATCTAGATGAAATAAAAGCTGGAAATTTCTCAAGTGTAGCGGGAGTTTGGAAAAATAAGTACGGTACGAGCATTGAGTTTGATGCGCAAGGAATTGTGAAGGTCAATGGTAGTGCTGTCAATGGTGTTCAATTTTCTGGTTTTTACTTCAAGGAGGGTAATCTACACGGAGTTAGTCGGATGCCTGGGGCAACGAATGAAACGCCTATTCTTTTCATTCCTTCAAGAGAAGGTGGCAGTGAATCCATTTACTGGAGTAAGAGTGATGCTACGAATGGGAACGATTTGTACTACCGTGTGAACTAAAAAATAAGGATACAAACATGAAAAAAATTGGAACATATTTACTAGCTGCAGCCCTCTTGCTTTCCCTAGCAGCTTGCGCCCCAAAACGCTATGAGCGTAAGCACAGTCCGGTAGGGGCTTCATCGGTCAAAAAATCATCTGACAAAGCCCAAGAAAAAGAGCAAACAAAAGAAGCTAAGTCAGATGAACATGATAAAGAAGCCATTGGAACCTTGTCAAAAGCAGACCAAGCGGACATCTATTCGATTATTGAAAACAGTGCGTCTTTGACTTATTCACTTCAGGTGCAACCGACTCGTTTGCTGGAGTTGAACAATGATCACGGTGCAGTTGATGGTTACCCACAAGACATGTTCATTGATTACTACAATACCTACACGCCGGGAACTTATAATTTGCAAGATGTCATTGATAAATTGAATGCTGAAGAGACATCGGACTCTATCCGTAGTCTGTCACAAGATCAGCTGATCCAACTAACAAACGAAAAGAAGGACGGCTGGATCTATTCGACAAAAGACAAGGCCTTCTACGAAATTGTACCTGGTGGTCGTGGCGGAGCGATGCCACCGATGGAAATCCCTTCACCGGATGAATGGGTAGTCAATGAAGATTCAGTTGAAGTGACAACGACAATCCAAGGGACTTCCGATCCATATAGACGTTTTGTCTTGAAACGCAACAACAAGAACTACAAGGGTGGAACCCACAAAACACGCTTTTATGTCGACAGCACAGAATTCGCGAAATCTTAAAAATAAATAGAAGCTATACCTGGATCTAAAATTTTTATATAGGTCTCTTGGAAGATTCGCAGAAAAAGGCCCTTAAAGCCTTTTTCTTTTGGGCTTGAATATGTTAAAATAAAAGGTATACGTGCTTGGATACAAAGATGAGGATATAACAGACAGATGGGCTGTGTCAATAGAATGCTATCATGCGTAATTGAACCCGCCGACAACTCTGTGGAAAAAGATAAATCTACCTAGGAGCGTTCGCACCGTCGTTCGATTTCCTATTTTCCTTTGAGTTGCTTAACGGCTTGGTATCTTGAGGATTGAACCCGGCCGAAAAGCTGTGTAAAAAAGATAAACTGTCTTGTCTTCATCGAAGACTTCGCCAGTTTCCTATTTTTACTTTGCTTTTTGCGGCCTTAGTATCTTGATAGTTGAACACGGGCTAAATCCCTAGTGAAAAAGATAGATTTCCTGGTGTGCGTGGCACACTGCGTCAATCTCCTATTTTCATACGGGATTCTACACGCCCTTTGTATCCTGATTTTTGTAGGCAAGTCGTATAATTTTATCAATCCAAAGGGGATTACAATGACAAAACAAGTGTTTCAAACGACTTTTGCGGGTCGTGAGTTAATCGTAGAGACTGGTCAGGTTGCTAAGCAAGCAAATGGCTCTGTTGTCGTGCGTTATGGTGAGTCAACTGTCTTGACGGCAGCTGTCATGTCTAAGAAAATGGCAACTGGGGATTTCTTCCCACTTCAAGTCAACTACGAAGAAAAAATGTATGCGGCTGGGAAATTTCCTGGTGGCTTTATGAAACGTGAAGGACGTCCTTCAACAGATGCGACTTTGACAGCGCGTTTGATCGACCGTCCGATCCGTCCAATGTTTGCGGAAGGTTTCCGTAACGAAGTGCAAGTCATCAACACAGTGCTTTCTTACGATGAAAATGCATCTGCACCAATGGCTGCCATGTTTGGTTCATCATTGGCCTTGTCTATTTCAGATATTCCATTTGACGGACCAATCGCTGGGGTACAAGTGGGTTATGTTGACGGGGAAATCATCATCAACCCAACGCAAGAACAAGCTGAGCGCTCTCTTCTTGAATTGACAGTAGCTGGTACCAAACACGCTATCAACATGGTAGAGTCTGGTGCCAAAGAATTGTCGGAAGAAATCATGTTGGAAGCCCTTCTTAAAGGGCACGAAGCCGTTAAAGAATTGATTGCCTTCCAAGAAGAAATCGTTGCGGCGGTCGGTAAAGAAAAAGCAGAAGTGGAATTGCTTCATGTAGATGCTGACTTGCAGGCTGAAATCATCGCAGCCTACAACAGTGACCTTCAAAAAGCGGTTCAAGTTGAAGAAAAATTGGCGCGTGAAGCTGCAACTCAAGCAGTCAAAGACCAAGTCACAGCAGTTTACGAAGAAAAATATGCAGACCACGAAGAATTTGACCGCATCATGCGTGATGTGGCTGAAATCTTGGAACAAATGGAACACGCAGAAGTTCGCCGTTTGATCACAGAAGACAAGGTTCGTCCTGACGGCCGTAAGGTTGATGAAATCCGTCCTTTGGATGCACAAGTCGACTACCTTCCTCGTGTGCACGGTTCAGGTCTCTTCACGCGTGGACAAACGCAAGCCCTTTCTGTCTTGACCTTGGCACCAATGGGTGAAACGCAAATCATTGATGGTTTGGATCCAGAGTACAAGAAACGCTTTATGCACCACTACAACTTCCCACAATACTCTGTTGGGGAAACTGGACGATACGGTGCGCCAGGTCGTCGTGAAATTGGTCACGGTGCTCTCGGTGAGCGTGCCCTTGCTCAAGTCTTGCCAAGCTTGGAAGAATTCCCATATGCCATCCGTTTGGTAGCAGAAGTCTTGGAATCAAACGGTTCTTCATCTCAAGCTTCTATCTGTGCGGGAACACTTGCCCTTATGGCTGGTGGTGTACCAATCAAGGCGCCAGTAGCTGGTATTGCAATGGGTCTGATCTCAGATGGAAACAACTACACCGTATTGACAGATATCCAAGGTTTGGAAGACCACTTTGGAGACATGGACTTTAAGGTTGCAGGTACGCGCGACGGGATTACAGCCCTTCAAATGGATATCAAGATCCAAGGGATCACTGCAGAAATCTTGACAGAAGCGCTTGCCCAAGCCAAGAAAGCTCGTTTTGAAATCCTTGATGTCATCGAAGCAACCATTCCAGAAGTGCGTCCAGAATTGGCGCCAACTGCTCCGAAAATTGATACCATCAAGATTGATGTCGACAAGATCAAGATTGTCATCGGTAAGGGTGGAGAAACCATCGATAAAATCATCGCTGAAACAGGCGTTAAGATTGATATCGACGAAGAAGGGAACGTATCGATCTACTCGAGCGACCAAGATGCGATTAACCGTGCCAAAGAGATCATTGCTGGTTTGGTGCGTGAAGCCAAAGTGGATGAAGTCTACCATGCCAAAGTGGTTCGGATCGAGAAATTCGGTGCCTTTGTCAACCTCTTTGACAAGACGGATGCCCTCGTTCACATTTCTGAAATGGCTTGGACGCGTACCAACCGTGTCGAAGACTTGGTAGCAATCGGCGATGAAGTCGATGTGAAGATTATCAAGATTGATGAAAAAGGTCGTGTAGATGCTTCTATGAAGGCACTCTTGCCACGTCCACCAAAACCTGAACATTCAGAAGAAAAAGGTGAAAAGGGTCCTCGTCACGGCGATCGTCCTCGTCACCACAATAAAGACCACAAACCTAAAAAAGACTTTACCATTACACAAAAAGATTCAGAATAATCATTAGAAAAGGAGGAGCACGGTATGGGATGGTGGCGTGAAACCATCAATATTGTAAAAGAAAATGACCCAGCAGCGCGTACCTCGCTGGAGGTCCTTTTGACCTATCCGGGCGTCAAAGCACTGGCAGCTCACCGTGTTTCCCACTTTTTGTGGAACCATGGTTTTAAGCTCTTGGCGCGGATTCACAGCCAATTCTGGCGTTTTTGGACCCAGATTGAGATCCATCCAGGTGCGACCATTGCTTCTGGTGTCTTTATCGACCATGGAGCGGGTCTCGTTATCGGGGAAACAGCTATTGTTGAAAAAGGCGTTATGCTTTACCATGGGGTGACCCTTGGGGGAACAGGAAAGGATGTCGGCAAACGCCATCCAACGGTACGTGAAGGAGCCTTGGTCTCCGCCCATGCTCAAGTCATCGGCCCAGTGGAAATCGGAGCAAAAGCCAAAGTCGGAGCAGGAGCTGTCGTGGTCTCAGATGTACCAAGTGATGTAACCGTTGTCGGTGTTCCTGCCAAGATCGTGCGGGTGCACGGTCGAAAAGACGAACCAGTCATTCACCAAGAAGAAGAAAAACGGGAATACTATATGAACAAGCTGGAGCATGCTAAGGAAGCTAGCCATCGGTCTTCGAGTTTGTAAGGAGATCGCTACGTGATTCAATCAACCAATACATTGAATGACCACCAACTACTGGAAGCAAAGGCCCTTATTGCCACCTGTCAGAAGTATGACGGAACGTTTCGGGATCCTTATCTCTCCAATATGCTCAATTTTGATCCCGATATGCCCGCCTTTTTCCTTTATTATGAAAAAGGTGAACTTGTTGGCCTATTAACCGTCTATGCGGATGACCCAGATGTGGATGTAGCGATCCTGGTCCACCCTAATCACCGTCGTCAGGGAATTGCGCGTGCTTTGTATGGAAGTTTTGAGAAAGAAACGGCATCTTATCCAATTGAGTCTGTGACTTTTCAGACAGAGCGTATTTTTCTAGAGAATCATCCTGATTTTGCCAGCAATTGGGGACTGGTTGAGGATGGCGAAACAGAAACCTGGTTAGGACGTGATCGAACCGCTTATGCATTAGATTCCCGTTCGGATGTCGATGTGCTCTTGGCAGAGCCTTCTTATCTTGAAGCCATTGCCCAGCTCCACCACCAAACCTTTGCAGATGAAGTGGAAGCACCGGAAGTGAGCCACAGATACATTTTGGAGGCCTTGAAGGATCCTGATAGTCTGCTTTACATGTTACTCAAAGAAGGTCAAGTGATTGGCGTTTGTACGGTCGATATGTCTGGAAAATGCAATTACCTTTATGGACTAGCGATTGCTGAAGTCTATCGTGGGCAAGGTTACGGAAGCTATCTGGCAAAATCCCTCATCAACCAAGTCATTGAGCAAAATGATAAGGCATTTCAGATTGCAGTGGAAGATAGCAATGTAGGTGCCAAACGCTTGTATGAAA
Organism: Streptococcus parasanguinis; assembly: GCF_047463195.1. Classification (GTDB taxonomy): domain Bacteria; phylum Bacillota; class Bacilli; order Lactobacillales; family Streptococcaceae; genus Streptococcus; species Streptococcus parasanguinis_R. The sequence goes on from NZ_JASHEI010000005.1 coordinate 80,993, forward strand.
AGATTGGCTTTATCAAACAGACTCAGGCGGTTTATTTGAAGCCAAAAGAGTAGAAACAGAAAGGAAATGAAGCGTGTTAAAAATTTATGATACCATGTCTCGTGATTTGAGAGAATTTATCCCCATCGAGGAAGGAAAGGTCCGCATGTATGTTTGTGGGCCAACGGTTTACAACTATATCCACGTAGGGAATGCCCGCTCAACGGTGGCCTTTGACACGATTCGTCGCTACTTTGAGTATCGTGGCTACGAAGTTGCTTACATTTCCAACTTTACAGATGTGGATGATAAGATCATTAACCGTGCCAAAGAAGAAGGCATTACTCCACAGGAAGTGGCAGACAAGTATATTGCGGCCTTCCGTGAGGATGTAACGGCTCTCGGGGTCAAACCTGCAACCCGCCACCCTCGTGTGGTTGAGTTTATGGATGACATCATTCGTTTTGTCGCTGACTTGATCGAAAAAGGCTATGCCTATGAGAGCCAAGGCGATGTTTATTTCCGTGTGGAAAAATCCCACAACTATGCAAAATTAGCCAACAAAACTCTAGAAGACTTGGAGCTAGGCGCTTCTGGTCGGACAGATGAGGAAACAGCCCGCAAGGAAAATCCAGTCGACTTTGCCCTTTGGAAAGCTGCCAAACCAGGAGAGATTTCCTGGGACAGCCCTTGGGGCCCTGGCCGTCCGGGTTGGCACATCGAGTGTTCGGTCATGTCAACGGAGATTTTAGGGGATACCATTGATATTCACGGTGGTGGTGCTGACCTTGAATTTCCGCACCATACCAATGAAATTGCCCAGTCAGAAGCTAAGACGGGAAAAACTTTTGCCAACTACTGGATGCATAATGGCTTTGTCAATATTGACAATGTCAAGATGTCCAAGTCCTTGGGGAACTTTATCACCGTGCATGATGCTCTCAAGACCATTGATGGCCAAGTGCTTCGCTTCTTCTTTGCGACCCAGCACTACCGCAAGCCCATTAACTTCACAGAAAAAGCGGTGCGCGATGCGGAAACCAACCTCAAGTATTTGAAAAATACCTATGAGCAACCGTTCACAGGAGGAGTAGATTCAGCAGACTTGCAAGGCTTTGTGGACAAGTTTATCGCGGCTATGGATGAAGATATCAATGCGGCAAACGGAATCACTGTCGTCTTTGAATTGGCTAAATGGATCAATTCAGGTCACTACAACCAAGACGTCAAGGATGCCTTGACCAAGATGTTAGAAGTCTTTGGAGTGGTCTTTGTCGAAGAAGTCTTGGATGCAGATATTGAAGCCTTGATCGCTGAACGTCAGGAAGCGCGTGCTAAGAAAGATTTTGCCCGAGCTGATGCCATTCGTGATGAATTGGCTGCGCAAGGAATCAAGCTCTTGGATACAAAAGAAGGTGTAAGGTGGACACGTGATTGATGTCAATCTAATCAATGGGATTGCCCTTGCCTTTGAGGGAGATGCAGTCTATTCCATGTATATTCGCAGACACCTGATTTTTCAAGGGATGACCAAGCCCAATAAGCTTCACCAGGCTGCCACCCGCTATGTCTCTGCTAGAGCTCAGGCCAGCTTGATTGAAGGCATGCTGGAGCAAGAAATTCTGACGGAAAAAGAGTTGGAGATCTACAAGCGCGGTCGCAATACCAATAGCCATACCAAGGCCAAAAATGCCGATGTCGTGACCTATCGGATGTCGACGGGCTTTGAGGCTGTCATGGGTTATCTCCATATGACGGGGGAGCTCTATCGTCTAGAAGAGCTGATTGACTGGTGCATCCAGCAAGTAGAAGAAGGAAGAAAGCAGTGAAAAATATCAGAGAGTGGTTCCCTCATGCAGAGGTGACGGATCAAGCCAATCCACCAGCTGGTTATGTAGCCATTCCCCTTCAGGCTCATCAATGGCTGCTGCTGAAGGAAGAAGAGCTAACCGAGCGAGAAAAACAATTGATTTCCTGGTTGGGTGGTGAAGAAGAGGTTGCCCCTAATCCTTGGTACCAATACCTGATCGATGGAAAGGGAGAAGCCCCTCAAGTCATCAAAAAAATGCAACTCGTCTATTGCCACATCTCGCACTCGACAGCAGAAGGGACAGCTTCTTGGTTGGAGATGATGCAGACACTCTTGCCCAATTTCCGAGCAACCTTGCAACTGAGTGGACAGGACTATGTACTCATTCTAGATCAAGAGCAGTCGCTGGTTGTGGCTGATATCTTAAAAGATACCGTCTCTGCCATGGAGTATGATTTCAACATTCGCTTATCCATCATGGTCGGGCAAATATGGACTGAGTCAAAAGCTGGGAAAGTATCTCCGGTTATCCGAGCAGAACAGGCCGTCTTTCGAGCTTGGATTCGAGAAGGTCATCAAGGTGTCTATCGCTTTTCTCAACTCTATCTGTGGGGAATCGAGCAGGCAGATTTGGATCTCACTCCAATCAAGGCAAGTTTGCATCAGTTGATTGAAAGTCAAGATCAATTGCAAGACATCATTGTCGCTCTTTGGGACAATGGGGCAGTTGTAACCAAGGCCGCCCAGCAACTCTATCTCCACCGCAATTCGCTCCAATACAAGATTGACAAGTGGGAGGAGTTGACGGGTCTTCAGTTGAAAAATCTGACAGATCTAGCCCTGTGCTATCATTTGGTCTTACAAGATGTGATTTAAACGAAATAAATCCAGAGTTTTGTGCAACTTGCACAAAACTCTTTTTCTTTTTTGTGAGACTTGCCATAGATTTGTAAAACGTTTTCATTTACAATAGAACTATAAAAATCAAAGGAGTACCATCATGGTAGAATTGAATCTTAGTCACATTTATAAAAAATATCCAAATAGCGAACATTACTCAGTTGAAGACTTCAACTTGGACATCAAAGACAAAGAATTTATCGTTTTCGTAGGTCCTTCAGGATGTGGTAAATCAACGACTCTTCGTATGATCGCTGGTCTTGAAGATATCACAGAAGGTGAATGTTCAATCGATGGTACTGTTGTAAACAACGTGGCACCTAAAGACCGTGATATCGCCATGGTATTCCAAAACTACGCTCTTTACCCACACATGACTGTGTACGATAACATGGCATTTGGTTTGAAATTGCGTAAATACAGCAAGGAAGATATCGACAAACGTGTACAAGAAGCAGCTGAAATCCTTGGCTTGAAAGAATTCTTGGATCGTAAACCAGCTGACCTTTCTGGTGGTCAACGTCAACGTGTAGCCATGGGACGTGCTATTGTCCGTGATGCAAAAGTATTCTTGATGGACGAACCTTTGTCAAACTTGGATGCGAAACTTCGTGTATCCATGCGTGCTGAAATTGCGAAAATCCACCGTCGTATCGGAGCTACAACGATCTACGTAACTCACGACCAAACAGAAGCGATGACATTGGCTGACCGTATCGTTATCATGTCTGCTACTAAAAACCCAGCTGGTACAGGTACTATCGGACGTGTAGAACAAATCGGTACTCCGCAAGAAGTGTATAAGAACCCTGTGAATAAATTCGTAGCTGGATTCATCGGAAGCCCTGCCATGAACTTCATTAACGTGAAATTGGAAGGTGGACACATCGTTGCCAATGGATTGAACTTGAAAGTTCCAGAAGGTGCTTTGAAAGTCTTGAAAGAAAAAGGCTATGATGGTAAAGAATTGATCTTTGGTATCCGTCCAGAAGACGTGAATACAGAAGCTGCTTTCCTTGAAACATTCCCAGAATCAGTCGTGAAAGCAACCATCTCTGTATCTGAGTTGCTTGGTTCAGAATCTCACTTGTACTGCCAAGTTGGTGACAACGAATTCATCGCTAAAGTAGATGCACGTGACTACCTTGGAACTGGTGAAACCATCGAACTTGGATTTGACTTGAACAAAGCTCACTTCTTCGACAAAGAAACTGAAAAAACAGTATACTAATACCTACTGACACTGTAGAGACTGATACGATATGTCTCAGTCTCTTTCATTTTAAGGAGACAAAACATGGAAAAAGACTGGTGGAAGGGGAAGGTCGCTTATCAGATCTACCCAAAAAGCTTTAAAGATAGCAATGGTGATGGCGTTGGGGATTTGAAAGGAATCACGAAGAAACTCGATTACCTTCAAAACTTAGGAATTGACATTCTCTGGTTATCGCCTATTTACAAGAGTCCGTTTATTGACCAGGGCTATGATATTTCAGACTACTATGCCATTGATCCTATTTTTGGAACTATGGAAGATATGGAGGAGCTAATTGCTGAAGGTAAGAAGCGGGGCATTTCTATCATTATGGACTTGGTGGTTAACCACTGCTCCAGTCATCACGAGTGGTTCCAAAAAGCTCTATCAGATCCAGATGGCCCTTATGCAGATTACTTTTATTTCATCGAAAGTGACAAGGAACCCAACAACTGGGAAAGTTACTTTGGAGGCAGTGTCTGGGAACCAGTTCCTGGCACCAACAAATACTATCTCCATTCTTATCACAAGGATCAGCCAGACCTTAATTGGCAAAATCCTGTCTTGCGCGAAGAAATTTACAAGATGATCAACTGGTGGTTGGACAAGGGAATTGCGGGCTTTAGGATCGATGCTATTATCAATATCAAAAAAGATCTAGAATGGCGTTCGCTTCCGTCTGATCGCGAAAATGGCTTGGTCCCAGTACTGGAGTCTCTAGTGAATGCCCAATCGATTGAACCTTTCTTGCAAGAGTTAAAGGAGCGGACTTTTGCCAAGTACAACGCCTTCACAGTAGGGGAAGTTTTCAATGAAACTGACGAAGAGTTGCACTTCTTTATTGGAAAAGATGGTGTCTTCTCTTCCATCTTTGACTTCAAACAAACCATGCTGGGGCAAGAAGGAAAAGGCTGGTTCGACCATGCTCTTCCAACAGCGGATGAACTCAAGGAAAGTATTTTCCAAGCGCATGAGCGCGCGGATTGCATTGGGGTTCTATCGACCATCATTGAAAACCACGACGAACCTCGTGGAGTGTCCCATTATATTGCGGAAGGTCCAGTAAACGATACCAGTAAAAAGGCCTTAGGAACCATACAGATTTTGCGCAAGGGAATTCCTTTTATCTATCAAGGCCAAGAAATTGGGATGGAAAACCAAGTCTTTGAATCGGTGGAGGACTTTGATGATATCGCGACCATCAATGGCTACCATGTGGCGAAAGAAGCTGGTTTGACCGAGGAAGAAGCCTTGGCCGCGATTGCCAAATACAGCCGGGACAATGCGCGAACACCCATGCAATGGTCAGCAGAGCCAGGTCTGGGCTTTAGTGATGGACCAGCTTGGTTGATCAGTCCCAAACCAAATGTTGCCATCAATGTGAAAGATCAAGAAAAGGATCCAAATTCCATCTTGAATTACTATCGCCAGTTGACGGCCTTGTATCGCCATCCCCTTTATGGAAATACCATCCGATTCGGAGATATGATCCCAGCGTATCGGGACCGTGAAAACATCATCGCCTTTGAACGCCGTGGGGACAAGCGTCTCTTGGTTGTCAGCAATTTCCAAAATCGCCAGGCTACCTTGGAGTTGCCAGCTCCGATTAAAACAGTCGTTTTAAATAATACAGCAGGATTATTCCAAGAAGGAGACCAAGTGCTCGAATTAGTCCCTTACCAAACGGTTGTGTTGGAATTGGCAGAATAGAAAAGAACCTTCGCATCTGCGAAGGTTCTTTTCATGTCATCCAGGTCTAAATCTGGAACTTACTCAACTTCTTTCTTTTTCAAGAGGAGGAAGCCTCCGCTAACGGCTAGCAAGAAGCCTGAAAGAATGAAGTGCGCCGTTGTGTCTTCTCCAGTTTGTGGCAATTGTGCCTTGGCTGGACTTTCTTGGAAGCTTTGTCCTACTTGGTAAGTCAAGGCTTGCACGCTTTCTTCTTTAGTTGTCATTTCTTTTTGTGGAAGGAGCACTTTAGGAGTGTCCTTCTTGGCCAAGATTGGCTGTGGATTGGTTGTTTGGTTATGAATTGGTACCACCACTTGATCTGGTTCTTTAGCTGGAACGTAATCCATCAAGCTTGCTAACTTGCTGCCAAAGATCGCATTGGTTACCCAGCGGAAGAAGTGGACAGGGTGTTGACGGTTGGTTGGATTTCCTGCATAGACAAAGAGTGGTTGTCCCATCAGTTCTCCAGAGATGGCCATGACTTTGTTAGCCAGAACATCATTATGTGGCCACCAACCTGCAATATAATAATCGCTCGGAGCGATGCTCATCAAGGTCTTGAAATGTTCTGGAACCTTTTCAATCCAGTTTCCTGAGTTGGAGTAGAAGAGGGTATTCTTCTTGTAACCGCTGGTCAGTGGATCTTGGTCATCGATGATGGCCTTCATCAAGCCCTCGTAGTCACTGCCACCTTTTAGTTTTTCAGCATCAAAGCCTGCAAGAACTCCCAATTTTTCCAGTTTCTGCATGGCTTCCCCACCGATGACAAGGGTCGGTTTCTTGCCAAAGATGGAAGCATCAAAACGATTGCTTTCCAAAATAACAACATCCGCTTCTTCTGGAGTATTGACAATTTGGAAGCCTAATTTTTCAAGGACCAGACTGGTATGAGCAGGCGCATCGACTCCAGCCCAATTATAGTGGTAGTTTGGAGAGTAGACCTTCATCGGTTTCAAGGTTGGCCCGCTTGGCACCTTGTAGAGGGCATCACCATAGATGGCATAGTTTGGCAGGAGCGAAGCAAAGGTATCGCGGTCAACGATGTAGCCATCATCTGTTAGGTAGACAGATTTTCCTTGGGAAATGGCCTGGTTGATAGCTTTAACGGCACTGGCTGAGGTATTTGCGATTACATAGTAAGGAGCTTTTGGATCGATCTCAGAGGTACGAGTGGCGCGGGTGGTGGTGACTTCTCCTAATTTTCCGTTGAAAAGACCATCCGCAAAGACAGGTTCGGACTTGAACCCTCTCATATCTGGGAAGTTTACCAGCAACTCTGCGTACATAGCAGCCCAGGCAGATTCGTTGGAACCCTTGTAGAGAATGTGGTTAGCATAGCCACGTTTGGCTTGGGCCATGTCAATGACTAAGTCCCCTTTTTTATAGTTGCCAATATCTTCTTTGAGTTCCTTGACGAGGACACCATTGCGTTTGAAGTAGTCGATCATATTGAAGGCTTCTTGGGCATCGTTGTCTTTGTCGAGGCTCATTGGGATGACGTAGTAGTCTGGGAAGAATTTCGGACGACCATTTTTCACACGTCCAACGATTTCTCCATTTGGGCCGACCAGTTCATTTTCGGCTTTTGGATCTTCGGTTTTATTGAGACCGCGCAGGTAGAAGTTGAGACGCATCTCAAGGAGACGGTCCGGATCTTGGTTGAGGAAGTCAATCCCTCCTAGGACAGCATTGCGACCTGCTTTGTAGGATTCTTCATTTCCTTCCGGAATTTCGATAGTATGGCCTAAGATACCATGGTAGACAGCATAAACTCCTGTATAGCCAGAGAAGGAGTCATCCCAGCCATCGCCCCAATCCAGTTTTGGAATGATGTAACTATCGTATTTAGAATTGGCAACTCCTGCCCGTCCCATATGATGGGCATTTTCTAGCATCAGATCTGACAGAAGATCGTATTCGAAGTTCGGATCATGTGGTGGAGTTGCAGGTTCGATCAAGAATTCTTTGACAAAACCGTGTAAGTCGTAGAGAGCGATTGGATTCCATTTGTTGATCATTTGGATAACCGTGCGAACTTCAGGGTTGGTTTGGTAGCTGGCATCCCGGTTTGGATCGAGCCCGTTTGCTAGGGCCCGCAGGTTGAGAGCATCCCCATCTGGGTTTTCCGTGAAGTCAAATAAGAAGATGAATTTATTGAGCAAGGTTGGAATATCTAGCGTGACTGTTTTAGCATTTCCAGCTTCATCGGTGGTGTTAAAGGTCACCTTTTCCTTGGTCGCAAAAGTATTGAAGAGGCCTGTGATGATATCAATGCCTGGTTGTTCATCCGCGTGGGTGTTGTGGACTAAGACAGGTAATTTGTAATCCAAGGTCTTGTCCTTCAGAGCTGCCAGCATTTCGCTTGGCTTGGTCAAGGCTGTAGGGTTGGTACTAGAAAGGTAGTGATCAATGCTAGCTTGGTCCTTGCTCACGATCCCCATCTTCATATCCCGGCCTTGGGCACTCTTACCAAGGGTTTCCAGCTGCACCAAACGATCGGGTTTCGCTTCTTCCTTGGATTTTTCGATAGCAGCTAGCATCTCTTCATGTGTATGGTAGTCTTGGTAAGGTCGAAAAACAAGGGTCTTATTGATGGTGATCCCTAAGTCTGCATTGGTTCCGACTAGCTCATGGTTGCCGATGTAATTGCGATAAGTCCGGCGAATATTATTTGGGCTACGAAGACTGAGATCTTCACCAAAGAGATCCTGCACGTCAATGTGGAGATCCAGATCATTGCCGTTTGCGGTCTCTGTGATCGTAAGGAATGGATCCTTGCTCAGTGTTCCTGTCTCCATATCCCAAGTTTTCCACTCAGAGAGAGGCTTATTGTCTAAGGTCCAGTTGATCTTGCCAGCAGCTTGAGCTTTTTCTTGGACTTTGTCATCAATCGTACTCTTTTCAGAGAGATAAATGGTGCTATCCGCCAATCGAGTCGCTTGGTCAGCGGTCGTTGTAGCACGGTTAGTGCTTGGACTAGCGGCTGGCGCAACTTCTGTAGTAGAAGTCCCATCAGAAGTCGCTGCTGTTTCTGCAGGACTAGCAGGAGTTACTTCTGTGGCTGTAGCCGGACTGGCAGTATCAGCTGTCACAGGTGGCTCAGTAGTAGGTGTCGCTTCAAGGACCGTGCTTGGTTCCGTTTGAGGCGCTTCTACGCTATCGGCTGAAGCTTGGCCATGACCGATAACGGAAAGCAAGACAGCAGCGGAGAGGCTGAGTGTTGTAGTGTACAAATGTTTCTTATACGAAGACTTCATATAGAAGACCCTCCTTAAAAAGTTATTTTCCAGTTCTAGTATACCATTTTAGGAAAGCGTTTACAACAACTGCCTGAATAAAAAAGCCTTTGCATCTTGCAAGGGCTTCTTTGTCTATTCTGTTTCCTCATGGAATTGTTGGTAAAAATCAACCTTAACCTGGATAAAAGTTTCTAAGTCTCTTAAGAGTTGGAGCAAGGTGGCGCGTGTTTCGAATTCTTCACGGGTCTTAGGAAGAGGGCGTTCGCGAAAGATCGCTAAATACTGACTAATATCATCAAGAAGATCTTGGGCAGGATTTTCCTGACTTAACTGTTGGGCTGTCTTCTTAAATAGTTGTGCTAGGATTATGCTTTCACTCGCCGCTAACTGACAACGGTTGACGTTTTCTGCCATATCTCGCAGAATATCGTTTTGCCGCTTGCGCATTTCAAAGTAGTGAATATGGTAGTTGGTTTGGTGAAAGAGGTGGTTGGAATGGTCCAGATAGACTAGATTTAAAGCGTCCTCTAGGATACCATCCAACTCCTTGATCAAGCGAGCATCATTGCGACCATCCCCTTTACCAAGAAATTCCGCAAAACGATCAAGGATCTTCTTTAGTTGGTCTTCGACCACATCATGGTAATGATCGATCGCAGCCTGATTCGAAGGCATATAGAGATTGGCCAGCAGGGCAAAGCTGGTTCCAATTAAAAAGAGAGCAAGTTCATTGAGCAAGAGCCCCCAGGAAGTAGACTGCTCAATCAAGAGATGGGTGACCAGCACCGTACTTGGCGTGATGCCGATCTGCCAACCCAATAGAAAGGCGCAAGGAACATAGAGAGCGATAAAGACTCCCAGTGCCCAAAGGTTGAATCCAAAAAAGGAAAAGGCGAGACTTCCGATAGCAAGGGCCAGCAAGGTCGACATAAAGCGCTGGTAGGCCTGCTTGATGGTGCTGCGACGCGTATCCGAGATACTCAAGATGGCAATGACGCCAGCTGAGATGGCATAGGTCAAGCCCAGAGCATAAGCAAGGGCCGCTGCTAAACAGGTGGCCAAGGTGAGCTTGATGGTTCGTTGAAAAAGAGGCATGGCTTCCTTTCTAGTTTGGTTCGTTCATTAAGATAGATTTCATTTCATTATATCATGAATTGGCATCATCCTCCTTTCTTGTGGTATACTAGTTCTATGGAAAATAACGATATCGTATACGGTGTCCACGCAGTCACCGAGGCTTTACAAGCCAATACAGGCAATAAATTATATATTCAAGAAGACCTCCGAGGAAAAAATGTCGACAAAATCAAGGCCTTAGCAGCTGAGAAGAAGGTGTCGATTTCTTGGACGCCAAAGAAAACCCTGCAGGAAATGACGGAAGGAGCCGTCCACCAAGGCTTTGTTCTTCGTGTGGCAGCCTTTGCTTACACAGACTTGGCAGCGATTCTGAAACAGACAGCCCAAGAAGAGAACCCACTTTTATTGATTCTCGATGGTTTGACAGATCCGCACAATCTTGGATCTATCTTACGGACAGCTGATGCGACCAATGTCTCAGGCGTCATCATTCCTAAGCACCGTGCAGTCGGGGTAACTCCAGTGGTTTCAAAAACTTCTACCGGAGCGGTGGAACACATTCCCATTGCGCGTGTGACCAATCTCAGTCAAACTCTAGACAAGCTAAAGGAAGAGGGCTTCTGGATCTTTGGGACCGACATGAACGGCACGCCATCTCACCAGTGGAATACGGCTGGTAAATTGGCCTTGATCATTGGCAATGAAGGAAAAGGGATCTCAGCCAATATCAAAAAGCAAGTCGATGAGATGATCACCATTCCCATGAATGGTCATGTGCAAAGCCTCAATGCCAGTGTGGCAGCAGCCATCCTCATGTATGAGGTCTTTCGCAATCGACTATAATTCTAGAAAGGCAATGATATGAAACGAAAAATCTTATTGGTTGACGGCTACAATATGATTGCCTTTTGGCAGGAGACCCGCCAGCTCTTTCAAAAGAGTGAGCTCGATGCAGCCCGCAATATCCTTCTGCAAAAACTGAGCCACTATGCTAGCTTTGAAGGGATCGAAGTCATCTGTGTCTTTGATGCCCAGTATATGCCAGGAGTGCGGCAGACCTATGAGGAGTTCAATGTTCAGGTGGTCTTTACCGGTGAGGATGAGACGGCAGATGACTATATCGAGCGCTTGGCGGCAGAGCTTAACACGCCCCTCCACCAAGTATCAGTAGCGACCAGTGACTTAAATGAGCAATGGACCGTCTTTGCTCAAGGAGCTCTTCGGGTATCTGCCAGAGAGTTAGAAAAACGGGTCGCAGTCGTCAAAGGAAACCTCAATCAAGCGCAGCGAGTGGTTAACGATCAAAAACCACCCATGCGACCGCTCGATCACGAAGTATTGCGACAATTACAAGAAATGATGGGAGACAAGTAATGACATTTGCTATTTTAACCGATTCGACCGCAGATTTAGACCAAAACTGGGCCAAGGAACATCAGGTGACCATTCTTGGCTTGACCATTGAGTTAGATGGGACGGTTTACCAGACAGTAGGCGAAGCTCAATTGACCAGCCCTGAGCTTTTAGAAGCCATGAAAAATGGGGCCAAACCGACAACCAGTCAGGTCAATGTGGGCCAATTTCAGGAAACCTTTAAACAATTTGCCAAAGAAGGAAAAGATCTGCTTTATGTGGCCTTTTCATCGGTCTTATCTGGGACCTATCAGAGTGCAGTCATGGCACGAGACCTGGTTTTAGAAGACTACCCGGAAGCCGTGATCGAGATTGTCGATCCGAAGGCTGCTGGGATTGGAGAGGGTTATCTGGTCATGCGAGCAGTAGCTGCGCGTGATGCGGGTCGTTCATTAGCAGAAGCCAAAGAAGAGATCATGGATCTAGCGCCAAAACTGCGGACTTATTTCCTCGTCGATGATCTCTATCACCTTATGCGGGGAGGCCGTCTCTCAAAAAGTGCTGCGATCATGGGAAGTTTGGCCAGCATCAAACCCATTCTCTGGATTGATGCGGAAGGGGAATTGGTCCCAATTAGCAAGGTTCGCGGACGCAAAAAAGCTGTCCGAGAATTACTGGAGCTGATCAAAGCCGATATCGGTGAAAGCACAGCCTTGGTATCTTATACCAACGATCTAGAAGGAGCCGAAGCACTGAAGCAAGAAATGCTTGCGCTTGAAGGCATCGATGAAGTCCTCGTGATGCCTCTTGGACCGGTTATTTCAGCCCACGTCGGCCCGAATTCCTTGATCGGATTTGTCATTGGAAAAGAAAATCGTAAATAATTTTCCAAATCGGTTGACTTTTATCTTAGAATTTTGATACAATAGTAGGCGGTATTGTTTACCCCATTTGTAAGGCCCCGGAACCTTTCAAATAACTCGCGGACCGGAACATCCGCCCTGTAAACAAAAACGACATTCATATAGGAGAAATCATGAACAAAACTACATTCATGGCTAAACCAGGCCAAGTAGAACGCAAATGGTACGTTGTTGACGCAACTGATGTACCTCTTGGACGCCTTTCAGCAGTTGTTGCTAGCGTGCTTCGTGGAAAAAACAAACCAACATTCACACCTCACACTGATACAGGTGACTTCGTAATCGTTATCAATGCTGAAAAAGTTAAATTGACTGGTAAAAAAGCAACTGATAAGATCTACTACACTCACTCAAACCACCCAGGTGGATTGAAATCAATCTCTGCTGGTGAACTTCGTTCTAAAAATGCAGTACGTTTGATCGAGAAATCAGTTAAAGGTATGCTTCCACACAATACTCTTGGCCGCGCTCAAGGTATGAAATTGAAAGTATTCGTTGGGGCTGAGCACACTCACGCTGCACAACAACCAGAAGTTCTTGATATTTCAGGACTTATCTAAGGAAAGGAACAATAAAGTATGTCACAAGCACAATATGCAGGTACTGGACGTCGTAAAAACGCTGTTGCACGCGTTCGCCTTGTTCCAGGAACTGGTAAAATCACTGTTAACAAAAAAGATGTTGAAGAGTACATCCCACACGCTGACCTTCGTCTTGTAATCAACCAACCATTCGCAGTTACTTCAACTGCAGGTTCATACGACGTTTTCGTTAACGTTGTAGGTGGTGGATACGCTGGTCAAGCAGGAGCAATCCGTCACGGTATCGCTCGTGCCCTTCTTCAAGTAGACCCAGACTTCCGCGATTCATTGAAACGCGCAGGACTTCTTACACGTGACTCACGTAAAGTTGAACGTAAGAAACCAGGCTTGAAAAAGGCCCGTAAAGCATCACAATTTAGTAAACGTTAATTCGTTACTGGACAGCAGAATACAAACGAAAACACTTTGCATCTTGCAAGGTGTTTTTTTCTATGAGAACTGGCGGTGCGCAATTAGGATAGCTCTAGCGACTTTAGTCGCATAGAGATATGCTATGCACAGTTGCCTCAAGAAAACAATGCTTCTTGGTCCACCCTGTTAGACAAGCTTCAAAACCAAGGAATCCAACAGATTTCTCTTGTAGTTACAGATGGCTTTAAGGGGCTTGAGCAGATTATCAGTCAGGCTCACCCATTAGCTAAACAACAATGTTGCTTAATTCATATTAGTCGAAATCTAGCTAGTAAAGTGAAACGAGCAGATAGAGCGGTTATTCTGGGGCAATTTATAATGATTTATCGTGCTGAAAATTTAGAAATGGCAGGACAAGCTTTAGAGGACTTTCTCGCCGAATGGAAACCAAAGTATAGGAAAGTCATGGAAAGTCTGGAGAAGACGGATAATCTTTTAACTTTTTATCAGTTTCCCTACCAGATTTGGCACAGCATGTATTCGACAAACCTCATTGAGTCTCTTAACAAAGAAATCAAACATCAAACGAAAAAGAAGGTTCTTTTTCCTAATGAGGAGGCTCTGGAACGTTACTTAGTTACGTTGTTTGAAGATTATAATTTCAAGCAAAGTCAACGAATCCATAAAGGGTTTGGTCAATGTTCTGATACACTTGAAAGTTTATTTAATTAACACTCCGTAACTCTACTTAAGTGTTTACACATAATTATTTACAGTATCAAAAAATAAAGTATATTGTTTTCATCATAATATAATTAAATATCAGTATAGAGAATTTTATCTATATATCAGATATCAGCAATTGCTTTTGCTGTCATTTTTCGCTACAATAGTTACAAGGAGGAAATAAACATGTTAAAAGAAGTATTAAACGTCGCAAAAGTTGCGAAAAAATCATCTCTCTTCTTAGGAGGGGTAGCATTTGGGACGCTTGGCTTGAAAGTCTTAGCAAGTAAAGAAGCTAAGAAAGGCTATTCTAAGGCCTTGGCTAAAGCTTACAAATTGAAAGATGGACTGGATGCATCTGTTTCTGTTGTAAAACAACACGGTGATGATGTTTTACAAGACGCTAAATATTTATACGAACAGGAAAAGAAAGAAGAACAATTAGATAGCCTGACAGGTGAATAATATGTCTTTTAAAGTGCTACACAGAGGATATCAACATATCCGATTATCGTCCTCGTTTTCACTGACCTTGGATATTCAAGATTATCTTCGTTCCTTGGCTAAAGATGAAAAAGGGATCGACTCTATTCAGTTTTATATGGATCAGCAGCACTTTACTCTACGTATGAAAGAAGGCTTCTCTGTATTAGAAAATGCAGAGGCCTTTTTAAAAAAAATTGACAAGGGGAAAGTTTCGGACTTGATGACTCTTCCCATTCGTAGAGAAGAGAGTGCTTATTCAATTGTATCGGGTGCAGCGATTAAGCGTTTGCTGTTTCGAAGTTTTGTACCCTACCCTATTCGTTATATTTGGACTTGTTATCAGGCTTTGGGTTATGTCAAAGAAGCCTATCAAACTTTAGCGCGCAAGGAACTAACCATGGAGGTCTTGGACTGTTCGGCCATTTTGTTGTCCTTGTTTATGAACCAATCCAAGACAGCTAGCAACATCATGTTTATGCTTGATTTGGGTAATCATCTGGATCAGTGGTCTTTAAAAAAAACAGCAACAGATTTGGAACAAAGCCTTCTTGCTAAAGAAAGTGATGTTTTCTTAGTGCGGGGAGACATGGTCATCAGCATCAAGAGTTCTGATGTTCAAGTAGGTGATGTATTAGTTGTCTCCCAAGGGAATGAAATCTTGTTTGACGGCCAAGTGGTTTCAGGATTAGGCATGGTCAATGAGAGTTCCTTGACTGGAGAGAGCTTCCCTGTTGAAAAGAAAGAGGGAGATTCTGTATGTGCGAATACTGTTTTGGAAACAGGAGAGTTAAGAATTCGTGTGACTGATAATCAGATAAACAGTCGTATTTTGCAACTCATCAATCTGATGAAAAAATCTGAAGAGAGTAAGAAGACAAAACAACGTCATTTTATTAGGATGGCAGACAAGGTTGTAAAATATAACTTCTTAGGTGCTGGTTTGACTTATCTGTTAACAGGTTCGTTTTCAAAAGCCATTTCCTTTTTATTGGTGGATTTTTCATGTGCTCTAAAAATATCCACACCTGTAGCCTACCTTACGGCCATAAAGGAAGGTCTAAATCGAGAAATGGTTATTAAAGATGGTGATGTATTAGAAAAATATCTGGAAGTGGATACTTTCTTGTTTGATAAAACGGGTACCATCACGACGAGTTATCCTTTGGTTGAAAAGGTTCTTCCTTTCGGAGATTATACTGAGAAAGATATTTTAAGAATAAGTGCATGTTTGGAGGAACATATCTATCATCCTATTGCCAATGCAATTGTTAAACAAGCTGAAATTGAAGGCATTGAACACGAAGAAATGCATGGCAAGCTTCAGTATGTTGCAAGCAAAGGGATTAAATCGCAAATTGATGGTCAATCGGTTGTCATTGGAAATTATGTACTAATGCAAGACGAACAGGTAAGAATTAGTTCTGAGCAGCTGGCCTTGATTGAGCAATATAAGACTCATTACAATTTATTGTTTTTGGCTTATAAGAAAGAATTAATTGGGATGTTTTGTATCCACACTCCCTTGAGAAGCGAGGCGAAAGTTGCATTGAAAAAGCTAAAGCGCCAAGGGAAAAAACTGATTCTGGCAACTGGTGATACGTTGGCTAGAACAGAAGAGTTGGTTAAAGATCTGCCATTTGACAACGTTTATACTGATTTAAAACCAGATGGTAAGTTTCAGTTGGTTCAGGAATTACAGAAAGCTGGCCGAACTATTTTGATGGTTGGAGACGGGTTAAACGACTCTGCTGCCTTGACGCTTGCAGATATTGGGGTTGTGATGAATGAAAGTGCTGATATTTCTAAGCAGATGAGTGATATTTTATTATTAGATAATCGTTTAGATTTCTTCGAGGAATTGAATTCTTTATCTGAATCGTTGCAGAAATTAATTCAAAGAAATATTCAAGAAACAGTTGTAATAAATGGAAGTTTAATTGGATTTGGGTTGTTAAATTGGTTAAGCCCATCTAATCTTTCGATATTGCACAATCTGACTACTTTAAGAATCGTCCTTCGTAGTCTTTCTATTAAAAGTAGGTAAGAGACCGAGAAGCTGAGGTTATAAAAACTAAAAGGAGTTGTCTCATTTGAGAATAACGGTTCTTTGTCAACTGTAGTGGGTTGGTGGAAAATTATACCCTGGAGAGGACCAAATTGGTTCTCTCCTTTTAAATATTGAAAAAACCATTGGCAGTGGACATACTTTAAGACTATATATTTCTGAAACTAGTTTCACAATACAAATATTGACATGCAATTATTAATTGGTGGATTTTAAGTTGACATCTACAAAGGTTAATGTTAGAATACATTCAAAAATATATTTGAATGAGGTGTTTTATGATTCAAAATATTGTTACTTCAATAATCCTGTATTCTGGGACAGCCGTAGACTTACTTATTATCCTAATGTTATTTTTTGCCAAAAGAAAAAGCAGAAAGGACATCATTAACATCTATTTAGGACAATTTCTAGGCTCTGTTAGTCTAATATTCCTAAGTTTGCTTTTTGCATTTGTCTTAAATTATATTCCTAGTAAAGAGATTTTAGGTTTACTCGGTTTGATTCCAATTTTCCTAGGCCTCAAAGTTTTGCTTTTAGGAGATTCTGATGGAGAAGCTATTGCAAAAGATGGTTTGCGAAAAGACAATAAAAACCTGATTTTTCTAGTCGCTATGATTACTTTTGCAAGTTGTGGCGCTGACAATATTGGTGTCTTTGTCCCATATTTTACCACCTTAAATTTAGCGAATTTGATAGTGACTTTACTTACTTTTCTAGTCATGATTTATCTCTTGGTTTTTTCTGCCCAAAAATTAGCACAAGTCCCTTCTGTTGGAGAAACTTTGGAAAAATATAGCAGATGGTTTATTGCCGTTGTCTATTTAGGATTGGGGATGTATATCCTGATTGAAAACAACAGCTTTGACATGCTATGGGCTGTGTTAGGCTAGGAGAAAAAATTATGAAAAAAGATAGTATCTGTCAAGTGGATGTTATAAATCAACAAAATGTTACAACCGCAACGAACTACCTTGAAAAGGAAAAAGTCCAAAAATCACTTCGCATTTTATCAAAATTTACCGATAATAAACAGATAAATATCATCTTTTATCTCCTTGCTGTTGAAGAACTCTGTGTCTGTGATATAGCCTGTTTACTAAATCTCAGTATGGCATCTGCCTCTCACCATCTTCGTAAACTAGCCAATCAAAACATCTTGGATACTAGAAGAGAGGGGAAAATTATATATTATTTTATAAAAGATGAGGAAATCAGAGATTTTTTTAATCAACTAGGATAACAACTATTTTTACTACTTTTCCATGATTATATATAGGACTTATCTATGAAATTTTTTGATGAAAATTACTCACAAGAAAGACCTGCTCGTAGCAAATGTTTAAGAAAAAAGTATAATTTAAAGCAAAGCGACCTAGGTAATGCAGGTCAAGTTAGCCAAGTTGAAAAGGGTGAAATCTGAAAGAAAATGTATCTTTGATAGTAGTCATTTATTGTGAAATATGATATATTTATTTTTTAGATGGATGAATATTTCTAAAGTTAAATAGAATATGACAGATACATGCTTTTTAGTGTATCTTGTTTGTACTCAAAATATGAAGTGACTATCCAATATTTAAGATTAATAAATATTATACGATGAGATAGAATACTACAAAATGAAAGGCAATGTAATCCGATGAAGAAAGATAGATTAATTGCATTGACAGATGCTGTTCTAGCAATTATTATGACCATTTTGATTTTAGAGTTAGAAAAACCAACGACACCAAGTCTTCAAGCTTTTTGGGATTTACGGCAAAATTTCTTTGCTTATTTTCTTTCCTTTTTCTGGTTGGGATCGTTATGGATGGCACTAAATACATTGTGGGAAAAGGTTGAGAAAATTTCCCCACAAATTGTTTGGTGGAATTTGTATCTTTTATTTTTTGTTTCATTTATGCCCTATGCTACTGGAATAGTTAGTAGTCATTTCATGAATCATACGGCACAGCTCTTTTATGGACTGATCGTTATTGTTTCAACGGTAGCAAACTGGTTTTTACATAAAGTAATTGATAAACCCAATATAGATCAGAAAGAATTACTTGAAGCTACCGCACAATATAGGAAGTTATTGATACCTGACCTAATAATTAAAGGAGTGGGATTGATTCTGTCCTTAATTCTCTATCCTCCGATTATGATGTATAGTGTTTTAATTGCGGCATTTTACATCATAACTTTAAAAACACTATCCGAAAAAAGAGTGAATAACTAAAAAAAGGTGACCAAAGTTAGGTGTATTATTTTAATGCTTAGAGACCTAAACTATTCCCTATTTTAAAAATATTGATTCAGATTTTATGAAATTAAAAAGTAGATATTGTTCAGAAAATCCTTGATATTACGCTGTTTTTAGTCCAACTGAAATCCATACTTTCCAAACCAGGTCTTAAGAAAGCTCGTAAAGCATCACAATTCTCAAAACGTTAATCAATACGATACTATCAACGTTTACAGACATTCAAGAGTATTCTCTTGGATGTCTTTTTTGTCTAAAAAATAAGAGTTTCCCTGAGAATTTCCCTGAAATTTCCCTGATTACTTTTTAATATTTAAAATTCATTTTGAGTTTAAGTTTTTTCTTATTAGTAGTATAATATATTAAAAATTGTTATAAAATTTAAATACTTATTTTAATTTATAAAATACTAAGATAAGTATTAGCTTTTATGGAGGTTTTCATTATTTTATGGTGAAGTATAAGAGAAAAAAGGATGAACTGAAAGAATATTGGGATGACCAAATTAATTTTTTGATTAGAGAGGTTAATGAATTTGATAATGGTAGTGAAAATGAAGCAAGACGAATCGCTTCTTGTTTAAGGATATTACTGCATGAAACTAAGTATTCTAAGTCCTTGGTAGGACAAATAGGTATTAATTTAATTTATTTTTCGTCTAGCAGTTTTTATAATCCTGCTAATTTATTGACATCATGGACATTATTAACACTAAGGCTTGGCCCTGATGGTATCCAGTATTTACCAAATATTATTTATGATAAGGATAGTCGCTATTTTTGTTATACATTTGATGACTGGTGGAATGAAGTGATATTTGACGATAAGAGTAATGTTTTTACTAGAAAGGACATTATTCTATTTGTAGCAAATAATGATGGTGGTGCACATGTTGACCCTGAACTAAAGGAATCTTTTTTCTTGTTATCAAAACAAAATTCTCTTGGTATTGTGGATAATTTCGATCAGGCTCCAGAAAATAATCCTATTTATCAGGCTGTCAGATCAATAGCAGAGGAGTTTTTGATAAGTTTGAAAATAAGGGAGATAGGTCTTAAAACGCGAAAGCAGTGTAAAGATAAGACTTTTGAAATGAGATTTTTTGATGATAGTAGAAGATATAAATGGTCAAGTACGGAGATTAATGTTTCAGAAGAAATAATGGAAATTGTAAATCAACACAGAGTCGAAGATAGAAAGCTCTATTTGCAAGTATTAGGGAATGGTATGAAAGTAGAATTTGTTGGGAAATAAAATATTTTTGTAATCAGAAAATTTTATCGAAAAAAAATTAGTACTAGGAAAAATGTAAATAGTCAATTGATCTATTTCATTATTTTTTCAGATTTCTAAAAGCAATCTCCCCAACTGTTTGATTGACTGTGTCTGTTGTATTCACGTAGATCTTGGTGACTTGTTTATCACTATGGGTAAGTGCTTCTGAAATATCTTCTAAGGATACGCCAGCACGTCTTGCCAAAGTAGCACCAGTATGTCTTAATTTGTGTGGGGAAGCTGGTGAAAGTTCAGGATGTCGTCTTCGTATAGAGTTCATTCTATGATTGAGATAGTCTATATGAAGAGGAACATTAACTCCATTTGATCGATTGTTGTATGTGAAGAGAAATTGTTTTTCACTCTGCTTAATTCCATATAATTTAAGTTGTCTTCTTTGTTCTTTTTTCCATTCTTTTAGAATATCTATAAGTTCTTTTGGTGCTCTAAACAAAGTTATTTTGTTACCTTTTGTAGATTTTAATTTTCCAAAACGATCTAATGCTTGTTCAATTAAAATTTCGTTATTATTAAAATTTATATGTTTCCATTGGAGGGCATAGGACTCAGATTTTCTATCTGATAAGAAGAACGTAGTATAGAATAAAGCATAATCTTTTAATTCTATCTGATCATGTTTTAGATCTTCATCAATTGCTTGTAGCCATTGTTTAAGTTCCTCCTCATTTAAAGTTAAATCTTCATATTTTTTACTCTCCTTTAGAGCTAATTTTTTGTTAGCTTTTATCCTGCTGATAGTCTTTTTTAATTTATTGACTTGAATATATTCAAGTTCTTCTGCCCAATCAAATACAGAATTTATATATCCTCGTATAGCCTTAAAATTAGCATATGAGTTTGATAAGGGGGTGAGGAGTGAAAGCATTAATTGTTTGCTTTCATTAAGATAATTTATGGAATAATTGCCTAATAGTGGAATAACTTGAAGGCGGAAGAGATTTTCTGTTTGAAAAACTGTAGCTTTTGTGGGTGGTTTAATAGTGGTAGTTGCTTGACCAGCTTTATAGGGTTCTAACCATACATTTTTGTAAAAGTCTTTAAACAAGATGTCTCCCTTATTTTTGGAAGTAACTGTAGATCGTCCCAGTCGAGTATTTTCGATATCAACAGATATTTTTAATTCAGCCTCTTTTGCTTCTCGACGAGTCTTATATCTTTTTTCATAGTATTGACCTAAACCAAGTTTTCCTTGTACATCTGAAGGGATATATATTTTTACTTGATATGTTCCATTTTTCGTTTTCTTAATAGCCATTTTTACCTCTTTATGCGCTGATTTCTAATCGAGTCATCCATTGATTTATACTTTCTTTGTTGAAACGAATAGATTTTCCAATTCGAATATAGGGTAGCCCCATTGCAATCCAAATATCTAAAGTATTATTAGATACTCCTAAATAATTACAAGTCTGCTTTTTGTTCAGGAAAGGACTATCTGCTCCAATATCTTCTTTAAAGTGATGGATTTCATCTTTGATTAGTGTTGCAATCATTTGCTGAATTTCTTGAGTTTGTTCTTGTGGTAATATTACCTGCATAACGTCCTCCTTTAACGCAAAAAAGCCAAGGTACAAGACCTTGACTAAGGAGATTATGAAAAGAAAAATTTTTAGGATTGATACAATTATAGTATAATTAAATGAAGTAGTAAAAAGGGATGGATTATATGCAAAAAATTATTAGAACAGTTTTTATAACAAGACCAATGACAATAAATTATATATCTACATTAGTATTGAATTTAAGTGCTTTGTCATTTTTATGTTATTTAATGTTATTTGAACATAATATGATTGATCTAAACTGGTATAAAGTTTTAACACTTATCTATTTTATTATAGTAGTCGTATTTGTAATCCATTACAGAAAGGATTGTACTATTAATTTAGGAACATACAGTGAACAGTTGAAAGTAGATTTTAAACCGTCACTTCCTTTTTATGTTATAAAAAGTTTTTTAATATCTTCGTACTATATTTTTACTAATATAATTATAGTTTCTTTAATAGAAAAAATTTCAACTGATAAATGTTGTGAGAAACTCCATATCTTAATTCCATGTATATCCATATTTGTATTTGTTTTAGCAATAACGAGAATTATTTTTGAATTAACTAAAATTTCGCCATTTATACTTTTAGGTTTTATAATAATTCCATTACTAATGTTTTCTTTTGTCGGTATTGAAAAAGCTATATTAGGTTGGACATTTTTAGCAATGTTTTTAGGAATGATTGCAAATCAATTCCTAAGCATGGATTTAAGACAGTTAGTACCTGAAAAATTTAAAATTTTTATCAAAAATGAAGAAGAATTAGAAGAAATAATAAATAAAAAGAAATACACTCTGATTGTTTTCATACCAATTTTATATGTATCGTTATTAATTGCAGAAAAAATTTTGGATAGCGCTCCATATATATATATGATAAATGCTATTCATTCGAAGCATTTTCAGTCTGTTCCAACAGATTATTTTTCAGAGTTTTTAATTTGGAATGCTTTCTTAAAGTTACTCATAGTACTGGTAGCTTGGGCATGTTTTCAAACTTGTAAGGACTGGATATTTGAAACGTTATCTATGAAATTATTAAATGTTAATATTTCCTTAAATGATATTTCTCTCAAAAATGGTATATATTATCTTGTTAAATATAAAAGGTTAAATCATAAATGGAAAATCAATGAAAATCATTATTTTTATCTTGCAGGAAATGTAATTATAGAAAGAAAATTAAAGAGGAAGATACACAAAATATACAATATATCAGATAATCTTCTTCTGCCTGAAAAAGGGAGAAGTAAAATAATCAAATATGTTTCTAATGATATTCTAAAAATCGGAGATGACTTCTTTGTCTTAGATAAGTCAGATTCTAAAAGTGAAATATCAGATTCAAATAGACAAGTTGGTTTAAATATACTTCAGATTAACCACTATAATATTTGGAGTATTTTATTTTCATTTATATTTATATTTTCAATTTTGACTATGTTGATAACCTGTAGTATGAAAAATAGTTATAGAGGAGAATATTTTTATAACATTTCTGGTGATATCAACAAACCAAAACTCGATAAAAACGATCAAATTTTTTTCTGTAGAGAAGATATTTATATCATTAAAAGAAATAAATTATTTGGTAACCATGATATTGTATCAAAATATAAATATGACGATGTAACTTTGACAATAAAAAATAGCAAAGGAGAGAGAATTGGTGAGATTGAAACTAATCAAAATAATACATATGCTCAGAGGTTAATAGTAATTCATGATAATAATATTAAAAAGAAATATTATCCTAAATAGTCAAGTGAAAAAAATAAAAATCATTCCTCTGATTGATTAGGTGTTTTCCGAGTTGTTTGAGTTAACTAAAATATCTTTTTGTGGACAGCTAACCAGGAGCTCATTTTACTCTGTCATTGATATCTTCTGTGTGTCCTCTATAAGGGGGTGGATTTTGTTCTTTAAGTGAAACTTTCGTTGAAACGAACTCTTTTAGTTATCCATTGAAATTCACATTTATGCCTCGTTCATAAGATGTATTAATTGTACAACAAATTATAAGCAATTTTTTTACTTAACTATTAGATAAGAATTCTGAACTATTCGCTTCAAAAAACATCAAATAAAAGTTTGAAAATAATCTATTGTGCGCAAAAAACTACCTATTCGATTAAAGTAGGTAGTTTTTTCTTATTTGTAACCAAATTCTCTTAGAGCGTTATTATATGCTTCGCTATCTTTAAGATAGTAGTCGTGCTTAACTCCACTAATGTCAACAGAAAAGACCCCATCTTTAAATGAATATTCTTCTGTTCGACTTGCAATATTTTTTCCAGTTAATTCGATCGTATTCTTTTGTTTGTTAATGGTAAAGCTATCGGCTTCTCCATGCTCAATGGAAGCATTATCTCCTTTAATAGTAAACGCTAACTCGTTTCTTTCACTTGAGATCCAATAATACTCACCATCTAAAGATTGGTAGTTATTTTTAGAGCAAGCAATTAACGTAATAATTGATAATGAAAGTAGTAGTATACCTATTAATTTTCTCATAATCTTTGCCTCCTTCTATAATTTTAATTATACCAAAATATTATTACAAGAGTATATCAGTGTCTGTTATAACGAAAAAATGGAAAAATGTCTATTATAACAACAAATATTAAACTGTCGGGAAAAATGATATTTCTTAGAAAGAAAACTAAAAAATTGATATAATTAGCTATATTATAAACTAATCAAAGGAATTTCTTCTATGACTACATCAATAAATGTTGACAAAAGAAGCGTCAAACAACTATTAGAGACTGGAAAGAATAAAAGATTTATTATTCCTGAATATCAAAGACCATATGCTTGGTCAGACGAACAAATCCAAGTTTTATTCGATGATCTTACTGAATACACACTCAATACAACAGAAGATGAAAATAATACTTATTTTCTTGGCACAATAGTTTCATATGAAAATGATAATAAAGAACAGGAAATAATCGATGGGCAACAGCGTATTACAAGCCTGTTTTTGCTGTTGAGAGCTATCTATACTAAATTAGAAAGTGGCGGTCCTGAGACTAATTTCTTGAAAAGTCAAATCGAACCAACAATTTGGAAACAGAATCCAACTACAGGGGTAGTTAACTTTAATGAAATCCTTATTAGTTCCCGAGTTATGGGAGAGGAAGGAAATCAAGAATTTGCTAATATACTAGTCTCTGGAAAAGCAGATGAAAAATCAAATAGTAACTATGCTAAAAATTATAGATTGCTCCAGCAACTTGTTAATGAATATGCTGCAGATAATCCATTGTCCTTTTATAACTTCATCAGTAATATATTAAATCAAGCTATTCTTCTTCCTATTACAGCCGATAGTCAAGAAACAGCACTAACTATTTTTTCAACTCTAAACGATAGAGGACTAGCATTATCAGATGCCGATATTTTTAAAGCAAAAATTTATAATCACTTGAATTCAGATGAAAAAAAGGGATTTATAGAACTCTGGCAAGAACTAGATGAACAAGCTACAAATGCTGGGGAAAGTATTCAAAAGTTGTTTTACTACTATATGTTTTACTTGAGAGCAAATGAAAACGATCGCAAGACAACCACTCCTGGTATTAGAAAATATTATGCAAAAAATAATTTCGGAAAACTGTACTCACAAGATTTAATGCAAAATTTAAATACTATTTTAAATTTGTGGATTGTGATAAATAATAGAGTCTCACTAGAAAATGAAAAATGGTCCGAAAATATTGAAATAAAACAAACTTTGGATACTTTGACCTCTTATCCTAATGAGTTTTGGAAATATCCTGTTGTCATCTATTACTTACACTATCATTACAAAGATACATTTGAAGGTGACTTTCTTATTTTTTTAAAAAGATTATTAGCAGTTCTATCGGCAAAATACATCATAACACCTACAATTAATGCCGTTAAAACTGGAATCTTGAATTTAAATGCAGAAATAATTAACTCAGCACAACCCAAATTCAATTTCGGCGAAATTGATGAGAAAGAATTATCGGATAAAATCAAAACTGCACATCGTAATACAGTGAGGATGATATTAAAGATCTTAGCTTATCAGCATCAATCAGAGTTATTACCAGAAAAATGGGAGATTGAGCATATCCTTCCTCAAAAATGGCAATCAAGTTATTTTCCAACGAATTCAAATTCTGAAGTCAAAGAATTGATTGAACATATTGGAAATAAGATTCCCTTCGAAAAGAGGCTCAATATTATCGCAAGTAATGGATACTTTGCTAAGAAAAAAGAAAGCTATAGGAAATCTAAAGTTGGTATATTACTTGAGCTTTCTCAAAGTAATAACAACTGGGGACTTGATGAAATTAGAGAACGTGATATTCGTATTTCTGATGAATTAGTTGGAATACTAAACGACTGGGGCCTGAATCAATCTGAAGCTAATGTTGAAGAATTATTGATATGTATCCCAGAAGAACGATTTTCAGACTATCTTGATTTTATAAGAATTTTCAAAATGGAAGATTCAAATGAGGCAAGAGAAAAATTTTTGAGCATGTAGCAATTTAACAAAGCACTTTAGCTGATAACACATACTCTGTTACTATCGACTAAAGTGCTTTTTCATGCATTTAGTGGCAATTATGGATACGATTATCTATTTGTATCGTCCCCAATAGTTAATAAGTTTCCGAAAAATAGGTCTTTTTCGGAAAGTTTATGAATATCATAAAACACATTGAAGCCTTTCAAGAATTGTATAATAAAAAATTTAAGATTATATGAATTAAAGTTACATAATTATTTAGAGTAATGCATTATTCTTTTAGTAATTTCTCATGTTTTTCACGTATTTTTTGAAGTTGGTCTCCGTGTAGTTTTTTATGTACTCGTTTATCTATGAACTCTTTGATTTTGTTGAATTGATTTTCATCTATTACTATCTTAGGATAACCTCTAGGACCTCCTTTTATGGTTGAAAAGTCTAATTCGGGTATTTCATGGCAGAGCTCATCCATGCAAATTAAGTTATTATCACTATCTAGTGGTTGAAAACTTTCTTTCGGGTTTGCAAAAAGAGTAATTCTTTTATGGGCATTTTCCCCCTTTGGATGATCTATACCTGCCCAATAGAAATGATCTCTTCCCTCTCTTTTGTGAGTAATATATTTAGTGATATCTGATAATCTATAATCGTTTTTATAATCAAAACCACCATAACCTGGTAAAGGGTTCCAAATTTTAATTTCATCGATAACGAATATTAAATCACAAAACCACTTTCCTTTTTGCGAATTGTCTTTAGTAAGCCATATAACTGTATCCCCTTTTTTCATTTTACTAATGGGTAAGCTGTTAATTTTACAATAAGAGTGTAGGAATCTCGGGGCAAAAATATAAGGATCTTGATTCCCCTTGAAACTGTCACAATAACAAATATTGTTTTTTTCTAAAATTAGTTTATAGCGCTCTGCATGAAACATTATAAATACATTCATTAAATCGTCTTTCTAATAAAAATTACTGTATCGATGGAGTATGCAATATATTATTTTAAAAAATTTAAAATTATAGCCTTTTCGACTAAAAATGTATCATAAATCCCAAAATATAAACAAAATATTTTAATTTATTGATAGAACTAGAAGCATAATTTAAAATTAAATGTGTGATATACTTGGAGTAAATAGTTGGTTAAAAAAGGAGATATTACTAATGGTTAAAAGTCAAATAATTAAAGATCTTGCCCAGGATAAGATAACAATTGAAAGTGCCCTTCGAAGATTGTTGGTTATTTCTTATGAATTAGATAACTCCGAACTTCAAAAATGGATAGAAAATGAGTTGAATGGTTATACGAATAATAGTATTATACCTGATTACCGTAAGAATGTAACTTATATGATTATGTACAGTGGATATAATGCTAGCACTTTAATAAGACAACAACCCTTATCAGAATCATATTTTGATAAGGAATTACAAGATATTATAAAAACTAGAGTAATAAAAGATGGAGTGAATATATTGGAAAATTCGATTAAAAGCAAGAGTGAGATTATCTTTAATTTAATAGATTTTGCTGGAGTTGTAAGTCATAACAGTGGAGGTTTGATAAGATGCATAAGATTAGAACAAATCATCAGTAAGACAACATTTTTACAAATTTTAAGTAACGTTAAAACAAAGTTAATACAGTTATTATTGGAGTTAGAAAAAGAATTTGGTTTGCTGGATGATCTTGATATCGACCTCTCTGACAAAAGTAAAGATGAACTTAGGGAGGTAAATGACAAAATTACAAATAAGATATATTTTAATGGAAAAAGTGAGGAATTTTTCTAATGGGAATTTTTAAAAATAAAGAATTTGTTTTGCTCATAGTGGGGGCGTTAATATCTTTGGTTTCAACTTTAATTGGCTTCTTTGCTCAAACTTATTTTACATACTTACTATCTAATAAAGGAAAAGTCATTATCTATATAAAATCTGTCTATAGTAAGTCAACAAAAATGGCATGGGGTTTTAGCGCAACATCAGATGGAATTTTATTTAATGTTCCTTTATGGATTGAATTACATAATACAAAATCTACTAAACAAATTATTAGAAATGTCAATCTATCTCTTTACTCGTGTAATAAATATGTGTGTACTATGAAACAAGCAACTCATTATAGTACTAAAGAGGAAAAAGAATATTTTGGAGATAATGGTTCAAATTCTTTCTTACTAGATGGTGGTGAAATAAAAAGATTTGATCTAGAATTTTTTTTACTACAAAAAGATTTTAAAGGTGAAAGTTTTGACGATGTAAGATTATCATATTATGATACATCGGATAAACATAAAGAAATATCTATTTTTAAGATTAATTCTGCTTGGAAAATAACTAATAATAGTATTGATGAAGACTGGCGCAAATTAAACTAAGTAATAAATTTTGTTACTTAGTTTAATTTTACCTTCTGAATCAAAAGTTTTTTAATAGTTAAAAGATATTAATTAGTATTTTGTTATGAAGCACTCCGAAAATGATTCATTACCGCCTAATCTATGATATAATGAATCGATTATGAAAAGTCATTTTGTAGGGAAGGCCCTTTAGCATGAATGCTATAAGAAGAGTTTTGAAATGGAGAAAATAAAGTATGTATGATTTTAATAGAAAATTACTTACAGGGTGGGCTACATCTGTTGTAGTGATTGCTATCATGATTGTCAGTTTAATAAATTCTGGTAGTACCAGTATGAGTTATTCAGAGCGCCAAGAACAATTATTAAGAGAACAAAATAATCCATTGGGATATCAGGATAATGAGATTATGGAGAAAATCATTATAGATAAATGGACTAACAACTCTTATATCGATCATAATAAAGAAGATGAAGATAAGATGAAACGCTATTATATTGTGGTATGGAAGGAACTTAATAGCATAAAATACTATGAAAAAGTTGACAGTGATTATTTTAAAACAGTAAATATAGGAGATACATGGGACGGAAAAACAACATTGGAAGAGGTATATGATGATGACTATAGTTCAACCGATCCTGACGAATGGTAGAATTGGGATCAAACCTTTCTAATTGGTGATGTACCATAGGTCGATTATGAGAAAGGAGCTAGAAATTTGAATATGAGTAAAGAAAACAAATTCATTCTAATCGGACTGATCTCCACTGTTATATTAGGTATCATTCTTATATTTCCTTTGATAAATACGATGAAAAAAAACGCAGCGATTAAAGAACGGATTGAATACTTAGAAAAGAGACAGACAAAGCCTAGTTATAAGGATGGAGAAGTCATTGGATTTGCAGATTTAGATGGTGATAGTTTTGTTGTGTATTGGGATAACCTGAACAATGCCAAAGTATACGGATATCCATCTCCCCAAACGTTTCCAAAGGTTGGTGAGATTTATAGATGATTAAATTATATGTTGATGAATAATATATTCGGTACTATTCAAAGCAGATGAGAAAATAATTTAGTTTAGAAGAGGAAGTGAGA
This sequence comes from Streptococcus parasanguinis, assembly GCF_047463195.1. Classification (GTDB taxonomy): domain Bacteria; phylum Bacillota; class Bacilli; order Lactobacillales; family Streptococcaceae; genus Streptococcus; species Streptococcus parasanguinis_R. Next base: position 110,569 of record NZ_JASHEI010000005.1, read on the forward strand.
ACATGGTATTATGGGAAGTTTCAATCATTTCAGAAAAAATGATTAAGCGAATTAACTCACGATGTAAGTTTCAACATAAAGGATATACACTTTGTACAGTTTGTCAATTTTGGCATTATTTTGGTTGCATCCCCTACTCGGAGGTGGTAGGAAAAATTGATGAAAAATACATGGAAGAAATATTCTATTGGCGTTGCTATCCTATGTCAACTAAAAAAGAGGAAGAGGAACTCTCGAAAAAATATATTTTTATAGAGCCTCTGAGATTTTGGAAAATTTTTCAGAGAAAATTTCCAAATGGTTATTTTGATACGTTCAAACAAGAAATTCAAAAAGATGAATTATTAAGTCAAATGCATGATGGTTTTCAAGGTTTTGTCGATGAAAATTACGTTTGGCTAGCATTAATGTTGTCAATAACTGTAAGAGAACAAATAACAGGATCTGAAGTATGGAGAGGTATGGCTTTACCGAATGATTGGTGGGAAGATAACATTGGATGGGAGAAATTATTAAAAGATATGGATGAATCTAGCTGTGAAGGTTTAGCTCAGGATGATGTTTTAGTATTCAGAAAACTTGAGTCGTAATAAAATAGAGTATAAAAGAAAGCATTTGTGCTTTTGAGGTGAAAATATTTTATTATTTAGTTCAGCTAATAGAAAGTTAGGATGTTTACATTCGGTACCGCATGATACAAGAAAAACTTTTCTATGAAGTTAAAAAAATAGATCGTAATTAATATTAGTTACTTTGTTCAATATCTTTCACTTGGAATCATATAACCTATTTATAAAAATCTGTTTGAGAGAAAAGTAGTGATTGATTTTATAAAGTGGAATATTTCATATTTGATAAGAAGAAAAATAGTTGAAAATATGCTATTTCTTCATCAGAAACAAAAGGGAAATTTCCCTCATACAATATAACTTATACAAATTTTTTGAAATAAAAAGGCAGTAGAAAACTATCGGATATTGAAATCAAGGTGTTTTGAAATCGCCTAAAACAGAACCTTGTCAAACCAGGTCTTAAGAAAGCTCGTAAAGCTTCACAATTTAGTAAACGTTAATTCGAAAGAATTACAATACTTACAAAGAGCACCTTTCGAGGTGTTCTTTTTGTATTTTCATACTAAATTGTGGTAGTTGACGTAGTTGTTGTGGCTTTAGCCGCTTACAATTACGGCTGTCATTCGACGAAGTCAATTACCTCAAAACGTTAATCAACACGATACTATCAACGTTTACAGACATTCAAGAGTATTCTCTTGGATGTCTTTTTTTGTTTCAAAAATACAAAGTTGACCCCGTTATTTTTTTGATTTTAAGTATCCATTTCACCTCTATTTAGAAAAATATCAAATCAATTCTTATTCAGGATAAGAGTCTTGACCTAAATCATTTACAAAATGACAAAAATAATGATATTTTTGACTAATATCATTGTCAAAAATAAAAAGATATGTTACAATGTAATCAAGTTAAAGAAATAAGACTTTGAACGGAGAAACTATGAGGATATCGGTAATAATATCTTATATAATAACAAAGGAGGAAAAATCAGATTCTACCATTTTGGGGATATCTAAGCGAAGTGGCTGAATTTGATAGACAATCGGTAAATATGAAGCTAAAAAATCGTTTAAAAGAGCTTCGCGCTCGTGATGGTTTAAACCAAACTGAGCTTGCCAAGCTAGCAGGTATATCTAGGCAGACCATTAGTTTGCTAGAGCGTGATGAGTATACCCCCTCTATTATTATCGCCTTGAAAATCTCTCAGATATTTCATGAGCCAGTAGAGTCGGTATTTCGCTTAGAGGAGGAAGAATCATGAACAAATATAGAGTAATTTATTATCTTTGTATCATTGCCTTTATAGCAAATGTTTCGATGATGATCGGGACCTTGCTGGGATGGTTTCAGATTTTAGACAGTAATTATTTTTTCTGGAGTAGCTTGATTTTTAGTTTAGTATTTGAGCGGATAGAAAAGAAAGTAAAAGAAAGAGTATAAAAGGAGTAAGATTATGAAAGAGTTTTTGGCAGATTTTCAAGTAGATACCGAACATAAAGAAATTGCAGGGGTTTGTGCCGGTATCGCCCGTTATTTCAATGTAGACCCTCTGATGATTCGTGCATTAGCCGTTTTGCTTTTTCTATCTTCGATAGAAATTAGTCTTCTCACAGTGATAAGTTATGCTTTTTTAGCTGGCTGGATGGGAAATGAATCTCTTGAAGTAGTCATCAAAAAATCAGGGTACAAGATTCTATTTTTCTATCTAGTTGCCATTCTCCTGAATAGTTTTGGTGATCAAGTTTTAACGGCTACTTTTGGATTTGGGCATGCTCTGGTTCAAGGACTGCTAGGTTTATTTTAGAAAGAAGATAGAAAATGAAAAAGAAACATTTATTACTATTGTTAGGAAGTTTATTGTTGGGTGGTTTAATCGGAATGTTTGGTGCTACCTTTACGAATCTTCATTTAAACATTTCTCAAGAGCAAGTACAGTTTATTTTGACGACCATCTTTTTCTGTCTGGGAATACTATCGACAATAGTAGCTCTCTATTTTATCATGAATAGTAGGAAAGTTTATGCTAGCTACCTAGCAGAAGAAGATGATGAATTAAACGAGCTAGCTTATATTAAGATGTATCGCTCTCTAGATTATGGGACAGTTGCTTACAATGTTTTGCAAGTTAGTATGCTTTTTAGCTTGCTTACAGTGTTGCCTAGCCACGATTTACCGATATCAGCTTTTCTCTTAGCAGTATTAACCATTCTTGTTGGAAGTTTCTGCATCAAAACAACGAGCAAAATTCGTAATTACCAACTCTCTATTTTAGCCACACCAAAAGAGGTATTAGATTATCTAGAAACCTATGACGAGGGAGAGAAACAAGCGGAAATGGAAGAGGCTTATTTAATCTTGTTCAAACTCAATCAGCTAATCTTACCATCTGTCTATATCATCTTGTTTGCCCTATCCATTATTCTTGGAGAAGTACAGTTAGTTGCTGCCCTTATAACTGCTGTCATCCATCTCTATATCAATATTGCACAATTAAGAAAAACAAAACGTTACTTTAAATAACAGGGGTTTCTATGAATCGTGTCGCAAATGTAGGTGACGATGTTGAAAGGAATGAATCAATCAAAATAAATCTCATTCCAAGATAGAGCTAAACACAAAATTCTAAAAAGTTTGTAAAGTAGCTTTAGTAAACGTTCTTTTAAAAGAATGCTAATCATTACAATGAGCACCCTTCGGGGTGTTTTTTCTACACCCAAACTAAATGAAAGATAAACAAAAACCCACCCTATCTTTCACAGTCAAATGTGACTGTAGAAAATAGAGTGGGTCTAGGATGTTAAAGACTATTTGTCGTCTTTATGAAAGATATTTTTAACGCCCTTGATAGCTCCTTCAACAGCTTCTTTTGCATCCTCAGCAACTTCTTTTGCTTTTGAAGCAACTTTTTCAGCAGTGCCTTCAGCTTCTGTTTTTGTATCGCCGGTTAATTTACCAAAGCCTTCTTTAACAGAGCCTTTTACTTGGTTCAATTTTTCTTCTAATGACATAGCGTCACCTCCATGAAGTTAGTCGTTTATTTCTCTGAATGCAATACTGTTGATTTAAAAAAATAAAAAATATTTGTTTCAGATTAGAATGAGTATATTCTTTTTAAAATGGAAAGTCAAATTTTTGCTACGGCTAAAAAACAGGATCGCTTTCCGGTCACGAATAATGACCGACTAATAAGTCACGATATTTCGTTTTTCCAGCAAAGATTTGAAACGAAAGAAGCAAAAACTTTTCTGTCTACAATGAAATAAATGGTATAATGGTCGTGAATGGAGACATCGTAACGCTGTTTTTTGAAAAAGAGAAGATAAATATGAAAAGAATCCTTACAACCTACCCTGTTATCAGTACTTTAGCTCTAATCTGTTTATCGCTCGGTCTATTGACTTCCTTTTATGGGGATGCTATGTATGACCTATTGGCTTTTCATTCAAAGCCGGCCTATGCTTGGCAATATGTCAGTGGGACCCTGATGCACGGTAGTAAAGGAGCCCCTATCTGGTTTTTATGGGTCCATTTGTTGTTAAATGGACTCATGATCCTTCCCTTCGGAGGACTGCTAGAAAGAAAAAGAGGCTCCGGACAAGTCTTAATCGTTTTTGTGACGGCGACAGTCCTCTCTTCCATCGTTTTTCACTTTTTAACCCAGGAGCAGGACATTCAGGCAACAGGGATCTCTGCTGTAGGATACGCCTTTGTGACCGGAGGGATTATGCTCCTGCCAAATGTGTGGAAAGAGTTCTCACGCACCGTAAAATGGTTTTATCTATTTTTAATTTTTCTATCTGGCCTCATGCTCTTACCAGTAATCACCGGATGGATCTCAACGCTATTGCATCTTTCAGGGATTGTTAGTTATCTGTTGGTCTTTATCGGAAGTAAAGGCTTGAAGAGGAGAAGCTAACTATTAAGACAGCTCCTCAGTAAGGTTTTCATCGTACTTCCTTGACTCTTCTTCTACCAGGCCGTATAATATTCTATATCAATGAAGAAATCACCTTTTGTCATTGTGCAAAGGGTGATTTTATAACGAAAAAAAGGAGACACAATGGGGTATATCTCTACTATTAAAACGGCTGTTCAGCTCTTTCCTTTCCTGGCATTTTTGCTGACCTTGCCCTACATGATTTTGAATTATCGAAAATATGGTTCGGTCAATAAATTGCGGGTGCTGATTTTCTATTCTTTTATGCTTTACTTGATGACGGTCTATCTCTTGGTGATCTTGCCTCTGCCAGATCCAAGTAAGATTCATACTAGCTACTCGGAAATGGTCAATCTCCATCCCTTTGCTTTTGTGGTGGATTTTTTCAAGGAGAGCCCCTTTGATTTAGCGCAGACTGGTACTTGGATTCAAGCCCTTAAGCATCCAACTTTTTATGTGCCTGCCTTTAATGTCCTGATGTTGATTCCTTTTGGGATGTATCTGCGCTATTATTTTAAGTGTGGTTTTAAGAAAACGATTCTTCTGACAGCCCTCTTTAGTCTCTTTTTGGAGCTGACCCAGTTATCAGGTCTCTATTTTCTGTATCCGGGTCCTTACCGCCTAGCAGATGTCGATGATATTATTCAAAATACTACCGGTGGTGGAGTGGGCTATTTGCTCGGTTGGTTCCTGGTTTGGTTATTGCCAACACGAGACGAAATTGACGAACATTCTTTCCGAGTAGGGACCAGAGTATCTGGTTTTCGGATGGGTCTTGCCTTCTTGATCGACTTTGTGATGCTATCCTTGCTTTACGAGGTAATCGAGCGTTTGGAGACGATTCCTTATGTAGCGGTTTTGGCTGTTTATTTTGGTTTGATTCCCTTGTGGCGAGGCAAAACCTTGGGAATGGCTTTATTGAAATTCCGCTTGCATTTTGACAAGCAAAAATGGCTTCGCACCATCTGGCGGGGAATCCTAGTAGTAGGTTATTTCTATCTGATTCCTCAAGGGTTGTTCTATTTGATTTCGCTCTTGAATAGCGACTTGACGGACAATTCCCTCTTAACCCTGTCCATGATTTTATTGCTCTTCTTTATGCTTTTATTGTACCTGATTCTCACTCTTGCCATCGTCTTACTCAATCGTCGCTTTCCCTTTGACCGTCTAGCTGGGGCTGAGTATGAGAGTACGGTGCGCGTGAAGAAAGAGCTCTTAAAGGATGAAACTGAATCATCAAAATAGAGAGAGTGGGACAGAAATCGGTAATTCGTTAGAATTTGATTTCGTCGTCTCACCTCCGCACAGTTGAGTAGGGCTGTAAAAGCTGATGAAATCAGCGTAGTAGAGCCCACTCAACCACTGCGTCTTGCTCGACAATCCAAAAACAATTGAGAGGCTAGGACTTTTGTCCCAGCCTCTTTATTTTTTTATACACATAAAAATATACGAACGTTCCCAGTTGAGAAGGGCGATTTTAAGGGGATTGTGCTACAATGGAAGCAAATAGATAGAATGGAGCAGTGAAATGAAAGCAATTATTACAGTCGTTGGTAAAGACCAAAAAGGAATCGTAGCGGGTGTTGCAACGAAAGTAGCAGAATTAGGACTCAATATCGATGATATCTCTCAAACTGTATTGGATGAATACTTTACCATGATGGCGGTCGTATCGTCAGATGAGAAAAAAGATTTCACACAGCTTCGTTCAGAGTTGGAAGAATTCGGTCAGTCTCTGCATGTGAAAATCAATATCCAAAGCGCAGCGATTTTTGATGCTATGCACAATTTGTAAGATAGGGGTTGAGAATTTATGGACATTAGACAGGTAACAGAAACCATTGCCATGATTGAGGAGCAGAACTTCGATGTTCGGACCATCACCATGGGGATCTCCCTTCTAGATTGTATCGATCCAGATATCGAAAAGGCGGCAGAAAAAGTCTACAATAAGATTGTGACAAAGGCCAAGGACTTAGTGGCTGTTGGGGATGAGATTGCGGCAGAACTTGGCATTCCAATTGTGAATAAACGGGTTTCAGTCACTCCAATTTCCATTATTGGGGCAGCAACCAATGCGACAGATTATGTACCCTTTGCCAAGGCACTAGATCGTGCGGCCAAAGAAGTTGGGGTCAACTTTATCGGTGGTTTCTCAGCCCTTGTTCAAAAAGGCTACCAAAAAGGGGATGAAATCCTCATTAATTCCATTCCTCGCGCCCTTGCAGAGACGGATTTTGTCTGCTCTTCAGTCAATATTGGATCGACCAAGACGGGGATCAATATGACAGCTGTCCGAGATATGGGCCGTATCATTAAAGAAGCATCCCAAGCAGATCCAATGGGGCCTGGTAAGCTCGTAGTTTTTGCCAATGCAGTAGAAGATAATCCTTTTATGGCGGGTGCCTTCCACGGTGTCGGTGAAGCGGATGTTGTCATCAACGTTGGGGTTTCAGGACCTGGTGTCGTCCAAAGGGCGATCGAAAAAGTTCCAGGAGCTAGCTTTGATGTATTGGCTGAAACAGTCAAGAAGACAGCTTTCAAGATTACCCGTGTCGGTCAATTAGTCGGTCAAATGGCTAGTGAACGCCTAGGAGTAGAGTTTGGAATTGTCGACTTGTCTCTCGCACCAACACCAGCTGTTGGGGACTCGGTTGCCCGTGTCCTTGAAGCCATGGGGCTTGAAGTGGTAGGAACCCACGGAACTACCGCAGCGCTGGCTCTGCTCAATGACCAAGTGAAAAAAGGTGGCATCATGGCTTGTAACCAAGTCGGTGGGTTGTCAGGTGCCTTCATTCCGGTCTCAGAAGATGAAGGGATGATTGCGGCGGTCCAATCAGGTCATATCAACCTGGAAAAATTGGAAGCCATGACAGCCATCTGTTCCGTCGGTCTAGATATGATTGCCATCCCAGCAGATACTCCAGATACAACCATTGCGGCCATGATTGCCGACGAAGCAGCTATCGGGGTGATCAACCAAAAGACAACAGCCGTTCGGATCATTCCTTATGGTAAGGAAGGCGATATGTTAGAGCTCGGTGGACTTCTTGGGTCTGCTCCGGTAATGAAGGTCAACAAAGCTTCTTCAGCTGATTTCATTGCCCGTGGTGGCCAAATTCCAGCTCCGGTTCATAGCTTTAAAAACTAAGAGAAATCTAGTATAATAGTAGAAAATAGAAAAGTCTGTGATGATGAAACTCCAGACTTTTTTCTTGAAAAAGGAGACAAGATGGCTAAAACAAGATTATTTGTGATTCGTCATGGGAGAACCATGTTTAATACCATTGGCCGTGCTCAAGGTTGGTCAGATACACCCTTGACAGCAGAAGGAGAACGAGGGATTCAAGCTCTAGGAATCGGCTTGCGTGAGTCCGGTTTGGAGTTTACTCGAGCTTATTCCAGTGATTCAGGCCGTGCCATTCAGACCATGGGGATCATTCTTGATGAATTGGGCTTGAAAGACCAGATTCCTTATCGCTTTGACAAACGGATCCGCGAGTGGTGTTTTGGTAGCTTTGATGGGGCCTACGGTGGGGAGCTCTTTCACGGTGTTGTGCCACGCGTGCTAGATGTAGAAGACTATAAGACTTTGACCTTGGAAGACTTGGCCAATGGCATCTGCCAAGTAGATACAGCAAATTGGGCTGAACCATGGGAAGTCTTGAAAAACCGAATCCTAGAAGGTTTTGAAGCCATCGCCAAAGAAGTAGAAGAAAATGGTGGAGGCAATGCCTTGGTGGTCAGCCATAGTTGGACCATTCAGACCTTAGTCTGCTTGGTCGAAGGAAAACCAAATCTCAATCTGCCTCTTTCAAATGGTAGTGTTACCCTTGTAGAATATGAAGATGGAGTATTGACGGTTAAGGGGTTCGGAGATAGCAGTTACCGTGAGGTCGGTGAAAGTTTGCAAGAATCCTAGTCCGTCCTGAAAGGCTGACCCTTTGGTCATGGCCTTTTCTTTTTCTCACAACTTGTAAGAGCTTTCCTACTTTCTTTTTGCAAAAAATGATATAATGAAAGAGATACATACGGAGGTAATACAATGACAAAAACCAGATTATATATTGCTCGTCATGGAAAAACCATGTTTAATACCATTGGACGGGCACAGGGCTGGTCAGACACTCCGCTGACAGAAGCAGGAGAGCGTGGAATTCGAGAATTAGGACTTGGTCTCAAGGAAGCTGGGCTTTCTTTTGAAGAGGCTGTTTCGAGTGATTCTGGACGCACCATTCAAACCATGGGAATTATTCTTCAAGAACTCGGTCTGACAGGAAAAATCCCTTATTGTTATGACAAACGGATCCGCGAGTGGTGTTTTGGCAGTTTTGACGGTGCTTATGATGGCGATCTCTTCATGGGGGTTTTACCCCGTGTCTTTAAGGTCGATGATTTCCATCAGTTGAGCCTAATGGAGTTAGCAGAAGGGATCGTCGAAGTGGATACAACTGGATGGGCTGAATCCTGGGGTACCTTGAGTGGCCGGATCCTAGAAGGATTTGAGGCCATTGCAAAAGAGGTAGAAGCAGCTGGCGGTGGCAATGCTATTGTGGTCAGCCACGGCATGACGATTACGACCTTGATTTATCTCATCGATCCAAAAGCGGTCGAAGAATTGGTCTTGGACAACGGAAGCGTGACGGTTTTGGCCTATGAGGATGGTGCCTTTCGTATTGAAAAGATTGGGGATATGTCCTATCGTAAGGTTGGAGCAAAACTTCTAGAGGGTGGCCATGACGAATAAGTATAGACGCGCAAGAAAAAAACGTAAGAAATGGTGGCCTTACCTATTGAGTTTCTTTCTTCTTGTGGTCCTTGGATCGGGAATTGGTGCTTACTTAGCGAAGCCAAGCTTGTTTTCAGGGCTTCAGTTTTGGAAGGCTAAAAAAACAGCTGTAACGACTCCCTCTTCTTCTAAGAAAAAGAAAGAAAAATCAGATTTACCAGCCGTTTCGACCAAAGACTGGCAGTTGATCTTGGTTAATCGTGACAATGTGAAGCCTGAGCTGAACCCACAATTGACAGATGTGGATGCTATCAAAGTGGATAGTCGGATTGTAGAACCAACTCGTCAATTCTTAGAAGCAGCTCGAAAAATTGCCCCAGAAGAAACCTTGATATCAGGCTATCGAAGTGTGGCCGAACAAACAGAGCTCTATAATGAACGTGTTGCGCAACTAGAGGCTAGTGGTCTTTCGCATGAAGAAGCTGAAAAGCAGGTGCAGACTCAGGTACAGGTCCCTGGTGCTAGTGAACACCAGACGGGACTTGCGATTGATATGAGTGTCGAAGCTGGCCAAAGTGATGAGTTGGGCATGCAGCTGGCTGCCATCGCACCGCAATATGGCTTTGTCCTTCGCTACCCAGATGGGAAGAGCAACATCACGGGTGTGAATTTTGAGAATTGGCATTTCCGTTATGTTGGCGTAGAAAATGCTCAGTATATGGCCAAGCATCAGCTAGTATTGGAAGAATATATTCAGCTATTGAAAAAAGCTGGCAAATAAGAGGAGATTCACTTCTCTAGGTCTTAAGAATGATTTTTAGCACTCTTGAAAAAAGAGTGCTAATTTTTTGGATTTTTCTCTTGACTTTCTTTTGGATGGGTGTATAATAGAATCATAGTTTAGCACTTGAGTGTTTAGAGTGCTAAAAAATGAAAGAGAGGTGAGGTCATGGTTACAGAACGTCAAAATGAGATTCTCAATCTTGTTGTCGATATCTTTACCAAGACCCACGAACCAGTCGGTTCAAAAGCGCTACAAGATGTCATTCAATCCAGTAGTGCGACCATTCGAAACGACATGGCTGCCCTCGAAAAACAAGGCTTACTTGAAAAGGCCCACACTTCGAGTGGCCGCATGCCTAGTCGAGCTGGTTTTCAATATTTTGTTCAGAACTCGCTTGATCTAGAGTTGATTGATGAGCAAGATGTCTACCAGGTGGTGAAAGCCTTTGATTTCGAAGCCTTTAAGTTAGACGATATCTTGGATGCTACAGCTAAGTTACTAGCCCAAATGACGGGCTACACCGCAGTCATTCAGGATGTTGAACCGACACGTCAGCGCTTGACTGGTTTTGAGATTGTTCCATTATCCAATCACGATGCCTTAGCGGTGTTGACCTTGGATGAATCAAAGCCCGTCACCGTCCAGTTTGCCATTCCAAAGAATTTCTTAACCAGTGATTTGGAAATCTTCCATCAGCTGGTTCAAGAACGCTTCATTGGAAATACAGTCTTGGATATCCACTACCGTTTGCGGACAGAGATTCCACAGATTGTACAGCGCTATTTCAAGACGACAGACAATGTCTTGGATCTCTTTGATTACGTCTTCTCGCAACTGTTTCAAGAACTGGTCTTTATAGAAGGAAAGGTTTCATCATTAGCCTACGCCGATCTTCAGACCTATCAGTTTTTGGACAATCCCCAACATGTAGCTCTCGAGTTGCGAGGGGGGATGCCAGAAGACCAAATGACCCAGATCCTGGTTGCAGAATCCCAAGAAAAGGCCTTGAAAAATGTGACGGTGATTAGTCACAAGTTCCTGGTTCCTTATCGTGGGATGGCCCTCATGCATGTGATCGGTCCCGTAGAGATGGATTACAGGCGTGTGATTAGCCTGGTCAATGTCATCGGACGGGTACTGGTTATGAAGTTGACGGACTACTACCGTTACCTCAACAGCAACCATTATGAAGTAAATTAAGATCAAATGAAAGGGGTGTATGCCTTGACAGAAGATATCAAAAAAGAAGACGTGAAAGAAGAGGAAGTTGCCCAAACAACTGAAGAAGTTGTAGAGGAAAGCAACCAACCTTCTGAGTTAGAAGAAGCACAAGCGCGTGCTGAGGAATTTGAAAACAAATACCTTCGTGCTCATGCAGAAATGCAAAACATTCAGCGCCGTGCTAATGAAGAACGTCAACAATTACAAAAATACCGTAGCCAAGATTTGGCAAAAGCGATCTTACCATCACTGGACAACCTCGAACGTGCCCTTGCCGTCGAAGGATTGACAGATGATGTGAAGAAGGGCTTGGAAATGGTCCAAGAAAGTTTGGTACATGCTCTGAAAGAAGAAGGAATTGAAGAAATTCCAGCGGACGGAGCCTTTGACCATAACTACCACATGGCCATCCAAACCTTACCTGCAGATAACGAACATCCAGCAGACACCATCGCACAAGTCTTCCAAAAAGGCTACAAACTCCATGACCGCATCCTACGCCCAGCCATGGTAGTGGTTTATAACTAGGCTGCCTTGTCCGAAACGACACTAAACTATGAAAGAAAGATAAGACGCAAGCCGGAGGCTTGCTAGGAAGATATTTCCCGCCGTGGTGAAAGTTTCAGTAGCTTGTGCTACTGAAACAGGGGATTTTTGAGACAGTAGGCTCAAAAATAAGTGATGAAATCCCGAAGGGAGTTGCTCACGTCCCCACCACTTAAGGGAAATATCAAAAAGAAAAAAAGAGAAAAAATAACAAGGAGAAAAACATATGTCTAAAATTATCGGTATTGACTTAGGTACAACAAACTCAGCAGTAGCAGTTCTTGAAGGAACTGAATCAAAAATTATCGCAAACCCAGAAGGTAACCGCACAACTCCATCTGTAGTTTCATTCAAAAACGGTGAAATCATCGTTGGTGACGCTGCAAAACGTCAAGCAGTCACAAATCCAGATACAGTGATCTCTATCAAATCTAAGATGGGTACTTCTGAAAAAGTTTCTGCTAACGGAAAAGAATACACTCCACAAGAAATCTCAGCTATGATCCTTCAATACTTGAAAGGTTACGCTGAAGATTACCTTGGTGAAAAAGTAACGAAAGCAGTTATCACAGTTCCTGCTTACTTCAACGATGCGCAACGTCAAGCAACTAAAGACGCTGGTAAAATCGCTGGTCTTGAAGTAGAACGTATCGTCAACGAACCAACTGCAGCAGCCCTTGCTTATGGTTTGGATAAGACTGATAAAGAAGAAAAAATCTTGGTATTCGACCTTGGTGGTGGTACATTCGACGTATCTATCCTTGAATTGGGTGATGGTGTCTTTGACGTATTGGCAACTGCAGGGGATAATAAACTCGGTGGTGACGACTTTGACCAAAAAATTATCGATTACATGGTTGAAGAATTCAAGAAAGAAAATGGTATCGACTTGTCAACAGACAAGATGGCGCTTCAACGTTTGAAAGATGCAGCTGAAAAAGCGAAGAAAGACCTTTCTGGTGTGACTTCAACTCAAATCAGCTTGCCATTCATCACTGCAGGCGCTGCTGGACCTCTTCACTTGGAAATGACCTTGACTCGTGCGAAATTCGATGATTTGACTCGTGACCTTGTAGAACGTACGAAAACTCCAGTTCGTCAAGCCCTTTCAGATGCAGGTTTGAGCTTGTCAGATATCGACGAAGTCATCCTTGTCGGTGGTTCAACTCGTATTCCTGCCGTTGTAGAAGCTGTTAAAGCTGAAACTGGTAAAGAACCAAACAAATCAGTGAACCCTGACGAAGTTGTGGCTATGGGTGCTGCGATCCAAGGTGGTGTGATCACTGGTGACGTGAAAGACGTTGTCCTTCTTGACGTAACGCCATTGTCACTTGGTATCGAAACAATGGGTGGAGTCTTCACAAAATTGATCGACCGCAACACTACAATTCCAACTTCTAAATCACAAGTCTTCTCAACTGCAGCAGACAACCAACCAGCCGTTGATATCCACGTTCTTCAAGGGGAACGCCCAATGGCAGCAGATAACAAGACTCTTGGACGCTTCCAATTGACTGATATTCCAGCTGCACCTCGTGGTATCCCACAAATCGAAGTTACATTTGACATCGACAAGAACGGTATCGTATCTGTTAAAGCGAAAGATCTTGGAACTCAAAAAGAACAAACAATTGTTATCCAATCAAACTCAGGTTTGACAGACGAAGAAATCGACCGCATGATGAAAGATGCAGAAGCTAACGCTGAAGCAGATAAGAAACGTAAAGAAGAAGTTGACCTTCGTAACGAAGTAGACCAAGCAATCTTTGCGACTGAAAAGACAATCAAAGAAACTGAAGGTAAAGGCTTCGATGCAGAACGTGATGCTGCCCAAGCTGCCCTCGATGAGCTTAAGAAAGCCCAAGAAGATAACAACTTGGAAGAAATGAAAGCAAAACTTGAAGCATTGAACGAAAAAGCTCAAGGACTTGCCGTTAAACTCTACGAACAAGCCGCAGCAGCGCAACAAGCTCAAGCAGGAGCAGAAGGCGCACAAGCAACAGGAAATGCAGGCGATGATGTCGTAGACGGAGAGTTTACGGAGAAGTAAAACAATCCAGTGGATTGTTTTAGCGGAACCTCCTGAAATAAAGAAAGGTTCCGAGATTTGAGGATTCCTTTAAGCCGAAACTCAATTCAGCCTAACTAGTAAATGATAAAAAGAAATCCAGAGGTTGCAACCCAGCCTCTGTTTTTCGGTAAAATAGAGGATATTGCCTATGAAAAAAGTACTTTGTATCATTTATCCAAATTTTTCTCTTTATGAGATAACCGCTTTAACAAGTACTTTAGCTCTGTCTTTTGACGTCACGATTGATTATGCCGCTTCAGATCATTCGATGGTGGTCTCTGAGGATGGCTTGCCCTGTCAACCAACGAAAACACTAGATCAAATCCGTATAGAAGAGTATTCTTGCGTGATTTTGCCAGGAATGGTCAATATAGGCCCTGCCCTACAGGATGAGAAATTGATTTCGTTCTTGAGGGACCTTGGTGAGCAAGATATCCTAATTGCAGCCATTTCTTCAGCGCCTCTTTTATTAGCGAAAGCAGGTCTGTTGGAGGATACGAAATTTACAGGTGGAATTTGGCAAAACTTCTTTGACTATTTTGAATTTCTTCCACGTGAGAATTTCCAACCGAAAGTCCTTGTGCAAGATAAACAGATCATTACGGCTATCGGTTTTGCCCATCAAGAGTTTGCAAGGAAAGTGATTCTAAGTCTAGGGTTGGCAGAGAATACGGACAACTACTTTAAGGAACAGAACGAGTACGCTGAAGAGGATTTGATATTTACTCTATCGGACCAAGAGTTTGATCAAGTGAAGCGAAGTATAGAAAACACCCTCTAAAGATGTACATGAAAATTATAGAAAGGAACAAAGAGTGTTCGGGGAATTGAACCCGAGCGGAAAGCTTGGAAATTAGATAAACCGCCTAAGAAATCAGGATTTCTTGTCGGTTTCCTAAATTTCAGTCGCTTTCTGTTCGCTCTTAGTATCTTGTATGAACAATACTGAATTTTATGACCGTTTGGGCGTTTCAAAGAATGCATCTCAAGATGAGATCAAGAAAGCCTATCGGAAATTATCTAAAAAATATCACCCAGATATCAACAAGGAGCCTGGTGCTGAGGAAAAGTACAAGGAAGTTCAAGAAGCTTATGAGACTTTGAGTGACGAGCAAAAACGGGCTGCTTATGACCAATATGGTGCTGCGGGTGCCAATGGTGGCTTCGGTGGCGGAGCAGGTGGTTTTGGTGGCTTTGATGGTGCTGGTTTTGGTGGCTTTGAAGATATCTTCTCTAGCTTCTTTGGTGGCGGTGCAAGTCGTAATCCAAATGCACCTCGTCAAGGGGATGACCTCCAATACCGCGTCAATCTCAAGTTTGAAGAAGCGATTTTTGGTGCGGAAAAAGAAGTCAAGTACCATCGGGAAGCTAGCTGTCATACCTGTCATGGTTCTGGGGCTAAGCCAGGGACTAGTCCGGTGACCTGTGGACGCTGTCATGGTTCTGGAGTTATCAATGTGGATACGCAAACCCCTCTTGGGATGATGCGCCGTCAAGTGACCTGTGATGTCTGTCATGGTCGTGGCCAAGAAATCAAAGATCCATGTACGACTTGTCGTGGAACAGGTCATGAAAAACAAGCTCATAGCGTGAACGTTAAGATTCCTGCCGGAGTTGAAACAGGTCAACAAATCCGCTTAGCAGGTCAAGGAGAAGCCGGCTTTAACGGTGGACCTTATGGTGACTTGTATGTCGTTGTCAATGTTGAGCCGAGCGATCGCTTTGAACGAGATGGCTCAACCATCTACTACAAGTTAGACTTGAACTTTGTCCAAGCAGCTCTTGGAGATACGGTCCATGTGCCAACTGTTCACGGAGATGTTGATTTGGTCATTCCTGAAGGAACCCAAACCGGTAAGAAATTCCGCCTCCGTGGAAAAGGGGCTCCAAGCTTACGTGGTGGTGCCATGGGAGATCAATATGTATCTGTCAATGTCGTCACCCCAACTGGTTTAAATGACAAGCAAAAAGAAGCCCTTCAAGCCTTTGCGGAAGCAAGTGATTTGAAGGTCAACCCAAAGAAAAAAGGGTTCTTTGACAAGGTCAAAGATGCTTTAGATGATTTATAAGAAAGAACGAGTTTCCTTTTGAGTAAGGAGCTCGTTTTATTTTGGATCGAATCCAAGAACTTCCTCTCCTAATTAAAGAATAATGAGAACCTTCATTGAATTTATTAAGATATCGTGGTAAATTTAAGAAAACGATTACAAAGACAATTTAGGAGGTCCTGATGAAATCACATCAACCACGTTATGCGATTCGCAAGTATGCAGTAGGAGCTGCTTCGGTGCTCATAGGATTTTTTGCTGGTGCTCATGTTGTAGCTGCAGATACGTCGAGCGTTACAGACAGTCCTTCAACGACAGTTCCAACTCAGCCAAGCGAGGGTGAGTCAACGATTTCTCTTAATGAGGAAGCTTCTCAGCCAACAGTAGAAAAACCAACGGCTCCTGCTCCAATCGTCGATCAAAGTCAACCGACACTGCCTGATCGTGAATTGCGGGTATCAGATCTTGACCGTTTGATTCGCGAAGAAGCAAGTTCTGTCGCAGAGTCGGATGTGGCAGCTCAACCAGCGACAGCAACGACGGAAACACCTACTAAAGATCCTGATCAGGAAGAAAAATTAGCCAAGAAAAAGATTGTATCGATCGATGCCGGTCGCAAGTACTTCTCACCAGACCAAATCAAGGAAATCATTGATGAAGCAAGTAAGACGGGTTATACAGACTTGCATCTTCTAGTTGGAAATGATGGTTTGCGCTTTGTGCTGGATGACATGTCTTTGAAAGTGGGAGATACTTCTTATTCTAGCCAAGCCGTGACAGATGCGGTTGAAAAAGGGACGAAGGCTTATTACGATGATCCGAACGGGACAGCCTTGACCCAGGCTCAAATGGATGATATTTTAGCCTACGCCAAATCGAAGAAAGTAGGTGTCATCCCAACCATTAATAGTCCAGGTCACATGGATGCGATTCTGACAGCCATGGAACAATTGGGGATCGAAAACCCTCACTTTAATTACTTTGGCACTAAAAAATCAGCCCGGACAGTTGATTTGGACAACCAAAAAGCCTTAGACTTTACCAAGGCTTTGGTAGACAAGTATGTGGCTTATTTCAGCGGCAAGGCAGACATTTTTAACATCGGTTTGGATGAATATGCCAATGATGCCACAGATGCCCATGGTTGGCAGGTTCTCCAAGCTAGCAAGCATTGGCCAGGTGAAGGCTACCCAGAAAAAGGCTATGAAAAATTCATCCAATATGCTAATGATCTAGCAGCTATTGTGAAAAAACACAAGATGAAACCAATGGCCTTTAATGACGGGATCTACTACAATGGCGATACTTCCTATGGCACTTTTGACAAGGATATCATTGTCTCCTACTGGACAGGTGGATGGAACGGCTATGATGTCGCTTCTTCAAAACTCTTGTCCGAACTAGGTCATCAGATTCTTAATACCAATGATGTTTGGTATTATGTGCTTGGACGGGACAAGGCTGGATCTGGTTGGTACAACCTTGATCAAGGCCTCGAAGGAATTTCCAAGTCAGCGATTGATGTAGTTCAAAAAAATGATGGAGCTAAGGTGCCCTTCATCGGTGGCATGGTAGCTGCCTGGGCAGATACGCCATCTGCAACCTACAAAAAAGACCTTCTCTTTAAGCTGATGCATGCCTTCGCGGACAAGAATGCGGACTACTTTGTAGCAGATCCTGAAGTCGTCGAAAAAGCTCTTTCAGAAGCTCCAACTGATTTGGATCACTATACACCGGAATCTCTAGTAGCCTTTGCGGCAGCTAAAAAAGCTTTAGAAGGGGCAGGAGCAGACACGACTCGAGCAGAGGCCAAAACCTTGATCGACAATCTCAAAGCAGCTCAAGATGCTTTGGTGTATACAGAAAGCTACGCGAAAGAAGTTGCTGCAAAAGAAGCAGCAGAAAAACTCGCCATGAAGAAGGTCATCTCGATCGATGCAGGTCGCAAATACTTCTCGCTGGATCAGTTGAAACGGATCGTCGATAAGGCCAGTGAGCTGGGTTATTCTGACTTGCACCTCCTTGTCGGAAACGATGGTATGCGCTTCGTTCTCGATGATATGACGGTGGAAGCCAATGGCAAAACCTATGCCAGTGATGATGTGAAAAAGGCCATTTTAGAAGGCACCAAGGCCTATTACGATGATCCAAATGGTCAAGCCTTGACCCAAGCAGAAATGGATGAACTCCATGCTTATGCGACTGCGAAAGGAATCGGCTTGATTGCGGCAGTCAATAGTCCTGGACACATGGATGCTTTGTTGGTGGCCATGGAAAAATTGGGCATTGAAAATCCACAAGCCAGCTTTGATACAGTTTCAAAAACAACCATGGATTTGACCAATGAAGCAGCAGTCAACTTTACCAAAGCCTTGATTGGTAAGTACATGGACTACTTCAAAGATAAGTCTAAGATCTTTAATTATGGAACGGATGAATATGCCAATGACGCTACCAGTGCGCAAGGCTGGTACTACCTCAAGTGGTATGACCTCTATGGTAAGTTTGCTAAGTATTCCAATAGTCTTGCAGCCATGGCGCGTGAAAAAGGCTTGCAGCCAATGGCCTTTAACGATGGCTTCTATTATGGAGATGAAGATGATGTCGCCTTTGACAAGGACGTCTTGATTTCATACTGGTCTAAAGGATGGTGGGGCTATAACCTCGCATCTCCACAGTACCTCGCAGACAAGGGCTACAAATTCCTCAATACCAACGGTGACTGGTACTATGTTTTGGGCCATAGAGGAGAGCAAAGCTATCCACTCGATAAAGCTCTTCAACATTCAGAAACCGTTCCATTTGAACAATTAGCTTCAACCAAATATCCTGATGTCAAGATACCGACATCCGGAAGTATGTTGGGAATTTGGGCTGATGAGCCGGCCAATGAATACAAGGAAGAAGAAGTCTTCCAGGTCATGGAAGCTTTTGCCAACCACAACAAGGACTATTTCAAAGCAGACTTCACTGCTCTTAGAAAAGCAGTTGATACGGTGCCAACAGATCTAGACATTTACACACCAGAATCTCGCGCAGCACTTGCGAAAGTCTTAGGTAGCTTGAATTGGAATGTGAGTCGTGCTCATCAAGATCAGGTGGATCAAGAAGTGGCTGCTCTGACCCAAGCCCTTGCGGGGCTCAAGCCAATCACGCAAGTAGGTAGCTTGGCTGAAAATGACGTCAAAGCCCTAGTGGAAGACAAACCAAGTCTTGAAATCGTAGAAAAAGAACTTGACTTTGACCTTGTGGAACGGACTAATCCAGATCTCGCTAAAGGAGAACGCAGAGTGATCCAGGCTGGGGTTAAAGGGCAAGGTCTTGAGTATGTAGAGGTTTCGGCGCTTGATCAAAGTCGAAAAGTAATCGCTACAGAAGTTGCTAAAGAGCCAGTTGCAGAAATTGTTGAAGTCGGTACCAAAGAAATTGTGATCCCAACAAGCCCTTCAGTAGAAGCGCCAGTGAAACCAGACGTGCTTGTAAACAAAATGGTTTCAGATCCTTCAACACCTCAAGTGATCTCAAAGGCTCAACCAGTAGCACCAGTAAATATCCCAACGCCAATTCCAGCAGTTGTGGAAAAAGAGGTTCGTTCAGAAACAGTAAACTCTAACAAGCAACTCCCAGAAACAGGAGTGGAATCTGCTTTGGGACTCGCTTTACTAGGGGCGATCTTAGGAGCAGCAGGAATGGACTTGAAAAATAAAAAAAGAGACTAAGACCTAGTTGACTTGTAATAGGTCGAAGTTAGGAGAGTGGGACAGAAATCGGTAATTCGTTAGAATTCGATTTCGTCGTCCCACCTCCGCACAGTTGAGTAGGGCTGTAAAAGCTGATGAAATCAGCGTAGTAGAGCCCACTCAACCACTGCGTCTTGCTCGACAATCCAAAAATAATTGAGAGGCTAGGACTTTTGTCCCAGCCTCTTTTTGTGTTTGCAAAACTGTACCCGGACAGTTTAAATTTTTCACTCTTGTAACCCCTTCTATATCTTGCTAAAATAGAACCATGACACGATACAAAGCAACCATTTCATATGACGGGACCTTGTTTGCAGGGTTTCAACGCCAACCGCATGCCCGTAGTGTGCAAGAAGAAATCGAGAAGACCTTGACGCGCCTCAATCAAGGAACCCCTGTTACCGTTCATGGAGCGGGGCGAACGGATTCAGGTGTCCATGCTCTTGGGCAGGTGATTCATTTTGATCTCCCCCAAGCGCGGGACGAGGAGAAGCTCCGCTTTGCCCTCGATACCCAAACCCCAGAGGATATTGATTTCATCCGAGTGGAGCAAGTAGAAGATGACTTTCACTCACGCTACAAGAAGCACAGCAAGACCTATGAATTTATCGTGGATTATGGTCGTCCCAAGAACCCCATGATGCGCCACTATGCCACCCACTATCCTTATCCTTTGGATGTGGAAAAGATGCAAGCAGCCATCCAAAAGTTGGAGGGAACCCATGATTTCACCGGCTTTACAGCTTCGGGAACCAGCGTGGAAGATAAGGTTCGTACGATTACAGAGGCTCGCTTGGTCGAGGATGCAGAACATCATCGCCTTGTCTTTACCTTTTCGGGCAATGGCTTTCTCTACAAGCAAATCCGCAATATGGTGGGAACTTTGTTGAAGATTGGAAATGATCGGATGCCGATCGAGCAGATCGATCTAATTTTAGAAAAGAAGGACCGCAATCTAGCAGGTCCTACAGCAGCGCCAAATGGCTTATATTTAAAGGAGATCCGTTATGAGTAATGAATTGATTCTAGCTATTTCAGGAAATGATATTTTTAGTGGGGGAGGTCTTCACGCAGACCTTGCAACTTATACGACTAACAAACAGCATGGCTTTGTAGCGGTGACTTGTTTGACCGCTATGACGGAGCACGGTTTTGAAGTGATTCCGGTGGATCCGACGACCTTTGCTCAACAGCTCAACTCTCTCAAGGATGTTCCTTTTTCTGCTATTAAACTCGGCCTCTTGCCAAATGTTGAAGTGGCAGACCTAGCTTTGGATTATGTCAAAGCTCATGCAGATATCCCAGTAGTGCTCGATCCTGTCTTGGTCTGCAAGGAAAGCCATGATGTAGAAGTTTCAGCTCTTCGAGACGAATTGATCAAGTTCTTCCCTTATGTGACCATCATCACACCAAACTTACCAGAAGCTGAGATCTTGACCCAAAGCAAGATTCAATCGCTCGATGATATGAAGGAGGTGGCGCGCAAGCTCCATGGATTGGGTGCGGCGAATGTCGTGGTCAAAGGGGGCAATCGTCTCAATAAAGAAAAGGCCATCGATGTCTTTTATGATGGTACAGACTTCACCGTCATTGAAGAGCCGGTCTTAGAAAAGAACAATACAGGAGCTGGTTGTACCTTCGCATCTAGCATTTCCAGCCAGTTGGTGAAAGGAAAATCACCGCTTGAAGCTGTCAAAGCTTCTAAAGACTTTGTCTTCCAAGCGATTCAACATTCAGACCAGTATGGAGTAGTACAATATGACATCTAATCGAACTCAACTCATTGCCCGCCTTTCCATTTTGACAGCCTTGACAGTTGTACTTGGCTACTATACCAAACTCCCAACTCCCACAGGGATTGTCACCCTGTTAGATCTTGGAGTGTATTTTACAGCCTTCTATTTTGGACGCAAGGAAGGTGCGATTGTAGGTGGTGTCGGAGCTTTTCTACTCGACCTCATTTCAGGCTATCCTCAGTGGATGTTCTTTAGTCTCCTCTTTCACGGGGGGCAAGGCTATTTCGCTGGCTTCAAGGGAAAAGCCCGTTACTTAGGCTTGCTTCTTGCGACAGTCGTCATGGTAGGCGGTTACGCACTAGCTTCTGCCCTCCTTTTAGGCAATGGATGGGGAGCTGCTATCTCGGACATTCCAAATAACCTTGCTCAGAATTTTGTCGGAATGGCTTTAGGCTATGTGGTCTATTATGCCTTCCAAAAGAAAGGAAACTAATTCATGGATTTGGAGCAACTGAAGAAGGATACAAAAGAAATCCTGGTAGATGTTTTGGCAAAAAGCCGTCTCCATCAGGGACAGATTCTAGTTCTCGGGATGTCTTCAAGTGAAGTTGCAGGAGGGCAAATTGGAAAGGCTTCGAACATCGACATTGCTGAAGCTATTGTCCAGGCCTTGCTAGATGAGTTGAATCCAAGAGGGATTTATCTAGCGGTACAAGGATGTGAGCACCTCAATCGCGCCTTGGTGGTCGAGCGGGAATTGGCAGACAAGAAGGAGTTAGAAATCGTCAATGTCCTTCCAAGTCTCCATGCAGGGGGAGCTGGACAACTCGCTGCTTTCAAGTATTTCAAGGATCCTGTTGAAGTAGAATTTATCACAGCCCAAGCGGGCTTAGACATCGGAGATACCTCAGTGGGGATGCACGTCAAGCACGTGCAAGTCCCAATTCGCCCTGTCATACGTGAACTAGGGGAAGCCCATGTCACAGCCCTCGCTAGTCGGCCAAAATTGATAGGTGGTGCCCGTGCTCTCTATCTAGACGATCCTATCCGAAAATCATAACTAGAACTAGCTTTTAGGGGCTAGTTTTTTTGGATGAAAAGAGAGGCAAAAACGTTTTAAAACTTGCAATTTCAAAGTTTTGTGGTAAAATTATAAGGAATGACTATATTATTTTAAGGAGAGACAGAATGTCTGTATCATTTGAAAACAAAGAAACTAACCACGGTGTATTGACTTTCACCATCAGTCAAGAGCAAATCAAACCTGCTTTGGACCGTGTGTTTGAGTCTGTTAAGAAAACCTTGAACGTACCTGGATTCCGTAAAGGTCATATTCCACGTCCAATCTTCAACCAACGTTTTGGTGAAGAAGCTCTTTACCAAGATGCTTTGAACGATCTTCTTCCAGCAGCATACGAAGCAGCTGTTAAAGAAGCTGGAATCGAAGTTGTAGCACAACCTACTTTTGATGTTGTATCTATGGAAAAAGGTCAAGACTGGACATTGACAGCAGCTGTTGTAACAAAACCTGAAGTAAAATTGGGTGCTTACAAAGACCTTGAAGTATCAGTAGAAGTTTCTAAAGAAGTAACAGACGCTGATGTGGATGCTCGTATCGAACGCGAACGCAACAACTTGGCTGAATTGGTTGTTAAAGAAGGTGCTGCAGCAGAAGGCGACACAGTTGTAATCGACTTCGTAGGTTCTATCGATGGTGTCGAATTCGACGGTGGTAAAGGTGACAACTTCTCACTTGGACTTGGTTCAGGTCAATTCATCCCAGGTTTCGAAGACCAATTGGTTGGACACTCTGCTGGTGAAACAGTTGACGTCATCGTAACTTTCCCAGAAGACTACCAAGCAGCTGACCTTGCAGGTAAAGAAGCGAAATTCGTGACAACTATCCACGAAGTGAAAGCAAAAGAAGTACCAGCTCTTGACGATGAATTGGCAAAAGACATCGATGAAGAAGTTGAAACTCTTGCTGAATTGAAAGAAAAATACCGCAAAGAATTGGCAGAAGCAAAAGAAGAAGCATACAACGATGCAGTAGAAGCAGCAGCGATCGATCTTGCAGTTGAAAATGCTGAAATCGTTGAACTTCCAGAAGAAATGATCCACGAAGAAGTACACCGTTCAATCAACGAATTCCTTGGAAATATGCAACGTCAAGGAATCTCACCTGAAATGTACTTCCAAATTACTGGAACAACTCAAGATGATCTTCACAAACAATATGAAGCAGAAGCAGAAAGCCGCACGAAGACAAACCTTGTGGTTGAAGCAGTAGCCAAAGCAGAAGGCTTCGAAGCAACTGAAGAAGAAATCAATGCTGAAATCGAACAATTGGCAGCAGATTACAACATGCCAGTTGAACAAGTTCGCAACCTTCTTTCACCAGAAATGTTGAAACATGACATCACAGTGAAGAAAGCCGTGAACGTGATCACAAGCACAGCAAAAGTAAAATAATTGAGAATAAAAAGAAGAGCCATGAGGCTCTTCTTTTTTCTGATTTCATGGAGAATCCTGGAATTTTCCTTTGACGAAAGGGGAAATTTATCGTACAATAGAGTGTAACGATAAAATGCGTGATAGATTTAGTGACGAGAAGTTTTCAATCTATCATCGAGGATAGGATGAGGTTTAAGACCCGATCCTTCTCCATTTAGGAAATGAAACATAAGGAGATTTACCCTTGGAATTAGAAGTATTTGCTGGACAAGAAAAAAGTGAACTTTCTATGATTGAAGTGGCGCGTGCGATTTTGGAATTACGCGGACGTGACCATGAAATGTACTTTAGCGATCTTGTAAATGAAATTCAAAATTACCTTGAAAAATCAAACAGCGAGATCCGTGAAGCTCTTCCATTGTTCTACACAGAATTGAATGTCGATGGAAGCTTTATCCCACTTGGAGATAACAAATGGGGTCTTCGTTCATGGTATGCCATCGATGAAGTTGACGAGGAAATTATCGCTCTTGAAGAAACAGACGAAGATGAAACTCCTAAGAAACGGAAGAAAAAACGTGTCAATGCCTTCATGGATGGAGACGAAGATGCGATCGACTACAACGACGACGATCCAGAAGACGAAGAAGTTTACGAAGCAGATCCAGCTCTTTCATATGATGAAGAAAATCCAGATGATGAAAAGAGTGAAGTCGAAGCTTACGATGCTGAAATCAATGAAATCGTACCAGATGATTTGGGTGAAGAAGTTGAATTGAGCGAAGAAGACGACGAAGAAGAGGATTCTGAAGACGAGGAAGAAGAATAAATCATATGAAACAAGGAAATTGTTCCTTGTTTTTTTATTGAAGACGAAGTTTTCCCAGAAACTTTCCTTAGGTGAGTACGGACGTCAGCGAACTTCTACGAAGTTCCATGACTAATTATTGAGCCTTAAGTCTCAATAATTCCGAGTGCCTGAAGCTATGAAGTTTCAGGCACTTTTCTCACGGCGGAAAGTTTCAGAATATCCTTTGATTTTTCAAAAGTAGAGGATGGTTTGCAAGTAATTTATTGACTTATATGTCAATAAAAATAGTTTATCTATCTTCTGAAAAAAAACAATTG
This sequence comes from Streptococcus parasanguinis, assembly GCF_047463195.1. Lineage (GTDB taxonomy): Bacteria > Bacillota > Bacilli > Lactobacillales > Streptococcaceae > Streptococcus > Streptococcus parasanguinis_R. The sequence goes on from NZ_JASHEI010000005.1 coordinate 135,538, forward strand.
TTCCTTGTTTCTTTTTGTTTGCATTGAAAACGGTGGCAAGTTAGAGTATAATGAACATGTAAGTATTTCCCAAATAGGAGGTGTTCAGATGGACTTTCGTTTAGATCAAAGTTTAGTAGCTCTTGGTATTGATACGGTTGTGGTCGGAATTGCTAGAAATGTGGATCCTCAAGCAGTTTTGCCCCCTTCTTTTCTTGAAAAGAAGAAAGAGCTTGAACAATGGGCGCTTCAGTGTCAGACAGAAGAAGTAGTGGCATCTCCTGTCATCAAAGGGTATACAGACCTCTTGCAAAAAGTAGGGCGTAGCATCAAGAAAAATCCCCCAACGGTCCTAGCTCTCATCCGAAATATCCAGCATCGAGGAGCTCTTCCTCAGATCAATAGCATCATCGATATCTATAATGTAGAATCTCTGAAGTCTTTTCTCGCGATCGGAGGACATGACTTAGATAAGATTGAGGGACCGATTGAATTTACAGTGAGTCAAAGAGACGATCTCTTCCTCCCGATACTTTCTAGCGAAAAACATGTTGCACCGACAGATCCTGTCTACCGGGATCAAAAAGGAGTTCTGGCTTGGTTGGATGTACGCGATAGTGACCATTACAAATTTGAGGAGACTACGCAAAACGCCCTCTTTGTCATTCAAGGAAATACCGAGACATCAGTCGAGATGCGTTTAGAAGCACTGGAGCGAATCCACAAGGACCTTGCTCTTTGCATGTCTCAACTTCAATTTGAGAAATTTCTCGTCACACAAAATGGAGTGGAAAAGGTCTCGTAAACAGCGAAAATCATTTTCATGAAATTTTCAATTTGACAAAGTAGACCATTTGCGGTAAGATATTGTTCGGGCACCTCATTTTGAGGTCGGAGCTCCCTAAGGATTAGGGAGCTATTTTTGTTTTTTCTGCAAAGAGGAATGGCCTCTACAACATTAGAAGAAGAGGAAAGCACATGTCAACAAAATATATTTTTGTCACGGGTGGTGTCGTATCATCCATCGGGAAAGGGATTGTCGCAGCAAGTCTTGGTCGCTTGCTCAAAAATCGTGGATTGAAAGTGACGATCCAAAAGTTTGACCCTTATATCAATATCGATCCAGGGACGATGAGTCCTTACCAACACGGGGAAGTATTTGTCACAGACGATGGTGCAGAGACAGACTTGGACCTTGGTCACTATGAACGCTTCATTGATATCAATCTGAATAAGTACTCAAATGTGACAACAGGGAAAATTTATAGCGAAGTTCTTCGCAAGGAACGTCGCGGAGAATACTTGGGCGCGACTGTACAGGTTATTCCTCATATTACAGATGCCTTGAAAGAAAAGATCAAACGAGCAGCGACGACGACGGATTCAGATGTCATCATCACAGAAGTCGGGGGAACAGTTGGAGACATTGAGTCCCTTCCTTTCCTTGAAGCTCTTCGTCAAATGAAGGCAGATGTTGGTGCTGAAAATGTTATGTACATCCACACCACTCTTCTTCCTTACTTGAAGGCTGCGGGAGAAATGAAAACCAAGCCGACGCAACACTCTGTGAAAGAATTGCGTGGTCTTGGGATTCAACCAAATATGTTGGTCATCCGTACAGAAAAACCAGCTGGTCAAGGAATTAAGAACAAGTTGGCTCAATTCTGTGATGTCGCACCAGAAGCTGTCATCGAATCACTTGATGTGGACCACTTGTACCAAATCCCATTGAACTTGCAAGCACAAAATATGGACCAAATCGTTTGTGACCATTTGAAATTGAATGTTCCTGCAGCAGATATGACAGAATGGTCTGCGATGGTCGACAAGGTCATGAACCTCAAGAAGCAGGTCAAGATTTCCTTGGTTGGAAAATACGTAGAATTGCAAGATGCCTACATTTCTGTCGTTGAGGCCTTGAAGCACTCAGGGTATGCCAATGATGCAGAGGTCAAGATTAATTGGGTCAATGCCAATGATGTGACAGCTGAAAATGTGGCAGAACTCCTTGGAGATGCGGATGGGATCATCGTCCCAGGTGGTTTTGGTCAACGGGGAACAGAAGGAAAAATTCAAGCCATCAAGTATGCGCGTGAACAAGACGTCCCAATGTTGGGTGTCTGCTTGGGTATGCAGTTAACCTGTATCGAATTTGCCCGTCACGTTTTAGGCTTGGAAGGGGCCAATTCATCCGAATTGGATCCAGAAACCAAGTATCCAATTATCGATATCATGCGGGACCAAATTGATGTGGAAGACATGGGAGGAACGCTCCGTCTCGGTCTTTACCCATCTAAACTCAAACGAGGATCAAAAGCAGCCGCTGCCTATGATAATCAAGAAGTGGTACAACGTCGCCACCGTCACCGTTATGAGTTTAACAATGTTTTCCGTGAACAGTTTGAAGAAGCAGGTTTTGTCTTCTCAGGCGTTTCACCAGACAACCGTTTGGTCGAAATCGTTGAAATCCCAGAAAACAAATTCTTTGTTGCTTGCCAATACCACCCAGAATTGTCAAGCCGTCCAAACCGCCCAGAAGGACTTTACACAGCCTTCATCACAGCGGCAGTTGAAAACCACGATAGCAAATAAAAATCAAGGGAGCAGGTCTATAGACCTGCTCCCTTTTTGTGAAAAAATGACAAACCCTGAAAAAAGTTTGAAAAAAATCTTGACAAAAAAGTTGTTGATTGATATACTAGTAAAGTACTCAATCGCGGGGATGGCGGAATTGGCAGACGCGCAGGACTAAGGATCCTGTGACCGCTTTAGGTCGTGAGGGTTCAAGTCCCTCTCTCCGCATCGGATCAAGATAGCTTTGGCTATCTTTTTTTGTTTTTAAATTTCTTTGTGGTAGAATAGGTGTGAGATGAGGTGAGAAAATGAAGAAGAAGTATCTGGTTTTGGTCGATGGCCTCTTTGCACTATTGGGAAGTGCCATTAATTTTTTCGGTCCTATCCTGATTTTAGCTATGGCGATAGGCGCATACAAGGATACTTTTAGATATTTTATCGCCTTAAACATATGGAATGTCCTCGTTTTTCTAGTAGCGATTGCTTCTAAGTATTTTCTCAGAAAAGAGAAAAGGATTAAAAAGTGGATTCCCAATCTTTTCTTGATAGCGGGCAGTATTCTCTTTCTTGCGTCAATCCTTGCTGTGTGTGAGTATATTCCCTTTCTTGAGGGAGTGCTAAACGGGCTTTTTGGAAAAATGTTCACCGACAGTCAATTATTTGCTGCTTATTTCTATTCTCAATGGGTTGTAGCAGCACTCCTTGTGATCTGCGGGATCGCCTTTCTCCTTTCGCTAAAAAATTTTAAAGAAGAGAATTGAGAGTGGGACAGAAATCGGTAATTCGTTAGAATTCGATTTCGTCGTCCCACCTCCGCACAGTTGAGTAGGGCTGTAAAAGCTGATGAAATCAGCGTAGTAGAGCCCACTCAACCACTGCGTCTTGCTAGACAATCCAAAAATAATTAAGAGGCTAGGACTTTTGTCCCAGCCTCTTTTCCTTATTTGCTAGGGTGAAAGCCTTAGGAGATAGGAGATTCCGCCCTATTTATTGGAAGAAATCTCTTAAAGCTACAGGAAAAACTAGCAATTTCATCTAAAAAGTGATAAAATAAACAATGTAAGTGGGATTAACCCCACAAAAATTTATAGGAGGCCTATAACAAATGGCAATCGTTTCAGCAGAAAAATTTGTCCAAGCAGCTCGTGACAATGGTTATGCAGTTGGTGGATTTAACACAAACAACCTTGAGTGGACTCAAGCTATCTTGCGTGCAGCAGAAGCTAAGAAAGCTCCAGTACTTATCCAAACTTCTATGGGTGCTGCTAAATACATGGGTGGTTACAAAGTATGTAAAGCCCTTATTGAAAACCTTGTAGAATCAATGGGTATCACTGTACCAGTTGCTATTCACCTTGACCATGGTCACTACGACGATGCTCTTGAATGTATCGAAGCTGGTTACACTTCAATCATGTTTGACGGTTCACACCTTCCAGTTGAAGAAAACCTTAAATTGGCGAAAGATGTCGTTGAAAAAGCTCATGCTAAAGGCATCTCAGTAGAAGCTGAAGTTGGTACTATCGGTGGTGAAGAAGACGGTATCATCGGTGACGGTGAATTGGCACCAATCGAAGACGCTAAAGCAATGGTTGCTACAGGAATCGACTTCTTGGCTGCAGGTATCGGCAACATCCACGGTCCTTACCCAGCAAACTGGAAAGGTCTTCACCTTGACCACTTGCAAAAATTGACTGAAGCTGTTCCAGGATTCCCAATCGTATTGCACGGTGGATCAGGTATCCCTGATGATCAAATCCAAGCAGCTATCAAACTTGGTGTTGCAAAAGTTAACGTTAACACTGAATGCCAAATCGCATTTGCAAATGCTACTCGTCAATTCGTACGTGAATACGATGCAAACGAAGCAGAATACGACAAGAAGAAACTCTTCGACCCACGTAAATTCTTGAAACCAGGTTTCGAAGCAATTACTGCAGCTGTTGAAGAACGTATCGACGTATTCGGTTCAGAAGGCAAAGCTTAATTAAAAACAGGAAAGCAAGGTCCCATGTGGATCTTGTTTTTTTGTATGGGAAAAGTTGCTTCCGGGATTTAATTTTTGTACAATATGCCTATGAAAAAATTTAAACAGTTTAGCTGGATCATTTTTGTTGTTCTTATCCTTTTTCTAGGAGGTACATTTGGTTTTCACCAACTTAGTTTGCAAAAAGAAAGTAAGCTTCTCACTCCTATCGGTAAAGAGGTCACGGTCAATGGACATCAAATGAATGTATACATTAAAGGTGAAGGATCTGAAACGATAGTTTTTCTTTCCGGTGCAGGTATCGCCTCTCCTATTTTAGACTTTAAGAATCTATCAGATTCCCTATCCAAAAAATACAAAGTAGTCGTTGTAGAGCGGGCAGGATATGGTTTTAGTGAAGATAGTGATCAATCAAGAGATGTGATGACGGTTTTTTCTGAGACCCGTCAAGCTTTGTCTCAAGCCGAAGTTTCGGGGCCTTATGTGATTGTTTCTCATTCAATGGCTAGTCTTGAAAGTCTGGCTTGGCAAGAGAAATATCCTAATGAAGTGAGGGCTTTGATCGGTCTTGATTGGGCCTTGCCAGCGAGTTATGAAGATTTAAAGGATAATCAGGCCTTGCTTACTGTGGCTTATTGGAGCAGTAAGATTGGCTTATTACGCTATTTCCCTGAGTCCTTTTATATAAAAAATCCAACTCTGACTGAAACTGAACGACAACAATATAAATTACTAGCATATAAGCAGTTGATGTCACAAGCCATGCTTCATGAATCCCGTTTGGCAAAGGAAAATGCCAAGAAAGTTCCATCTAGCATTAATTCGAAAATTCCAGCCTTACTCCTGGTTTCTAACGGTGAAGGCACGACCTTTAGCCAATCAGAGTGGCAACGTTATGCAGAGAGATTTGCAAGCGACCAGTCTAATGTTCAAGTCGATTATATGGATGTGCCTCACGACCTCTATCATTATCAAAGCGATGCTATTGTTTCTCGTATTAAAGAATTTTTAGAGAATAATTGAGGGCTTAAAAATCCATTGAGACTGATGATAATAATTAAATGCTGAAGGATTAACAGTAGAATCGTTAATTTTCTCGATTAAAAAAATTCTTTTTCTTAACAATAAGCCTGCCCCTAAGGGCAGGTTTTTTGGTGTCTTAAGGAAACTATTTAACAGAATTTTTGATTAAAAGTTTCATTTTAAGAGAGAAATCTCTAATTTCATAATCAATAAGCAAACGCTTGCATTCCTTTTTTTATTGGATTATAATAGGTTGGTATAAAGCCTTCTGTAATAATATTGAGTAAGTGTAGAAAGTAAGGATTTAGAATATTTGTAGTCAAAAATACAATGTTGCTTCTTACGATAGGGAGATAGATATGGCAATGATAGAAGTGCAACATCTTCGGAAAAATTTTGTGAAGACAGTTAAGGAGCCGGGGTTAAAGGGAGCCTTGCGCTCCTTTATTCATCCTGAAAAGCAGACCTTTGAAGCGGTCAAGGATTTAACTTTTGAAGTTCCAAAAGGGCAGATTTTAGGATTTATCGGGGCAAATGGTGCTGGGAAGTCAACCACCATCAAAATGCTGACAGGAATTTTAAAGCCGACATCTGGCTATTGTCGGATTAATGGCAAGATTCCCCAGGATAATCGCCAAGATTATGTCAAGGATATTGGAGTCGTTTTCGGACAACGTACCCAGCTCTGGTGGGATTTGGCACTGCAAGAGACCTACACGGTCTTGAAGGAGATTTACGATGTGCCAGACTCGCTCTTCCATAAGCGCATGGACTTTTTGAATGAAGTCTTGGATTTGAAAGAATTTATCAAGGATCCTGTGCGGACTCTTTCACTGGGTCAACGGATGCGGGCGGATATTGCGGCTTCCTTGCTTCACAATCCCAAGGTTCTCTTTTTAGATGAGCCGACCATTGGTTTGGATGTGTCGGTCAAGGACAACATTCGTCGGGCCATTACCCAGATTAATCAGGAGGAAGAGACAACTATTCTCTTGACTACTCATGACTTGAGCGATATTGAGCAACTCTGTGATCGGATTTTTATGATTGATAAGGGGCAAGAGATTTTTGATGGAACGGTTAGCCAGCTCAAGGAAACCTTTGGAAAGATGAAGACTCTCTCCTTTGACCTGACGCCAGGTCAAAATCATCTAGTCTCTCATTATGAGGGCTTGCCTGATATGTCCATTGATAGACAAGGAAATACTCTCAATATTGAATTCGATAGTTCCCGCTACCAGTCGGCCGATATTATCAAGCAAACCTTATCTGATTTTGAGGTCCGTGATTTGAAGATGGTAGATACGGATATTGAAGATATTATCCGTCGCTTCTATCGAAAGGAGCTCTAAGATGGTCAAATTGTGGAGACGTTATAAACCCTTTATCAATGCAGGGATTCAGGAGTTGATTAGCTATCGAGTCAACTTTATTCTTTATCGGATTGGCGATGTCATGGGTGCTTTTGTGGCTTTTTATCTATGGAAGGCTGTCTTTGATTCCTCCCAGGAGCCTTTGATTCAGGGCTTCAGTATGGCGGATATCACCCTCTACATCATCATGAGTTTTGTGACTAATCTTCTGACTAGGTCGGATTCTTCCTTTATGATTGGTGATGAGGTCAAGGATGGTTCCATTATCATGCGCTTGTTGCGACCAGTGCATTTTGCGGCTTCTTACCTCTTTACGGAGCTTGGTTCCAAGTGGTTGATTTTTATCTCTGTTGGACTGCCATTTTTAAGTGTCATTGTTTTGATGAAAATCTTATCTGGGCAAGGGATTGTAGAAGTGCTGGGATTAACTGTCCTTTATCTCTTTAGCTTAACTCTGGCTTATCTGATTAACTTTTTCTTTAATATCTGCTTCGGATTTTCAGCCTTTGTATTTAAAAATTTATGGGGTTCCAATCTACTTAAGACTTCCATAGTGGCCTTTATGTCTGGGAGTTTGATTCCCTTGGCTTTCTTTCCAAAGCTCATTTCAGATATTCTGTCCTTCTTACCTTTCTCATCCTTAATTTACACTCCGGTCATGATTATTGTTGGGAAATACGATGCTAGTCAGATTCTTCAAGCACTTTTGCTTCAGCTTTTCTGGCTTATAGTGATGGTGGGCTTGTCTCAGTTGATTTGGAAACGAGTCCAGTCATTTATCACCATTCAGGGAGGTTAGTATGAAAAAATATCAACGCATGCATCTGATTTTTATCAGACAGTACATCAAGCAAATCATGGAATACAAGGTCGATTTTGTGGTTGGTGTGTTGGGAGTCTTTCTGACTCAAGGCCTGAACCTCTTGTTTCTCAATGTCATCTTTCAACACATTCCCTCCCTAGAAGGTTGGACTTATCAAGAAATTGCCTTTATCTATGGATTTTCCTTAATTCCCAAGGGATTAGATCATCTCTTTTTTGACAATCTCTGGGCTTTAGGTCAACGACTAGTTCGAAAAGGGGAGTTTGACAAGTATCTGACTCGTCCTATTAATCCTCTCTTTCACATCCTCGTTGAGACCTTTCAGATTGATGCCTTGGGTGAACTTTTGGTCGGTGGCATTCTATTAGGAACAACAGTAACTAGCATCTCTTGGACTCTTCCAAAATTCCTGATTTTTCTAGTTTGTATTCCTTTTGCAACCTTGATTTATACTTCCTTGAAAATTGCTACAGCCAGCATCGCTTTTTGGACCAAGCAGTCAGGTGCCATGATTTACATTTTCTATATGTTTAATGATTTTGCCAAGTATCCTATTTCTATTTACAATTCGCTCCTTCGTTGGTTAATTAGCTTTATTGTACCTTTCGCCTTTACGGCCTACTATCCTGCCAGCTATTTCTTGCAGGACAAGGATGGACTCTTTAATATTGGTGGTTTGATTCTGATTTCCCTTGTTTTCTTTGTTATTTCCCTCAAACTTTGGGACAGGGGATTGGATGCCTACGAAAGTGCGGGTTCGTAATAGGAAGAATCTCAAAGCCTTGTCTCAGGAAAGGCTTTTTCTAATGGAGATGAAAATTTCTTGACATCTATTCTCAGAGTGCTATACTAAGAAGGTAATCGCCGATTTAGCTCAGTTGGTAGAGCAACGCACTCGTAACGCGTAGGTCACAGGTTCGATCCCTGCAATCGGCATAGGAAGAAACGGCTTTGAAGGAGCGAGACGACGAATGATGGTGATAACCGATTCGTTCTGTCTCGCTCTTTTTTTGACCGCATAGGCGCCATTTTTGACCGCTTAGTCAAAAGTCCTTGTCTCCATAGGGGCTCTTTGCTATCATAGAATCATCAAAGGAAGCAATACTTCCAATTAATAAAAACGAGGTATACGATGATGAAAAAATTACTTGGACTTGGATTTATTCTGGCAGCTCTTGCGGTTGTCACAATGGGAATGGTTGGCTTTCCAAAGATCGATGTGAATATCTGGCCTTTATTCCCCGTTCTCTTATTTGCTTTCTTTACGCTTGAAAATCTGTTGAAACAGGACTACAAGGCAAGTGTCATCTGTGCTTTAATTGCTCTGATGATTGCAAACGCGATCTACGATCTCTTGCCGGTTTCAAATGGCTTAGTGATCACAGCGGGTGTCCTTGCTTGCGTGGGTCTTAGTTTTCTTTTACCGGATAAGAATAGCAACAAATAAAGGAAGGAGGCTGGGACAAAAGTCCTAGCCTCTTAATTGTTTTTGGATTGTCGAGCAAGACGCAGTGGTTGAGTGGGCTCTACTACACTGATTTCATCAGCTTTTACAGCCCTACTCAACTGTGCGGAGGTGGGACGACGAAATCGAATTCTAACGAATGACCGATTTCTGTCCCACTCTCTCTTTACTTCTCAAAAACTACCTCTTGATGGGCAAAACGTGCCACTTACTGAAAAGCCCTTGTTTTGTTTTCAACAGCTGTTATAATGGTACTATCAAAACGTTGGGAAAGGAGTTTTATGAAAGTTAGAATCGAATTGGATCCATCAATGGACGAGCCTGAGATCTTGATTCGAGCCCCGCGCTTGACCCCGGAGTTGACCCAGCTGCAAGAGAGAATCCTAGAACAAAAGGTCGCTCCTTTGGCCTTTTACAAGGATCGAAGTGAGTATTTTCTGGATGTGGCATCGATCCTCTTTTTTGAGACGGACGGGGAGAAGATTTTTGGGCACACCAAGGACGAGGCCTATGAGGTTAAGCAGAAGCTCTATGAGTTGGAGGAGCTGCTTCCCATCGCCTTTTGTCGGATATCCAAATCCACCATTGTCAACGCAAAGCAGATCTATTCTCTAGAAAAGTCTTTTTCAGGAACTAGCACGGTCAATTTCTATCAGACCCATAAGCAGGTTCACGTATCCAGACGCTACTATCAACTCTTAAAAGAACGACTAAATGAAATGAGGTAATATCATGAGAAAAAAATTAATTGGAGTATTCTTAATCCTTTTAGCAGCCTTAATCCTCTTACAAGGCTATTTTGTAAAATGGGACATCAGCATCTGGACCTTAGCTTGGGTTACCTTGCTTGCCGTCCTGTCCCTCTCTAGTTTCTTAAAACGCCATTTTGGTTGGGGCTTCATCTATGGACTTTTAGCCCTCTTTTGTCTCAATGGGCAATACCATTTCCTTCCGGTGTCCAATTCAGTTGTCATCCTTTCCTCAATTCTCGCTGTGATTGGGCTCAATATTTTGTTTAAACCCTCTAAGAAAACAAAAGCCCGCCTAGCTTCCTATTCTGCTGGGTCCATGAGTAAGTCTGATGGCAATGACATTGATGTCACTTTTTCAACAGTGACAAAGTATCTCAATGACCAACACTTTACTCACGGAAGTGCAGATGTGAGTATGGGAGAAGCTTCGGTTTATTTTGACAATTGCCGCATCGAAGGTCCGTCAGCCCAGTTTGTTGTCGATGTTTCCCTTGGAAGTCTGAGCCTCTATGTACCAAGTGATTGGCGTGTCCATGTAAATGTGGATAATTCCCTCTCAGCGATCCAACATCAGGAAAATCCAAGTGCTCTGACAAGCAAGGATTTCTACATTACGGGCGATGTTTCCTTAGGAAATCTGGAAATTATCTATGTCGGAGCGAATTCGTTTTCTTAAGTCGGAAATGAAAAACTTTGGCCAAAAGCTTGCCAAGAGAGATTTTTTTTGGTAATATAGTACGGTATGTGGTGCTAGCACATCCGTTATATTAGATCTAATAGGAGGAAACACAGAAATGGCTAAAGTATGTTATTTCACAGGTCGTAAGACTGTATCAGGTAACAACCGTTCACACGCTATGAACCAAACAAAACGTGCCGTAAAACCAAATCTTCAAAAAGTAACTGTCCTTATTGATGGTAAACCTAAAAAAGTTTGGGCTTCAGCTCGTGCATTGAAATCTGGTAAAGTAGAACGCGTTTAATAAAGAAAGAAGGCTGGGCATAAAGTGTCCAGCCTTCGCTTTTGATAGGAATAGTAGCATGACGCAGTGGTTGATTGCTCAAAGCACTGCTTTGCGGGGGTGGGAAAATTGAAAAGGTTTGGGGAACCTTTTCAACTTTTTTTATTTTACGGAGTTCTTTCCCACTCCCTTTTCTTTTTCTCCAGAGACAGCTGTCACAGCGGGAGAAGAATAGTCCCTACCCTTTTACAGTTGACCTCTTTTATGGTAAAATAGAATATAAAATACTTTTGAGGTAGAAATTATGACAGTAAAAATCAATACAAAGGACGGTCAAATTGAATTGACTGATGAGGTTATCGCAACTGTTGTAGGCGGTGCCGCTACTGAGATCTTCGGTGTGGTTGGAATGGCCAGCAAAAATGCGATCAAAGATAATTTCCAAGCCCTCCTAGGGAAAGAAAACTTCTCTAAAGGTGTTGTTGTCAAAACAACGGAAGCAGGAACTATCGCAGTTGATGTTTACACTGTTTTGAGCTATGGAACAAAGATTAGCGAAGTCTCAAAAAATATTCAAGAACGTGTGAAATTTAGTTTGGAAAATCAACTTGGAATCACTACGGATACTGTGAATGTCTATATTCAAAATATCAAGATTGTGGGAGAATAATCGTGGCTAATATTACTACAAGTTTATTTCAAGAAATGGTTCAAGCGGGGGCTACGCGCTTAAATAAACAAGCGGAATATGTAAACTCTTTGAACGTCTTTCCTGTACCAGACGGGGACACAGGAACCAATATGGGAATGACCATCGAAAATGGGGCCAAAGAAGTATCTGACCGTTCTGCTTCAACTGTTGGAGAAGCAGCAGGGATCTTCGCTAAAGGTCTCTTGATGGGGGCGCGTGGGAACTCAGGAGTTATCACTTCTCAATTGTTCCGCGGATTTTCTCAAAGTGTCAAAGACAAAGAAGAATTGGATGGAGCAGCACTCGCAGCAGCCTTCCAGTCTGGTGTAGAAGTTGCTTATAAGGCCGTTATGAAGCCGGTTGAAGGAACCATTTTGACGGTTTCTCGTGGGGCAGCCATTGGGGCCAAGAAGAAAGCAGAATCTACCAATGATGCAGTAGAAGTTATGCGTGCCGCTCTTGAAGGAGCTAAAACAGCTCTTGCGAAGACTCCAGATATGTTGCCAGTCTTGAAAGAAGTTGGCGTGGTAGACTCTGGTGGTCAAGGGTTGGTCTTCATCTATGAAGGATTCTTGTCAGCCTTGACAGGTGAATTCATCGCTTCTGAAGAGTTCCAAGCAACACCTGCAACCATGTCAGAAATGATTAATGCAGAACACCACAAGTCAGTCGCTGGCCATGTGGCTACTGAAGACATCAAGTTTGGTTACTGTACAGAAATCATGGTCGCTTTGAAACAAGGTCCAACCTATGTCAAAGACTTCGATTACGATGAATTCCGTAACTATTTGAACAACCTTGGGGATTCCCTATTGGTGGTGAATGACGATGAGATTGTCAAAGTTCACGTCCATACAGAAGATCCAGGTCTTGTCATGCAAGAAGGTCTTAAGTACGGAAGCTTGGTCAAGGTCAAAGTCGACAACATGCGCAACCAACACGAAGCGCAAGTTGAAAAAGAAGAACGTCAAGCCAAACCAGTTGAAGAAAAAGAATATGCCATCATCGCAGTTGTAGCGGGTGATGGATTGGCTGATATTTTCAAAGCGCAAGGAGTGGATTACATCATCTCTGGTGGTCAAACCATGAACCCATCAACAGAAGACTTTGTCAAAGCGGTTGAAGAGTTGAATGCGCGCAACATCATTATCTTGCCAAACAACAAGAATATCTTAATGGCTGCTCAATCTGCAGCAGAAGTGATTGATCAACCTGCAGCAGTTGTTGAGACCAAGACCATCCCTCAAGGATTGACTAGTCTTCTTGCCTTTGATGAAAGCAAATCGATCGAAGAGAACTACGAACGCATGAGCGCTTCATTGGGTGATGTTGTGTCTGGTAGTGTGACAACAGCGGTTCGCGATACCACTATTGATGGGCTTGAAATCCATGAAAATGATAATCTTGGAATGGTCGATGGCAAAATCGTTGTTTCAAACCCAGATATGATGGAAACCTTGGAAGAAACATTCGCTCATATGTTGGATGAAGACAGTGAAATTGTGACCATCTATGTCGGTGAAGACGGCAGTGAGGAGTTGGCAAATGAATTGGCCCAAGCCCTTGCTGAGAAGTATGAGGATGTAGAAGTGGAAATCCACCAAGGTGGCCAACCCGTCTACCCATACTTGTTTAGTGTAGAATAATTGAACAGAAGGTTCCTTTCGGAACCTTTTTTGTATATAGAAAAACGAGGAGATTCCCTATGAAATCAGTGTGATTCAGAGGGATTGAGACTGAAGTGACCCTCCACGGAGGCTTTATTTGTGAGAAAAAGGAGTTTCTGCAAAAAGTCTCACATTCATCAGATTTTTATTCAAATGGAAGAGCTTGAAAAGAGGGGGAAATGCTTTGAACAGTGGAGTTTTTAGACAAGAAAGACGCGATATGTTATACTGGTATCAGTATGTGAAAGGAGAGTTATAAAAATGAAGAAATTTTTTGTAACCCTTGGGCTAGCCATTTTGGTATTGACTGGTTGTTCGCAATCCCAAACGAAGAAAACTACAACCGCTAGCTCATCTAGCAGTTCCACTGTTAAAAAAGAAGTAAAAAATGAAGAAAAAACCACAACCTTAGTTGGAGATATCAATGGAACAAAACACCGGGATATCATCAAGTCTAAGGGAGATAAGGTTGAAAACCTTCGCATCGAAGTGACGGCCGATCTGCCCCAACAACTTGGGACCATCGCAGCAGAGAAGTCGCCTGAAGAACTCACAGCAGCCATTCAAGCTTTGCTGGAGCAAAATGAAGACTACAAGAAGCTGAAAACCGTTCCTGGTTTTAGCTTGGAGTATAGCGTTACACCAGAGAAGAAATTGCTCTCAACCAGTGTGATTGACCTCAACCAAATTGACGCCAAGTCTCTAGAAGAAATTTCTTACTTCAAAGATGCTGGTCTCAATGATTTGAAAAACATGAAGGCAGATGCCTTGGTGAAGGCCTTGAAATTGCATGGCATGAAAGAAGAAGGCCAGTAAGAAGAATAGAAAAGTCGAGTGAAGTCACTTGGCTTTTTTTAGTGACTTTTGTCATGTGAGCGAGTGACAAAATCATCTAGTTGCCTCTTCTTCCTTTTCATATAATAAAGTCAGAAAGTAAGAGGTAAGGAAAAATGAAACAATGGTTCTATAAAGTGTTTACGTTAACAGTGGTGGGGATGGTCGTCTATTTGATCTTTTCAAAGGATGATAGTCTCTATTACCATTTCCCTTGGGAATTATTTGCTGGGATTGGCATCATGAGCTGGGCAGTTCAAGAAGGATTGAAAATGGTCAAGGCGGTAAAAAAGGAAATGGAGCAATGAAAAAAACGGGAGCGACCTTGGTCGTCTTTGTCATCATTCCAGCTAGCCAAGCCTGCTTGAAAGGAGAGTATCATGAGCATCATTAGAGTAGAGAACTTGAAAAAAAGTATCAAAGGAAAAGTCATTTTAGAAGATCTTTCTTTTGCGGTTGAACGGGGGGATTGTCTGGCCTTGATCGGGCCAAACGGAGCTGGGAAAACAACCTTGATGAACTGTCTTCTGGGAGATATGAAAGCGACGTCTGGGATCATTGAAGTAGAGGGGAAGGCTCCTGGTCATCCTCAGTTAAAGGCTAGTGTGTCCTATCTCCCTCAAGAGAATGCCATTGTGCAAAAGCTAACCGTGCAGGAACTGATCAACTTCTTTCGCTCTATTTATCCCAACCCCTTAACTGGAGAAGAAATTGATGATCTATTGCGATTCAGTCTGGAACAAAAAAAGCAATTGGCCAGTAAGTTATCTGGTGGGCAAAAGCGTCTCCTATCCTTTGTGTTGACCTTGATTGGTCGTCCGAGTCTTTTGTTTTTGGACGAGCCAACTGCTGGAATGGATACATCCACTCGCCAACGCTTTTGGGAGATCGTTGGGCATTTAAAGGAAGAAGGTGTGACCATTGTCTATTCTTCGCATTACATCGAGGAAGTAGAGCACACGGCTGATCGAATTTTGGTCTTGCATCAGGGGCATTTGCTTCGGGATACGACGCCTCTCGCTATGAGAAGCGAAGAAGTTGAAAAACATTTCACCCTGCCTTTGCGTTACCAAGCTCTAGTGGCAGAGATGGAAGGTGTTAGTGAAGTAATCATTAAACCCGATGCTCTTCAGATTGTGACACGTGATGCCAATAGTTTGTGGACTCGCTTGCAAGAAGAAGGATGCTCGATCCAAGAAATCGAAGTAACCAATCGAAGTTTATTGGATTCTATTTTTGAAAATACAAAGGAAGTAGGTAGAGAAGATGAAACGCATGAAAGCTCTCGGCGTGGTTGAGTGGCATTTGACTAGACGCCAAGCCATTTATTACTTGTTATCAATTGGGATGCCCACGGCCTTTTATCTCTTCTTTTCAGGGATGTACCAGGACACACCAGGGGCACCCGCTCACTTTATGAGGGATTATCTCCTTTCTATGACGGCATTTTCTATGATGTCTACGGCTATCTTTTCTTTTCCAACCGTTCTTGAAACCGATCGACTCAATAATTGGCAAAAAGTCTTGCGCCATACCCCCGTATCTATGGTAGAATATTATCTAATAAAGGTTGTGGGTCTCTTTGTCGATTTTCTCCTATCGATTGGAGTTGTCTTTACCGTGGGTCATGTGGTGCGCCATGTGAATATGTCCCTACAAGATTGGATTTTGTCGGCCTTTATTCTCATCCTAGGAAGCCTAGCGTTTGTGGCTCTCGGTCTGGTTTTGACCTTGCTTCCTTCTAGTCAATTGATGTCTGTTGTGGGTAATCTCCTTTACATGGGACTGGCTGTCATGGGTGGACTATGGATGCCGATTAGTCTCTTTCCAGAATGGATGCAAGCCATCGGCAAATGCCTACCAACCTATCAATTGATGGAGCTGATCAAGACCTTTTTAAACAAGGGGCAGATCAATGTTCTCGCTAGTGTCTATTTAACCTTGTTTACCCTGGTCTTGTTTACCCTTGTCATTGTTTATCGTCGTCATTCTGAGGTTCGTTCATGATTGAAAAACTCAAGCGTATCCATTATATGTTTTACGCTAGCCTAGTCTTTATGGGCTTTCCCTTTATCTCTATTTTATTAGGGGAGGTCCCCTACTGGCACTTCTTTTTAGCCCTCTTGTTTATTGCTTCCTATCTAGGAGTCTTGATTACTGAAAACAAAAAGCTGACCTGGATTTGTTGGCTATACCTCCTAGCCTATGTAGCAGGAAATACTCTTTTTATTAACGCCAACTATTTTTGGTTTTATTTCTTCATCAGCAACCTATTGGTCTATCACTTTGAGATTCGCAATTTTCGCTCTCCCTATCTTTGGACAGTTTTTCTATCGCAATTCCTGCTTTTTGGGGCCATCTTTTTCAAACAGAGTGCGATGGAGTATGAATGGGTATTTTTAATCATTATTTTCTTTTTTACCCATGCCATGACCTACGGCATGATTCGGATTCGGATGGTGGAAGAGTTGAAAGCTGACCATGCCAAGCAAAATGCCCAGATCAATCTCTTGCTGGCAGAAAACGAGCGCGATAGGATTGGCCGTGATCTGCATGACAGTCTAGGACACACCTTTGCCATGCTCAGTGTCAAGGCAGACTTAGCTGATCAATTCTTAGCATTGGGTCAGGTTGAGAAGGCGCAGGAGCAGGTGCAAGAGATTCAAGCTATCAGTCAAGAGTCCATGCACCAAGTCCGAGAGATTGTGGAGAACTTGAAGCAGCGAACCCTGACAAGAGAGCTAGAAACTGTCCAGCAAATGCTAGAAGTGGCGCAAGTCAAAGTGGAGATTCAGAATGAGCTCGATACAGCTAGCATCTCGCCGATCCTAGAGTCTGCTCTGGCCATGGTGTCTCTGGAATTAGCCACTAATATGATCAAACATGCCAAAGCGACGCAGGCCTTTCTCTCTTATTGCTCCACCGAGACAGGTGTAGAAATGGTTGCAGAAGACAATGGCATCGGCTTTAGTAAAGTTTCCGATAAGGATCTGCACTCGATCCGCGAACGGATTGCCTTATTGGGAGGAGAGCTGGAGATCAGTCATCAACACAAGCCGACCCGGATAGAAATACGGATCCCTTATCAAGAAAGGAAATAAGATGCGCTTATTAGTTGCTGAAGACCAAAGTATGTTACGCGATGCCCTCTGTCAGCTCTTGCTTTTGCAAGAGGATGTAGAAGAAGTCTTGCAGGCTGGAGACGGGCAAGAAGCTATTCGCTTACTCGAAACCCATCCAGTCGATATTGCTATCTTAGATATTGAGATGCCCATCAAAACAGGGCTAGAAGTGTTGGAATGGGCCAAAAGTCAACAACCCCAGCTCAAGGTCGTCATCGTTACCACCTTTAAGCGACCGGGCTATTTCGAGCGGGCTCTCAAGGCTGGAGTCGATGCCTATGTCTTAAAAGAACGCCGCATTACGGATTTGATGGCGACTCTTCATGCAGTTTTAGCAGGGCAAAAAGAATATTCGCCTGAATTAATGGAAGGGATCTTGACCCATCCCAATCCTCTAAGCCCTCAAGAAAAGGCAGTTTTAAAAGAAGTCGCAAAAGGGGCTTCTAACCAAGAAATTGCTGATCGCTTATTCCTCTCAAACGGGACCATCCGCAATTATATGTCAGCCATACTAACCAAGTTGGATGCGGAAAATCGGACGGAGGCAGCAAAAATTGCCCAAGAAAAGGGTTGGTTATAAGGAAGAAAAGTTTCTAGGATTTCCTAGAGACTTTTTTTGTGATAGACGTAGCATTTTTAGAAAAACTCTCATTCTTCGGATTTGGATAGAAAATTCAGAAAATTTACTATTTTTACTTGAAATATTTTCTAAAAATGGTATGATAGTAGCATGCTAATTTGATATATAAAGTACTGGAAAGGAGAGACATGGAGAAAATTACCTTAGAAACTGCAAAAACCGGTTCAGAGCTCGTTCTTGAAACCCTGCGTGATTTGGGCATTGACACGATTTTTGGTTATCCTGGTGGAGCGGTTTTGCCTTTATACGATGCCATCTATAGCTTTGAGGGTATCCAGCATATCTTGGGTCGTCATGAACAAGGATGCTTGCATGAGGCTGAAGGCTACGCTAAATCAACTGGAAAGCTGGGTGTCGCAGTCGTCACTAGTGGACCGGGGGCTACAAATGCCATTACAGGGATTGCAGATGCCATGAGCGATAGCGTTCCCTTATTAGTCTTCACTGGTCAAGTCAATCGTGCTGGGATCGGGAAAGACGCCTTTCAAGAAGCGGATATCGTGGGAATTACCATGCCCATCACCAAGTACAACTATCAAGTACGTGAGACGGCAGATATTCCACGAATTATCACAGAAGCTGTCCATATTGCGACGACTGGCCGCCCTGGCCCTGTGGTAATTGACCTTCCAAAGGATGTGTCTGCTTTAGAGACAGATTTTATCTATGAACCAAGTGTGAAGCTTCCAAGCTACCAGCCTACCATTGAACCTAATGAATTGCAGATCAAAAAGATTTTGAAGCAATTGAGTAAGGCTAAAAAACCAGTTCTTCTTGCTGGTGGTGGGGTAAGTTACGCTGGAGCTGCAAAAGAGTTGATTGCTCTAGCAGAGCGCTATCAGATTCCAGTAGTGACCAGTCTGTTAGGTCAAGGAACGATTGCGACCAGTCATCCTCTTTTCCTAGGGATGGGAGGGATGCACGGATCCTTCGCGGCTAATATCGCCATGACAGAGACGGATTTCATGATTAGTGTTGGTTGTCGATTTGATGACCGTTTAACAGGTAATCCAAAAACTTTCGCTAAGAATGCTAAGGTTGCCCACATTGATATTGATCCTGCAGAGATTGGCAAAATCATTGCTGTTGACATTCCAGTTGTCGGCGATGCGAAGAAGGCCTTGCAGCAGTTACTAGCAGAGCCAACGGTTCATAACAATACAGAAAAATGGATCGAGAAGGTGACCCAAGATAAGAACCGGGTCCGTTCTTACGACAAGAAAGAACGGGTTGTTCAGCCACAAGCTGTGATCGAACGCATTGGAGAGTTGACCAAGGGTGACGCTATTGTCGTCACAGACGTTGGACAACACCAAATGTGGGCGGCTCAATACTATCCTTACCAAAATGAGCGCCAATTGGTAACATCTGGTGGTCTAGGAACGATGGGATTCGGTGTTCCTGCAGCTATCGGAGCGAAAATTGCCAATCCAGATAAAGAAGTTGTTCTCTTTGTCGGAGATGGTGGTTTCCAAATGACCAACCAAGAATTGGCGATCTTAAATATTTATAAGGTTCCGATCAAGGTCGTTATGCTCAACAACCACTCGCTTGGGATGGTCCGTCAATGGCAAGAAGCCTTCTATGATGGTCGGACGTCAGAGTCAGTCTTTGATAGCCTTCCGGATTTCCAATTGATGGCGCAAGCTTACGGGATCAAGAATTATAAATTTGATAATCCTGAAACTCTGGAGAAGGATTTGGAAGTCATCACAGAAGATGTACCAATGTTCATCGAAGTAGACATTTCTCGGAAAGAGCATGTCTTGCCGATGGTACCAGCTGGTAAGAGTAATCATGAGATGTTGGGGGTGAAGTTTAATGCGTAGAATGTTAACAGCCAAACTTCAAAACCGATCAGGTGTTCTGAACCGCTTTACTGGAGTCTTGTCGAGACGTCAAGTCAATATCGAAAGTATCTCTGTTGGCGCAACAGAAAACCCTAATGTATCGCGGATTACTATTATCATTGATGTTGCTTCGCATGATGAAGTAGAGCAAATCATCAAACAGCTCAACCGCCAGATTGATGTGATTCGCATTCGTGATATCACAGATAAACCACACTTGGAGCGCGAAGTGATCCTGGTGAAAGTTTCTGCACCTGCTGAGAAGCGGGCGGAAATCTTGGCCATTATTCAACCTTTCCGTGCGACCGTGGTCGATGTGGCCCCAAGCTCTATCACCGTTC
The DNA here is from genome assembly GCF_047463195.1 of Streptococcus parasanguinis. Taxonomy (GTDB): domain Bacteria; phylum Bacillota; class Bacilli; order Lactobacillales; family Streptococcaceae; genus Streptococcus; species Streptococcus parasanguinis_R. The sequence goes on from NZ_JASHEI010000005.1 coordinate 155,621, forward strand.
AAATGACGGGAAATGCAGAAAAGAGCGAAGCCCTCATTCGTGTTATTCGACCTTATGGGATTAAAAACATCGCCCGCACCGGTGCAACCGGATTTACTCGAGATTAATTCTCACCTTAACATTGTTAACCCCGCCTTAAAAAGGCAAATAATAAAATAGAAAAGAGATTTTACTTATGGCAGTTCAAATGGAATACGAAAAAGACGTTAAAGTACCAGCACTTGATGGTAAAAAAATCGCCGTAATCGGTTATGGTTCACAAGGTCATGCTCACGCACAAAACTTGCGTGATTCAGGTCACGATGTCATCATCGGTGTGCGTCCTGGTAAATCATTCGATAAAGCAAAAGAAGATGGATTTGAAGCTTACCCAGTTGCAGAAGCAACTAAATTGGCTGATATCATCATGATCTTGGCACCAGACGAAATCCAAAAAGATATCTACAAAGATGAAATCGCTCCAAACTTGAGCGCTGGTAAAGCTCTTGGTTTTGCCCATGGTTTCAATATCCACTTTGGTTACATCAAAGCTCCTGAAGACGTAGATGTCTTCATGGTTGCACCAAAAGGACCAGGTCACTTGGTACGTCGTACTTACACTGAAGGATTTGGTGTACCAGCACTTTACGCTGTTTACCAAGATGCTACTGGTAACGCGAAAGACATCGCAATGGACTGGGCAAAAGGTGTTGGTTCAGCACGTGTTGGTCTTCTTTCAACAACCTTCAAAGAAGAAACAGAAGAAGATTTGTTTGGTGAACAAGCCGTTCTTATGGGTGGTTTGACAAGCTTGATCGAAGCTGGATTTGAAGTTTTGACAGAAGCTGGTTATGCACCTGAATTGGCTTACTTCGAAGTCCTTCATGAAATGAAATTGATCGTTGACTTGATCTACGAAGGTGGATTCAAGAAAATGCGTCAATCATGTTCAAATACTGCAGAATTTGGTGATTTCGTAACTGGTCCACGTGTTATCGGTCCAGAAGTAAAAGAAAACATGAAAGCTGCCCTTGCTGATATCCAATCAGGTAAATTTGCGCGTGAATTCGTTGAAGACCACGATGCTGGTTTCCCACGTTTGAAAGCCTTCCGCAAACAAGCTGAAGAACTTGAAATTGAAAAAGTTGGTGCTGAATTGCGTAAAGCAATGCCATTCGTTGGTCAAAACGACGATGACGCCTTCAAAATCTACAACTAATTGTCTGTAGAAGACTAAGCAAGTTGGGACACCCTGGCTTGCTTTTTTCATCAAAACACAGCAACAGAGGTATGAAATGATAACAGCAAAAGATGTGGCTAAGGCCCATAAAATATTAAGTGGAGTCGTTGTCAATACGCCCCTTGAATACGACCACTATTTATCTGAAAAATATGGGGCTAAGATTTATTTGAAAAAAGAAAACGCCCAACGTGTTCGTTCGTTCAAGATTCGTGGAGCGTATTTTGCAATTTCTCAACTCTCAAAAGAAGAGCGTGAGCGTGGGGTAGTGTGTGCATCTGCGGGAAACCACGCGCAAGGAGTGGCTTATACTTGTAATGAAATGAAGATTCCAGCGACCATCTTCATGCCGATTACAACACCGCAACAAAAGATCGGCCAAGTCCGATTCTTTGGTGGGGACTATGTAACGATTAAGTTGGTCGGGGATACCTTTGATGCATCAGCTAAGGCGGCCCAAGAATTTACTCTTGCAGAAAAACGGACCTTTATTGACCCGTTTGATGATCCACACGTACAGGCTGGCCAAGGGACAGTGGCCTATGAAATTCTTGAGGAAGCTCGAAAAGAATCGATTGCCTTTGATGCTGTCCTTGTCCCTGTCGGTGGAGGAGGCCTCATTTCAGGTGTTTCTACCTATATCAAAGAAACAGATCCTCGGATTGAAGTCATTGGGGTAGAGGCCGAAGGAGCGCGCTCCATGAAGGCTGCTTTTGAAGCAGGTGGTCCAGTCAAATTACCAGAAATTGATAAGTTTGCAGACGGGATTGCTGTGCAAAAAGTGGGACAATTGACTTATGAAGTGACCCGTCAACATGTGGAAACTTTGGTTGGGGTCGATGAAGGCTTGATTTCAGAGACTTTGATTGATCTTTATTCCAAACAAGGGATCGTAGCTGAACCAGCAGGAGCGGCCAGTGTAGCATCCCTTGAAATCTTGCGCGAATACATCAAGGGGAAAACCATTTGTTGTATTATCTCAGGTGGGAATAATGATATCAACCGTATGCCTGAGATGGAAGAACGGGCTTTGATCTACGATGGGGTCAAACACTACTTTATCGTCAATTTCCCACAACGTCCAGGGGCCCTTCGTGAATTTGTAAATGATATCTTAGGGCCAAATGATGATATTACACGTTTTGAATACATCAAGCGTGCTAGTAAAGGAACAGGCCCTGTCTTGATTGGGGTTACTTTAGCCAATAAGCATGACTATGCAGGTTTGGTCAATCGTATTGAGCGTTTTGATCCGTCTTTCATTAACTTGAACGGAAATGAAACTCTCTATAATATGCTGGTCTGAGTATCATACAGAAACAATCAACTATTTAAGCAATATATTTTTATGGAATATATTGCTTTTTTATGAAGACTTGTGATATGATATGCGTAAATTAAAAGGAGGAACTTTTTATGCCTGGATTTTTTATCTTTATTTTATTCTTGCTAATGGTTGCAGGATTCATTGTGATCAGCTCACTATATGTGGTCAAGCAACAATCTGTTGCCATCATCGAGCGTTTCGGACGTTATCAAAAAATTAGCGATAGTGGCATTCATATGCGAGCGCCTTTTGGTATCGATAAAATTGCAGCGCGAGTTCAATTGCGCGTCTTGCAGAGCGAGATCGTGGTTGAAACAAAAACTCAGGATAACGTATTCGTTACCATGAATGTGGCAACACAATACCGAGTGAACGAAAGCAACGTAAAGGATGCCTACTACAAACTCATGCGTCCAGAATCACAGATTAAATCATACATTGAAGATGCTCTTCGTTCTTCTGTGCCTAAGTTGACCTTGGATGAATTATTTGAGAAAAAAGATGAAATCGCTCTTGAAGTTCAAAAACAAGTGGCAGAAGAAATGTCAACTTATGGATATATTATTGTTAAAACCTTGATCACCAAAGTTGAGCCAGATGCCGAAGTGAAACAATCCATGAACGAGATCAATGCAGCGCAAAGAAAACGCGTGGCAGCTCAGGAGTTGGCAGAAGCAGACAAGATCAAGATCGTTACTGCTGCCGAAGCTGAGGCGGAAAAAGACCGTTTGCACGGGGTTGGTATTGCCGAGCAACGGAAGGCCATTGTCGATGGATTGGCAGACTCTATTAAAGAGTTAAAAGGTGCGAATGTAGACTTGACCGAAGAACAAATCATGTCAATTCTCTTAACCAACCAGTACTTGGATACCCTAAATAATTTTGCAGATAAAGAAGGGAATAATACGATTTTCCTACCAGCAAACCCTGATGGCGTTGAAAACATTCGTACACAAATATTATCAGCCCTGAAAGCAAAGTAAACTTTTTATCATTTTTTAAAAAAGGTTCGTATTTTCAGCGATTTTAGTTGACAAAATGTGCAAAAAAATTTATATTAGTATTGGAAATAATAATATAGGAGAAAGATCATGGCTAAATCGAACTTTGAAAAAGTAGAATCAGTTGTTGGATGGGTACGTGATAAGAAAATTACAGGGTATCGTATCAGCAAAGAAACAAATGCCCGTGAAATGTCTATCATTGCCTTGGCTCAAGGACGTGCAAAAGTAAAGAATATCTCGTTTGAAACTGCACTTGGATTGATTGATTTTTATGACAAAAATCATCAAAAATTTGAAGATTAATTTGTTGTTCCAATTGAAAACCAGAGAGTTTGCTCTCTGGTTTTTTTGATGCCTCACAAGCAGAAGTGGTACAAAAAACAGCTTGCTTCCATACTGGTAAGCAAACTGTTTCAAGAGATTAATGTAAGAAGCGTTGAAGGAATTCCTTGGTCCGCTCTTCTTTTGGATTGCTAAAGATTTCTTTTGGATCTCCTTGCTCAGCGATGACACCCTTGTCCATGAAGATGACCCGGCTAGAGACATCGCGGGCAAATTCCATTTCGTGGGTTACGACAATCATGGTGAGTCCTTCTTTAGCGAGGTCCTGCATGATTTTCAAGACTTCCCCAACCATTTCTGGGTCTAGGGCAGAAGTTGGTTCATCGAAGAGAATGGCATCAGGATCCATAGAGAGGGCGCGTGCGATGGCGACCCGTTGCTTTTGACCACCTGAAAGTTGTTTCGGACGGGCAGCCCAATATTGAGATCCCATACCGACTTTTTCAAGGTTTTCCTTTGCAACTTTCTCTGCAGTTTCACGATCGCGCTTGAGGACGGTCGTTTGTGCAACGATCGTATTTTCCAAGACGTTTAAATTTTCGAAGAGATTAAAGCTTTGGAAAACCATCCCTAATTTCTCGCGGTAGTGGGTAAGATCATACTCAGGATCAAGAACATTTTGTCCACGATAGAGAATCTCTCCAGCAGTAGGAGTCTCTAGAAGATTGATGGAGCGAAGGAAGGTTGATTTTCCACTACCAGAGCTCCCGATGATGGAGATCACCTCTCCTTTTTCAACGGTGAGCGAAATATCTTTCAAGACTTCATTTTGACCGTAAGATTTTTTTAAATGTTGGATTTCAAGAATTTTTTCTGCCATTATTTCACCTCTTTGACTTGCATTTGATTTGCACCTGTAGTATAAGTATCAGAATCTAAGCGACGTTCGATGTAGCGAAGGATTCGTGTGATAGTAAAGGTGAGAACGAAGTAAATCACAGCGATGATCGTAAAGGTTGGGAAGTATTGGTAGTTTTGAGTTGCGACCGTATTTCCTGTAAAGTACAGTTCAACTACAGAGATAACATTCAAAACAGATGTATCCTTGATGTTAATAACAAATTCATTCCCTGTTGCTGGCAAGATATTGCGAACAACCTGTGGAAGGACGACCTTGCGCATGGTTTGTCCATGGGTCATTCCTAGAGCAGTCGCTGCTTCAAACTGACCTGGATCCACTGCTAAGATCCCACCACGAACAATCTCACTCATATAAGCTCCGGTATTGATGGATACGATAAAGATGGCGGCCCAGGTACGATCCAAGGAAATGTTAAAGGCTTGGGCGGAACCGTAGAAAATGACCATGGATTGAACGATCATCGGAGTTCCACGGAAGATTTCAATGTAGACATTGAGGAACCACCCAAAGGCAGTTTGGCATCCAGCAAGGAATTTATTTTTAGCCTTCGGAGCTGTCCGGAAGACACCGATTAACAAACCGATAATCAACCCAGCGATAGTTCCAGTCATAGAGATTAAGAGGGTCATTCCAGTTCCCCGTATGAACTGTGGGCCATTATCCTTTAAAATCTTCATCATTTGGCTAAAGAATGTCTGCTTATCATCACTAGCATCACTGGAAGCTGGTTGCTTCTTAATCATATCATCCATGAGTTTGACTTGGTCTTCAGACGAAATCTTAGCTAGTGCGGCATTGACTTGGTCAATTCTAGTGTCACCCTTCTTCATCCCGATAGCGATAGTTGCATCTTCTTCCCCAACTTCAAATCCTTTTTTGAATTGAATCATTTTAAATTTAGAATTAGCGGACTCGGCGGTTAAGGCTTCGGGACGTTCAGAAACATAGGCATCGATAACACCCGATTCTAAAGCTTGACGCATCTGGGCAAAATCACCCATTGCAGTTTCTTGCTTCACACCCTTGAGTTGGGAAATGAGAGAATAGAGGTAGACCCCTTGTTGAGAGGTGACCTTTGCATCCTTAAAGTCATCTAGACTAGTGGCGTTTGCATAGTTTCCATCTTTACGAACGAGCATGACCGGTTCACTGGTATAGTAGCTCTTGGAGAAGGCGACCTCTTTTTTACGTTCAGCGGTTGGACTCATCCCAGCGATAATCATATCGATTTTACCAGAAGTGAGGGCTGGAATTAAACCGTTCCAAGATGTTTTTACGATCAGAGGTTTTTTACCTAACTCCTCAGCAACTTTTTTGGCGATTTGGACATCGTATCCATTGGCATATTGATTGGTACCGTCAATTTTAACAGCTCCATTTGCATCATCTTCTTGGGTCCAGTTGAAAGGAGCGTAGGCTGCTTCCATTCCGATTCGTAAATAGTCATCTGCATGAGCAACCTGTGTGATTCCCAGGCAAATGAAAAGCCCTGTTAAGAGCGCGAATAATGTTTTTTTCATTTTTTCTCCTCTTCCTTATTTTAACTTCTCCTATTGTACAGTAAAATAGGCTGCATTTCAAACATGGTCCTCTTTTTATTTAAAAAATGCTATAATAATACAAAGGAGCGTGATCAAATGAAAAAGTATTTGTATGTTTTTTTCGCCTTTCTGGCCTGCCTTTTTGTCAGTCAGAATGTCCATGCATCTAGTCCATCTTATGATGTACTTTACTATGGTGGAACCTTGACCTTGGATACCTGGGACGACGCCACCTATGAGGAAGAACTGGTTTATTATTTCAAAGATTCTTATAGAGGGCAGTATGTCAGTCTAGGAACGGCAGGGAACATGCCACAAGGCTTTGCAATTGAGATACCGCCAAAGGTTGAGGTGGAAGGTCGTGAGCTTCAAAGAGAACCCGAGATTACGAATCTAGGTGATGGCTACCGAGTGAAAATTTATAACAGTGGTGTAGCGACAGATACAGTCAAAATTAAAGTTACATGGAAATTAAAAAATCTCCTCTATTCACACAAGGATATCTTGGAGTTGAACTGGAAACCGATCACAGATGGTGATCAGAAGGTGGATGAAGTTCAGTTTCGTGTTATTCCTAAGTTCGCGCCCGCAAATGCCCAATCGGAACTGTATATCCATACAGCCTTTATGGGACCGGATGTGACTGTAAAGAAAGAAGATGGAATCTATTCTGCCACTTTTTATAACCTAGGCAAAGGAAAGGCTGTGGAGTTGTATGGTTACTGGTTGAAGTCAGACCTAACTACCTTGTATGATTCTGGTCGAAATACAGGATTAACCAAATTGGATGAATTTCACAAGAACCAAGCTAAAATTGAACAGGAAAAATACTGGACACGCATGTTTTGGAACTGGATCTTGCCAGCCTTCATTATTGCACTCTGGCTTCTTTCTCTCTTGGGTCGCAATCGGTTCAAAAAAATGATTTGGCCTGGTGTGACCTATCCGACTGATACTCGTCTTTACGAGATTCCACAGGACATTGCACCTCTTGTCATGAGCTCGGTTGTTTATTCAGCTGAATTAGACGAGGCCTCCCCTACTAATAAAGAGAAGGCGACTCCGCCGGTGTTTACATTTGAAAAAATGCTTCAAGCTACATTGCTGGATTTGATGGATCGTGGAGTGATTGTCTACGAGCAACAAGGAAATGAAGTCGTTTTGACCAGGAAGTCTCATGGACATGTGGATGATTTTGAACGCTCCTTTATGAATATGGCTTTTGGGGATCAAGTTTCCTGTCCTGTTAACCGTCTTTTTGAGAATTATAAATTTAGTGATGATGTATACAAACATGCCAAAAAAGCAGATCAAGATGCCATTCGTTCACTAGGAAGTTGGGCTCAGGGTCGATTTGATACGGCTGTCAACCAAGTGGCCCGAGATGTTCATCGCAAGGTGGAAAATCTCCATTTGCCAAGCTACTATCGCCCTTTAGAGGCAAAAGAAGAAGCGCAAGCTAGACGAAGTCTCTTCTTTGGTTGGGCTGCTTGGTTTATCGCCCTTGGAGCAGAAATCTTTGCTATCTTTGGGATGGGTTGGTTCTCTGTTCCTTGTTTGATAGGGATCCTCATACTTTGGTTTATGCCAGTACGCTTCAATGGTGTCTTTAAGGCCTGCCTACGAGATGGGGTTGTCAATCTTGCGGGAGCTGAGCAACGCTATTACTGGGATAGTTTTGGTCGGATGTTGAAAGAAATTGCCCACCTTAACGATGCAGAGTTGCAGTCTCTGGTCCTATGGAACCGCTTATTGGTTTATGCGGCCTTGTATGGTGTAGCCGATCAGGTTACAAAGGTCATGAAACTTCGGAATATTCATTTAGAAAATCAAGCCTTAAACGCCTTCGTTTACACCCCGTTCTATCATGATGTGACCCACTCAAGTCATGCCATGTCTACTTATGGATCGACAGCATCGACAGCTAGTCATTTCACAGTTTCCTCTGGTAGTGGAGGAGGTTTCTCTGGCGGAGGAGGCGGAGGAGGCTTTGGCGCCTTCTAAGTAGCGCTGAGAATGGTCTTGGTCGCTCTTTCCCTTCTAGTTTAGAGGGCCTGGTCCAGTCCATAGATTTATGATATAATAGAGCAAATGTAAGTTTAGGAGAAAAAGATGTTTCTGATCGAATTAATCAAGGCGGTTCTTTTTGGGATTGTCGAGGGGATTACAGAATGGTTACCGATCTCAAGTACAGGTCACTTGATTCTGTTACAGGATTTTGTGCAGTTTAAAAATCAAGATCCAGCCTTTATGGAGATGTTCAATGTCGTGATCCAATTGGGTGCGATTCTAGCAGTTGTGGTGATTTATTTTGATAAATTGTATCCCTTCAAACCTGGGAAATCTCCACTAGAAGTACGTCGAACTTGGCAATTATGGGCAAAAGTTGCGGTTGCAACCCTCCCGCTTGTCTTTGTTTTTAAATTGGATGATTGGTTTGAGGCGCATTTCCACAATTCGATTTCCGTTGCGATTATGTTGATCACCTACGGGATTGCCTTTATCTATCTGGAAAGACGGGAACAAGTTGAGCCAGCAGTAACGGAATTGCATAAGTTACCTTATCGAACAGCTCTTTATATTGGACTATTCCAAGTTTTATCGCTATTTCCAGGAACAAGCCGTTCAGGTGCTACGATTGTAGGTGGTTTGATCAATGGTGTTAGCCGTCCAGTGGTGACAGAATTTACCTTTTATTTGGGGATTCCAGCTATGTTTGGAGCTAGCCTCTTAAAGGTTGGGAAATTCGTTCTTGGCGGGCATTCACTTGCACTAGGGCAACTTTTTATTCTACTGGTAGCGATGGGAGTAGCCTTTGTGGTCAGCATGTACGCTATCCGCTTCTTGACAGATTATGTGAAAAATCATGATTTCACCGTCTTTGGGAAATACCGGATCGTTCTTGGTTCCATCTTGTTATTGTATGGACTCTTCCGTGTTATTTTCTAAGAGAACGGTTGAACTTGATCAAATTGTTTTCTGAGGTTGGAGACTTTTGTCCCGACCTCTTTTCTATACATCCTTTTTTTGAATTCTATCCAATTTTTTAGTATAATAGTAAGACTAGAAGTATGAGGTTATGCTATGAAGATGAAGCAAATTAGTGATTCAACAATTAAGATCACGATCCAACTAGAAGACTTAGAAGAACGTGGGATGGAAATTGCTGATTTCCTTGTCCCACAAGAAAAAACAGAAGAATTTTTCTACGCCATTTTGGATGAACTCGAAATGCCAGAAAGCTTCCTGGATAGCGGGATGCTTAGTTTTCGTGTGACACCAAAACCGGATAAATTGGATGTTTTTGTTACCAAATCAAAAATTGACCAACAATTGGATTTTGAGGATTTGTCAGATCTTCCTGATATGGAAGAGTTGTCGCGCATGACGCCAGATGAATTTATCAAAACCTTGGAAAAAACGATTTCTGATAAGACAAAAGGGGATGCAGAAGCTATTCACCATTTGGAACAAGAAGAGTTACGGGACAATCAAGAACAAGATCCTACGTCTGAAGCACCAGTAAGTCAGTATATTTATTACATTTTGCGTTTTTCAAATATCCAGCAAGCAGTTGCCTTTTCAAAAACGGTCAGCTTTCCAGTGGATACCTCTGAATTATACAAAATGGGATCTGATTATTATTTAACTGTCTTGATCGATACAGAGGATCAACCAAATCAATATCCAACCTGGTTACTTGCCATCATTCGGGAGTATGCGGATGATTCAGAAGTGACACGGGCCGTTCTACAGGAACATGGTCACTTACTAATGGTGTCTGGTGCGATTGAGAATTTGAAGAAAGTTGCTAGCTTATGATGTCCTTTTCCTTGCAATTTGTTCTGGTGCTGATTGGGACTTTTATGATTGCCTTGGTATTGACGCCCTTGGTTCGCCTATTCTCCTTTAAGATTGATGCAGTAGATTATCCGAATGCACGCCGAATCAATACCAAGCCCATGCCAAGCGCGGGTGGCTTGTCTATTGTGATCGCTTTTTCGATTGCGACTCTCGTCTTTATTCCTATGCTGACATCCACCACCGCACCAATCAAAAGTTACCTATCTTATACCTTGCCGGTCGTGGGCGCAGGATGGATTATCGCTCTTACAGGCTTAATCGATGATGTAAAAGAGTTGTCAGCCAAGAAAAAGATGATCGGCATCCTGCTGGCAGCGAGTCTAGTCTGGTTTTTGACAGATTTTCGGCTGAATGATTTCAAGATTCCATTTGGTGGTCCCTTACTTCATTTTGAACCGTGGCTTTCTTATCTTTTGACAGTGATTTGGATTGTTGCCATTACCAATGCGGTCAATCTGATTGATGGATTAGATGGCTTGGTGAGTGGGGTCTCTATTATTTCCCTAGTGACAATGGGGATTGTGTCCTATTTCTTTCTACCAGTACCCAATCTCTTTCTGACCATGACGATCTTTGTCTTGGTTGCGTCCATCGCTGGCTTCTTTCCCTTTAATTACCATCCGGCCATTCTCTATCTGGGAGACACCGGTGCCCTGTTTATCGGATTTATGATTTCTGTCTTGTCCTTGCAAGGCTTGAAAAATGCAACGGCAGTTGCGGTAGTCACGCCAATGATTATCCTCGGAGTGCCGATTACAGATACCTTTTTAGCCATTATCCGTCGGACCCTATCTGGTCAAAAATTTTATAAACCGGATCGCAATCACTTGCACCACCGACTGCTGTCTCTGGGCTTGACACATCGGGGAACTGTACTTGTGATCTATGGAATTTCGATGATTTTCTCCTTAATTTCTCTCTTGCTCAACATCTCGAGTCGCATTGGGGGCGTCCTACTTGTGATCGGGCTCTTGTTTGGAGTAGAGTTGTTAGCAGAATTGATCGGGGTTCTGGGGCCACATCACAGTCCTTTGTTAAATCTTCTGCGCTATATAGGGAATTCTTCCTACCGGGAGGAAGTTCGTCAAAAACGAAAAGAAAAAACTAAATAAGAATAGTTCTAATCAAAAGAAAAGCCATTTAGGCTTTTTTTTGATATACTTGAAAGGTAAAAAAATACTTTGTGATGAAGGAATCGATGCTTTGAGAACCTTCTAGACTTCAAAGTAAAAAGAAAGGGAATGCAATGTCGACATTAGAAATTAAAGACCTTCACGTTGAAATTGAAGGCAAAGAAATTTTAAAAGGTGTAAACCTGACCCTAAAAACTGGTGAGATCGCAGCCATCATGGGACCAAACGGAACAGGGAAATCTACTCTGTCAGCTGCCATTATGGGAAACCCAAATTATGAAGTAACCAAAGGGGAGATTCTGTTTGATGGTGTCAACATCTTAGAATTGGAAGTAGACGAACGTGCACGGATGGGCTTGTTCCTTGCCATGCAATACCCTTCAGAAATCCCAGGGATTACCAATGCAGAATTTTTACGTGCAGCCATGAATGCTGGTAAAGAAGAGGACGAGAAGATCTCTATTCGTGATTTCATCAAAAAATTGGATGAAAAGATGGAATTGCTCAACATGAAAGAAGAAATGGCAGAACGCTATTTGAACGAAGGGTTCTCAGGTGGTGAGAAAAAACGCAATGAAATCCTTCAATTATTGATGTTGGAACCAACATTTGCCCTTTTGGATGAAATTGACTCTGGTTTGGATATCGATGCTCTTAAGGTCGTATCTAAAGGGGTTAATGCAATGCGGGGTGAAGGTTTTGGAGCGATGATCATCACCCACTACCAACGTTTGTTGAACTATATTACTCCTGACGTCGTTCATGTGATGATGGAAGGTCGTGTTGTGCTTTCAGGTGGACCAGAATTGGCTGCACGCTTGGAACGTGAAGGCTATGCCCAACTCGCAGAAGAACTCGGTTACGACTATAAAGAAGAACTATAACCTGATGACAAGTGATCTAATGTTGTCATAAAATCAAACAGATAGTATCTTTATTAGGAGAAAAAAATGAGTATTGAAAATATTACCCTCTTTTCGGAACTGCATGCTGAGCCAAGCTGGCTGCAAGATTTACGAAAAAAAGCTTTTGACAAGATCGATCAGTTGGAATTGCCAGCCATTGAACGCGTCAAATTTCACCGCTGGAACCTTGGGGATGGGACGATCACAGAAAGTGAGGCTTCTGCCAATGTTCCCGATTTTACAGCCCTCGATTCAAACTTAAAATTGGTCCAAGTTGGAACTCAGACTGTTTTTGAACAGGTGCCACAAGCCTTGGCAGACCAAGGAGTCCTTTTTACAGATTTCCATTCTGCCCTAGAAGAAATTCCTCAGGTAGTGGAAGACTACTTTATGTCTTCGGTTAAATACGACGATGATAAACTAGCAGCTTACCACACGGCTTATTTTAATAGTGGGGCTGTCCTTTATATTCCAGAAAATGTCGAAATTTCAGAACCCATCGAAGGTATTTTCTACCAGGATAGTGATAGTGATGTACCTTTTAATAAACACATTTTGATTATTGCAGGTAAAAACAGCAAGTTTAGCTATTTGGAACGCCTAGAATCAAAAGGTGAAGGCTCAGCAACAGCAACTGCGAATGTGACGGTTGAGGTGATCGCCAGCTCAGGTGCCCAAGTGAAATTTGCGGCGATTGACCGTCTGGGTGAAAATGTCACAGCCTACATCAGTCGACGTGGGAAACTAGGTCAGGATGCCAGCATTGATTGGGCTATCGGTGTTATGAACGAAGGTAACGTGGTTGCAGACTTTGACAGTGACTTGGTTGGAAACGGAAGTCATGCAGATTTGAAAGTCGTTGCTTTATCAAGCGGTCGTCAGGTGCAAGGAATTGACACCCGCGTGACCAACTTTGGTTGCAACTCGATCGGAAATATCTTGCAACACGGGGTTATTCTTGAAAAAGGAACCTTGACCTTCAACGGAATTGGTCATATTATCAAGGGGGCTAAAGGAGCAGATGCTCAGCAAGAAAGCCGTGTCTTGATGTTATCGGATCAAGCACGTTCAGATGCGAACCCAATCCTCTTGATTGATGAAAATGACGTCACAGCAGGCCATGCTGCATCGATCGGTCAAGTGGACCCAGAAGACATGTATTACCTCATGAGTCGTGGTCTGGATCAACACACAGCGGAACGATTAGTGGTGCGTGGTTTCTTGGGATCTGTTATTGTTGAAATCCCAGTTAAAGAAGTACGTGATGAAATGATTGCCACCATTGAAGAAAAGTTATCTCAACGCTAAGGAGAAACAATGCTAGATAAAAATACGATTGCTCAAGATTTTCCCATTCTCGATCAACTAGTTCACGATGAGCCTTTGGTTTATCTAGATAATGCAGCGACGACGCAAAAACCTAAACGTGTTCTTGAAGCAGTTAATCACTATTATTTGCAAGATAACGCCAATGTTCATCGTGGAGTCCATACTTTGGCTGAACGAGCGACAGCAGCCTATGAGGCAGCGCGTGAGAAAGTCAGAAAATTTATCAATGCTTCATCAACCAAGGAAGTGCTCTTTACAAGAGGGACAACGACCGGACTCAACTGGGTAGCCCGCTACGCAGAAGAAGTCCTAAAGGAAGGGGATGAGGTCCTGATTTCCATCATGGAACATCACTCCAATATCATTCCTTGGCAGCAAGCCTGCAAGAAGACAGGAGCAAAACTGGTCTATGTCTATCTAAAAGATGGCTTACTGGATATGCAGGACTTAAAGAGTAAGCTTAGTGAGAAGACAAAATTTGTCTCCATCACCCATGCTTCCAATGTCTTAGGGGTGGTCAATCCGATCAAGGAAATTGCTCGATTAGCTCATGAAGTTGGAGCGATCATGGTCGTAGATGGGGCTCAATCAACCCCTCATATGGCCATTGATGTACAAGACTTAGATGCGGATTTCTTTGCTTTTTCTGGCCATAAGATGGCTGCACCAACAGGGATTGGTGTCCTCTATGGGAAGGAAGATATCTTAGAGCAAATGTCTCCGATCGAGTTTGGGGGCGAGATGATTGACTTTGTTTACGAACAATCTGCCTCTTGGAAGGAATTACCTTGGAAATTTGAAGCTGGAACACCCAATATGGCTGGTGCAATCGGTCTTGGTGCAGCAATCGATTACTTAGAAGAGCTGGGTATGGACCAGGTAGAAGCGCATGAGCAAGAATTGATTGCTTATGTGTTTCCAAAATTACAGGCGATCGAAGGCTTGACCATCTATGGTTCCCAAGACTTAGCCCAACGTTCTGGCGTCATTTCCTTCAATCTAGGAGATCTCCATCCGCATGACTTAGCAACAGCACTAGATTATGAAGGGATTGCTGTTCGTGCAGGTCACCACTGTGCACAACCGCTTCTTCAATACCTACAAGTCCCAGCGACAACGAGAGCAAGTTTTTATATCTACAACACCAAAGCGGACTGTGATAAATTAATTGAGGCATTGATCAAAGCAAAGGAGTTTTTCAATGGCACTTTCTAAATTAGATTCGCTGTACATGGCGGTCGTAGCCGATCATTCAAAACACCCCCACCACCAAGGACAAATTGAAGATGTTGATCAGATCCAACTCAACAATCCAACTTGTGGAGATGTGATCCAGTTAAGTGTGAAATTTGATGAGAATGACAGGGTGGAAGATATTGCCTTTGTGAATTCAGGCTGTACGATCTCAACGGCTTCAGCTAGTATGATGACAGATGCTGTAATGGGAAAAACAAAAGAGGAAGTCGAGGAATTGGCACAGGTCTTTTCAGAAATGGTCCAAGGCCAGTCAGATCCTCGCCAAGAGGAATTGGGAGACGCAGCCTTCTTATCTGGAGTCTCAAAATTCCCACAACGGATTAAATGTGCGACCCTCTCCTGGAATGCTCTTAAAAAAGCGATCGAACGTAGCAAATAATTAAAAGAAGAAACAGAGAAAGAAAGGAAATTATGGCTGAAGAAAGAGTCGAACCGAAACCAATTGATCTCGGTGAATATAAATTTGGATTTCACGATGACGTTCAACCCATTCTCTCTACCGGGAAGGGATTGAATGAAGCGGTTATTCGTGAATTGTCTGCAGCAAAAAATGAACCAGAATGGATGCTCGAATTCCGTTTGAAATCTTTTGAAACCTTCAAAAAGATGCCCATGCAAACCTGGGGAGCTGATCTATCAGAAATTGACTTTGATGATTTGATCTATTATCAAAAACCTTCGGATAAACCTGCCCGTTCATGGGACGAAGTTCCAGAGAAAATCAAGGAAACCTTTGAGCGTATCGGGATTCCTGAAGCAGAACGTGCTTACTTAGCAGGGGCTTCTGCTCAGTATGAATCAGAAGTGGTTTACCACAATATGAAAGAAGAGTTTGAAAAGTTAGGGATTATCTTTACCGATACGGATTCTGCCCTAAAAGAATACCCTGACCTTTTCAAACAGTATTTTGCGAAGTTAGTACCACCAACGGATAACAAATTGGCTGCCCTCAACTCAGCAGTCTGGTCCGGTGGAACCTTCATTTATGTACCAAAAGGCGTAAAAGTAGACGTCCCTCTTCAAACTTACTTCCGTATCAACAATGAAAATACAGGTCAGTTTGAGCGTACCTTGATTATCGTAGATGAGGGAGCAAGTGTTCACTATGTAGAAGGCTGTACAGCGCCAACCTACTCAAGCAATAGCCTCCATGCAGCGATTGTTGAGATCTTTGCCTTGGATGGTGCATATATGCGTTACACGACCATCCAAAACTGGTCTGACAATGTCTACAACTTGGTTACCAAGCGGGCCAAAGCTCAAAAAGATGCCACAGTTGAGTGGATCGACGGAAACTTAGGTGCCAAGACAACCATGAAGTACCCATCTGTTTATCTGGATGGAGAAGGAGCGCGTGGGACCATGTTGTCCATTGCCTTCGCGAATGCAGGTCAACACCAAGATACAGGTGCTAAGATGATCCACAATGCACCTCACACTAGCTCGTCTATCGTATCTAAATCCATCGCGAAAGGTGGCGGAAAGGTAGACTACCGTGGACAAGTGACTTTCAACAAGAACTCTAAGAAATCAGTTTCTCACATTGAGTGTGACACTATTATCATGGATGATTTATCTGCATCAGACACGATTCCATTTAATGAAATCCACAACTCACAAGTTGCTTTGGAGCACGAGGCCAAGGTTTCAAAAATTTCAGAAGAACAACTTTATTATTTGATGAGTCGTGGTTTGTCTGAATCAGAAGCGACAGAAATGATTGTCATGGGATTTGTAGAGCCCTTTACAAAAGAACTTCCAATGGAATACGCCGTTGAGTTAAACCGACTCATTAGCTACGAAATGGAAGGATCTGTAGGATAATTCATTTTCATCAATCAAAAATCACAATGGATTTGACTCCATTGTGATTTTTTTACTTATAATTTTTCGTTGACATAACGAACAAATTCATTCCACCAAACCTTTAAGAAAAAGCTTTTCTCAATGGTTCTTCCTGCTACCATATCGACTGTTGGTTCTTGATCTTCTAAGTAGCCACGTCCGATTTTATCTGGATCAGTGTAGTGTAATTTTCCAAGATTTGTGCCTGATTTGACAGGTGCTCGGAATGATTCTTGGTCACTCTTGAATTGAATTTTTGGTTCTGCTTGACTGCCTTGCTTTTCAACGATATAGAAGTCTTTTTTTGCAACAGCTAAAACAGTCTCTGACTTCCCATCCATGATAGTTGCCTTACTTTTTCCGTAGGGATCTCCTTCTTTAACGACAATGGAAGAAACAAAGGTTCGTACCACGTAGTTCATCAGAGAAGAAGTAGCCACAAAGCGTGCATATGGATCACCGTCAACTGCCTCCACTCCTAGGACAACCGTGATCATATGGATGCCATTTTGCGTCGTCGATGCAGCAAAGGTGATGCCTCCTTTGGTAGAGTTGCTGACCCGAAGGCCGTCGACTCCCGAACGGTAATTCGGCATGCCTTCTAGCATCAGGTTGGGGTTTTCAATCTGCGTGTTTGAAAAAAGAGCAGTGGGTTTTGAAGTATATTTGGTCACTTCAGGAAAATCCTGGAGTAAGTGCTTGGCAATAACAGCAATATCATAAGCACTCAATTGATTTTCGTCTTCTTTCCCGTCAGGATCTCCGCTGATGGTTTGAGTATTTAATCCGGTAGCATTGATTAAATGAGGAGATTGAATGCCCCATTCAGAAAGTTTTTTCTTCATTTTTTCAACGAAACTTTTCTCAGAGCCACCCACTTTCTCAGCTAAGGCCAAGGCAGCAGTACTAGAATTTCCAACTAAAAGAGCAGTCAATAACTGTTCAACCGTATATTGGTTCGCCTCCATAGGAAGGGTACCAGCACCTTCGATATCATTTAAGGCTAGAGCTTTCTCAGACAGTTTGATAGGATCTTTCAGAGAAAGTTTTTTTTCATGAATGGCTTCGAAAATCAGATAAGTGGTCAAGAGTGTAGATAGTCCCCCCACATCTCGCTTTTTCTCTGAATCCTTTTCATATAAGATTTTACCTGTATCAGCTTCAACAGCAATAGCACTTTGAGCAGGAAGTTCTAGCTCGTCTGCTAGAACGACTTGATAAGGTAAACTGCATAACAGCAAGATAAAAGTTAAAAAAGAAAGAAAGAATTTTTTCACAGTTGTTTCCTCGTTGCTTAGTCCTCTCTATTGTATCATACAAATGATTAATGGAAAATCGTAAAATCATCAATTAGGCTAAAAAGTCAGTCATAGCAAGGTTTTTGAATAGTGATAAAACGAATATTCAGAAAATTTAGTTTACTTTTTTTTCTACTTGTGATATAATCTTAAACAAATCTAAAAAAACTATTGGAGAATTCCTATGAAAAAAGGTAAAGTATTCGCAGTTGCCGGAGTAACACTCCTTGCAGCTGGATTGTTGGCTGCATGTTCTGGTTCAAATACTAGCAAAGCAAGCTCAGGCGAAGACAAGAACTATGGTTATGTCTACACAGATGATCCTCAAACTTTGGACTACACTGTATCTTCTAAAGCTGCTACACACGATATTACTACAAACGTCGTAGATGGTTTGATGGCAAATGACAAGTATGGTAATCTCGTACCATCACTTGCAGAAGATTGGTCTGTTTCAAAAGACGGTTTGACTTATACCTACAAAATTCGTAAGGGGGTTAAGTGGTACGATGCAGACGGTGAAGAACATGGCGAAGTGACAGCTAAAGACTTTGTAACAGGTTTGAAACACGCTGCTGATAAAAAATCGGAAACTCTTTCACTAGTTCAAGGCTCAATCAAAGGCTTGGATGATTATGTACAAGGAAAAACTACAGACTTTAGCCAAGTTGGTGTCAAAGCGGTTGATGATTACACACTTCAATACACATTGAACAAACCTGAAACCTTCTGGAACTCTAAAACAACAAACGGAATCTTGTTCCCAATTAGCACAGATTTCTTGAAGAGTAAGGGAGATGATTTTGGTCAACCAAACGATGTGAAGTCAATCCTTGCAAACGGACCTTTCCTTCTTAAATCTATTACGTCAAAATCATCTGTTGTATTTGAAAAGAATGACAACTACTGGGATAAGAAAAACGTTCACCTTAAAGAAGTGAAACTTACCTACTACGATGGATCAGATCAAGATTCATTGGCGCGTGGCTTCTCTGATGGAGCTTATACAGTTGCTCGTCTTTTCCCAGCAAGCTCAAACTTTGCTACAGTAGAGAAAAAATATAAAGACAACATTTACAACACACCGGCTGGTTCAGGTGTAGCAGTCCTTGGTTTCAACATTGATCGTCAATCTTACAAACACACAGCTAAGAAATCAGATGCTGAAAAATCTTCTACTAAGAAAGCAATCTTAAACAAAGATTTCCGTCAAGCTATCACCTTTGCCTTGAATCGTGAAAGCTATTCAGCGCAAGTAAATAGTAAAGCATTTGCTAAACCAGCTATCCGTAATACCTATACAGCTCCTGCTTTTGTACAAGTTAATGGGAAAGACTTTGGAGATGTGGTTGCAGATAAGTTGACTACTTATGGAGACCAATGGAAAGGTGTCAACCTTGCAGATGGTCAAGACGGTCTTTACAACAAAGACAAAGCAAAAGCACAACTTGAAAAAGCAAAAGCTGAACTTCAAAAAGATGGCGTTCAATTCCCAATTCATATTGACGTACCAGTAGCACAAAACTCTACAAACTTTGTTTCACGGATGCAATCATTGAAACAAACAGTGGAAGATACTCTTGGTAAAGACAATGTCGTTCTTGACCTTCAAATGATGGACCAAGACGAAGTGTTGAACATCACATTGAATGTTCCATCAGCTGCAGATGCAGATTGGGATCTTCAAGGATTGGTCGGATGGAACCCAGACTACGATGATCCATCAACTTACCTTGATACTCTTCAACCATCATCAGAAGACCAAACAAAAGTTTACCTTGGTTTTGCAGGTGGTGTAGATAATGCTTCAGCTAAAGCAGTTGGCTTGGATGAGTATGCGAAACTTCTTGCAGATGCTAATAGCGAATCACTTGATGTAGCTAAACGTTACGAAAAATATGCTACTGCTCAAGCTTGGTTGAGTGATAGTGCCTTGGTAATCCCAACAATGTCAAGCACAGGCGCAGCAACAGTTGTTTCTAAAGTGGTTCCATTCTCTGGCCCATCAGCTCAAACAGGTAACAAAGGATCTGCTTACTTCAAATACGTAGAAGTTCAAGATGAACCTGTTACTAAGAAACAATACGAACAAGCACGTGAAAAATGGCAAAAAGAAAAAGCTGAGTCAAACAAAAAAGCTCAACAAGATCTTGAAAAACACGTTAAATAATTAAATTATTGCTTTTCATTAGAACTTTCTCTTCTAGGGGAGAAAGTTCTTTTGGACATTAAAGGAATGAAATATGAAAAAATATGTTTTTATGCGTATTTTGCGTTCGTTAGTGTCGATCTTTCTCGTCACGACATTAACCTACATGATTATCTATACGCTAACACCGAGAAATCTCATCTTTAAAAATGACCCCAACTACAATAAAGTAGCGAAGACAAAAGATTCGAAGATCAACTACGAAAATACTGTCTACGATCGCATGGGTTATTTGGAATACATGGATTCAAAGAGCTTGCAACAAAAAGCAAGTAAAGAAGATTCTTCTGTAACAGTTGATGCGACAACTGCCAATGAAAAGATCTATAAGGAATACATTAACAAATTAGGTCATGGTTGGCAGTTGAAACGTTTCCCAGAAAGTAAGTCTTTCTATGCGGTGCGTGAAATTCCAGTTTTTGAACGTGTCGTCAGCTTCTATGCGAATTTGATTCAGTTTGATCATCCAGGTTGGGTGAAAGATGCTTCAAATCCAAACCTCAAACGCTATATCCGTATTGAAAATGATCCGTCTATTGGTTGGTCAGTTGTAGGTTCTGGTACGAAACACAAATACCTCTTGTACTTTAATGGTCAATTCCCATATGTACACCAAAACTTTGTGACCTTAAACCTTGGAAATTCATATCCAACTTATTCAAATACCCCTGTTCTTCAAGTTATTACACAAGGACAAGGAACAACTAAGAAGAGTGAAGTGAACTTCCCAACAGGTAAAAAGACATCTTCAATCGATATCTACTCACGTACCTACAAATCACCAAGTAAGGCAGACTCACAAGATATCAGTCGATTTGGTAAAGGGGACGCTTATACAGCAACGTTGAGCAACTATGAGAATCCATCCATGATTGCATCTTCTTCAATCATTGGTTTGATTGGTATTGCAATTTCTTATTTGATTGCGATCCCATTAGGATCTTACATGGCTCTGTTCAAGAACTCATGGTTTGATAGCATCTCAACAGCTGCTTTGACATTTATGATGTCTCTTCCAACCATTGCTTCGGTCTACATTGTCCGTTTAGCAGGTTCATTCTTTGGGCTTCCAGACTCATTCCCAGTTCTTGGAGCACAGGACTGGCGTTCATATGTATTGCCGTCTCTGATTCTTGGTTTATTGAGTGCACCATTTAACGCCGTTTGGATTCGTCGTTACATGATCGATATCCATTCACAAGATTTCGTCCGTTTTGCTCGTTCAAAAGGATTGTCAGAACGTGAGATTTCAAAAAAACACATCTTCAAAAATGCGATGGTTCCATTGGTATCTGGTATTCCGACATCTATTATTGGAGTTATCTCAGGTGCGACACTTACTGAAACAGTCTTCGCTTTCCCAGGTATGGGTAAAATGTTGATTGACTCTATTAAAGCATCAAACAACACCATGGTTATCGGACTTGTCTTCATCTTCACATCGCTTGGTATCTTTGCTGCCATGTTAGGTGATATCTTGATGACAGTGCTTGATCCACGGATTAAATTAACGAATACGAAAGGAGGCAAATAATGGCTACAATCGATAAAAATAAATTTCAGTTTGTAAAACGCGATGACTTTGCCTCTGAAGTAATCGATGCTCCAGCGTATTCATACTGGAAATCTGTATTCAGACAATTCTTTAAAAAAAGAACCACGATCATTATGCTTGCTGTTTTGATTGGGATTCTCTTGATGAGTTTTATCTACCCGATGTTTTCAAATTTTGATTACAACGACGTAAGTAAGGTAAATGACTTTTCAGCACGTTTGAATCCACCAAGTGCCAAAGCTTTCTTTGGTACAGATAACAACGGTAAATCCCTCTTTGATGGAGTTTGGTTTGGTGCTCGAAATTCGATTATCATTTCCTTTATCGCAACTGTTATTAACGTGGTGGTCGGAGTCATCGTTGGTGGAATTTGGGGAATCTCAAAATCCATCGACCGTATCATGATGGAAGTTTATAACGTTATTTCAAACATTCCATTTATGTTGATCGTTATCGTCTTGACTTACTCAATGGGATCTGGTTTCTGGAATTTGATTCTTGCCATGTCCTTAACAGGATGGATCGGAATTGCCTACATGATTCGTGTTCAAATCATGCGTTACCGTGATTTGGAGTACAACTTGGCCAGTCGAACATTAGGAACACCAACGTTGAAAATTGTTACGAAAAATATTTTACCTCAATTGGTATCTGTAATCGTGACCCAGACATCACAAATGTTACCAAGTTTTATTTCTTACGAAGCTTTCCTTTCCTTCTTCGGACTTGGTCTTCCAATCACAGTTCCAAGTTTGGGACGGTTGATTTCTGACTATTCTCAAAACGTAACTACAAATGCCTACCTATTCTGGATTCCACTTACTGTTTTGATTTTAGTATCCTTGTCATTCTTTATCGTCGGACAAAACTTGGCCGATGCCAGCGACCCACGTACACATAGATAGGAGGAGTAGATATGACATCAAATAACAATATTATTTTATCTGCTCAAGATATCGTAGTGGAATTTGACGTGCGCGATCGCGTACTGACAGCGATTCGTGGCGTATCGCTTGAGCTAGTAGAAGGTGAAGTTCTTGCCTTGGTTGGTGAGTCAGGTTCAGGGAAATCAGTTTTGACAAAGACGTTCACCGGAATGTTAGAAGATAATGGCCGTATTGCCCAAGGTTCGATTAAATACCGTGGTCAAGAATTGACAGATTTGAAATCGAATAAAGATTGGGAAAATATTCGTGGATCTAAGATCGCTACAATTTTCCAAGACCCAATGACAAGTTTGGACCCAATCAACACAATTGGTTCACAAATTACGGAAGTCATTATCAAACACCAAGGGAAAACAGCTAAAGAAGCTAAAGAAATGGCTTTGGACTATATGGAGAAAGTTGGAATTCCAGATGCGGAACGTCGTTTTGATGAGTATCCATTCCAATATTCAGGTGGGATGCGTCAACGGATCGTTATTGCCATCGCCTTGGCCTGCCGTCCAGATATCTTAATCTGTGACGAACCAACAACAGCCCTAGACGTAACCATTCAAGCGCAAATTATTGATTTGTTGAAATCCCTTCAAAAAGAATACCAATTTACAGTTATCTTTATCACCCACGACTTAGGTGTGGTTGCAAGTATTGCAGATAAAGTAGCCGTTATGTATGCTGGAGAAATTGTTGAGTTTGGTAAAGTAGAAGAAATTTTCTACGATCCAAAACATCCATACACATGGAGCTTGCTTTCAAGCTTGCCTCAATTGTCAACCTCAGATGGTGATCTTTACTCTATTCCAGGAACTCCGCCATCATTGTATGCTCCAATCAAAGGAGATGCTTTCGCACTTCGTTCAGACTATGCAATGCAGATTGATTTTGAAGAAGAGGCACCTGCTTTCAAAGTAACCGATACTCACTGGGCTAAGACATGGTTGCTCCATCCAGATGCACCAACAGTTCATAAACCAGAAGTAATCGAAAACCTTCACGAAAAGATTGGCTCAAAAATGGGCTTCACTCAAATTACAGAATAGGAGGAAGGAAATGACTGAAAAATTAGTTGAAATTAAAGATTTAGAAATTTCCTTCGGTGAAGGAAGTAAAAAATTCGTTGCTGTAAAGAACGCCAACTTTTTCATTAATAAGGGAGAAACTTTCTCTCTTGTTGGTGAATCAGGAAGTGGTAAGACAACAATTGGGCGTGCGATCATCGGTTTGAATGATACAAGTGCTGGAGAAATTATTTATGACGGTCGCAAGATCAACGGAAAAAACTCTCATAGTGAAAAATCAGAGTTGATCCGTAAAATTCAAATGATCTTCCAAGACCCAGCAGCAAGTTTGAATGAACGTGCAACAGTTGATTATATTATCTCTGAAGGTTTGATCAACCACCATTTGTTTAACAGCGAAGAAGAACGTCAGGAAAAAGTAAAAAATATTATGCATGAAGTTGGGCTTCTAGCAGAACATTTGACACGTTATCCACACGAATTCTCAGGTGGTCAACGTCAACGGATCGGTATTGCCCGTGCACTTGTCATGGAACCAGAATTTGTTATTGCGGATGAACCAATCTCAGCCCTTGACGTTTCAGTACGTGCGCAGGTCTTGAACCTTTTGAAAAAATTCCAAAGAGAATTAGGCTTGACCTACCTCTTTATCGCCCATGACTTGTCAGTTGTGCGCTTCATTTCTGACCGTATTGCAGTTATCTATAAAGGGGTTATTGTAGAAGTGGCAGAAACTGAAGAGCTATTTAACCACCCAATCCATCCGTACACACAATCCCTACTTTCAGCGGTCCCAATTCCAGATCCAATTCTAGAACGTAAAAAAGTTCTAAAAATTTACGATCCAGAACAACATGATTACTCTGAAGATAAACCACAAATGGTTGAAATTAAACCAGGTCATTATGTATGGGCTAACAAAGCTGAAGAAAACAAATACAGACAAGAATATAAATAGAGAGGATTCCCTCTCTATTTTTTTATTTCAAAAAAACTTTCAAAAAAATAAAAAATTTTGGAAAAAAGTATTGACAGTAAGGGTAGGTCATGATATACTAATATAGTTGTCGCGCGAGAGCGACAAAGACCTTTGAAAACTGAACAAGACG
The DNA here is from genome assembly GCF_047463195.1 of Streptococcus parasanguinis. Classification (GTDB taxonomy): domain Bacteria; phylum Bacillota; class Bacilli; order Lactobacillales; family Streptococcaceae; genus Streptococcus; species Streptococcus parasanguinis_R. The sequence continues at coordinate 180,383 of NZ_JASHEI010000005.1, forward strand.
AACCAATGTGCAGGGCGCTATAACTAAGGTTATAGTAACTGAACAA
>NZ_JASHEI010000006.1:0-148591 GCF_047463195.1 Streptococcus parasanguinis
GGTTCGCTATCTCCGTTCTGTCTGCGTGCTAGCACTTGTCAATCACGGACAGCTATCGCATGGGCGGAAGTAAATGCTAATCTTCGTCGTTTTACTCCTTGACTAGCAAACTTACCGCCTCAACATGTGGAGTTAGTCAACATCTATATTATATAACAAAAATGAGTGAGTTGTTGTTTAAAATTAAACTGTAGAATGAAAATATTTAAAAAAAGTAGATCACTTTTAGAAGTGTCCTACTTGTATTATTTTCATTTAAAAAGGTATAAATTCTCAACAAAAGGGGGTTACTCCCGCGCCTGCGGGAAGGACAGAAAAGAAATGCCGCCAAATCAAAGTTTTATTTTTGAAATTTATTAGAAAATACCCACTCTTTTTTTACTTACAATTATTTTAATAAAAAAAGAACTTACCTGTCAAACAAAACGTTAATTTATAGCATCTTTGTCTATCTTAGTTATAATGTTTATCAAATCTGATTTGAGCATTTCTTTTGCTTATCTTATCAAGACCGCGATAGCCCCGATTGGCACTTCCGCTTGGTCATAGGCTTTCTGGGCTTCCTTCAACGCTTCCCGCATAAAGAATTCTTATTGCTGAAGTTCCATGTTCTTACTGATAGACGCGCTTTGTCACAACTAGACTATGCGGTCTCTCAAACTCCTTATCTAAGTAATTTTGGTACGTCCCTGGGGAAATAAATCCACGGGCGCTTAAAATATCCGTTCCTGCTGTTCCGACAATCGTATCGGCTAGCAGTACACAGTTGGTACTCATCACAAAATACGTCTTGAATTTTGAAGAGGTGAATTTATATAAGAGTGCATCTGCTTCTTGTTTTAGCTTGTAGGCATACATTGGTTCTTCTTTGTCAATTCCTGGGTGCTTCGGTTTTACCATTTGCGGTGGATCCCAAGGCACTGTCAGCGACATCAGTTTGGCGATTTCCTTATCGATGGCCGCAAGTTGTTCGTCCGACAAGGCGAGGCCATAGCCAAGTAAGGTCTTATGGTTTTCGCGTTTACAAAATTCGATGTATTTTTCACGGTCGGCACTGAAAAGGACCCCGTCCCCCATCGATCCAAAGAGGCGCTCTGAATTCGTATCGTAGTTCCCAAATGAAATAATGCGTCCCTTATAACATAGGTCGACATGCCCCATGGCTCCAAACCCGTCTTTTGTGACGTGAATAAACATCTCTAAGTTTGGTTCTGCATTTTCTTTGGCACGGTCGTAAATTTCAGAAGCTGTTTCGCCTTCATTTAGTTCAAGGGCATCATTGATTTTTTGTAAGGTTGCTCGAGGAATCAGTGCAGCAAACACGAGCGGCATCCCACGACGCAAGCGTCTGCGAAGGACTTTCTTTCCAACTTCGGCCTCGAAGAACCAGCCGTCCCGAATATTGCTAATTCCAAGCCCGATGAAATAGAGCGAAAGGAAGAACATTTGCAAGTTGCCGTCGCCCCCAAGCGCAATTAAAGTAGCTACCCCTACAACTGAAAGCCAAATCGTATCAAAGAGCAAGCGAAATCGCGGACGAATTCGGTCTTTACGATAAATATAGTAGGTCACACCGCTAATACCAGCATTCATAACCTGGTTAAGTCCCATCAAGAAGCTTACAATCGAAATCGGCAATGATAGGAAGAATTGGTTTCCTGCTAAAAATCCGTAAAGGAAAAATTTAGTAATATTCAGCCATAACGGGTCTTTAGCCGCCGCCTTACTAAACCAACGGAATAAGAAATTCCATAGTTCATAAATCCATAAGAATGTTAAAAACAGACGTAACATCAATTCTGGGACGCTTGGTCCGAATATAAGGAGCAACATCCCAACAACAAGGAACGCAATCCCTTCAAAGAGGAGCTTTCTCCCCGTAATTCCTAAGTCGCTAATTTTCTTCATCAATAATACCTCCTACAGCTACCACTGAAGCAGCTTGTTCATGTTTCTCCACCCATTCTTTCACGAAACGGTAAATCACGGCAAAAATTGGTATGAAGAAAATCATTCCTACTAAACCAAAGAGATTTCCACCGATTAACGCAGCAGCAAGGGTTAGAATCGTTGGCAAACCAACGGAACTGCCGACAACCTTCGGATAGACGACATTTCCTTCCACTATTTGAACGATCATAAAGACGACAAGTGAAATGAGTGCTTGAATTGGGCTTTCTGTAAAGGTGAAAAGCATTCCAATTCCGCACGCCATAAACGGCCCGATATACGGAATGAATGAGAGTACTCCGGACAGCACCCCAACAAGTCCTGCATATGGCAACCCTACAAGAGAGTATCCAGCAAAAATCATAACCCCAACGATTCCCGCCTCGATGATTTGACTCATCAAGAAACGGTCATACGTATCCACGATGACTTCCCCAACATAAGTAATGTGCTCGATTTTATCTTTTGGCAAGACCACATTAAGAATGCGAAGCGTTAAACGTGCGAGCATTTCCTTACTTGCGAGAATATTAATCATGAAGAAAATCCCCATAATTACAGAGAACACATTTGAGAAGAGCCCTGAAATATTCGTTGTAAATCCGCCAAGGAATGTAATGACAGACGATACGATATTGCTTTGACTTAGTGAGTCGGTAATCTGACTCACTTCACTGGATTGCATTAATTTTGAATGTTGTACAAAATCCGCAACCACGAATAGTAAGTGATTTACACTATCGCCCAGTTGCGACACGGTTTTAGCAATCATCGGCGCAATAATCCAAATCAACAGCGAAATAATCAGAAGCAGAATCACAATAATGCTCAGGATTGCGACACTTCTACGCAGCTTTTGCGGGAAGTTTATCTTCTCCAACACTTGTTCAATTCGCTTCATTGGCACGTTTAAAATAAATGCCAAAATCATCCCTAAAATAAGCGGGAACATCATCCCAATAAATTCGGAAATCCATGTGAGGATGGCGCTAAAATTCAAGACGACAAGTAACGAAACAGCCGCCAGAGCAATCATTGAACTGCACCCTAAAAGTTAGACAGAAAAATCTAATTTTTGGGGTGCTTTTATTATGAAATTAACTTTTGAAGATAAAGTTCAAATATATGAATCAAGAAAGCAAGGAGAGAGTTTTAGGCGACTTTCAAATCAATTTGGGATAAAGATTTCTAATCTTCAGTACATGATTAAATTGATTGATCGTTATGGAATAGAAATCGTAAAAAAAGGAAAGAATTGTTACTATTCTCCTGAACTAAAACGAGAAATCATTGATAAAGTCTTACTTGAAGGTCGTTCACAAAGAAGTGTAAGCCTTGATTATGCTCTTCCAAACCAAGGAATGCTTCCAAATTGGCTGGCACAATACAAGAAAAATGGGTATACTATTGTTGAGAAAACAAGAGGAAGGATACCTAAAATGGGACGTAAGCCAAAGAAGAAACCTGAAGAGATGACTGAGTTAGAGCGTCTTCAAGCAGAAAATGAATACCTGAGAGCGGAGAATGCTGTTCTAAAAAAGTTGAGAGAACTCCGATTGAAGGAGGAAAAAGAGAAAGAAGAAAGACAGAAATTGTTCAAGAATTAATCACTGAGTTTTCGTTAGATATTCTTCTAAAGGCCGTTAAACTCGCTCGTTCGACCTACTATTATCATTTGAAACAGCTAGACAAACCAGATAAGGATCAAGGGCTTAAAGCTGAAATCCAATCTATTTTTACTGAACACAAGGGAAATTATGGTTATCGTCGGATACATTTAGAATTAAGAAATCGTGGCTTTTTGGTCAATCATAAGAGGGTTCAGCGGTTGATGAATGTCCTCAATTTACAAGCTAGAATCCGGCAGAAGCGAAAGTATTCTTCTCACAAAGGAGATATTGGTAAGAAAGCCGACAACCTTATTCAACGCCAGTTTGAAGCTTCAAAACCAATGGAAAAGTGCTACACAGATGTGACAGAATTTGCCATTCCAGCAAGCACTCAAAAACTCTACTTATCACCAGTATTAGATGGTTTTAACAGTGAAATCGTCGCTTATAATCTTTCGACGTCGCCAAATTTAGAACAAGTGAAAGCTATGTTAGACCAGGCCTTTACTGAGAATCATTACACAAATACAATTCTCCATAGTGATCAAGGATGGCAGTATCAACACCAGTATTATCATCGTTTTTTAGAGGATAAAGGAATTCAACCGTCCATGTCACGTAAGGGTAACAGCCCAGACAACGGCATGATGGAATCCTTCTTTGGCATTCTTAAGTCCGAAATGTTTTATGGGTATGAGAAGACGTTTCAGTCACTTGAGCAATTAGAACAAGCTATTGTAGACTACATTGATTATTACAACAATAAACGAATTAAGGTCAAACTAAAAGGACTCAGTCCTGTGCAATACAGAACTAAATCCTTTGTGTAAATTCATTGTCTAACTTTTTGGGGTCAGTACACATCACTGCCCAATCTTTTCTAATCTTATCCATACTATAATTCCTTTTTTAATTGTTCTAAGAGCGCATTGCATCCCAATGTCACATCGCGGTACGTCGCATCAAAGTCTCCTGTATACCACAGATCGGCAATATCGCGTGCAACTCCTGCCACTTCTAATAAGCGAGCCCGTTTACGTGTTCTTCCGACTTGACGAAGCCTTACCGTAACCGTTCCTTCAGAGTCACAATACTTGTTAGCATTATCCACAAGGAGAGTTACAAGTTCAAAGAGAGACTTTTCCTCGGCTTTCACATGGATATCTGGGGTAATATCCATAACGAAGGATTTGCCATCTCGGACGACAGGTCCCTTAAAGTCCTCGGCTGCATCCTCTGTAATATAGGAAAAATCCACATCTTGAAGAACAATGTCCGGCTGCTCCTCCAGACGAGATAAAGCCACAAGAGATTTAATTAGATTGGTCAAACGTGTCACCTGGTCGTTAGTAGACTTGGTCCATTCGTTTTCTCCAGTCATGAGTTCCTGTAGCTCCGTATTAGCAGAAATAATAGCTAACGGGGTTTTCAATTCATGACCGGCATTGGTGATAAAACGCCGTTGCTTTTCATATTCTCTTCTAGCAGTGTTTGGCAATAAGGTCACGGACTTTATGCATTGCTTTTCCTGGCTAAGTATGCGATTATCTCACTATTAATAGCAGCAACATGATTTCTGATGAAATTACTATCATCACTATATCCAGGATGCCCATTAAGCGAATAGAAAACAATAAGCATCAGAAAAGGTAGGGAAATTAAAAAAATAATCAGCTTATTGGATTTTAACACGGGGCTCCTCGTTACTTTTTTACATGTTTACAACTCCTCAATTTTAATTAAGGATAAAATCTTGTAGTACTCTGGAATTTGTGACATTCTCATAAACACAAAACCAAACCAGGATATAAGGCCATTCACAATCAATAATGCCCCCTTCGGTACCATTACTAGTTCCAATTTTAAAATATCCTTACAAAATGACTGTAAAAGTGATGGTGTCATCTTTGTAGGAGGCAAAGAGACGCCCTTTAAATAATTTGACCATGCTTTGAGCCATGGATAGGCCTATGCCAAAACCTTTAATTTCCTTGTTATTATGAGATTCTTCGATACGATAAAAGCGCTCAAAAAACTTACTATAATCGACTGTCTTACCATCTTTATAGGTATTTGACACTTCTAAGCGAGCCCGTTTACGTGTTCTTCCGACTTGACGGAGTCTTACCGTAACCGTTCCTTCAGAGTCACAATACTTGTTAGCATTATCCACAAGGAGAGTTACAAGTTCAAAGAGAGACTTTTCCTCGGCTTTCACATGGATATCTGGGGTAATATCCATAACGAAGGATTTGCCATCTCGGACGACAGGTCCCTTAAAGTCCTCGGCTGCATCCTCTGTAATATAGGAAAAATCCACATCTTGAAGAACAATGTCCGGCTGCTCCTCAAGCCGAGATAAAGCCACAAGCGAATTGATTAGAGTGGTCAATCGTGCCACCTGGTCGTTAGTAGACTTGGTCCATTCGTTTTCTCCAGTCATGAGTTCCTGTAGCTCCGTATTAGCAGAAATAATGGCTAAAGGTGTTTTCAATTCATGACCAGCATTAGTGATAAAACGCCGTTGCTGTTCATAATTTCGAATGAAGGGGCGAATGACAATTCCTGATAAGGCACTGACAATGATGACAAAAAAGATTAAGGCAAACAGTGATAAAAGAATAGAAAGATTGAACAAGGATTGGGAAGAATTATAATAATAGGTCGTGTCCAGAAAGACTACCAAAATCTTATCTTTACTGACCTTGCTAACTTGATAGCTAAGATTGATATTTTTTTCTCTAATCGTTCCAAGATTATTGGTCAAGCGACAAACTTTCAGGGCATATCTAGCCGCTTCCTCGTCGTTTATTAGAGACGTATGACTGGTATCCTGGCTAACAACCTTATCACCCGACAAGGTCACGCTGAAAAATTGAAAACTGTCCGAAGGAATCTCAAGTCCTTTATTGGTCTCAATTTCTGTGGTTTTTCCAAAGCTTCCATTATTTTCCGTGAGTGTGTTGAGGACCTTGCTAATTTCCTGCTCCGTCTGAAAGGAACTCACAGCATTGATGATTCCTACCGTAAAGATCAAGATAAAGAGGATAGACAAAGAAGCAATTGTTATAAACTGAAGTCGTAAACGTCTAAACATGGACTACTCCTTTCTAAATTTGCAGAAGGCAGAAGTCACCACCCTTTTCACCAAGAATACTGATATCAGCTTGAATAGCTTGCAATTTCTGGCGCAGATAGGAAATATAAACCCAGACAATTGACTCGTCCACATCTTCCTCATCATCCCAGATAGTTTTAAAAAGGTGATCAGTGGTTAATTGCTTAGCAGGGTTGAGCATGAAGTGGGCCATTAACTTGGTCTCTCTACTTGAAAGTCTTATAGCGTTGCCAGCTACCAACTCCTGCTCCTCTTGGTCCAAGCGAACAGAACCAAGGGTCAAAATTTTGGCAGTAAAGGTTTCACTAACACGACGCTCTAGCGACCGCAGACGAGCCAAAAGTTCCTTTAGGGAAATCGGCTTGGTCAGGTAATCATCTGCCCCAGCATCAAGTCCTGTCACACGATCATCAACTTCAGCCATGGCCGTCAACATAATGACATGAGTAGTATTCCCAGAGGAGCGAATCTCTTTCAGGGCCTCAATACCTGTTTTGATAGGCATCATAATATCCATAATGATTACTTGATAGGCATTCTGTGCAGCTAGGTCGACTGCCTTTTGACCATTAAAAGCCTGATCAACTTCAAAACCTTGATGCTCAAGTGCCGCCTTGTAAACTCGAGATAAGGCTTCCTCGTCCTCAGCCAATAAAATTTTCAGAGCCATTCTAGTCACTTCCTTCTTGAATTAAGTTACGGATGGTCTGCATGGTCAGGTCACATGAAGCTAATTCATCTGCACAGCGCTTAAGCTCACGGGTAATCATTTCTGAATTCTTGATGTCATGTTTATACTTCATCTGATGCTCCAAACTGGCCCACGAGTCCTGAGCGATGGTCCGAAGCTGAACCTCAACAAAATAGGTCCCTTTATCATTGCCTAGGACATCTGGAAAATTTGTCTCCATTTGCAAAATGAGGTGATAAGAGCGATAGCCGTTAGGCTTGGCAGTTGAAATATAATCCTTCTCATTGTAGACCATGACACCAGGAATAGCCTTGATTACTTCGATGATCTTGTAAATATCATTGACAAAACCACAAATAATACGGATTCCAATGCTGTCACGAATTTCCTTAAGGGCAGACTGGCTGGTCTCAGGCAAATTCTTCCTACGACACTTTACACGCATGGAGTCGCTTTCCTTAATCCGTGAAATGAAATGTTCATAGAGTTTAAAACCTGTTTCTTTTTTGCTAGCAATATTAGCCGCAATAATGGGGTCTGTTATTTCTTGTAAAATTTTGGGGAGGTATTGAGCATACTCCCCATAAATATTTTGATTTGACATATACACCTTCTCTAATAGCTTTTCTTCATTATAACATAGATTGGCTTAAAAATAAGGAATGAGCATGAGATTGTGACTATGACTTTTATGCCCACCAAATCCAAACTTACTTAGTCCATCATTAACAAGCAAATCACCGTATCTAATCAACAGGGCTAGGCATTCCTCTCTTGAACAACCATCAATATAATAAACATCCTTATGGGATTCCTTGATAATATTCTTTGCTATCAGTTTTTCTCTATCAATACTGACAGGCAATTCCAAAAAAAAAACAATGGCTCGTCATGAATCGCAATAAAGTGTTGAAAAACCTCTAATATTTTTTCTGCGTGTACATTCGCCGTCAAATGATGTTCAGTTAACTTTGTAAATGCTTCAAACAGGTTTTCTACCAAGCTAACTCGGTGACCTTTTACTAAATTCAACATTACACTTCCTCCAGAGAATTTAAACAATATTCACATTTATAATTTCATTATACCATTAAACCCCTAAAAAGACTGCAACTTCCCAGTCACAGTTTCTTATAAAAATACCTCAGTTCCTTCAAGGAAAGTTACTACAATTTGTCCAGCTTCTGAAATAGATTGATAGCATGTCAGACTATAGTATCCAGAAGCCATACTTGAACTATTACTCTGATTCTTACCCTCTATTCGATTAGAGAAGCTACCTTCACGCTTTTCATTCTCCCTTTCGTTCAAAGGTTTCTAATCTTTTACAAGCAGTGATACCGCCTCAACGTGGGTTTTAGAGGACTAAATGGAGTCTGAATTGCCTGATAGAGATGTAGTATTGATTAAGCAATCAACAAATAATGTACAAAACAAAAATAAAGTACACTGCTTAATGAGTGTACTTTATCCTTCTAATTCAGTTTTATCAATGGTTTAGCTCTAGTTAAGTCGATTAGTTAAATGAATTTAGGCTATTGCTTTTTATAACGACTATAAATTGTATGCTCAATGCTATAATTTATCTTCCGAATCTACTTCTTCATAATTTATCGGAATTAAAGCAACTTCACTGCTTAGACTAGTTTGTTTTTCATTTTCACTTATTTGAATGGCATTTTTGAGTGAAAAAATAACTTCTCTTACAAGATTTAATAAATCTAATGCAAACTCTTGAAGTTCAAATTCAGTTAGATACAGTCTAGTTTCATTATTATCATCACTTCCATCAAAAAAATTCAATGTTATATTAGTAAATCTGTGCTCTAAATAATTTCTAATAATTTTCAATCGCTTTGAGTTTGGATTAGCTGTTAAAGAATTATCACCATTATCAAAATCTTTCTCTATCCAAAATATAGATGACAGACCAATATTCTTATTCAAACATTTATTTAAATCGCTATTAGGCCTCCAAATTGAATGAAAATTTACTTGTCTAGTCTCAATTTTTAGAGAATAATATTCATTTATAAACATTGCAACTTTATCTAATAATGAATATAGTGTTTTAAAAGCAGCTTTTAAACCTTCAACTCTGATAGAGTATTGTACGTAGTCTAGACAATCAATAAGATTAACATTCTCGTCAGCATAATGAACCGAATCAATCTCAATGCTATCAAAACAGAGGTAACGCGCATAAACATATTCTTGCTTAATTTGATTAAACATAGAAATATATTTGTTTAAATCTTCATCCGATTGAAATAATAAACTTGGTAGTAAAAGATTGTCATCATATCTATTTATATCGTCAGCTTGTAAGTCATTAAGTGGATTAAGATACAGCCCGTTGTTCCAACACCATTCACGATACTTTTGTGAATTAGGATTATAATCAATTGTTTTACAAGAACATTCATCTAAATCTTTATAATCAAGATATTGTTCGTAAAGTTTAATAAATTGCTTTTCTGCATTATCAACTCTGTTTGGATCTGAAACAGTTATGCTTGTTTCTATTAAACTCTTAATTTTTTTAATAAAGTGAAGGTGTTCGTTATCACTCAAAAAATTACGATAATGATGTAAACAAATAGCCAAGTTACCACTAGCCATTGTGAATTTTGGATTGATTTGTATACATTTACAATACATCTTAATAGCTAACTGTTTTCTACCACAAGCATCTAATAGATTTGCGTAATTGGTGTATAGTGAACATAATGATGGGTGAACAAATCTATTGTTCTCAGGATTTATATCAATATTATTTAAAATTTCGATAGCTTTTCTAAAGTAATAAATTTGTTGAACTATACAATCGGTATCTATGTTGAATACTAGGTTATCACTTAGTTCAAATATATCACCATATGCTGTCCCAATAGAATAAAATAAATGAATTTTGGAAATATCATCAATAGTATTTTCCATATTTTTTCCAAATTCTATTAGTCTATGGATTTCCTCTATATTTTTATCTTTAAAAGCATTATCGAAATCCATTGACAATTTAAGTACACTATGATTAATTGGATTATTTGTTAACATCTTCATCCCAAACTAAATATTTCGATTTTAAATTTGATTTTCCTTTATTTTCTTGTTCTTCAACTAATATATCAGATAAAAACTCTTTTATCATGTCCCAATTAAAATTCTCTTTAAATCCTCTACTACCATCAGAAGGAACATTTAATGAAAATGTTGCAAATACGGTTTCACAAGTTCTTCTTGGAAATTTTGCTAAGTAAGAATCAAAAAATGAATTTGAATACCTATAATGATGGCTATGAATAAAGTCTTTCCATGTATTTAGCATAGTCTCTTCGTCTATAATATCTATTACGGAAACTTCTTCAAGTGGTCGGTCTTCAATATTTCCCCATGCTTTTTTCATTAAATTAACAGCATCTACATCGCTCTTAGGAGCACTGTATCCAAAAATAGTTAACATATATGAATGATCGACAAAGTAATCTAATGCTTTCCAACACCAATTTATGTATCCATCGGAAGAATAGTCTTTGTTTTTTACGGGATACAATAATTTTGTTGGATTTAAATTTTTATAACATGTTGGGCAATAGTAATCTACTGTTCCAAACTCAGTATGTTCTTCACAAAAACCGACAGCTACATTCCCATGTAAACAAAGAATTTGTGGCAGGTTCAGAGTAATTTTTGAACAGCGAACATAAGCTTGTATAAGTAAAGGGTCCCAATTAAACGTAGCTATGCAATCTTTATTAGTTAAACTTAATATTAAAAGATCATAAATTGTTGGTTCATCAGGTAACTCCAACGAAGCAAAATAATCATAGAGTCTTTCTTCTAGCTTCCTAACTATTTCAGAGCACTCTTCTCTCTCAAATAATTCTGAATAGATATCTTCCAAATTTTCGCTCTTTGTCTGTAATTCAACACCGGCAAGAATTTCTTCTAAATTAAGTTTTTTTAGCAATCCATTCATAACTGAAGAGCTTTTCCCATTTTTATCACCATCTGGAATTGCTGCAATAGTAGCACCAGCGCCTAGAATAACTGTATGCGATCTCATCTCATTTCTCCTGAAAGTCTTTTGACACTATTATACCACTGTATCTACTTTATCTATGCTTCAAATACTATTATTATAGCCATAAATATTTTAAATAAAATGCACAATTGAACCGTCACTCCTTCTACTGTTACTTGAGTAAAAAATGTACAAATCAATTTCTTAGATTTGATTATATGATGCACTATAAAACATACAAAATACCACTCTAGAATAATGTACAAAACAAAAATAAAGTACACTTTTTAAAGAATGTACTTTATGCTTCTAATTCAGTTGTATCAATGGTTTAACTCATGTTAAGTCAATTGTACATAAACTTTTAGTTTTTATAGGTTTGTTTTGTATCTCTTTCTATCCTAGATCCCTTTTAAACACAATAAAATCAGCAAATCTCATGGATTTACTGATTGTTTTCTTCTGTAACTTATTTTTCTACATATCGAAATGGAATCTTGCTACCACAGAGCCAATTATAGACTCGATCATTGACTTGAACATTCATAGCTTCGTGGGCATATTCTGGCATGAATAAATGCTCTTTTGGACATTCTAATCGATTATAAATGGCAAACTGCGTTTCAGGATAACAGACATCATCATCCAACCCTGTAATCATGTGAACCTGTCCTTTGATGCGATGGGCAAAATTTTTCACATCAATATAGGCCAATGTCTGCATCAAACGATCTTCCGTTTCATGAAATGGATCGTGGAACTTGAAAAAACGGAAAAGCTCATCATAGGCTTCGCTGGTGTTCCCAATCTCTAATACACGTCTGAAATCCGATAAGAATGGATAAATGGCTACCGTTCGTTGGATTCGGGGATTCAATCCAGCAGCAACCAGAGCAAGGGCACCGCCTTGAGATGCTCCGTAGCTGGCAAGTTTGCTGTCATCTACTTGAGGAAGGCTGGCTACAATTTCAATTAACTGGTAAAGATCTAAGTAGACATCCTTATAAAAGAGCTGATCCGGACCTTCCACGGCTCCGCGTATAATCTGTCCTTTTACCGTATTTCCAAGTGGTGAACGATCTCCGTCTGTTGAATAGCCTGACTGCCCTCTTACGTCCATAGACACAACACCATAGCCAGCTACTGTATAAGCCAGCATGTCGGACCAATCCCAACAACGGCCCATATAGCCATGAAAATGGAAAATAACGGGAACTTTTTGATCCGTTTTGGGGAGAACAACCCGCGCATAAACAAGCCCATCTCGTGTTCCTTTAAAGGTTAATTCATAACATTGAACATTTGGAATGCTGAAATCTCGTTCTTCGAGCTTGTATTCAGGCAGTTCAGTCATCTTTGCTAGGGCTTGATCCCAAAAGCTATCAAAATCATCAGGAACATCATCCCGTCCCTTGTAAACTTTCATTGTCTCTAGTAATTTAGGATCCTTCATAAAATCCTCCTTAGGTATGTGTAATCGCTACCAAAAATGTACCATATTTACTTAAGGATTGCAAGAGACAAATAAAAATTACATAACCGAAATTATGTAATTTAATTATAGATTCAAAAATAGACTTAATTGTTTCACTAGATCTGGATTAGTGGGTAAAGCTGAATGATGAGCCTTACGACCGTTTAAATTCACTTCTGTATAGGCCTGATTGTCAAAAATAGATTGTGCTGCTTGTGCGCTAGAAAGAGGGACGATGCCATCTGATTTTCCAGCAAAGCTACCGACAAAATTAAGGACTTGTACTTCTTTTCCCAGGCGATGCTTCCATTTTTGAAAATCGTCAAACATTTCTTGATTGAATTGGTAAGGACTGCCAATAATAGCCAACTTGCTGACGTTTACCTTCTTTTTCTCTAAAAAGCCACTTTCCAATAAACCAGTCAAAACCAGTCCACCATTAGAATGCCCTACTGCCTTGAACTCTGAAAAATGATAGTGATCAAGAAGGTAGGTTAGAGCTATCTTAAGGGATTCAACTTGCTGCTTGATATTGCTGTAGCCATCTCGATTGTTCTCAAAGCCAATCACAATCATCGGATTCGGCTCTTTCGTATTCAGTCTTCCTTCCATCTCTATAGACTCATCTTTGTTGACTTTTATTTTTAAAAGACTTTGCTTTTTTCTAGAAAATCGATGGAGCATGCGGATGGTTCCATTGAATCGCTGGATACTGGCTGAACTCCCAGGTACAAAGATAATCGGTCTGATCGGAGGTTTCTTCGACCCTTTTGGGAATTCAAAGGGCTTGCTGTGCGAAGAAAACAATCTTGCAAAGAAACGAATGACTTGTTGAAATAGTTTTTTTAACATGTTTCCTCTAGTAGTAGTTTCTAAAAGAACCCAGAACAGTGTGTTCCAGGCCTTTATTAGAAACGATTATTTCCGTTTTTTCTTATTTTTGCGCATTTGTTTGGCCATCTTATTCATCGCCCGTTTCATCATAAATTCACCGGCTTTTCCTTTGAGACCACCACCGAACATTTGGCTCATATCAGGCATTCCAGCGCCTCCGCCAAGAGCTGACAAGTCAGGCATGCCACCTTGTCCCATCATCCCTTCAAGAGCAGACATATCAGGCATTCCACCAGGCATGTTCTTCGGCATATTATTTGGATTGAGCCCCATTTGTTTCATCATCTTGTTCATATCGCCAGAGAGGACGCCTTGCATCATCTGTTTGGCTTGATTAAAGTCCTTGATGAATTTATTGACTTCGACAAAGCTGTTTCCTGAACCAGCCGCAATCCGACGACGACGGCTTGGATTTAACAAATCTGGATTTTCACGTTCAGCTGGTGTCATGGATGATACGATCGCACGTTTACGAGCAATTTCTCGTTCATCGACCTTGAGGTTCTTCATGGCTGGATTGTTGGCCATACCTGGAAGCATCTTGAGCAGATCTTCCATTGGTCCCATGTTTTGAACTTGGTCTAACTGATCGATGAAATCGTTGAAGTCGAAGGTATTTTCCCGCATTTTTTCAGCGAGTTCAAGAGAGCGTTTCTCATCGTATTCTTGAGAAGCCTTCTCGATCAGTGTCAGCATGTCCCCCATACCGAGGATCCGACCAGACATACGGTCTGGGTGGAAGGTTTCGATATCGGTGATTTTTTCACCAGTACCAGTGAACTTGATTGGCTTCCCAGTAATCTGACGAACAGAAAGGGCCGCACCACCACGGGTATCCCCATCGATCTTGGTCAAGATGACCCCGGTCACTTCGAGTTGTTCGTTAAACTCACGCGCCACATTGGCCGCTTCTTGACCGATCATGGCATCGACAACCAAGAGGATTTCGTTTGGCTCAGCAAGGGCTTTGACATCACGCAACTCGCCCATGAGTTTTTCATCGATTTGCAGACGACCAGCCGTATCGATCAAGACATAGTCATTGTGGTTGGCTCTTGCCTGTTCCAAACCTTGGCGAACGATCTCAACTGCAGGCACTTCAGTACCAAGTGAAAAGACAGGGACATTAATTTGCTGACCAAGCGTCTTTAACTGGTCAATGGCCGCTGGACGATAGATATCGGCCGCAATCATCAAAGGACGTGCGTTTTCTTCCTTGACCAATTTGTTGGCCAATTTCCCCGCAAAAGTTGTTTTACCAGCCCCTTGAAGACCGACCATCATGATAATGGTTGGAATCTTTGGAGATTTGATAATTTCTGCTGTTTCTGAACCCAAAATCGCTGTCAATTCTTCATCAACAATCTTCACGATTTGTTGGGCAGGGTTCAAGGTTTCGATGACTTCATGACCTACAGCCCGCTCGCGGACCCGTTTGATGAAGTCTTTTACAACAGGGAGGGCAACGTCCGCCTCTAAGAGGGCTAGACGAATCTCTTTGGTCGCTTCTTGGACATCCGCTTCAGAGATTTTCCCTTTCTTACGAAGATTTTTAAAGACGTTTTGTAAACGTTCGGTTAAACTTTCAAATGCCATTATTTTCTCCTATTTTTTCAATTCAGTGGAAATCGTCTGAAATGTTGCAAACATTCTAGTTCTTCGGGTGTGACTTCTTTCATGATTTCATTTGGATATCCCCAACAGCTAAAACCTATTTGCATAGCTTTGGAGATATCATTGGGCGAGATAATCTGTAGTCGAGTAGGAAATACTTCCTCTGCGACTAATAGTTTGCAAGGTATTCCTTGATAAATGACGAGACTGCCCATAATCACTCCCGATTGTCAATGCTTGATAAAATTTCAACCTGCTCTTGTAGAAAAGTATCTTCCGGATAGCGTTCTAAAATCTGATCAAAAATCTGGCTGCGTACAATGTAATCGGAATACATATGGAGTTTCATTTCGTAATCTTCCAAAATCTTTTCTGTACGTTTAATATTGTCATAGACCGCTTGACGGCTCACTCCAAACTCTTCTGCAATCTCAGCCAAGCTGTAGTCATCTGCGTAATAGAGCTCGATGTAGTTCATCTGCTTGTCCGTCAAGAGCGCTGCGTAAAACTCAAAGAGCGCATTCATTCGGTTGGTTTTCTCAATTTCCATACCTTTCATTATATCAAAAAAGCCCGCTAAAGACTAGCGGGACTTGATGCTTTTTGAGCTTGAAATAAGAGGATTCATCATTAGAGCTTCAGTGCCAACATATTGACCGTCATCCCTGCTGCAGTTCCCATCAAGAAGATGGTATCTCCTTCCTTCACATAGCCATGATCCAGTGCATAGGCTAGGCCGAAAGGCACGGCTACCGAAACCATATTTCCATAATCACTGACAATATTGAGGTACTTGTCTTTGCTAACTCCTAATTTGTCCATGACGAGTGGTAAGGCACGGCTTGCTTGGTGAGGGATAATGTAGTCTACAGCATCTTTAGAAATGCCTGATTTCTCTTGGAATTCTTGAAACATTTCTGGAATAACACGGGCAGAAAGCAAAAGAATCTTCTTCCCTTTCATATCAAACATGAAATCAGTCTTGGTTGCTTCAGAGTACAATTTCGGATGATAAGCTGTCAAACCACCACGAATTTCGGTATCATGGGCTCCCTCAGACCAGGTACGTTGCATACTGGCAATGATTCCTTTATCTTCCTTTGTTGCTTCAAAAATAAAGGCTGCAGCTCCATCGCTAAACAGTTCAAAGCTTTCTTTTTGTTTAGGATTAAGCCCTAGGCTCCCTACTTCACTAGATACAATCAGAACCCGACGGTATTCACCACCTTCAATCAGATAAGAAACAGTGCTTAAAGCTGATACAAAACTGGTACAAGTGGTATTGATATCCATAGCAGGAATCGTCAGTCCCTTGGCCACGCGCTCATGGATAAGAGCAGCTGTACAAGGAATGGGCTGAACACCAACCGCACTAGCCGAAACCAGGCAATCGATGTCTGCCATTTCAAGCCCCGCATGGTTTAAAGCAGCCTCAATCGCACGCGCTGCAAGATCAATCTGTGTTTCTTCTCCTTCTTTCACGCGGTAACGAGTCTGGTCTTTGAAAGTCACTGTATGAGCTGGAAGCGCTGTTCCATAGCCTTTAATTTGCAAATGTCTTTTTACAGTAGTCATAGGAATCTCCTTTTATTGAAGTCGTTGAACACGTTTTAATTTACGTGTTGGATCCCATTGGTAATCGATAAATTGAATACTTGGGAGGATGAATTGTTTTTGCTGAGCTAAGAGTTCAAATTGAGCAAAGATCGCTTGCTCCATAGACTCTGTCCGTTGACTCAAGGCAATGGTAATGGATCCATCTGCCAACTGAGTTACTTGATAGTCCTGAATATTTTCGACAAAGAGAATACACCGTCGAATAAAATCCGGATAGATCATCTGGCTACTGCCATCTTCTTTTTTGAAATAGAAGATATCGTCCGATCGTCCTTCGATCTTTGCGATTCGAGTAAAGACGGAACCACAAGGGCAAGGAGACTTTTCTTCCACCAAAATATCATTGAGGCGGTAGCGATAGATAGGTTGACTGCTTCGTTTGAAATCCGTAATAATCGGATAAAAGCGGCTATCATCTAGATACTCTTTTTCGACATACAAAATATCTTCGTTAAGATGTAGATTGCCTTCTGAACAGGTACAAGCTAAAAATCCCTCTGTCGCTTGGTAGACCTGATCAACTTTGTCTAGTTGAAAGGCTTTAGCGATGGTCTGTGCATCTCGATCTTCTAGGATCTCTGCGACAGAAACAACCTTAACGGGTTGAATCGCAAGTTGCTGATTGCTGACAAAGTTAGCCAACTCAATCAAGGTGGAAGCTGGTGCAACCACAATAGTTGGTTGATAGTCTTTGAGACGCTCTAAATGCTCCTTGCTATCCTTGAAAATATCAAAATATTCCAAGCGGATAAGGCCTGAGTTAATGGTTTGATAGAGTTCATTGTCCGCTCGTAAGAAAAAGGCAATGCGATGACCAAATAGTTTTCCTTTCGGAAGCATCTTGGCTAAGATCGCTGCAGCCCACATACTTCTCTCTTTTTCTGTGGTGACAAAAACTCCTCGGTGGCCTGAAGTCCCAGAAGACAAGCCTACTGCTACTTCTCCATTCATCTCAGTAAAATCTCGCGTCTGTTCTCCGCGAATCGCCATTTCTAAAGCCTGATCTCGATCCACCCCTAGGGTATTGAGTTCATTGAAATGTGTCATCATGAAGGTTTTATCCATCGTTCCAAAGGATTCGGGAGAATGGGCTTGAAAATAGGGAGACTGAGAAGTGATAAAAGCATGGTAGCGCGCCAATTGCTTATCTTGATATCGCTTCAAGGCCTCTTTTGAACGGAATCGGTGGCACCATCTGGTTTCAATAAAGGTTTTCAGAAAGACTGTTTTTTTCATTTAAAATCCTTTCAATCCGTTCTTGCGGGTCGTGGCTGACCACAACTTGAATGCCATCTTGCAAGAGTGTTTCCAGCAACTCAGATCCTTTAAGATAAGCCTTCTTATTATCCTGAACCAAGGAGGGGATGAGACGCATATGCCCTGTGTAAGGCAAGAGGTCCACTCCCCAAGAAAGATCCGCTCCAATAAAGAGCTTGAGCTCATCCAGATAAAGACAGCCTTGTCCTCTCGCATGTCCATCGATGGACGAAACAAGAATGCTCCCATCTCCAAAAAGATCCGCGGTCGGGCGATAGGGGAATGCAGGATGTCTTTGATTTGCTTTGAGACAAGTTACCCGATCTTTGAAATCAGCTGGCAAAAACTCTTTAAAAATCAGATCTTTAAATTTAGGTTTTTGGTACACCTCATAGACTTCCTGGGTAACAAAGAAATGAGCATTTGGAAAAAGTGCCGCTCCGCCGAGATGGTCAGGGTGCAAATGCGAAAGAATCACATAGGAAATGGCTGCTGGATCAATCCCACGCTCTTGCAATAAATAATCGATCTGGTCTTCTTTTTTCATCTGCATTGGGGTGGCTAGACGGTACCAGAAATACCGTGCTTTTTTCTTGATCTCATAATGATAGCCAGTATCGTACAAAATATAGCCTTTTTCACGATGATGAATCAAAAAGACACCTGCTGGAAATTGCATTTTTTCATTCGGAATCCCTTTAAATAAGAGACCAGAATGACTGCTGCAATAGCCTGCTGGAAAATAATCAATGTGTTTGATCATGTTGGACATAGTTGTCAATCCCTTCTTCAATGGTCATTTTTGGATAGTAGCCAAGTTCGGTTTGGGCCTTTTGAATATCGAGAGTTTGGCTATATCGAAGGAGATAATAGGTATAGCGAGTCAAGGGGGGTTCGGCTTTCAGATGAAAGAATCGATACACTCCTTCAAGGCTATAGGCCGCACCTGCTACAAGACCTGCTGGAATTTTCCGATAGCGAATCGGTTCTCCCAATCCTTTTAGTGTGGTTTCGATCAAATACTTAAAGGTCTTTGGTTCCCCATTTGTAATATTATAAACCTGCCCGTGTGCTTCTTTTGCTTCCAGAGCCAAGCGAATGGCTAGGGCAACATTTTCCACACAGGTCATATCCATGAGCTGCTCTCCTCCTCGAATCAACGGAATTCCGATTTTTCGACTGAGGCGTAAGACACGAGGCAAAATACTGGTATCCCCTACGCCGAATAATCCTCTTGGACGTAAGATGATACTTGGCACATCTGGATAGTCAGAAAAAAGTTTTTCAGACGCCAATTTGCTTCGGATGTAATTGTTGAGGTGATTTTCTTTTGGAGCATCACTTTCCATGATGTTTAATTGATCTTTTCCAGCTGTGTAAATACTAGGAGAAGAAACGTAAACCAAGCGTTTTACCGCATATTCACGGCACAAGTCAAGGACATTTTGAGTACCAACTACATTAGCCTGATAGAATGCCTTCCAAGGTCCCCAAGCTGAAGATAAAGCTCCTGCATGAACCACAGCATCAACAGACTGAAAGGCTTGTCTTAATTCCTCAATAGAACTCAAATCCCCTTTGATAAATTGGACGCACTCACCTTCCAGAGCCTTCCCAACTTTTTCGTTTCGGCCAAAGGCTACAATGGAATAGTTGTATTCCAACAACTCCTTGATCACATATTTTCCAAGGAAGCCAGTCGCACCTGTTACAAGAATTTTCATAGTTTCCCATCCGTTCCACGTCTTAATAATCGTTGAATCTCAAACTCCAAGGTATCCAACGGCTTGTAGGTTTTTGAAAGTTTGTTTAGTCTCTCTAACTTTTCCCAAGATTCTTTTTCTAATAAGGCATTAAAACCTGCTTGAATCTCTTCGGTGCGATTGCGATGTGCTTGAAAAGCAATTCCTGCTTCTACTCCTCGAATCGCATAGTCAAATTGGTCATAATCATGTGGCAAGATCAAGGCTGGTTTTTTAAATTCGATACACTGATAAAAGATTCCAGCTCCTCCATGGTGAATGACATAGTCCATCTGCGGAATATATTCTTTGTAGGGCAGATAAGAGACGACCGTCACATTTGGCGCTACTTCTTCTTTAGAAAACTCTTTTGCCCCATCTCCTAAGGTGACGAAAAAGTGGCATTCTGGATGCTTTTTGGCCAACTGCTGGGTTTGTTCTAGCAAATTCTCCTTTGCCCAAGGTAACTGGGTTCCACATGTCACGAGGACCTTCGTCTTGTCCTCGTAAGGACTGAGATCTAAAGGATAATCTTCTGCTTTTTCAAGAGAAGTTCCCAAAGGGCCAAGCCACGCATATTGATGAGGGAAGTGTGTCTTCAACTCTAGCTCCATCATCCCAATTCCAAAGATGGCATAAGGAGAGTAAATGGTCTCCACTCCATTTTGATTGTACAACTTGAAATTGTAACGTTTTAAGCGTTTGCGTAAGAGGAAAGCCCCACAGTATTTTCCAATGCGCGTGAGTTTACGGCATAGTGCTTGGATCTTCTCTTCCTTCTTCGTGCGCGCGATTCCCATCCCTCCGAAGAAGCAAGGAGGACCATAAGGAGTTTCGATAGCAAATTGGGTTGCCATGGTGGTAATCCAAGGAATTTCCAACTCTTCTGCCACAAAGCCTGCTGATAGAGTGATAAAGTCAGCAATGACAATATCTGGACGGTTGACACGCCACTCCTCTAGCAATTGATCCGATACATGATTAATCAAATCAAGACTCCTAGACAATTGCCGATAAGCTGAAAAGAGATTGTGTTTTTTATCGTTATTAGCCACACGTTCAAATTCTTCTACTTTGTCCTCTAGAATCGGAACGACCGTGAAGCCGAGACTTTCTGCGACGGCTTTTTTCTGAGGTCCTGTGAAAACTCGGATCTCCATCGAAGGATCATCTAACAAGGGTTTAACGAGATTTAAAGTTGGGTACAGATGCCCACTCAAGGGAACAGCTACCACATCAATTTTTATTTTTTTCATTTTTTCCTGCCTTATATCTCTTATTTAAGCTTTAAAACCTGCTTCTATCTATTAATTCGTAAAAAAAATCAAAAATTGAAGAAAAAATAAAATTTTTTTTAAAAATTTTCAATGTTGCCTTTACTATCACTATTTAGAAAGAATGAGTTCTCACTAAAAAAGCTCCCAAATGCCCGGAGAATCTGCCTCGGACATTTGAAGAGTTTTCTATTTTTACGATTTGCGAGCCTAGTTATTTTCCAAATAAAATTCGAACCGCTCTCCGACATACTGACTTTTTACATACTCAAAAGCCGTCCCATCTTCAAAATAAGAAACCTGTGTCAGACCTAAAATAGCCTGGCCTTTTGAAATCTGTAAATAGTCCGCAATCTTATCCTTGGCCAGTCGCGCATAGATGGTCTGGTGCGACTTTCCAATCTTATAACCATGACGCTCCAAGGTTTGGAAGAAATGGCTGGTTACCTCTTCTCGATTGAAATTCTTAATAAATTTCTCTGGAATAGAGGCCACTTCATAAACAACAGGGATTCCATCAGCATACCGGACCCGTTCCATCCGAATGATGGTCTCAGTCTTATCGATGCCCAATTTGTCCACTTCTTGGAGGCTAGGAATGGTTTTCCGGTAAGAAATCACTTGGCTAGAAGGTTCCTTGCCTTGCGATTTCATAATTTCTGTAAAACTGGTTGTGCCCCGCATTTTTTCTTGAACGCGCGTGCTGGTGATAAAGGTACCACTTCCTACCCGTCTTTCAAGCACTCCTTCTTCAACCAGAAGGGTAATAGCCTGCCTAAGCGTCATCCGACTCACCTGAAATTTCTCAGCTAGATCGCGTTCGCTGGGAAGACGCTCCCCGATTTTCCATATTTTTTGATCAATCTCAGACTTAATCTGATCATGAATTTGAATGTAAGCTGGAATCATAACCTTGCTCTTTCTCTGTGTTATCTCTATTGTAGCGTAAAATTCCTAATTCTTCAATCAGAGATTGGTAAAGACAAGGCTTTTGTGTTAGAATAGAGGAAAGTAAATTTCTTTAAGAAGGGGATAAGATGACAAACCTATCAACTGATTTGCATGATGTTGAAAAAATCATTGTGCTTGACTACGGTAGCCAATACAATCAGCTTATTTCACGGCGTATTCGTGAAATTGGTGTCTTCTCAGAATTGAAGAGCCATAAGATTTCTGCTGATGAAGTTCGTGCAATCAATCCAGTTGGGATCGTTCTTTCAGGCGGACCAAACTCTGTATACGAGGAAGGGTCTTTTGATATCGATCCTGAAATTTTTGAACTCGGTATTCCAATCCTTGGAATCTGTTACGGGATGCAATTGTTGACCCATAAATTGGGTGGGAAGGTCGTTCCAGCAGGTGACGCTGGTAACCGCGAATATGGTCAATCTGAACTGACTTTGACAGAATCTTCTGCTCTTTTTGCCGGCACACCAGATAAACAATTGGTCTTGATGAGCCATGGAGATGCTGTTACAGAAATTCCGGCTGACTTTATCCGCACTGGTACTTCTGCTGACTGTCCATTTGCATCCATTGAAAATCCAGATAAGAAAATCTACGGTATCCAATTCCACCCTGAGGTTCGTCACTCTGTTCACGGTTATGACATCTTGCGTAACTTTGCCTTGAACATCTGTGGGGCTAAAGGCGACTGGACCATGGACAACTTCATTGACATGCAGATCAAAAAAATCCGTGAAACCGTCGGAGACAAACGTGTCCTTCTTGGTCTTTCAGGTGGTGTTGACTCTTCCGTTGTTGGGGTTCTCCTTCAAAAAGCCATCGGCGATCAATTGATCTGTATCTTTGTAGACCACGGTCTTCTTCGTAAAGGAGAAGCTGACCAAGTGATGGAGATGCTTGGTGGCAAGTTTGGTTTGAACATTGTCAAAGCAGATGCTGCTAAACGTTTCCTTGATAAATTGGCTGGTGTATCTGATCCTGAGAAAAAACGGAAGATCATTGGTAACGAGTTTGTATATGTCTTTGATGACGAAGCAAGTAAACTTAAAGATGTGAAATTCTTGGCACAAGGAACTCTCTATACTGACGTGATCGAGTCAGGTACAGATACTGCTCAAACCATCAAGTCACACCACAATGTGGGTGGACTTCCAGAAGATATGCAGTTCGAACTGATCGAACCACTCAACACTCTTTACAAAGATGAGGTTCGTGCCCTTGGTACAGAGCTTGGTATGCCAGACCACATCGTATGGCGCCAACCATTCCCAGGTCCAGGTCTTGCCATCCGTGTTATGGGAGAAATCACTGAAGAAAAACTTGAAACTGTTCGTGAATCAGACGCTATCCTCCGTGAAGAAATCGCCAAAGCTGGTCTTGACCGTGATATCTGGCAATACTTCACTGTTAACACTGGCGTTCGTTCAGTGGGTGTTATGGGAGACGGCCGTACTTACGACTACACCATCGCTATCCGCGCTATCACTTCGATCGACGGAATGACAGCTGACTTCGCTAAGATTCCTTGGGAAGTTCTCCAAAAAATCTCAGTCCGTATCGTAAACGAAGTTGACCACGTTAACCGTATCGTCTATGATATCACAAGTAAACCACCTGCAACTGTAGAGTGGGAATGACATAAGCAAATATGTCGCTGCTATAAAACCATTGAAAACAGTGGGTTTTAGCGATTAAATGGTGCAAAACACTCTTGAGTGATACTATTTTGATACTAAAAGGTTGAAATAGTACGTTCAAAAGGAAGTTGTTGAAAGTAGCTGAATTGTTTAAAAAGCCTTCCACTGATATGGTGGAAGGCTTTTGTGGAAATAGTGTGAAAGGTAATTTGGGACGTGCAGATGGACAATAAATATATCAAAATAAATATCTTTCCAATTATTGCTGAAGTACTGTTTATATTAGCATGCTTGCTATTTCAAGGATATTATATATACATCAATTTTTTGTTTTATATAATTTTAGCAATATATTTCTGGTTAGGAAAAGATTTTTTAATCAAAGAGTGGATAGCTTCTATAAAAGGGGGGATTGCTTTTTGGAAACAGGTTATATTGACGACATTATTCTTTTGTCTTGCTTTCGTATTTACAAATATCTTAGAAAATATGTTCCCATATCTTAGTACGGAAATGATTCATTTGAAAGCGGATAATTGGTTAAAACTTATTCTATTTGCAGCATCTACAATAATACTGCCACCAATCGTAGAAGAGGTGTTTTATAGAAAGAACCTTATATCTTTTAAAAATGGGAAAATGTTAATTTTGACAACCTTGTTTAGCATGTTTGCATATGCTTTAGAACACACATTTTCAATTTGGGGAGTTTTCTTATGCATGATATGGGCTTTCCCCTTAAGCATATCTTACATTAAAACCAAAAACATCTATGTTACAATGACGTCACATTTTATATGTAATTTTGTTATAAACGGAATTGCTGTTGTTAAAATATGTGATTATCTATTGAATTGATTATCTGCACAAAACAATATTTACATTGTTAAAGCACATAACTTTAAGATTGTAAAATCTTTCAGCTATGTGCTTTTTTTGTGCCTATTTTATATTCGGTGGAATTTTGGCTCCAATGCTACTTTTATAGAACTTTAGATCGCTTTCCCAAAAAGGAATGTAATCTTTTTCAGGTTGTCAGGAGTGCTCTATTTTTTTTCATTTATCCAACTAAGCCACTAAAGAATTTAACAATTGCATTCCAGATGGCTCCGAAGAAGCCGGCAATGGCATTCCACGCATTTGTGAAGAAGTTCCCACTGTCTTTTAGAATAGCATTGGTATCAAAATTGAGATTGATATTATTAAAGGTATCGCCTGCCTTGTCTACGATACTATCTTTCAAGTCCGACAAGGTCTTCGTAAAGCTTTTGCTACTGACGATGCTACTCTTTGAGAGGTTTACTGCGAAATTCACGATCAAATTGATTTGGTTACCCGTCACAGTTGTGTCCAGCTTATAATTTTTCAGGGTTTCTTCGACGATCTTTCGAATATCATCTTTGCTTAAATCCTGATTGTTCTGTTTGGCATTGGCTACTGCGGTTTTAATGTCGGTCAATGCTACGTTTAACTTATCCGCATCGAAGTTTTTCTTACCAGCGTTTTCTTCATTGATCCCGGATAGAGTCTTTAACTCTTCTTGGGCCAGATCTTTGCTTTCTTGAGAAACTTTGGCACCATTTTTCTCAAGCGAGTAATAGATCCCAGCCAAGGCACTTTCTCCGGTCACTTGGATAGGGGAAGCTACTGTAATTTGAGCATGCTCCAATCCAAGTGTAACGGCTGCATTACGATACATATCTGCAGTGACCTTGGTGATATTTTGAGGTGTCACGATATTCACTTCTAGTGGCTTATTTTTGCCTAATTTTTGAATTTTAACAGAGGAATAAAGTTCCAAACTATCATCGTTGGCAACGTTCATAATCGAAGAATAAACCTCTGGTGTCATGGTCTTCCACTCTTCTTTATCTTTTGAACTATCGTAGTTCAAGAGACTCAAGGTTTGTTCGATTTGACTTTGGTCCAGCGAATAGCCCAAAACATAGTCTGGTTTGACATAGGTTTCATCGACGACTTTCTGCACATTGCTATCTGCAGAAACACGTGGGACAGCTGTAAACAAAGCCAAAGTCGTCGTTACAAACAATGCAATCTTCTTTAATTTCATCTTTTTCTTCTTTCTAATTCAAATTATCTCTGGGTATCTCATATTACCTTTCTCACCTCACTAGAGATGAAAAAAGAAGTAAATAAAGAATTTACCCACTTCGATTTTCATTATACAGTTGATTTCTTAAAACTAGCTTACAGTTTTTTTAAGAATGCATGACATTTTTATTTTCCCTAAAAACCGGAGGCAGAACTGATCAGCTTAAAAAAAGAGCCAAGCGGCTCTCTTTAAAATGATTAAAACCATGAAAATAACTTCATAATCGTCATATTGGTTTCTACTAAGCGAGAATAATAAATGTTACCCCCATTAATGTAGAGTTCCATCCCGTTTAAAAGAGAGATAGGGTGGAGGTAAAGATAAGTTTCACCGGTTACATTGCCAAGACTTGGCGCTACTACATCCCGTGAATAAGCTCGGGCCAACTCTAGGGAATTTGTCCCACCGTGTTTAGCCACATAATCAATGTAGTCTTTCCCGAAATTATAGGCTTGAACGGCTGTCCAGCTATCAACGCCTTTTTTCTTGGCTTCTTTTAACTCATCTGAAAGAGTCTGAATACCTTGGCGAATACTGGCCTTATTATCACTAATGGTATTGGTTTCACCACTTGCACTCTCACTTGCCTGCATGACATCGTCCTCTCGACCTTTGGTCTCCGTATAGATCATAGCAAGAATGAGGTTTTCATTGGCCGTGGTGTCCTCCTCAGCAAGGACTTCTCTAACCAGGGAGCGGTACTGCATGACTTGTTTGACATCATGGTGGATCTGAATTCCCTTGTAGATTCCAAATATTAGTAAGATGAATAAGAAGATCTTCACTATACGTTTAATCATTATTTACTCTGTATATCCTCAATATTTTTGATCAAAATAGAATAGGTTCCGTTATCGTTTAGAATAAATTCAACAGATTCTGCATCTTCATAGACATTATTCGGAACGATCAGTTCAATTCCATTGGACAATGACAATTTCTGATTTTCGAACTTCTTCAACTGGCGACTTGCATCAATCTCTTCAAAGGTGACAGGCTCTGGTACAGCTTCTTTAACTTGGTCAATAAAACTGAGGCGAGCTGTCAGATTGTCGTCGAAGAGATCATCCGCTAATTTCTCTGGAGAGAGTTTATTTTCTTCCTCAATATGGTTAAAAATAGCAGTTTTAACCTTTGATTGAAATTGAAAATCATCTGTGTTAAAGCTTTCCGCAATCTTCTGGGCTGTTTTTTCTAGCGCCTTGATCGATTTTTTAGGAGAGATCTTGGGTTGCGCCTGCAACAGATTCTCAGAAAAATAGTTCAAGAACGTCCCGTTGTACTTGATCCGTTTTTCAATCAAGTGGTATTTGCGACTTTGAAGATTGATGACCAAGGCCTCATCAGCACCAGTGCCAAAACCAGGTAGATTATTTTGCGTCAGCTTAATCGGATTATCCACTTCACCACCAAGATGCGTCAGGGTTTCCCGTAAGGCAATCCGAAGAAAGGCAAAATGGTCCACCCCTTCTTTTGAGAATTGAATGAACACCAAATCATTGGTCTTTTGATTCTCAGAGACGACAAATTCTTCCTTCCAGCGATTCGCTACTGCTACCGAAGTTTCTAATAGGTCATCTGAAATCATCTCAAGAAAAGGATTGTCCTCTTCGAAAATACCGGTCCTGGCTTCATCAGAGTAGACCCGTTCAATCTTTTTGCGCAAGTATTCCTCAATTTTAGGTGTGATATTGAGAAATTTATCTGCTAGATAGAGATCGGTATCGTCAGGGCTAAATTGATGAATGATGGCTTTTTTTACGTAAATATCCATAAGATGGTTTAGTCCTCGTAAAGTGGAAAGGCGTCTGTCAAGGCTTTGACTTGGCTACGTACTTCGTCTAATACTTCTTGCTTGTCCGCATTCTTCAGCGCTTTGATCATCATTTCAGCAACGGTGCGACTTTCTTTTTCACCAAAACCACGAGCGGTGATGGCTGCTGCACCAATCCGAATCCCACTGGTCTTAAATGGAGACAAGGTTTCATAAGGAATAGAGTTCTTGTTGAGGGTGATATTGACTTCATCCAACAAGTTTTGCGCCACTTTCCCATTTTCAACGACTTTAGTGACGTCGACAAGGAAAAGGTGGTTCTCTGTTCCGCCTGAGATGACGCGGAAATCAGGATCTTGCAAGAAGACATCAGCCATGGCCTGACTGTTCTTAATCACGTTGGCTGCATACTCTTTAAAGGCAGGATCCAACGCTTCTTTGAAAGCGACAGCTTTGGCTGCAACGACATGCTCCAATGGTCCTCCTTGAATACCAGGGAAAATAGCAGAGT
Source organism: Streptococcus parasanguinis (assembly GCF_047463195.1). Classification (GTDB taxonomy): domain Bacteria; phylum Bacillota; class Bacilli; order Lactobacillales; family Streptococcaceae; genus Streptococcus; species Streptococcus parasanguinis_R. The sequence goes on from NZ_JASHEI010000006.1 coordinate 28,267, forward strand.
TAATTTTCTTAGCTAACTCCTCATCATTAGTCAAGATCAGGCCTCCACGAGGGCCACGAAGGGTCTTGTGAGTGGTCGTTGTCGTGATATGGGCATAAGGAACTGGACTTGGATGGAGACCCGCTGCCACGAGACCAGCAATATGGGCCATGTCAACCATGAGCTTAGCTCCTACTGCATCTGCAATCTCACGGAATTTAGAGAAATCAATGATATGAGAGTAGGCTGAGGCACCAGCAACGATGAGTTTTGGCTTCACTTCTTGGGCTTGTTTTAAGATGGCATCAAAATCCAAGAGCTCTGTTTCAGGATCTACACTATAAGACACAAAGTTATAGGTTTGACCAGAGAAGCTCACAGAAGCTCCGTGCGTCAAATGTCCACCGGCAGCTAGATCCATCCCCATGACGGTATCACCAGGCTCAATCAAGGCCATATAGGCAGCACAGTTTGCCTGACTTCCTGAATGCGGTTGAACGTTCGCAAATTTAGCGCCAAAGATTTCTTTGGCCCGTTCGATCGCGAGACTTTCGACCACATCGACCACATCTGTCCCGCCATAGTAACGACGACCAGGATAGCCTTCGGCATATTTATTGGTCAGAATAGACCCTTGAGCAGCCATCACTGCCTTAGAGACGACATTTTCAGAAGCAATCAATTCAATATTGTTTTGTTGACGCTCTTCTTCTTTAGCGATCGCATTCCATAGGTCTGCATCATAGGCTTTGTAATCTTCTTTATCAAAAATCATAGGTCTACTCCTTTATAAAAAATTATTTATGTACATTATCACTGAGGAAGTTTATCATCCTCAAAGGAAAGCTCTGGCACTTGTGCAAGCAAATCAGCTTGTGTAATCGAACCTTGCCGCAAAATCCTGGCTTTAGAACCAGAGATATCCAAAATAGTTGAATCTTGGCCAGTCAAGAAGTCATCATCCTCTATACCAGGAACCACTTGATCAAATTCGCTTACAATAGCCTCATACTTTGTTCCACTTGCATGACCTGAAAGATTAGCCGAGGGACCAACCAAAGGACCGTACTTACGAATTAATTCCAACGTTTTTGGGTGAGCCGGAATACGGAAGCCAACTGTATCCAATCCTGAATGAATCCAGCCAGGTACCTTGTCATTCGCCTGAAGGATAATAGTCAGAGGTCCTGGTAAAAATGAATCAACCAGTTTTGTTAAATAACTAGGTTGATTTTTCGAATAAAGTCGAATCGCTTTTTCATCGGCTACATTTAAATTCAGAGCCTTGTCTCTAGGTCTACGTTTTAACTCGTATATATAATCGACTGCCTCTTGATTCAAAGCTTTGGCAAAAATACCATAGACTGTTTCAGTTGGCAGAATAACCGCACGTCCTGCTTCTAATTCTTTCTCAATGTGATCCATTGTCTACTACTACCATTCTATCTTGTCCAAATTGGTCTTTCAGAACGCGAACGCGTTTGTCGGGAAATGCCTCTTGAAAAAGCTCTTTTACCTTGCTTCCTTGCTTATAGCCAATTTCTAGGTAAATCTTTCCATCTGGTGTTAAAACACTTGGTGCTTGCTGGGCAATCTTTTCGTAGATGGCATATCCATCACGATCCGCAAAAAGAGCTAAGTGGGGTTCAGAGGCTAAAACATTGGCTCCAACCTCTTCTACATCATCCCGAGAGATATAGGGAGGGTTGGATACAATCAGGTCATAAGGACCTTCTAGTTCGTCCAGTACATCTGACGACTTGAAGGCAAGGACTGCTTCTAGCTGCTTGGCATTTTTTTGAGCCAGGGCTAAAGCCTCTTCTGATACATCGCTAGCTTGAACCCGCCAGGCAGGTCTAGCAAGGGCTAAGCTAATAGCGATAGCACCACTTCCTGTACCAATATCCAGAACTCGTAAGGCTTTCTCATCGTTTTCTTCGAGAATTAGAGCCACCAACTCCTCTGTTTCTGGGCGTGGAATCAGCACGCGCTCATCCACTGTAAAAATATGGCCACAGAATTCTGCACTGCCAATAATATATTGGGCTGGGACGTGATATTTCAACTGCTCAAAGATGGATTCAAGCAAGGCCTGATCCTCTACTTCCACTTCTTTTTGCAAGGCAAGGACAATGTCTGTAAAAGTCCAGTTTTTTAAAGCTCGATACGCGAAGGAGAGGCTTTCTGCTTCCTCTCCAACGGCTATTAATTCTTCTTCATACTGGGCTAATAATGGTCCCAACAACATTATTTGTTCAACTCTTCTAGTTTTTGTGTTTGATCATACAAGACCAAAGCATCGACCACTTCATCTAATTTACCAGATAGGATGGTGTCCAATTTTTGAAGGGTCAAGCCAATCCGGTGATCGGTCACACGGTTTTGAGGGAAGTTGTAAGTCCGGATCCGCTCTGAACGGTCACCAGTCCCGATAGTAGACTTCCGCTCAGCGTCTTGCTCGTCTTGGGCAATCTGAGCAAAGTGGTCAGCCACACGCGCACGGATAATCTTCATGGCTTTTTCGCGGTTCTTCTGTTGTGTCCGTTCTTCCTGCATCTCGACCTTGATATTGGTTGGCAAGTGGACGATTCGAACGGCTGTAGCGACCTTATTGACGTTCTGTCCACCCGCACCAGATGCGTGGTAGATGTCAATCCGAAGGTCTTTTGGATCAATGTCATACTCGACTTCTTCGATTTCTGGCATGACCAGAACGGTTGCTGTAGAGGTATGGACACGACCCTGGCTTTCTGTCACAGGAACCCGTTGTACCCGGTGGGCACCAGATTCGTACTTGAGTTTTGAATAAACCGATTGACCAGAAACCATGGCTACGACTTCTTTAATCCCGCCAACGCCATTGTAGGAAGCTTCCATGACTTCAAAACGCCAGCCTTGGCTTTCCGCGTATTTTTGGTACATCTGCAAGAGGTCGCCAGCAAACAATTGTGCTTCGTCTCCTCCTGCTGCTCCACGGATTTCCAAGATAATGTTCTTGTCATCGTTTGGATCTTTTGGAAGAAGTAAAATCTTCAGTTTTTCTTCGTACTCTTCTTTTTCAGCCTTAGCATCTTTTAACTCTTGCTTGGCCATTTCTTCCAAATCAGCGTCTCCGCCTGCTTCTTTAATCATTTCCTCAGCGTCAACAATGTTTTGAAGGACTTGCTTGTACTCACGGTAAGCTGTCACCGTGTCACGGGTGGAAGCTTCTTCTTTTGAAAGCTCCATAAAGCGTTTGGTATCAGAGACCACATCTGGGTCACTCAGTAATTCTCCTAACTCTTCGTATCGGTCTTCTACAGCTTGTAGTTGATCATAGATATTCATGTTTGCTCCTTAATTCTTGGTTGTTAGATCATAGATTGCTACAATTTCGTTTTCTATGACTTCGCCAGTTTCTTTAAATCCATAATGGAGATAGCAAGATCTCGCTTGATTATTTTCCGGTTCATAAGATAACCAAAGACTTGTTGCTTTTCCAGCTGGCTCTGTTCGAACAAAGTCAATGACTGCATCCATAGTCGGTTTAAAATAGCCTAAACCTTGAAATCGTTTATCGATCATAAAACGAAATAACAAGTAGTTCCCCTTGCTGATCCCAATTTTCTGGTCATAGGCAATCATAACAAAACCAACTAATGCTTCCTTATCATAAACTGCTAAGGGAGCTATAAAATCACCATTTTTATCATATACATAGGCTTCAGCTAAACTAATGGAATTGGATGCAATAAAATTCCTTTGGTTTGGATGAACTTCTAGATTTAAAACGTCAAAATAATTCTCTATTGTAATATCTTTTAAACAAATAGACATTATTATCCTCTCTAAAACGTTCTAGACGCTTTCGGTTGGTATGTCTGGATTAAAATAATGTTTGCGGCAAACGGAGATATAGGTCTCGTGTCCACCGATCTGGATCTGCTCTCCGTCGTAGACAGGTTTACCTGCTTGGGTACGCAAAACCATGGTCGCCTTGCGGGAACAGTACTGGCAGATGGTTTTGATCTCCTCGATCTTGTCGGCTAACAAGAGGAGGTGTTTGGAACCTTCAAAGAGTTCATTTCGGAAATCATTTTTGAGGCCAAAAGCCATGACCGGCACATCCAGTTCATCAACGACTCTTGCCAAGTCATAGACATGGTGGCGTTTCAAAAACTGAGCTTCATCGATTAAGACACAGTAAGGTTTGATCGTTTGGTTTTTAATAAAGCCAAAGATATCGGTTTCCTCTTCGATCGCAACGGCTTCGCGTTTCATACCGATCCGGCTAGAAACCACTCCTACTCCATCTCTGGTGTCGATTGCTGATGTCATGATAACGACGCTCTTGCCTTGCTCTTCATAATTATGGGCCACCTTCAAGATCTCAATGGTTTTCCCCGAGTTCATGGTCCCATATTTATAATATAATTGTGCCATTTTCCTTCTGTTCTCTCTAAAATGTGTTTCATTATCATTTTACCATAATTTTGCTAAGCTTTGTATCCCAAAATGTGATAAAATAGTCCTATAAAAAATTTAGGAGGTGGCCATATGCCATTTGTACGAATTGACCTATTTGAAGGACGCACATTGGAACAAAAGAAAGCCTTGGCCAAGGAAGTAACCGAAGCTGTTGTCCGCAATACTGGTGCTCCTCAGTCAGCTGTTCACGTCATCATTAACGATATGCCTGAAGGAACCTACTTCCCTCAAGGTGAAATGCGCACCAAATAATGGTTCCACTAAAAAAGCCTTTCTTGCTTGTGATATCACATAGCAGGAAAGGTTTTTTCTTATTTTTCTTGGGCTTGACGTTCTGCTTTCCGTTCTTCGAATTCTTCGTCACTCATCAAGGTTCCGCCGACATTGGCTGATTTGGCAAAGGCTGTATAGCGACGTAACCAACCGCTGGAAATTTTTGATTTGAAAGGTTTCAAATGTTTGCGACGTTCAGCAAGAGTTGCATCATCGACAAGTAGATCAAGGGTACGATTTGGTAGGTCAATCACGATTTCATCCCCATCTTCAATTAAGGCGATATTCCCACCTTCTGCTGCTTCTGGAGAAACGTGACCAATCGCAATCCCACGAGTAGCTCCTGAGAAACGACCATCCGTAATCAGTGCCACATCCTTACCAAGACCGCGTCCGACAATCTTAGAAGTTGGCGCTAGCATCTCTGGCATACCAGGTCCACCCTGAGGACCCTCGTAACGAATGACAACGACATGTCCCTTCTTGACTGTTCCATTGTCAATCAACTCAAGGGCTTGATCTTGTGAATCACAACAAATAGCTTTACCACGGAAAGTGGTCACAGATGGATCGACCCCACCGACCTTGATAACAGCCCCATCCTGAGCGATATTTCCATAAAGGATCGATAAACCACCTACAGGTGAAATCGGATGCTCAATTGGATGGATAATTTCTTCATTTTTGATTTCAGCACCAGCTACGTTTTCTTTCAAGGTTTTACCTGTAACTGTGATACGATCACCCTTAATGGCACCTTTTTTGATCAACTGATTGATAATGGCTGGAACACCACCAGCTTCATGCACATCATGCATCGTGTAAACACTTGAAGGGGCAATTTTAGAAAGATAAGGTGTCTTCTTGGCAATCTCGTTGATATCTTTGAGATCATAGTCAATCCCTGCTTCACGCGCAATTGCGAGCGTATGAAGCACAGTATTGGTAGAACCACCCATGGCCATATCGAGCGCAAAGGCATCATCGATGGCTTCTTTGGTCACAATATCCCGTGGACGGATACCCTTTTTAATATTCTCTACCAATTGTTTGGCCGCTTGGCGAACCAATTCCCGGCGTTCATCTGAAACGGCTAGGATAGTACCGTTACCTGGAAGAGCAAGGCCTAATACTTCCATCAAACAGTTCATGGAATTGGCAGTAAACATACCAGAACAAGAGCCACAGGTTGGGCAGGCATTTTTTTCCAAGAAATCCAGCTCATCCATGCCCATATCACCAGCTTGATAAGTACCGACAGCTTCAAACAAACTTGAGAGAGTCGCCTGATGCCCCGTCATGTCAACGCCACCCTTCATAGGTCCACCAGAACAAAATACAGCTGGCACATTGGTCCGCATGGCTGCTAAAATCATTCCTGGTGTAATCTTATCACAGTTAGGAATATAGAAAACACCATCAAACCAGTGGGCGTTGATGACTGTTTCAGCAGCATCTGCGATCAACTCACGAGATGGCAAACTGTAACGCATCCCGATATGGCCCATCGCAATCCCATCATCGACACCGATTGTGTTAAATTCAAAAGGAATCCCACCAGCCTCGCGGATAGCTTCCTTGGCAATATCAGCTAACTCACGCAGGTGAACATGGCCTGGAACGATATCAATATAGGAGTTACAAATGGCAATAAAGGGCTTTTGCATATCCTTTGCTGATTTTACTTGCCCTGTTGCATAAAGGAGACCACGCGCTGGTGCTCGGTCGATCCCCATTTTGATCATATCACTTCTCATCTTGTTCTCCTTCTAGTTCTTCATTTCTACCTCATAATCTTACCACTTTGACATCAATTGTCAAGAACTTTCAGAAAATTTATAATATTCACGGTACACAAAAAGCCTGGTTTCCCAGACTTCATTTTAGTTTGTTTGCTTTTTTTCGATTTGCCAGAGCCGAAGCTGGTAACAAATTCCACTCACGACAAGGCTAGAAATAAGACCGATCCAATAAGCATAGGGACCCAAGTTGGTCACATGATCAAGGAAAATCCCTAGTGGGATAGAGATACACCAATAACTAAAAACGCCTAATAAGAAAGGAACAGTCGTATCCTTATAGCCCCGCAAAATCCCTTGTAGGGGTGCTGCAAAGGTATCGGCTACTTGGAAAAAGAGACTATAGGTCATGAAAATCGCTGTTTGCTGCACAAAGACTGGATCCTTGCCATATAGCCCTGCTAGTTGGAAGCGGAATGTATAGAGAAAGACGAGAGTGACAATCGCAAATCCAAAGGCTGTCAGTCGTCCCAAACGGCAATATTGTTTGACCACTTCTGGTCTTCCTGCTCCCAGTTCGTAAGATACGATAATCGCCATGGTACTTGAGATACTAACCGGGAAAGCATACATCAGGGTAGAAAAATTCATGGCTGATTGGTGACTGGCGATGGTTAATGATGGGAATTTTGCCATCAACAGACCAACCAGCGAGAAGATGATGACTTCTGCAAAAACAATTCCACCGATTGGAAGCCCAAGGCGCAGTACTTCTTTCATCCCTTTAAAATCATAAGGCTGTGGCTTCCACAATTGGAAAGGTGCTACCTTAGGGTGCTTGCACAAGATCAAAACTGCAATAGCCAGCAAGACCCAGTAGGCCAGAGAGGTTCCAAGACCTGCTCCTGCTCCTCCCATCTCAGGAAAGCCAAAAGCTCCATAGATCAAGATATAGTTAAAACAAGCATTCAAAGGCAAGAGCAAGAGCATCAAGTACATCGATAAACGCGTCATTCCCAACGTATCAAGGAAGGTCCGCACGATGCTAAAGAGCAACAAGGGTAAGATTCCTAGAGAAAGTAAATATAAGTAGCGAATGGCTATTTGAGCAACAACATTTTCTAAGCCGATCTGCTTGAGAATCATGGGCGCAATCCCCCAGACAAAGCCTATTAAGAGAATGGCCATACCAAATGACATATAGAGGAATTGGTAAAAATCACCAGCAATCCGTTCTTTATTTCCCTTGCCTAAATGATGCCCAACAATCGGCGTCAGCGCAGAGACAATCCCTGTCAGGAAAGTAAAAAATGGATTCCACAGACTGGTAGCTGTAGAAACACCAGCCAAATCAAGGGTCCGGTACTGACCAGTCATGGCTGTATCGACAAAGCTGGCCGAATAATTGGCCAATTGATAGATCAAAATCGGCAAAAATAGACTCAAAAACAAGCGTAAGCGCTCTTTAAAGTGATAGGTTACATACATGATTCTAACTCTCTTCTCATCAAATAAGATTTTCTCCTCTTCCACTCTACTATATGTTTCTTTAAAAGTCAAAAAAACCGAAGATCCAAGGACCTCCGGTTCATGTGAGATTAGTGTTTGTTACGGTTTAAAATAGCATTGAGAACGATCGCCAAGACACTGGCAACGACAATTCCGTTCGCAAAGAACATTTGGAATCCTGTTGGAAGGCCGTTGAAGAGAGTGCTGTTGTTCAAACCAACCCCTGCAGCAATCGATACAGCAGCGATCAAGAAATTGTTCTCATTGTGTTCAAAATCAACACGCGCAAGGATCTGCATCCCTTGAATCGATACAAAACCAAACATGACTAGCATCGCTCCCCCAAGAACTGGACTTGGAATGATTTGTGCCAAAGCACCAAACTTAGGAAGGAGACCAAGAAGAACAAGGAAACCAGCCGCATAGTAGATTGGAAGACGAGTCTTGATACCAGACAATTTCACCAAGCCAACGTTTTGTGAGAATCCGGTGTAAGGGAAGGTGTTGAAGATACCACCGAGGAGAACGGCCAACCCTTCAGCGCGGTAACCATTGCGAAGGCGCGTGCTATTAATTGGATCTTTAGTAATATCAGAAAGTGCAAGATAAACACCTGTTGATTCAACCATAGAAACTGTCGCGATGATACACATCATGACGATTGAGGTGATTTCAAACTTAGGAGCTCCAAAGAAGAAAGGCGTTGGAACGTGAACAACTGGTGCTTGAGCCACAGGTGTGAAGTCTACCAAGCCCATAGAAGCCGCAATGGCAGTCCCTGCGATCAAACCAATCAAAATTGAAATGGATTTAATAAAACCAGTCGTATAGATATTAACAACTAAAATGATGAGAATGGTCACTACAGCCAAAATCAAGCTTTGAACGGTTGGTTTTGGCGCATTATTTCCCATATTTCCAATCGCTACTGGAATCAAGGTCAAACCAATGGTGGTAATAACGGATCCCGTTACAATTGATGGGAAGAGATTGGCAATCTTAGAGAAGAAACCAGAGACAAGGATGACATAAATCCCTGAGACAATCAAGGCACCAAACATGGCACCACTACCATGGCTAGCCCCGATCATACTGAGAGGCGCTACAGACTGAAAGGCAACTCCAAGGACTACTGGAAGTCCGATCCCAAAGTATTTATTGAGTTGCACTTGAAGGAAAGTTGCTACCCCACACATGAAGATATCTGTAGAGATGAGGTAGGTTAGTTGATGATCGTTATAGCCCAAAGCTCTTGCGATCATGATCGGCACCAAAATAGATCCCGAATACATAGCCAAAAGGTGTTGCAAGCCTAGAACGGATGCCTGTGAATGGCTTTCTTGTTTTTGCATTAGATGTCTGCCTCCTTAAATACAACTTGACCATTTTCAAAACGGTCCAAACGTGCGAGGGATACAACTGGATATCCCAACTCTTCTAACAATCCCCGTCCATCTTGGAAGGATTTTTCAATGACGATTCCAACGGCTTCCACTTGAGCACCAGCTTGTTCGATGATTTGAATCAGGCCTTTGGCTGCTTGGCCATTTGCAAGGAAATCGTCAATGATCAAAACCTTATCAGATGGATCCAAGAATTTACCAGCGATTGACACGGTACTAGTGACTTGCTTGGTAAAGGAATAAACCTCAGCCGTCAAGATGCCCTCATTCATGGTAATGTTTTTCGCTTTCTTCGCAAAAATCATAGGGACATCTAGTGCTTCCGCTACATAAAGGGCTGGCGCGATCCCAGACGCTTCAATGGTTACGACTTTGGTAATACCCGCATCTTTGAACCGGTCCGCAAAGGTCTGGCCAATTTCTTTCATGAGTTTGAAATCCACTTGGTGGGTCAAAAAGGAGTCCACCTTGAGGATATTCTCACCTAAAACGTTGCCATCTTTTAAGATGCGTTCTTCAAGTAATTTCATACTTCCTCCTACTTTCTATAAAATCCGTTACTTATTCACAAAACACAAAAAGGCCTGCAAAGCAAGCCTTGAATATCCTCTCACAAAAGGATTTATCTCGACTTACTTATTGTTAGGTGTTCCGGCACCTTGTAGAAACATCACGCCCATTCGTGAAATAAATAAGTAATTCAATTAGTGTGCATCGCCATTCCAGATGGAATTCTTAACGATCACATAGTCAACATGTTTCAAATCTGCTAATCTCCGACCTCCAGCATATGAGATCGAACTTTGCAAATCTTGTTCCATTTCTGTCAAGGTGTCTTGCAAATGACCCTTGGCAGGCAATAAAATCTTCTTGCCTTCGACATTCTTATAAGCACCTTTTTGGTACTCTGAAGCAGATCCATAGTACTCTTTGAAAGACTCTCCATCGATCTCTACTGTTTTACCAGGACTTTCGATATGACCTGCAAAAAGAGAACCAATCATGACCATAGACGCCCCGAAACGAATCGATTTGGCAATATCACCATGGGTCCGAATCCCACCGTCCGCAATAATTGGCTTACGCGCTGCTTTTGAGCACCAGCGAAGGGCAGCCAATTGCCAACCACCTGTACCAAATCCAGTCTTCACTTTGGTGATACAAACCTTACCAGGACCAATCCCGACCTTAGTCGCATCAGCTCCCGCATTTTCTAATTCACGAACAGCTTCAGGTGTTCCAACATTTCCAGCAATGACAAAGGTATCTGGCAATTCCTTCTTGATGTGTTGAATCATCCGAATGACACTATCCGCATGACCATGTGCGATATCAATGGTAATGTACTCAGGTGCATCTGCCTTTAATTGACTCACAAAGTCGTATTCGTATTCCTTAACACCAACCGAAATGGATGCGATTAAACCTTGATCATGCATGCGTTTGACAAAAGGAATCCGACCTGCTTCATCAAAGCGGTGCATGATGTAGAAGTATCCACCACGCGCCAACTGCTCTGCTACATTCTCATCCAAGATCGTCTGCATATTAGCTGGAACAACTGGTAGCTTGAAGGTATGCTTTCCAAATTGAACGGTTGTATCTGCTTCAGATCGACTATTGATGATACATTTGTTGGGGATCAACTGAATATCTTCATAGTCGAAAATAGGAAATTCATTTAACATAGATTGAAAAATCTCTTTTCTAAAAACTGACCTACCTATGCGCAAGCGCATCGCTACGTCTCTTGACGTTTCCTTGATAGATTATACCAAAGATACGGACTTAATGCAACGGGAATGATTTTATAGGAAATAACGTTCGGAAATTACAAAATAAAACCTGTTTCAAAAAGAGGAACAGGTTTTATTTATGAACATTTTGGAGCCAATTGTTCACTTCTATGGCGATGGCTTGGGGAGCCTCTGTATACAGTTCGTGCCCCAAGTCTTCTAGCAAGACTTGCTTGATCTTGGGATCTAGTTGATTCAGAGCTGCTTTCCTCCATTCAGGTTCTTCTTGGTATCGAGGGCCAATAAAGAGGACGGGCTTGTCCGAAAGTGAAATCTGGTCAGCCTTGATGCTACGTCGCAAGCGCAATAAGGCCAAGACTTTTTCTAGATCTAGATTTAATTCATATTGTTCACTCGCTGGATTCCAGCGATAGCTAGCCTCTACTGCTTTTCTCGCTATAGGCGTAGGATCTGTTCCATCACCGAATTCTGCTAACACGGCTTCTTCCAATGTCGAAAAGACTTGCTGCTGCATGAAGGACGATGTACCATCTAGTTCTTCCTCCAAAGGCAGGATCTTTTCCATATCCAGGTAGCCCCCATCCAAGAGAATCAGAGCCTTGATTTGATGGAACGCTGCAGCCAGATAGCGAGCCAAATCTCCACCCAAGGAATGCCCCAATAAAGAGATCTCTTCATCTTGTACAATCTTACCTTGAAACCAAGCATGAAGATCTTTTTCTGTCTGAATCATTTCTCTGTATGGATCTAGAAAGGTCACAGGAAAGCCTAGCTCATCCATTAGTGGAGCCAGATGGTAGCTATTACCACCTAGGCCACCGATAAAATAATACTGCATGTGTTTTGTCCTTTCTTTTTCATTCTATTTCATTGGTTAGCGCTACTCTCTCGCGTCTCCTTTATGGAGTTCCGTATTATAAACAATTTCTGCACCAGGGCTTCCTTTATCATCCTTTACGACTCCTATTAACTGACCATCTTCTACTAATAATTCAATATTTTCATCTGTACTACTTGCCTCTGTGAGTATAGCTCTCTTAGGCAAATGCTCCTCATTTGAAACGTCTACAGGTTTGCCATTTGAGTCCAGTAACTCAATGACTTCATTGCCACCTCCATCAAAATCAAGAACAATGTCTGAAATCAATCCATAACTTAATGGAATAAATTTCTTTATTTTATCTCCCAGAGTAGCTTTATTTCCATACTTGTCATAGATCGTCGGACGCACATAGGCATTTGAGAATGTTGACCCTTCTTCAGTAACGTAGATTGGGGAGAACTCAATCTTCTCAATCCCAGTATAGTGTTCTTTGATGTAGGTTCCGATTTGTTCTTCTAGCAAAAGAAAACCATGCTTATAGAGCTTTGTTGTTTTCGGTCCAAGATTCGGCTTCGTTAGTTTATTGTAGACAAAGTAACTACCGGATAGGATGAAAATTAAAATAGCAATGATCTTTACCCACTTTCTGCTCATCAGTCGCTCCTCCTTCTATCTACTTCAGTATAGCATATTTGGTTGGCTTTCCATCGCTATTCCTAACGAAACGGAATATAAAGATTTGAAATGTGGCGAAATTTTAAAGCATTTCACAGTCTCATGAAATACTTTTAAACTGTATTATTTTTATATGAATAGAAGACTAGTTCCTTCAGTTTTCTTGGTCTCTTCAATCCAATATTGCTCCTCTTTGGGGATCAAATGATCAAAACGTCCTGAAAAAAACTTCCATCCGTTTGGCACATATCTTTCGTAGTTTTTCATCCCCAGATGGTTTGAATAAAATTCTTCTTTATCAAAATCGATGAAAAGATCCGGAAGCAAGGCTTTTCCTTCCAGAATAATCTCTGAATTCAAGTTCTCCTCTTCCATTGAACGTTTGATCATTGAGATCAATTCTTCAACCGTCACCTTCAGCCAATCATCTTTATACATTTCTAAGTAGCTCTCAAGATTGCTTTTTGTAATCACATGAAGATTCTGCTGAATCTCAGGTAAATAGGAGAAATCAACATCCAGACCTGCTTCCTGGTATGCCTGAATATATTTATCGATATCCATTGTCCACATTTCGTTTGAACAAATATACCAGTTAAACTGATGATTTGCAATAACCCCAACAATATTTATTTCTGGTTTCTCTATCAATTGGTCTTTATTCACTAGTTTTTTCTCCCCTTCTCCTATCTACTTGTTCCGAACTGACAATAGGACTTACTTACCAAACATTATATATCTATGATACCGAATTATATTATGACAAGCAAGTTAATGACCGAGTCGCTAACAAAAAAGCCAGCTAAAAGGGTTTAGCTGACTGATGTCATATCTAATAAATCTTTCTCTGCTCGATCATCTAGCAGAGAAAGCAAGTATCCCACATTCTCTTATATTCTATAAAACAAAAAAGCACTCTGCAAAAACAGAGTGCTATCGTCTTTAATACTTTATATTCCGTTCGACAAACTTGAAGTTGTTTACTTACAGTACTCCTCTATTTTGTAGCTATATTCTTTTAGAAGTCCCCGTGAATAAATTTTTTTATTTTTTGAATCTCTAACTTCATTCCAAAGGATAGCCGCAACTTTTAACTTGTTGGAGTAATGATTGCTAAATTCATCGGCACAAAAGTCTTTTAGAAATTGATTCCATTGGCAAGCTGAATTATCATACTTGGCGTAGTCTGACTCTCCATAGTATATTTTAATCATATCTTGGATTGTAAAATTTATGTTGTTGTCCCGTTTTACTTTTCTCCAAGCAGTTGCCATATCAGCATTAAACTTAAACGGATTAACACCTGTTACAGCTGAAAAATAATCACGAAATTTCTGATTAAAGGAAAACCCACATTCAAGTAATGATGTATTTAGGGTTATTATTTCGGTTTGATTTTTGTTTCTTTTCCTCAAAACTTTTTCTACTCTATTTCCCCTAAAATATTGTTCTATAATATGATTTAATTCTTTTTTTGTACATCTGTATTCTAATCCAAGGTACTTACAAATTTGTGAAAGCTCTTCTCGATACCAGTAGTATCTGTTAAATTCTTCAAATGATTTTATATCTCTAAAATCAGGTCTATGTTCTTCCAAATGCTCGCCTCTACAACTCCAAATTTATCTCATTATACCATAGATAATAAAAGTCATATCAATTTATACCCATGCCACATAAAGCTATAACAGAATATATTACAATCTTGTAATTACTGTATTTCTATTAAGCTTAACATTCTTATAAAATAAATAAGAAAAACAAACGATATAGTCCATCACTAGTAACAAGAAATACTAGAAGTTGAAAGATATAAAAACATTTAAATGGAAAGCATAGCAATAAACAAAACAGTCAGTAAAACGATGGTTTTGTTGTGTTGTTTCACTTGCTTTCTAATTTCCTCTTTTGACTTTATCCGCAGACGCCCTTTGTATTTTGATTTAGTCATGGAACTTCTAATAAGTTCGCTGACGTCCGTACTCACTTAAGGAAAGTTTTTTATATGACTTTATCTTCAATCTGAGACCGTTAAAACCTCTTTGTTTGAATCTTTCTAACTGAATTGGACACAAAAAATCCACTCACTCGGGGTGAAATGGATTGTTTCTTCATTAACGGTTCAACAAGAAATTGAACAATTTTTCGACAATTTTTACGACCAACCAGCATAAGAATCCGATATAGCTAAAATAGAAAATGAGTGACAAAATCGTAATAATCATGGTTTCCTCCTTCGTCGATTGCAAGTACTTGTCTTATTATACCTTTTTATGCAATCGAACTCAATAGAATTTTGAAAATTGTCTGATTATTCTTTTTCTTCTTTAGCTTCTTTGGCGTCTTGATCTGCTTCTTCACTGCCTTTATTGACAGCTGTCTTAAATTCAGCAAACATTTTGCCGATAGACTGGCCCAACTCAGGCAGGCGTTTTGGTCCAAAAATCAAGAGGGCGCCCAGGATGATGATGATCAAACCTGGTGCTCCAATATCACGTAAAATTCCCATTAGTTTCTCCTTTTTCTTGAATAGATGACTTTACTGATGGCGACACTGACTTCAAATAAGAGGATCAAAGGGAGTGTCATGGCCAAGTCACTGATAAAGTCTGCAGGGGTTAACACGACGGCTAAGACCAGCAGAACAAAGTAAGCGTAACGTCGGTAGGTTATTAAAAACTGTGGTGTCAAAAGTCCAATCGAGGTCAGAAAAGCGACCAAAACTGGTAACTCGAACAAGACCCCTAAAGGCAAGGTAGTATGCCATAAGAAGGTTAAATAATTTTGTGCTGTTAATTGGGTATCAAACAGCCCTTCTCCTAAACGCATCAAGACCTCTAAAATAGCTGGACTGACAAAGAAATAACCAAATGCAAGCCCCAGCACAAAGCAAATAAAGCTAGCTGGGATGTAGGCAAAGATTGCACGCGCCTCCTTCTCCTTCAGAGCCGGCCTTACAAATTGCCAGATCTGGTAGACAATAAAGGGCAAGGTCAGGCTAAAGGCTGTGAGATTGGCCAGCGATACATAGATCCAGAGGATATCATTCGGTCCCAGCACCAGCAGTTTTTGATGCAGGCTAGCCGTCAAGGCTTGGTAGAGCTCTCCTCCAAATACAAAGGCTACGATGAAGACGATAATATAACATAAGACCACTGCGATCAATCGTTTTCGAAATTCGACCAAGTGCTCAACAATGGTCATTTCATCTGCTCTACTCTTTGCCATGTTGTCTCACCGTGATGAGGGCGATCAGAGCCACAAACATTAACTGAGGAAGAAGAACTTCCCAGCTTGGATAGATGCCCGCCCAATCGATGGTTGGAAATCCATTGACCAAATGGCTAGGTAGGATATTGGTCAACTGCAGGGCGTGGATGCTGACACCGAGCATCTTGAAGGCCAAAGCGTAAATCAACCACGTCAGAATGAAAAAGATTCGATGAGGTTGGATAGCTTGACTAGCCTTGGTCATGGCCACTGCAATGATGATGAGAACGGCTATGGCAAGCCCGATTCCCAGTAAGAAATTCGCGGTTGTAATCCGCGGAATGATCCCGACATAGAAGAGAATGGTCTCAGCCCCTTCACGAAAGACTGCTAAGAAACTGAGGGCAAACATCGAGACAAAGCTTCCAGTAGCCGTCACGGTCTTCATCTGACGGTCCATAAAGGCATTCCACTGTTTGACAGAGGACTTGCTGTGGAGCCAAATTCCTATGAGAATCATCATGACCACAGCGAAAATTCCAACGCCACCTTCAATGATTTCCCGGTTAGCCCCCGAAGTAACGGCTGGAAAAGCTACTTGCAAAACAAGAGCGATCGCTGCACTGGCAAGAACACCAGCAATGGCTCCACCGTAGACCCATTTGAGGCCTTTCCTCATCTTAGCGGCCTTAAGGGTCGTCACAAGCGCCATGACAATCAGCAGCGCTTCTACTCCTTCACGCAGAAGAATCAACATGGCATCAAAAGCGTTGTAAGAAGCTGTAGTATCGATCGCAGACAGGTCCTTGATCAAGGCTTGTAATTTCTCTTGATAGGACTTTTCTTTCCCCTTGACCATAATGACCGGGGATTCACTTTCTACGCGCGTGTAGAGACTGGGATTGGTCGTGCTAACATCCCCTTCGATAGTTGGCCAGATCGTGATGAACTGCTTCATAGTCGCTGCAGCAGACTTTTCATCCCCAGCTTGGAATTGGCTTTGCGCCTTCTCCAAAAGCTTGATCCCATCGTTCAGCGTCAAATCCGTACTGGCACTGCTAATGGCCTCTCCTTTTACAAAGGCATCAATCCCATTTTTGAGGTCGTCATAAGAGGACTGGATGTTGGTAAAATCGGTAGGCTCTGTTTCAATACTACTGCGCAAGAGGGAAATGGCCGTCTCGATTTTGCCATAGTAGGCTGTGCTGTGATCTCTTACCACCGCTTCGTTTCGCGTCCAGGTATTATTAAGATCTGCATAGGTTTGACGGGTTTTATCCAGATCCTTAGCTGTAATGGCATCTTGTAGGTTCTTAAAATAAGGAGCGAGGCGACTCACGAGTTTGTCTTTTTCCGCCTCTAAATCGACTGGATTTTGCTCTTTTTCAAAAGCTAGCAAGGCTGATGAGATCTTGGTGATATCCTCTTTGGTTATCTCCCCTTTTATAGCTAAAGCTTGGCTAACTTTTTTTCCTGCCTTGGAATCATGGTGGTCCTTGGATTTAAAATCAGCCTGAATCTCAGCGATCAATTCCTTGGCCTTATCCTGGTTCTTATTTTCTACAGCGGTTGTTGCATCTGTGATCTTGATAAAGAGATCGCTATAAGATTCCGCAGCTACTGGATAAGTCCAGAACAAGGCAAGAATGCCTAACAAGATCAAGAGTTTATTCAAAGAGTGCTTGACCAAGGTAGCCTCCTTTCTCTACGCCTGCAAAGCAAGCAAAGAGTCCACTTCCAATATGGGTGATGTACTCGTTCATTTTATCCACTGCACCTAGATTGGTTTGGATTTTAACAAAACTGTTTGGATCTTTTTGAAAGGCGATAAAAATCAAACCAGCATCAAATTGCCCAGTCTGTTCATTGATGCCATCCGAATAGGAATAGGACCGCCGTAAAATCGGACGATCCACTTCTTTGGCCAAACGGACATGTGAATCTACTGGTAGTTTAGATAAATCTACTTCATCAAATTCGTTGGTTTTCCCAAATGGAGCGCCGGACTCCTTGTAGCGACCAAAGGTGTTTTCTTGCTCCTGCAAATTGGTCCGGTCCCAAGTTTCCAAGTGCATTTGGACTAGGCGAAGAGCCATATAGGAACCACCCTTCATCCAGTCCTTACTGTCAGTCCAGACGACCTTATCAAAGTCCTTCTCCGTCGTAACATTTGCTGTTCCATCTTTAAAGCCAAAGAGGTTACGCGGCGTTTCTTTTCTGTCACCAATCGCCGCAAAACCGGACTTGCTCCACTTCATGGTGATGGTATTGCGACCTTTGCGGATGAGATTTCGGACCGCATGAAAGGCTACTTGCTCATCGTCGGCACAGGCCTGAATGACGATATCTCCACCAGTGTATTTGTCCTGCAACTGCTCCTTTGGAAATGGAGGCAAATCACGAAAGAGCTTGGGACGTTTGGACTCTAAGCCCAGTTTCTTTAGAAAGGAAGCTGAAACCCCAAACGTCAGGCTCAAGCGATAGGGGTTGAGTCCCACTGTTTCACCTGTATCCGTTGGTGGCAAGAGGGCATTGGAACCATCTTTTTTGACCAATTCTCCTTCGACTAATTTACTACTATAGTCGGTCCAGTCTTTAAAGAGCTGGATGACTTCTTTTTTGTCCGTCGTGTGAAGATCCAGCACCACCAAGTAGCAAGCCTTCTGCATGGCCGTCGTAATCCCGGCTTGATGCTTGCCATAAAAGGAGATGTCTTCATCCCCATCATAAGCTTTTTTACTAGAACTGTCTTGATTAGCGAAAAAAGCAGATGCACCAGAGAGGCCCAGTGCTAGACCAGCCCCTCCAATACCTGCTTTTTTAAGAAATTCACGACGGTCCATTTTTTTATCTAAAAATTTTTCGTCAGCCATTTTTCTTATTTCCCATCTAAAATCACACCCATTTGAGACAACGGTTCACCAAGTTTGGTCACCGCTTCGGCCAATTCTTTGGTATCTTCCTTGGTCAAATCTGTGTAAGACTTGTAATTTGTTTCATCAGTCATGTGTTTGTCCAATAAATCATTGACATTTTTGAATTCTGCTTCCAAGGTTTTAACCAACTTGGCATCTTTTTTCTCAATCAAAGGTTTAAAGAGTGAGAAAATCTTTTCAGCTCCTTCAATATTGGCACGGAAGTCGTACAGATCTGTATGAGAGAAGACTTCTTCTTCACCCGTGATCTTTTGCGTTGCCACTTCATTGAGCAGATCAACAGCCCCAGTTAGCATCACATCAGGAGTCACATCAACGGTTGCGATCTTAGCTTTCAACTCCTTGATATCGTTCACCAGTTGGTCTGCATATTTGTCAGTGCCATCTGTGGTATTGTTTTCCCAAAGGATGCGTTCAATCCGGTGGAAGCCAGACCAGCCTTCTACTGATTTATTTTCATCCACATAGTCCACCAAACGATAGTCAATCTTCACATCAGACTCCCCAAAGGTTTCAGCAATCGGTTCGGAGCGTTCATAGGCCATGCGGATCAAGGGATATTGTTTTTTAGCTTCTTCCAAATTCCCAGCTTTTAGGGTATCTCGGAAACCTTCTGTATCCTTGAGCAATTGGTCAATTTGCATTTCAACAAAGTCTTTGTATTCAGCTGTCGCATTGTCCAAGGTCTTCTGGTCAGCCTTTGACAACTGCACCGTTGAGCTGGTTTGCGTCTTTTGACTCGACTGTTTGCTAGTAGAATTCGCACACCCTGCTAAAAGAGCAACACTCAATAAGAGTAGACTATATTTTTTCATGAAAGACTTCTCCTCTTTTGTTCTTGGACTTATTTTACCAGAAGTTTTCTCATTTTTCAACAATTGTCTGAAAATTTAATAATAGAAAGACTTTTCTAAGAAACTGTCTTTTACAAAAGAATATCCTTGACTCGTCCAATTTCAGATTCTTTCACCACCACAAAAATGCTATCACCTAGATACAAGCGGGTCGCACCATTGACCGTATAGCTCTTACCACTTCGCATTTGCGTGGTGATCAAAATATCTTGAGGGAGTTCGAGTTCATGAACTTGTTTCCCTGCAATCTTTTCGGATACAGGAATCTCAATCAAGGTCAACTCTCCTTCTTCTTGCGCCTTATCAGGTAAGAGTTGCTCCAGCATGGCTTCATAGACTGGTGCTCCATGGAAGAGATCCATGATCATGTAAGCCAGCAAGGTGACCATACCCAGTGGCATTAAACTACGAATATCACCGACCATCTCTGTTACCAAAATCATAGCTGTTAATGGCGCTTTTGAAATAGCTCCAAAATACCCACTCATTCCTAAAATGATGAAAAAAGGCAGCTGATTTTGAGAGATAAAGCCAATGTTTTGGAGGAAGGTTCCAACGATGGCCCCTAAAAGTGATCCTAATGCTAGTATGGGCAGGAAGATGCCACCTGGTAAGCCACTACCATAGCTCAACATACTCCAGATGAAACGGATCACAAAATAGAGAAGGATGGTCAGCACTGGATACGGTACTCGAGCTAAATCCAAGACCAATTGGTTCCCACCACCAAGAATTTGTGGAAGGAAATAGCCGATTGGAAGAATCGAGACAAAGGCAAATAAGGAAGAGTAATGAGAGGGAACATGAAAAATCTTTTCAAGTAAACGATACAATCGACCGATATTCAGCACCACTACTTCATAGACATAACCTGCTGCCCCCAAAAAGACTCCGAGAAAAAGGTAAATCCAGTACTGAGACAAATGGAGTGGCGGAATATTTTGCGGCATATGAAGTACGGGTGTTTGACCAAAGACATTGAGTGAAATAAAATTAGCAGTCAGACTAGCGGCCAAGGTCGAAATCCAAAAGAATCGAGAAAAATGATGGTAGACTTCTTCCACGACAAATAAAAGTCCTGCTATAGGTGCATTAAAGGCGGCTGCAAGCCCTGCAGCAGCTCCACTTGCAATCAAAGACCGCTCTTCAACTGGGCTGACCTTCAAATGATGGGCCACTCCTTTTCCACCCATAGCCCCTAATTGAATACTAGGACCTTCACGACCAAGCATCAAGCCACTTCCGATGGCCAAGACACCTAGAATATACTTCTTCCACAAGGTATCCCACCAGCTCACTGCTAAGAGTCCCTTGAGCTCTGCTTCGACTTGCGGAATTCCCGATCCCTTGATATCCCGATTGGTGCAAATAAGGCGACCAGCAATCAGTACGATCACCCCATACCCCAACAGCATCGCCAGCAAATAAAGTGGTTGACCAGACATCTCCTTGTAGACGCCTTGAACAAAATGAAAAATATGTTCGATTAAAAAGCGAAAACTTGAGACGATGCAGCCCACAACGATCCCAACCAGAACACCTCTGACAATATGGGCCACAATCGAACTAGAGGCAAAATGAAATTCCTTTTTTAAGGCTTCTTCTTTAGCAGACATTCCCTAACTCCTTCAAACTCTTATCCTATTCATTATACCTTATTTCACTGCCTCTGAATACATGGAAAGACAGAAAAAAACAAAACCACCCTTGTTAGTTTTGTTTAGAATGTAGACAAACCATTTTATCAAGTAAAATAAGTTAAGAAATTCTACAAAGAAATATAAATATGTTCTATTTATTATGGAATGAATAAAGAAAAGTCAAAACTTTCCGCTGTGAGAAAAGTGCCTGAAACAATACAGTTTCAGGCACTCGGAATTATTGAGACCTTAGGCTCAATAATTAGTCATGGAACTTCTACGAAGTTCGCTGACGTCCGTACTCACCTAAGGAAAGTTTTTAATAGAACTTTAGCTATTATTCAGCAGTTAAAGCTGCCATTGTGATGTAGTTGTAAGGTTTGTTGAAGTGTGGCAAGAAGAACAAGTCAGTCAAGGCTAACTTATCAATCGTCACGTGTTCTTGAATAGCAAGTGAGAACATGTGGATGGCCATTGAGATGGCGCTATCACGTGATACCATTTGAGCTCCAAGGATTTGACGAGTGTCTTTGTCATAAACAATCTTGATACCAACCTCATAGTTATCATGTTTAATAAATTCAGGTTTTTGAAGGTCATTGAAGCCTGTTTCAGTGGCATTGAAGCCGGCAGCTTTTGCTTTTTCAAGAGTCAAACCAGTTGAAACCATATGAAGGCCATAGATAGAGATACCGTTAGAACCTTGAACACCGATTCCTTCCAATTCATGACCAGTCGCATTGTAGGCACCAACAATACCTGAACGAACCGCATTAGATGCAAGTGCGATGTAGCTCATTTCACCACGTGCATTGTCATAGATAGTCGCACAGTCACCAACTGCATAGACACCTGGAAGTGACGTTTCTTGTTTCTTATCAACAAGGAAGGCACCATTGCGGAAGAGTTCAATCTTACCATCTGCAAGAGCTGTATTCGGACGGAAACCAACAGCCAAGATGACCATGTCTACATCGAAGGTTTCTTTATCGGTTACAAGACGTTCTACCTTACCATCTCCTTCAACTGCTTGAACAGTTTGTCCAAGAGCCAAACGGATGTTGTGGTCTTCCAAGTTTTTCGCCATGATGTCTGTAAAGTCTTTGTCATAGTAGCCGTTCAAGACAGTGTCCACGATATCCACCAAGACAACGTCTTTACCTAGACGTTCGAAAGCTTCAGCAAGTTCAACACCGATGTAACCACCACCAACTACAGCGATACGATTCAAGTGTTTGCTGTTGTCTTTCAATTTTTCGATCACTTCTTCAGCATTTTGGTACAATTTAACGAATTGAAGATTTTCAAGAGTTGCTTTGAATTCACGGTTACCAGGAACGATTTCAACTCCTTTAATTGGAGGAATGATTGGTGTTGAACCAGTCGCAAAGATTAATTTTTCATAAGATTCTTTGTGTTCTTTTCCATCAACTTCTGCAGTTACCACTTTGTTGTCATAGTCAATTGAAAGAACAGGAGAGTTCATGTAGACTTTTGCACCTTTTGCTTCCAATTTTTCTTTGTCAGAGTAGAAGAGACCTTCTGGACCATCAATTTGCTCACCGATCCAAAGCGCCATTCCGCACCCAAGGAATGAAATATTAGAGTTTTGGTCGAAAACTACAATTTCATTTTCATATCCAAAATTATCTAACATAGTGTTGATACATGCTGTTCCGGCATGGTTTGCCCCTACAACAACGATTTTACTCATAGAAAAAGTCCTACCTTTAATTTAATTTACTTCTTGATTATATCATAAAAATGATATCGGTTACAAGATATTTGCTTAATATTTGTGATCTTTTTTTCAAACCTTCTGAAAGCTTCCTTCCACAGCTTTCAAGAAAAGTCAAATAATTTGTCCGAAAGGATTGTGAAAACGGTCTCTATTTGGTATACTGTAAGTAAGTGAAAATTGGAAAGGATAGATTTTTAGTGGACCTAAGTAGTCGATCCGAACGTCTGATGGGTACCACCATCACCGTTTCGATCTGTGACCCACAAGCGGATGAACTCCTTGCGCATTGCTTTGAACTTCTTCGCTCCTACGAACATCGCTTCAGTGCTAATGATGCAAGTTCTGAACTCATGGAAGTCAATCACCAAGCTGGTGTTGCTCCTGTTCAAGTTCATCCAGATCTTTTTGAACTGATTGCATTAGGTACCTTGCATAGTCAAGCTAAAAATAGCCATTTAAACATTGCTATCGGCCCTCTTGTGCAAACCTGGCGGATCGGATTTTCAGATGCCAGACGGCCTGCACCAGAAGAAATCGAACAAGCACTTTTAAAGATCGATCCCCAGCAGATTCAACTAGACCAAGAAAACTATACAGTCTTTTTGAAACGTCCTGGAATGAAGATCGACTTGGGAGCTTTAGCAAAAGGCTATAGTGCAGATCTAATTGCTACCTATCTGAGAGGTAAGGGAATCAAGAATGCCTTGATCGATCTTGGAGGAAATATCCTAACCGTCGGTCAACACCCTGTTAAACAGCAGCCTTGGCGGATTGGCATTCAAAATCCTTTCGAAAAAAGAGGAAATCACTTACTGGTCCTCTCGGTCAAGGATAAGTCTGTTGTCACCTCTGGCATCTACGAGCGTCATTTAGAAGTCGACGGCCAGTCGTTTCACCATATCTTTGATAGCGCGACAGGCTATCCGGTAGAGACAGACTTAGCCAGTATCACCATTATATCTGATCGATCCGTAGACGGGGAGATATGGACTACCCGCCTGTTCGGGGACTCTCCTACTTCTATCCTCAACACTGTTGAATCACTTCCTGGTATAGAGACCTTATTGGTTTCACAATCAGGCAAGATCGCCTATACAAATGGGCTTCAATCTTATTTATAATTCTGTTATCAGAAAGGAAATTTCCATGGTAAAACTTATTGCGATTGTGGGGACTAACTCCAAACGTTCTACAAACCGTCAACTGCTTCAATACATGCAAAAACATTTTGCTGATAAAGCTGAAATTGAATTAGTTGAAATCAAAGATATTCCTGTCTTTAATAAACCAGCTGACAAACAAGTGCCTGAAGCTGTTTTGGAAATTGTTGCCAAAATCGAGGAGGCTGATGGAGTCATTATTGGGACTCCAGAATATGACCACTCTATTCCAGCAGTCTTGATGAGTGCTCTAGCATGGCTCTCATACGGAGTCTTCCCATTGTTGAATAAACCAGTCATGATTACTGGGGCTTCGTACGGTACGTTGGGATCTTCACGCGCCCAACTCCAACTTCGCCAAATCTTAAATGCTCCAGAAATCAAAGCGAATGTCTTACCAGATGAATTCTTGCTCTCTCATTCATTGCAAGCCTTTGATCAAAATGGAGACTTGGTGGATTTAGATGTCATTCAAAAATTAGATGCCATCTTTGATGATTTCCGTGTGTTTGTGAAAATCACAGACAAATTGCGCAACGCCCAAGAATTGCTTCGCAAA
The DNA here is from genome assembly GCF_047463195.1 of Streptococcus parasanguinis. Lineage (GTDB taxonomy): Bacteria > Bacillota > Bacilli > Lactobacillales > Streptococcaceae > Streptococcus > Streptococcus parasanguinis_R. The sequence continues at coordinate 52,992 of NZ_JASHEI010000006.1, forward strand.
GATGCTGAAGAATTTGACTGGGAAAACTTGTAAGATAGGAGACAGAAAAGAATGAAATTTGTTGGACTTGTAGGATCGAACTACGATCAATCATATAACCGTAAACTTTTGGAATTCATTCGCCGCCAATTTAAGATCAAATTTGAATTGGAAGTTCTTGAAATCGATGAAGTTCCAATGTTTAACCAAGATGAAAAATGGGACGAAAGTTTCCAATTACGTCTTTTATATAACAAAATCACTCGTGCAGATGGTGTCATCATCGCCACTCCTGAGCACAACCATACGATCTCTGCTGCTCTCAAGTCTGTTCTTGAATGGCTCTCTTTCGAGGTGCATCCATTTGAAAACAAACCGGTTATGATCGTCGGTGCTTCTTACTATGATCAAGGGACTTCACGTGCGCAAGTTCACCTCCGTAAGATCCTCGATGCCCCAGGTGTCAATGCTTATACCCTTCCAGGAAATGAATTCCTTCTTGGAAAAGCAAAAGAAGCTTTTGATGCAGACGGCAATATCATCAACGAAGGGACTGTAAAATTCCTTGAAACTTGTTTAGATAACTTTGTGAAATACGTAGGAGTCGTTTCTAAATTGAAAAAACCAAAACCAATTGAACCAGAAGATTTGGATTGCGGAAAACCAATCGCTACTACTGTTACCGAGGTTGATCCGGATGATCCAGATTGGGTAGAAAAAGTTGCAGAAATTACAGGGGCTGTATCTGGTGATACTTATGTCAAATTGGACCACGGTATCCTGACTGTTAATCAGATTGATATGTTCTTGAAAGCTATGCCTTTCGAATTGACGTACGCTGATGACAACAACCAATTCCTCTACTACAACAATGCCCACCAAGATCCAGATACCATGTTTGCGAAACGCGTGCCACCTCAATCAGGTAGCCGGATGTCAACTGTTCACGGATCCCTTCCACCAGCACGTATGAAAAACGTGGAATGGGTGATTGGTACCCTTCGTAACGGTAACCAAGACTATGTTAGGACCATTGTTCCAGGATCTCCTGAAGGCGTGATCAACACCCACAACTACCAAGCTATGTATTATGAAGATGGTTCTTACGCTGGTATCAATGAGATTGTCTTCAACTTCAAACCATGGTTAGATTGGTACCTGCAAACAACCGGACAACGCCTTGTAGGTGGTAGCGGACCATTTGCTCCTGCTGGTGGTCATGGTGATGCAGATGCAACTTCTGGTGCTTCTGATGCTGGAGGACATGGTGACGGAGGCCACGGAGATGCTGATGCCACTTCTGGTGCAAGCAACTAATAAAAAAATGAAGCTTCGTGCTTCATTTTTTTATTTTAACTCCTTGATAATCTTCTTAGCATCTTCGTTTGAAATAGCCCCTAATTGTACATGTCCAATTTTTCCGTGGCTATCTATAAAGACTTCTGTAGGAATAGAGCGAACTTGATAATCTGCAAATGAAGAACCGTCTGGATTGTACAAGACCGGTACTGACTTGTAATCTTGTTGATCAAACCATTTGACGAATTCTTCCTCTGTTTTTTCACCTTGGAGTCCTGGTGCCATAATGGTCAGAATTTCAAAGTCCCGGTCCTTTTCTTCAACTAATTTATTGAGTTCAGGCATGCTTTGGCGACAAGGACCACACCAAGTCGCCCAGAATTTCAAGTAAACCTTTTTTCCTTTATAATGTGAAAGCTTAACTGTGTTCCCCTTCATGTCTTTTAGTTCGAAGTCACTTGCTTCTTTTCCTACTAAGGGATGTTTACTTGAGGTTGTGTTGGTCATGGTTTGATTGCTCATATTGTTCATACCACTCTCACTTGATTGCTCCATCGAACAAGCAGACAGTAAAGCGATTGAGAGGATTGAAAAACACGTATATTTGATAAATTTCATAGGTATAATACCTCCATTTGATTTATGAAAAGATTGAAGACAAGCTATTTAATTGTCCCAAGAGTAATAGAATCCCCATAATAATGATGATGGCTCCACCGATTTTCTTCAGCAACAAGAGATGGGGTTTGAGACGATTGAAATAAGGCAATACAAGGCCTGATGCCAGTGCTAAGAGCAAGAATGGGATGGCCATCCCTAATGTATAGATAAAGAGATAGAGAGCACCCACGAGGGCATCTTGTCCATTGGATGCTGCTAATGCTAGAACCGATCCTAATACAGGGCCAATGCAAGGCGTCCAACCAAAACTAAATCCAAGACCAAGAAGAAAGGCTGAAAACAACTCATTCTTCTGTTTGTTGGCTCCAAAATCTACTGATTTTTGCTTCTCAAGGAAATGAAAATGAAAGACTTCCATCTGATGAAGACCAAGGATAATGATCAGCGCTCCCATCACGTAGCGGAACCAGTTGGTATACATAACCTGCCCCAATAAGCCAGCTCCGAAACCTATGATAAGGAAAATAACAGAAATACCTGCGATAAAACACAAGGTCTTAACGATGCCATGCCAGCGTATCTTTTTCCCAAAAATCTGAACGGATTTTTCCTGATCACTTCCTAGCAAAACGCCTATGTAGACCGGGAGCAAAGGAAAGACACAGGGAGAGAAAAAGGAGAGAATCCCTGCCAGAAAGACAGTGAAAGAGAAAACGATTTGATTCATAAAATGCTCCGTATATTGATATGTTAGAAATAGTATAACATGCCCTTCCTTAAATTAAAAATTTCTGCTACGTTTTGGTTTTAAAGAATCCATTTCGTTACTAGTTTCAAAATCAAAAAAACTCTAAAGCAGGTAACTTTAGAGTTTCTAGTAAATCTTATTATTCTGCACTTTGTTTATTAGGCAAGAACAGAGCAAGGACAATACCAACGACTGCTGGTAATAACCATGGGAGGGATTGGGCAGCAAACGGCAAGTGCTTAATGATATTAGCGAGTCCTGCAAGTTTAAAGGTACTTGCCAGAACATCTGCAATCGCAACCAAGCTAACTAGGAAAATAGTCAGCTGCATTCCTGGTTTTGATAGTTGAGTAAATTTATTCACAATGACAATCAATACAATGGTAATGGTGATTGGGTAAAGAATCATCAAAACAGGCAATGAATAGGCAATAATGGCACTCAAACCAAGATTAGCAATGGAGAATCCAATCAAGGTAAAGAGGGTTGCATAGATTTTGTAGGAAATTTTAGGGAAAGTGTTATGGAAGAATTCCCCTGTCGATACGATCAAACCGGCTGTTGTGGTAAAGCAAGTCACCGTCACCATACCTGCAAGGAAAATTTGAGCAACTGGGCCAAAGATAGCCTTGGTTGCTTCTGAGAGGACATAAACACCCTTATTGGCATCGGAAGCCATCACTTCTGCTGGAATTGGGAAGTGATTTCCAAGATAACCCAATCCAATATACAAAATACTAAAGCCAATGGCTACGACGATCCCAACGATCCAGATGGTTTTAATGTATTCTTTCTTGCTGGTGAAACCAAGTTGATTGAGGGTGGTCACCGCAATCACACTAAAAGCCACTGAAGCAAGGGCATCCAAGGTATTGTACCCTTCGAGGAAACCTTGCCCAAAGGCAGATGCTTGGTAGGCTTCTGTTGCCACTTGAGGCGCGTGTCCGCTGTAGTTGAGAGCACCAAGGACAACGAGTACAACAATCAAGATAGCAAAGACAGGTGTTAAAATCCGACCAATACTATCTAGGATTTTAGAAGGATACAAGGCAATCAAATAGGCCAAACAGAAATAGATCAAGGTAAAAATGAAGAGACCAAGTCCTCCATTGGCATTTCCTAACAAGGGGGCAATCCCAACTTCGTAGGAAACGGTAGCTGTTCTTGGAATCGCAAAGAAGGGACCAATAGACAGATACAAGGCTACCAGATAAACGATGGCAAACCAAGGAGCAATTTTTCGTGAAATCTCATGGATATACCCTTTAGGATTGAGTGTCCCAATAATCAAGGTGATAATCGCAATCCCTACTCCTGATAAGACAAATCCAGCAATAGCTGGCCAAAAATGGCTACCCGACTGGGCACCTAGCGCAGGTGGAAAGATCAAATTCCCTGCACCAAAGAAAATACCAAATAACAGCAAACCTGTTAAGGAACCTTTTCGTAACATGTGTTCTCCTTTACATTTGTCAATCTTCTCTAGTATAACAGCTTTTATCCGCCACGGCAATTCCTTTTTTCTGAATCTATTGATTTTCTCAATTAGCAGTTAAGGCTTTTAACAACATTGAACGATTGTGGAGTTAATGAGCATCTCTTAGTAAATTATGTTACAATTGAACTACTACTATATTTAGGAGTCATCATGTTTCTATATCTATTCTGGTTGGTTCCAGCTACCATTTTTTTATTTTTCTTTTTGAACGACCGCAGACGACTGATCAATGCTTATCTCTTTTCAATAAGTTTCGGCATTTTTCTCCTGATTTCTGCCCTTCTACTAGTTGTTCGTACCGAGCTATGGTTTAACCAAAAGGTTGCCATCATTATCTTTTCAGTACTTGCTATTCTTGTTTTACTCAGTATTATTTTCTCAACTGTTTTTCTTCTTTTTAACGGCCGGCAAATGATGTCTTTTGAAGGCAAAAGGTTGGCTAACCTCCTCTCACTCCTATATGGGATCTTTATTATCGGCACCTTGGCGCTTCATTTCCTTCCTTATTTCCCAGGGAAAGATCTCTTGATTTATCCAACAGACTTTGCCCTCTTTTACTCGACTTTTCTTTATCTTTCTTATGTTTTATACGGGACATTTTGCAATTACTTCCCCGTTCGTAAAGAGCCCGATGCTATCATCGTCCTCGGCTCCGGTCTAATTGGGGATAAAGTACCACCACTTTTGGCCCAGCGTCTAACTAAAGCAAAGACTATCTATGAGCAGTTTAAGGGACGACCAAAACTGATTGTTTCTGGTGGTCAAGGTGCTGATGAGTTAACCTCAGAGGCGGAAGCTATGGCAAACTACCTGATGGAACAGGGTGTACCACAGGAAGACATTTTGATTGAGAATCGTTCTCGAACGACTTTTGAGAATTTGACATTTAGTAAGGCTATTCTTGAAGATCAGGGACTAGGAAAGAGTGTCCTTGTGGTGACCAATTCCTTTCACGCTCTTCGGGCTGGTGTCTTTATGAGACGATTAAAAATCCCTGGACGCAGTGTCGGTTCAAAAACAGCTTTTTATTATCTCCCATCGGCTTGGATCCGAGAAACGGTTGGGCTAGTTTCTCTCTATTGGAAATGGCATGTTGCTTTCTTAGCTTTTCTGTTTCTGCCTTGGTTCTTTTCACAAATCATGAGTATCGTGAACTATTTCTTTAATTAGTAACCAAAAAGTTCTCTGCAAATTAGCTGAGAACTTTTTTTATATCATGTCTAATGATCACTAAAGCGTCTGTATTCAATACGGAAATCAAAGTAATTCTCTGCTTGCAGTTTATGGAAGATGTCCCGATAAGCCTCCTCATCAAATTGATCGCCTCGATAAAGAATCTCAAAACTCAGATCATCGTATTCTAAAAAAGCATTAGCAGTTTTAAATCCATTTCGCTTATAGAAATCCATCCGAGACTGACGCTGCTCTATATTGTCGCATTCTTCATCTAAACGTTCCACTTCAAGAATCATGGTCCTTTGGTAAAATTCCACCAATTTTTCAATGATTTCTTGACCATATCCGTGGCTTCTTAAATGTGGCATAATGGCAAAGAAACTGACATAAAAAGCTTTCTGATTATAGATTGAAAAAGCAAATCCGACAAATTCTTCCTCGTTATAAAAAGCAAAGAAATTGGCATCGTCATTGTCCGTATAGCGTAAAAATTCTGACAAAGGAACACGCTCTTCTTCTGGAAATGCTTCGATATTCAGCCTTTCGACTTTATCCAGATCTGGGAACGTTTCAGTGATTAATTGGCTCGTTAAGCTCATATGGCCTCCTTTTCTGACACGATTATATCAAAAAATGTAAGGGGATTCAACTACTGATGCTTGTCGCTAGTTACTGAAGTTGGTATAATGGCACTATGAAAAGAATTCAACGTGTGGACCTCATAGATGGTCCTATTTTACCTACTCTTTTAAGTTTTGCCTTTCCTATTCTTTTATCCAATATCTTCCAACAACTCTACAATACCTCGGATGTCATGATTGTAGGACGATTTTTAGGTCAAAAATCATTGGCCGCCGTTGGGGCGACCTCTGCTATTTTTGATTTGATTGTTGGATTTGCCGTCGGTGTTGGAAATGGGATGGGCATCATTATCGCGAGAAATTATGGAGCTAAAAACGATGACCAATTACGAAAATCTGTCGCGGCAACTGCTGTTATTGGCGGCATCCTCAGTCTCTTCGTGATATCTATTGGTGTTGTGGGTCTTTATCCCCTTCTCCAGTTTTTAGGGACCCCACCAGCTATTATAGCTCAGTCCTATCTCTATATCTCCACTATTGTCAATGGTGTAGCTGTGACCTTTGCCTATAATCTTTGTGCCGGACTTCTTCGAGCGGTTGGCGATAGCTTAGCGGCACTCTACTTCTTGATTATCGCTGCCGTTCTCAATATTCTTCTTGATCTTTATTTTATTACCCAACTCCATCTCGGAGTCCAATCCGCTGGGATTGCGACTATTATTGCGCAAAGTTTTTCTGCACTTCTTTGTTTCTTTTATATTCGCAAAAAAGTGCCTTTCCTCCTGCCAAATCGCAACGATTTTGTTTGGGATCAAAGGCTCTATCAAGACTTAATCAGTCAGGGATTGACCATGGGGCTCATGTCTTCTATTGTCTCTATCGGAACAGTTATCTTACAATCAGCTATCAATAAGCTTGGAATGACCATCATAAGTGCTCAAATCTCAGCTCGTCGGATCATGTCCTTTGCCCTCCTGCCAATGGCTGCTATTTCCACTAGTATGACGACCTTTACCTCGCAAAACTTTGGTGCTAAACGCTTTCGACGGATTCAAAAAGGGGTCAAACAAGCTTGTCTTCTCTCCTTCGTTTGGTCGATCATTGTTGCCATCCTCCTCTTCTTTACAAGCCCGTTCTTAACAAACCTCATATCTGGATCTAGCGATCCTAACTTGATCGCAAATGCCAGTCTCTATCTGCAAATCAGCTCCTGCTTCTATCCGGTCTTAGGATGCCTCTTGATTTTAGGGAATTCCCTCCAAGGTATTGGTAGAAAATTGACCCCTTTGATTTCTAGCTTTATCGAGTTAACAGGAAAAATTCTCTTTGTACTTTTCATTATCCCTCATACAGGCTATATAGGAGTCATTCTTTGCGAGCCTCTCATTTGGGTCCCAATGACCCTCCAACTTTGGTTTACCTACCACAAAGCCAGTCATCAGCTTCTTGCACCATAGCATTCGACGAGTACATAATAAAACAACTTCTGCTCATTTGAACAGAAGTTGTTTTTTGTCATCAGACGTCTATTAGAACAAGCCAATAGCTGTTCCATCAGCAGCCACATCCATATTTAAAGCAGCTGGACGTTTTGGTAGACCAGGCATGGTCATGACATCCCCAGTCAAAGCGACAATAAAGCCTGCTCCCAATTTTGGAACCACTTCACGAATAGTAATTTCAAAGTTTTCCGGAGCTCCCAAGGCATTTGGATTATCGGAGAAGCTATATTGTGTTTTGGCCATACAGATTGGCAACTTATCCCAACCATTTTTCACGATTTGGGCAATTTGTGTCTTGGCTTTCTTCTCAAAATTCACCTTCGTACCGCGATAAATTTCTGTAACAATCTTTTCAATTTTTTCTTCAACAGAAAGGTTATTATCATACAAGCGTGTGTAGTTAGCTGGACTTGTTTCGATGGTTTTAACCAAGGTTTCAGCAAGTTCAACTCCACCGTCAGCACCATTCGCCCATACACTCGCAAGCTCAACTGGCACCTCAATTTCAGCACACAATTCTTTCAAAGTAGCAATTTCCGCTGCTGTATCGGTGATAAATTCATTGATAGCAACCACTGCAGGAATGCCAAACTTACGGATATTTTCAACGTGGCGTTTCAAGTTGGCAAAACCAGCACGAACAGCCTCTACATTTTCTTCAGTCAAAGCATCCTTAGTCACTCCACCGTTCATCTTAAGAGCACGGAGAGTCGCTACAATCACAACTGCATCTGGTGATGTAGGCAAGTTTGGAGTTTTAATATCAAGGAATTTTTCAGCGCCAAGGTCAGCCCCAAAACCTGCTTCTGTAATCGTATAATCAGCTAAATGCAGAGCTGTCGTCGTTGCTAATACAGAGTTACATCCATGGGCAATATTGGCAAATGGACCACCGTGAACAAAGGCAGGCGTTCCATAGATGGTTTGAACCAGGTTTGGCTTAATCGCATCTTTGAGGATCAAGGCAAGAGCCCCTTCCACTTCCAAATCACGGACATAAACTGGACTACGATCATAACGGTAACCAATTACAATGTTGGCCAAACGACGTTTCAAATCTTCAATATCTGTCGCCAAGCAAAGGATGGCCATGATCTCAGAAGCAACGGTAATATCAAAACCGTCTTCACGCGGAATCCCATTTAAAGGACCGCCAAGACCGACAGAGACATGACGAAGAGCACGGTCATTCAAGTCCACTACCCGTTTCCAGATAATCCGACGTTGGTCAATACCTAGCTCATTTCCTTGATGCAAATGATTATCAATCAATGCTGAGAGAGCGTTATTAGCCGTTGTGATCGCATGCATATCCCCTGTGAAATGAAGGTTGATGTCTTCCATCGGTAGAACTTGGGCATAGCCACCACCAGCAGCACCACCTTTAATCCCCATAACTGGACCTAAAGAAGGTTCGCGAATGGCAATCATGGTTTTTTTACCGATTTTATTCAAAGCATCTGCTAGACCAATGGTAATGGTTGATTTCCCTTCTCCAGCTGGAGTTGGGTTGATCGCAGTGACTAAGATAAGTTTTCCTACTGGATTTTTCTCAACTTCACGAATCTTATCAAAGCTCAATTTCGCCTTGTATTTTCCATACAATTCAAGATCATCGTCTACCAAACCGATCTTCTTAACAACGTCCACAATCGGTTGGAGTTCAATGCTTTGAGCAATTTCGATATCTGTTTTCATAAGGGACTCCTTTATATTTGATAGGTCTATTATACCTAAAATTCGCGAAAATGACATGGTTTTTCCACCTTTTGAATCGAACGTTCGTTTTTTATGTAAATTTTATGGCTACACATAGCTAATCCTAATAGCTTCAGAACTTTACTTATGTATCTTTTTTGTGTAAAATAAGCATATGCATATTTTAATTACATCAGGCGGGACGAGCGAAGCCATTGATAGTGTTCGTTCGATCACCAATCATTCCACCGGGAGCCTAGGGAAAATCCTTGCAGAAATGGCTCTTACAAAGGGACATCAGGTGACCTTGATCACAACGCCTACTGCGCTTAAACCCGATCCTCATCCACAGCTTCGACTTCTATTGATGCAGAATGTCGAAGAACTTCTCACACAAATGAAAACGGAAGTCGCTCATCATCAGTTTTTGATTCACGCTATGGCTGTTTCAGATTACACACCTGTTTACATGACAGGCCTTGAGGAAGTTGAGAAAGCTCAAGATCTTCATTCCTTTATCCATCGTGAAAATCAGGAACCGAAAATTTCTTCCAAAGAAGAATACCAAGTACTCTTTCTAAAGAAAAATCCGAAGATTATCTCGCTCGTCAAAGAATGGAACCCTGCCATTCAACTGATCGGCTTTAAGCTATTAGTCGACGTTTCTTCTGCAGAGTTGATCCAAGTAGCGCGTGAAAGCCTCGTTAAAAATCATGCCAGCATGATCGTTGCCAACGATCTGACCAAGATTCAGAACGGTCAGCATCAAGCCTATCTAGTGACAGATGATCAGGTCCTAGAAGCTTCTACGAAAGCAGAAATCGCAGAGGCTATCCTACGTTATATCAAATAAAAAGAAACTTATGACACACATTACTTTAGCGGTTACCGGTAGTATTTCCGCCTATAAAGCGGCTGATATTACCAGCCAACTAACCAAATTGGGCTTTGAAGTGAAAGTCCTCATGACTCCTTCAGCCCAAAAATTTATCACCCCTTTAACCTTGCAAGTTCTTTCAAAAAATCAAGTGGGGCTAGATGTTATGATGGAAGACGATCCACAGCGGATCGAGCACATCGACCTTGGGAAAGAAACTGACCTCTTTCTTGTAGCGCCAGCCAGTGCCAATACCATTGCTAAATTGGCTATTGGACTGGCAGATAATATGGTCACAAGCACAGCTCTAGCCTTGCCTCAAAGGACTAAAAAATTACTGGCCCCTGCTATGAATACAAAAATGTTAGAACATCCCGCTACCCAACGAAATCTAAAACTCTTACAAGACTATGGTTACCAGATGATCCAACCTCGTGATGCTATTCTTGCTTGCGGGGACAAAGGTGCTGGAGCTCTAGCGACTGTAGAATCTATTGTTGAAGCTGTTAAGGAGAATTGTTTATGAGAAAGTCATCTTCTATTTCACGAATTGCCATCTTTTTTGCAGTGATGATTACCATTCACTTTGTGACATCTTTCATTCTGCAATTTGTTCCATCAGGAATTCAACCAACCTTGGTTCATATTCCTGTCGTGATCGCCTCTATCATATACGGTCCACGGATTGGAGCTATCTTAGGACTCCTCATGGGACTCTTTAGCCTCACCATGAATACCCTGATTATAACACCAGCCAGCTATCTCTTTAGTCCCTTTGTTCCTCACGGGAATCTCTACTCCCTTATCATTGCCATAGTCCCTCGGATTCTCATCGGGGTAACCCCTTACTTCGTCTATCGTTGGATTCGCAATCGTACAGGACTTGTGATCGCTGGAATTGTCGGCTCTATGACCAATACTATTTTCGTTCTAAGTGGGATTTATTTCTTCTTTGGAAATAGCTTCGGTGGTGGGATTCAACATTTCCTAGCCTTGATTGTATCTACCAACTCTCTCATCGAAGTCATTGCGACAGTACTCATTACCAGTGCAGTCGTTCCATCTCTTGAAAAATTAAAATAACCTTTCAAGCCAAGACCAATTTATCTTGGCTTTTTTTGATGGTGAATTAGCTCTATTTTTTTGAAAAGATTTACAATTATCGCTAGAGTTTTCTGAAAAAATTTGCTATAATGTAAGCGATTAAATTATAAGCAAAAAGGAGACGCTTGCATGACCTATCAAGAAAACTACCAAAAATGGCTCGACTTTGCTGAATTACCAGCTTACCTTCGTGATGAGTTGGTCGCAATGGATGAAAAAACAAAAGAAGATGCCTTCTATACCAACCTTGAATTCGGTACAGCTGGTATGCGTGGATTGATTGGTGCTGGTACCAACCGCATTAACATTTACGTTGTTCGCCAAGCAACTGAAGGGTTGGCCCAATTGATCGACTCAAAAGGTGAGGAAGCGAAGAAACGCGGTGTTGCGATCGCTTACGATAGCCGTCACTTCTCTCCTGAGTTTGCTTTTGAATCTGCTCAAGTTTTAGCTGCACACGGAATCAAATCTTATGTATTTGAAAGCCTACGTCCAACACCGGAATTGTCATTTGCTGTTCGTCATCTTCACACATTTGCTGGGATCATGGTAACCGCTAGCCACAACCCTGCTCCATTTAACGGATATAAGGTATACGGTGAAGACGGTGGACAAATGCCTCCAGCAGATGCTGATGCATTGACAGATTACATCCGTGCTATCGAAAATCCTTTCACTGTACAATTAGCTGACCTTGAGGAAAGCAAGGCTAGCGGTCTCATCGAAGTTATCGGTGAAAATGTCGACGCTGAATACTTGAAAGAAGTGAAAGGCGTAAACATCAACCAAGACTTGATTAATGAATACGGACGCGACATGAAGATTGTCTACACTCCACTTCATGGTACTGGTGAAATGTTGGCTCGTCGTGCTCTTGCCCAAGCTGGATTTGAAGCTGTTCAAGTTGTTGAAGCTCAAGCTGTTCCAGATGCTGACTTCTCAACTGTTAAATCTCCAAACCCTGAAAACCAAGCTGCCTTTGCTCTTGCTGAAGAACTTGGCCGCAAAGTAGACGCTGATGTATTGGTTGCAACTGACCCAGATGCTGACCGCCTTGGTGTTGAAATCCGCCAACCAGATGGTTCTTACCTCAACCTTTCTGGTAACCAAATCGGAGCGATCATTGCTAAATACATTCTTGAAGCTCACAAAACAGCTGGTACACTTCCTGCCAATGCTGCGCTCTGTAAATCCATCGTATCAACTGAGTTGGTAACTAAGATTGCAGAAAGCTACGGCGCAACAATGTTTAACGTCTTGACTGGTTTCAAATTTATCGGTGAAAAGATTCATGAATTTGAAACACAACACAACCACACTTACATGCTTGGTTTCGAAGAAAGCTTCGGTTACCTCATCAAACCATTCGTACGTGACAAAGACGCTATCCAAGCTGTTCTTATCGTTGCTGAAATCGCAGCTTACTACCGCTCACGTGGTATGACTTTGGCAGATGGTATCGAAGAAATCTACAAACAATACGGTTACTTCGCAGAAAAAACCATCTCTGTTACCCTTTCAGGTGTTGACGGAGCTGCTGAAATCAAGAAAATCATGGATAAATTCCGTGGCAATGCTCCTAAACAATTCAACAACACAGACATTGCTAAGACAGAAGACTTCTTGGAACAAACAGCTACTACTGCTGACGGCGTTGAAAAATTGACAACCCCTCCAAGTAACGTTCTTAAATACATCTTGGCTGATGATTCATGGTTTGCCGTTCGTCCTTCAGGTACAGAACCAAAAATCAAATTCTACATCGCTACAGTTGGTGAATCTGAAGCAGATGCTAAAGAAAAAATTGCGAACATCGAAGCAGAAATCAATGCTTTTGTAGGCTAAAACACGAGGCTGGGACAAAAGTCCTAGCCTCTCAATTATTTTTGGATTGTCGAGCAAGACGCAGTGGTTGAGTGGACTCTACTACGCTGATTTCATCAGCTTTTACAGCCCTACTCAACTGTGCGGAGGTGTGACGAAATCGAATTCTAACAAATAACCGATTTCTGTCCCAATCTCTCTTTCTTTCGTAGCAAATACCAGCGATTTTATAGAAAATATGGCATACTAGACATAGAAGAAAGCGAGGTAATCTCATGGAACAATTTTTAGAAGATATTAAAGATCTTGAAGTCACAACTGTCGCGCGTGCGCAAGAAGCGATCGATCAAAAAGAAACATCGACCTTCTTTATCGGACGCAAGACTTGTCCTTACTGCCGGAAGTTTGCTGCTAAGTTAGCAACTGTCGTAGCTGAAACAAAAGCTCATATCTATTTTATCAATAGCGAAGAACCAAGTCAGCTAGATGCGTTACAAGCCTTCCGCTCAACCTACGGTATCCCAACTGTCCCAGGATTTTTACATGTCGAATCCGGTGAAGTCACTGTTCGTTGCGACTCATCCATGTCCGAAGAAGAAATCAAAGCATTCGCTCATTTATAAAAAAATAGCTAGAGATCAGTCTCTAGCTATTTTTCATTTTCCGAAAAAGTCGTCCAAATCTTCTGCTGAGCTTTAGCAAAAGGATAATTGGAAAATTCTTCTGGTGTTATCCAAACCGTCGATTCACTTGCTGGCTGCTCTCCTTCTTTTACTAGGCCGTATCGAATCTGAACCTGCCACTTGCGATGCGAAAAGATATGCTGAACGATAGGATACGATCTGTCTTGCCAATCAATGGCCAAGTCATAGTCCTGTTCAAAAGAAATAATTTCTGGGTTACTCTCTGCTTCCCCCTTCCCATCCAATAGAGATAATTGACCTAGGTTCTCAGATAGGCCATCCACTTCGATCAAGGGGAAATGCCAGAAACCTGATAAAAGCCCATCTCGCTCATTTTTCTCCAGCAAGTAGCGTCCTTGACTATCCTTGATAATAAAGGCTGTTAGATAGACAGGTACCGGTTTCTTTTTAGGAGCCTTAATGGGATAACGATCCATGGTCCCATGTTGGTAGGCCGCGCTAAATTCCTTAACAGGACTCTCTTCCGGACGTGGATTGACTGGGGACTCAATATCGGAGCCCAAATCCATCAAGGCCTGATTGAAATCACCCGGCCGGGCCGGATCGATCAAGATTTCCATCATGGCTTGAAAAATCTTGCGATTGGTTGGAACTCCGATATCGTAGTCCACCTCAAACAAGCGAGCTAGAACACGCATGACATTGCCATCCACTGCTGGCTCTGGTAATCCAAAGGCAATACTAGCAATGGCACCAGCTGTATAAGGCCCAATTCCCTTGAGTTTAGATATTTCCTCATAACTTGATGGAAACACTCCTCCGTGATTTTCCATTATCTGCTGGGCAGCTTTCTGCATATTGCGGACACGTGAGTAATACCCCAAGCCTTCCCAAGCTTTTAAGAGTTTTTCTTCAGGGGCTTGAGCCAAATCAGCGACCGTCGGAAACCAGTCTAAAAAACGTTCATAATAAGGAATCACCGTATCGACACGTGTCTGCTGGAGCATAATTTCTGAGATCCAAATTTTATAAGGATCCTGGGTCCTTCTCCAGGGAAGATCCCGTTTATGGGCATCATACCAGGCTAATAACTTTTCTCGGAAGGAAGCAATTTTTTCCTCCTCCCACATGGTAATCCCGTAATCTTTTACATCTAACATATTCCTAGTATACCACAGAATGAGTTAGAGTATAGAAATTCTGATTTTATAAAGAAAAAGAGGCTGGGACAAAAGTCCTAGCCTCTCAATTATTTTTGGATTGTCGAGCAAGACGCAGTGGCTGAGTGGGTTCTACTACGCTGATTTCATCAGCTTTTACAGCCCTACTCAACTGTGCGGAGGTGGGACGACGAAATCGAATTCTAACGAATTACCAATTTCTGTCCCACGCTCTAAATTTATTTCTTATTGCTCCACAGCTTGAGCAGCCGTAATCAAGGTTAATTTATAGACGTCATCTGCATTACATCCACGAGAGAGGTCATTGACTGGTTTGTTCAACCCTTGCAATACTGGACCTACCGCTGCAAAGCCACCAAGACGTTCTGCCATCTTGTATCCAATGTTACCTGCTTCAATACCAGGGAAGATAAAGACATTGGCTTGACCTGCTACCTTGCTTCCTGGAGCCTTCAAGGCTGCAGTCGCAGGGACAAAGGCTGCGTCAAATTGCAATTCCCCGTCAATTTCAAGGTCTGGACGAAGTTCATGAGCAAGCTTAGTCGCTTCGACAACCTTATCAACACTTTCACCGAAACCAGATCCTTTTGTTGAATAGCTCAACATAGCAATTTTTGGATCAATGCCAAACATCTTGGCGGTAATAGCTGAGTTGATGGCAATTTCGGCTAATCCTTCAGCATCTGGATTGATATTGATGGCACAGTCCCCAAACAAGTAGCGTTCAGATCCACGAACCATAAGGAAAGCCCCTGAAGTCCGTTTTACATTTGGACGAGTTTTGATAATTTGAAGAGCCGGACGAACAGTTGCGGCTGTTGAGTGAATCGCACCAGATACCATCCCATCAACAATTCCCATGTGCACCAACATGACACCAAAATAGTTAACGTCGTCTTTCAAAACTTGACGCGCTTCTTCTTCTGTCATTTTGCCCTTACGACGTTCTACTAAGGAAGCTACCATTTCTTCAAAACCTGGATAAGAATGAGGATCGATGACTTCATATCCATCCAAAACCCCTTCGATTTCAAGATAAATCCGAATTTTATCTGGATTACCAAGCAAGACAGGGGTTACTTCTGTCTCGTTCACAATGCGTTTTGTCGCTTGGAGGATACGAGGTTCTTCACCTTCTGGTAATACAATACGTGCATTCTTACCAACGAGGTTGGCTTTGAGATTTTCGAAAACTTCCATGAGTTTTACTCCTTTTAATAATTAATAACTAGTTTGAAGCTGTGTTAATACAGCTTGGAAATCTGGAGACAGTGGACTTTCTATGACCAATTCTTCCTCTAGAAATGGATGATAATAGGATAGACGATGACAATGAAGGGCTTGGCGCTCAATGCCGTCTTCTAAACTTCCGCCATAGAGATCATCTCCCAAGAGCGGAAAACCAATATGGGAAAAATGAACGCGGATCTGGTGGGTTCGACCTGTGTGTAACTGAATATCCACTAGGTGAATATCACCAAAAGATTGAACAACCTGGTAGCTTGTATGAGCATACTTGCCACCTTTAGCTACTTTGCGGGTTATGATCGACTCTTCATCACGCGCAATCGGAGCAATAATCTCTCCGACAGGATCAAGCTTCCCAGATCCCTTGACCAAGGCATAATAGCGTTTCTGAATCGTTTTAGACTGCAATTGCTTATCCAAGCGGGCATGGGCATAGCCATGTTTGGCAAAAAGCATGACGCCACTAGTATCCTTGTCCAGGCGAGTGACAATGTGAACCTGCTGGTTCTCGTAGCCCTGTTTCACATAATAGCCTTTTACAAAATTGGCTAAGGTATTAGAATGAATCGCACTTGGAATAGAAGCAATCCCAAAGGGTTTGTTTAAGACCAAAAAATGATCATCTTCAAACAAAATATCCAAAGGCCGATCCATGGGTTTTAGGGTTTCGAACCCTTCTTCTGCTGGAATATCAATGACCAAGCGATCCCCAATATCCAACAAATAAATCGCATTCTCCGGACGTCCATTGACAAGGATCTGGCCACCACGAAACTTAATCTTTGCTAAGAGACCCTTAGAAACCTCGTGCTTTTTCAGGAAGGTCTTGATCTTGACATGCTCATCGACAATGAATTCAAATCTCATTCTCTATCATCTCCGATAAAGGCATCCTTGACCCGATTCCAGAAGCTGGTGTGACTGGAACTTGCCACAAAATTAATCTTATGGTTGTCAATCTGATATTCTACCTTTGCAATATTACGGTAAGAATAGGTTGAATTGTCGACAGAGATAATGTGGAAGCCAGGTCTTGTCGGTGTAATCTCGATCTTATCCTTTTTAGGGACAATGACAGAAGAACCCAAGGTACGATAGACACGATTGTTTAGACTGGCGATCTCAGCAATCTGCAGCGCCTCAATAGTTGGGTGAAGGACTGCTCCTCCCAAGGATTTGTTGTAAGCCGTACTTCCTGTAGGAGTCGAAACGGTAATCCCGTCTCCTCTGAAGCGCTCAAAATCCACTCCATTAATCGTGAGATCAGCAACCATGGTCCGGTCGCTTCTCTTAATCGTTGCTTCGTTCAACGCTCTCATGGTACGGGTTTCCCCATTTTCGAAAGTAATCTTGACATTCAAAATAGGGTAGGAAACCTTAGCGCCTGTATCATATTTTAAGTTCTCAACCAGCTTATCGATTTCACTGTCTAAGTAATCCGTATAGAATCCTAAGTGTCCGGTATGGACGCCAACAAATCGCACCCGATCCAACTGGTGTTCATACTTGTGAAAGGCTGATAGCAACATCCCATCGCCACCAATTGAAATCACAATATCCGGGTGCTTCTCCGTCAAAATAAAATTATTTTTCCGAAGCTTGTAGCGCAACTGCTGAAAAACCTCTTCACTTTGACGCTTGCGATTGCGAATAATGGATACTTTTTTACCTGTAGTCTTCATCTGTGTCATCACTATTTCCAACGCCATCATTTAACTTACGATGAAGTGGATCAAACAGGGCTTGAGCCTCCTGAATCGCATCCCGAATTGCCCCCATCTCTTCATCCAAGAGATAGGCCAGGTTTGCTGTCGTCTCTAAGCGTTTTTTGATCTCGTCTGGAAAGTCTCCTTTATATTTATAATTGAGCGAGTGTTCAATGGTTGCCCAAAAATTCATGGACAAGGTCCGAATTTGAATCTCTGCTAAGATCGTTTCATTTCCATCAATAGTATCGACCGGATACTCGACCACGACGTGGTAACTCCGGTAGCCACTTGATTTCTTGTGGCGGATGTAGTCTCGCTCTTGGACCACGCGCATATCCTGCCGTTGTCTCAGAACCTCTAGGATTTCTTCGACGTCATCTACGAACTGGACCATGATACGAAGACCAGCAATATCTTGCATATCCTGAGCCAAATTTTCTTCAGAAATATTTCTTCGGATCATCTTTTCGCGGATACTCTCAATCGGCTTAACACGACCTGTGACAAACTCGATTGGAGAATGCTTTTGTTGCTTACGATATTGCTTACGAATCCCACGCAGTTTGATTTTTAATTCCCCAACTGCTTGGATATACGGATCTAAGAAGTTTTCCCAATCAATTGCCATCCTACCACCTTGTAATCTGAACCATTTTTGTATACAATAAACACATCTCTTATTATATCATGAATCGCTTTCGAAAAAAAGCAAAGGACTACAAAATGAACCATTTAGAAATTGAATACAAAACCTTGCTAGACAAGGAGGAATACCAATCCCTCCTTCCACTTTTTGATGATACAGAATTGGTTGTCCAAACCAATCACTATATCGATACCCCCGACCAGCTCATCCGTAAGGAAAAAATGGCCTTGCGGGTGCGTACTTTCACAGATCAAGCTGAGTTGACTCTCAAAGTCCCTGAGGCAGTTGGCCATTTCGAGTACAATCAAAACCTCAGCCCAGAAGAAACCGAGGCGATCCTTCAACACCAACAGTTTCCTGACGGAGAAATCAAAAACCTCTTAATCTCTAAAGAAATCTCTGTTGAGCAACTCGCTGTCTGGGGAAGCCTTACAACAGAACGATTCGAAAAAGAAACAGCTGCAGGATTGGTGGCACTAGACCACAGTCTCTATCTAGACACTGAAGATTATGAATTAGAAATCGAGGTCGAAACCGCTGAGCAGGAAGAAAATTTCCATCAGTTCATCAAAGAGCATGGAATCGTCTACAAAGCTGCAAAAAATAAAATCGCAAGATTGGCGGAAAGATTGTAAAATAGCTGAAATTATCGCAAATTTTTGCTAAAATAGTGCTAAGATCAAAAATCTAAATGAGGTTGGAATCACATGTCAGATAAAAAAAATATGAAGCTCTTCTCTCTCAATTCAAATCCAGAGATTGCGCAAAAAATCGCGGATCATGCTGGGGTTCCACTTGGGAAAATTTCATCCCGTCAATTCTCAGATGGTGAAATCCAAGTCAATATTGAGGAAAGTGTTCGTGGATATGATATTTATATCATTCAATCAACCAGTTTCCCTGTCAACAATCACTTGATGGAACTGTTAATTATGGTAGATGCTTGCCAACGGGCCAGCGCAAATACTGTCAATGTGGTCATGCCTTACTTCGGTTATGCTCGCCAAGACCGGACTGCTGCTCCTCGTGAACCAATCACTGCTAAACTCGTCGCAAACATGTTGGTCAAAGCTGGGGTGGATCGTGTCGTCACACTGGATCTCCATGCAGTGCAGGTTCAAGGTTTCTTCGATATTGCCGTGGATAACCTCTTTACCATTCCACTTTTTGCAGAGCACTACATCAACAAAGGTCTAACTGGTCCTGATGTCGTCGTCGTCAGTCCTAAAAATTCAGGTGTCAAACGGGCTCGTAGTTTAGCGGAATATCTTGATGCACCGATTGCGATCATTGATTACGAGCAAGATGATGCAAACCGTGATTATGGCTATATTATCGGGGATGTCAAAGATAAGAAAGCGATCTTGATTGACGATATCCTCAATACTGGTAAGACATTCTCAGAAGCTGCGAAAATCGTCGAACGCGAAGGTGCTACTGAAATTTATGCTGTATCAAGCCATGGTTTATTTGTAAAAGGAGCTGTTGAATTATTAGACCAAGCTCCGATCAAAGAAATCTTAGTAACCGATTCTGTTGCTCCAAATGGACCAACACCAAAAAATATTAACTATCTGACAGCTAGCGAACTGATCGCTGAAGCTATTGTTCGCATTCAAGAAAGAAAACCTGTTAGTCCTCTATTTGCCTACCATAAGAAATAAGGTCTTAATGTGATATATTTTGATAATGCCGCAACAACTCCCCTTCTACCTGAAGTCATTGATAAAATGTCTGAAACTATGAAGACCACTTTTGGAAATCCATCGAGCCTTCATGCTCATGGACGGATGGCTAGTAAACTTCTCCGAGAATCTCGCGAGCAAATTGCTCAGTCTCTCCATACTCTTCCAAATCGTATTTTCTTCACTTCAGGTGGATCAGAAAGTAATAATACCGTTATAAAAGGCTACTGCTTGAAACACCAAGCAGATGGCAAACACATCATTACGACCGCTTTGGAACACCATGCGGTTCTTGAACCCATCGAATATCTTGTAGAACGTTTCGGATTTGAAGTTACGATCGTCCAACCAAGAGATGGACGCATTAAGGCTAGTGATATCAAGGCGGCTCTTAGACCGGATACCATTCTTGTCTCTACCATGTTTGCCAATAACGAGACAGGCGATCTTCTTCCGATTAAAGAAATCGGAGAACTCTTAAAAGATCATCCAGCTGCCTTTCACGTTGATGCTGTCCAAGCAATCGGAAAGGTCCCTGTCTATCCTGAAGAGTTGGGAATTGATTTTCTCAGTGCTTCTGCCCACAAATTCCATGGACCAAAGGGCGTCGGTTTCCTTTATGCAACCTCCCCAGATTTTGATAATCTTTTACATGGTGGGGATCAGGAAAGTAAGATGAGAGCCAGTACGGAAAATCTCATTTCTATTGTCGGGATGGCAACCGCGCTTCAGCAAGCTACACTTCATCAAGAAGAAAATTTCAACCAGGTTCAAAAACTTGGCCAAGAACTAGTTAATGGTTTAACAGACTACGACTACTACGTAAATGCGAATGACGATCATCTTCCATTTGTTTGGAACCTTGGCTTTCCGGGTGTCCAAAATGATGTATTATTGATGCGACTCGATCTTGCTGGAATTTCTGTCTCTACAGGTTCTGCTTGTACCGCCGGTACAGTTCAACCCAGCCATGTCCTTGAGGCACTCTATGGAAAAGATAGCTCACGCCTAAAAGAATCCCTTCGAATTAGTTTTTCAGAACTCAATACCGTAGAGGAGGTTCAAGACTTCCTCTCAAAACTTAAAGAAATTTTATCATAGGAGAACAATATGGCTTTTGAAACAAGTGTTTCATTGAAAGACTGCAAATATACCTATAGTCTACACCCAAATGTTAAAAAATATACCTTACGTGACAATACATTCGCTGTTACAAAAGTTGGAAATTACGAGTTAAATCGTTTGCTCGAAGTCGTTCCAAATAGCGGCGAAGGCTTCCTACTTAAAATCATTTTCAATAAAGATTTGACAGGTTTTAAGATCAATATTACTGACAAGTCTGGACTTCGCCTGGTTAATATCTTTAAAAATCCAGAGAATGATATCATCCAACAAAAATTCTATTTCCTAATGGATAGTCTTGTCGAAAGAGAAATTTTCAACAAAACAGAGGTCTAATATGGTAACCTTAACTTATATCGATGCTTACCAAGTAGAACGAACGACTACTTATCCTGACCTTGCAGCCTGTATCCTAGCTTTTTCAGGCTGTGTAACCCTGCCTGACTCTTACTCAATCGTATCCATTGAATACAAGGGGGAAAAGCTCCCCTATACAGGACGGGTCGATGGGCTCTATGCTTATCTGAAAAAGGTAGAACAAGCTGAAAACTAAGCTGATGCTGATGGAACTCTCCCATCGCCATCAGCTTTTTCTTTAGACGAAAATATTTTTGAAAAACGATTCTAGATAGTTGATTTTTTCACAATCTTCCTATACAATAAGAGGGAAAGGTTGTGATATTGTGAAACATGATAAAAATACTCCAATTCCACGCGCAACAGCAAAACGCTTATCGCTCTACTACCGCATTTTTAAACGCTTTAACTCTGAAAAAATAGAGCGCGCCAATTCAAAGCAAATTGCTGATGCAATTGGGATTGACTCTGCTACCGTTCGCCGAGATTTTTCTTATTTTGGTGAATTAGGAAGACGGGGATTTGGTTATGACGTAAAAAAACTGATGAACTTCTTTGCCGATCTCTTAAATGATAATGCCATTACCAATGTCGCTATTGTGGGGATCGGAAATATGGGAAGTGCGCTTCTCAACTATCGCTTCCATGAACGCAATAAGATGAAAATTGTCATGGCATTTGATCTAGATGATCATGAACTGATTAATACCAAAAGTAAGGATGGGATCCCCATTTATGGGATTTCTACGATCAAAGAGAATCTCAAAAAAGAAGGCATTCAAACAGCAATTTTAACTGTCCCAAGTATTAAAGCGCAGGAAGTGGCTAGTCTTTTAGTAGATGCCGGTGTCAAAGGAATTCTAAGCTTTTCTCCGGTCCATCTGACAGTTCCTAAAGACGTCGTCGTCCAATATGTCGATCTCACCAGTGAATTGCAAACACTCCTTTATTTCATGCGAAAAAACGAAGAATAAAGATTTATACATTAACAAGAAAAGAGGCTGGGACAAAAGTCCTAGCCTCTCAATTATTTTTGGATTGTCGAGCAAGACGCAGTGGTTGAGTGGGCTCTACTACGCTGATTTCATCAGCTTTTACAGTCCTACTCAACTGTGCGGAGGTGGGACGACGAAATCGAATTCTAACGAATTACTGATTTCTGTCCCACTCTCTTTTTTATACCAAATAATCTGTCTCTTCACGGTAACTATAATAGTTTTCTTCAGATACAATCAAGTGATCTAATAGGGTTAAACCCATCACTTCACAGGCCTCTAAGACTCGATGTGTTACTTCATCATCATTTTTACTTGGAAATACGGCACCAGATGGATGATTGTGAGCCAAGATGATAGAGGTTGCCATGTGCTTCAGTGCATAATGCAGGATTTCACGTGGCTCCGCAATACTTCGATTCACGGTTCCAATAAAAATGGTCTGCTGATGAATAATTTCATTCTGCGTATTTAAATAGAGGGCAACCAGGTGCTCCTGTTTCTTATGGCCGATTTCCTGTTGAATTTTATGGGCCAATTTCTGGCTGCTCATGATTTGTTCAGAACTCATCAATTCGTCTTTATGAATCCTTCGTCCAAACTCAATCACAGCCTGAAGTTCGATGGCCTTCACCCGGCCAATCCCAGAGATTTCCTGCAGCTCCTCTAGGGTTAATTGACTTAACTCCTTTAAACTATTAACCGAACTCAAAAGACCTTGTGCAATCTCATAAACGCTTTTTTTCTTATTACCTGTCCGTAAGAGAATGGATAGCAATTCTTGATGACTCAGCTTATCTACCCCTTCAGAAACCAAACGTTCTCTAGGAAGCAAAGATGGTTCAATAAATGATATGTCGTACATAATTTCCTCCTCACTTATTAATTCGTAATAAATAGAGAAAACGACGACCTTGCATTATTTACAGGCGATTTCTTCCTTCAAATCATCTAACACTAAGACTTCATCTTTATTAAAGCGGATCTGGTAACCTGTTTGAACTTGTTCAAGCTCTTTTAAAAACTGTTGAATTTCACAGCGAATCAAGTACTCCTGGCTCTGAGGAATGGCCTCTAAAGCTTGGTAGACCTGCTCTACTTCATAGATTCCTTTCGTAATTAAACCATTTCGTGGAAAATCGTTTACTAAGAGATTATAGAAATGATGCAAGAGATGATAAATTCGCTCTTTTGTCACTATTCTACCTCCTTATCATACTCTTTCCCCTTTATTATATACTGATTTTCCCTTAATATTATGACAAGTTCCTTACATTATATTACCAATCTCTTACAATTTTACAAGAATTTCTCCTAGCTTCCTACATAGAAAAAGCCCAGACATTTCTGTCTCGGGCTTTATTTTCTTAAAGTTGCATTTGATTATAAGACTTGCTGAATGAATCCAGGATGTCTTTTGGAGCCTTGTCATAGTCAACAGAGGTTTCCAAATTTCCTTTTACAATCGTACGGTAAGTCGCTGCAGCATCCTCACAGGTCACCAAGGTGATCTCATTAACGCCTTCACGATCTTGAATAACATCTACACGGTCTGGAGTCACTGTCTCAACAGACGAGATGACATAAGTATAGATTTTTTCTTTATCCGTGATGTAGATCTTCATACCCGCCTTGGCTTTCTCTAATGGTGAGAATAACATGGCATTTGCTCCAGTTAGGCCAAATACGTGGTGACTAGCAAGAGAATAATTGCCTTGTCCCATGACTTGGTTTTCCTTCATGGTCCCTGCTCCGTAGTAGAGGGCTACATTTTCAAGCCCCTTAAAGATCGGAAGGTTCATGTTTAATTCAGGAATCGAAATTCCCCCAATTACTGGTAGTTTTTGAGCTTGCCATTGGGCATTGATGACAGCTTCCGTCGAAAGTGACTGGACATGTTGGAAATCAAAGCTCGTCTTCACTTCTTTATTCTTATCAATGGTTTTTTTATCGACCTTGCTAACCTGATATTGGTTGGTATGCCAAACCATAATCATGTTTCGGATCGGAGCATTGAAAATCAAGAGAAGCGAGAGAATAATCAAAAGTGTTGCAACGATGTTGATAAGAGTATTGCGTAAACTCTTTTTCTTTTTTCTTTTGCGTGACATGCTGTCCCCTTATCTATTCGTTTTCTTCCACTACTTCTTCATCTTTTTCATCAGGCTGGACAGTTGTAAAGGTCACAATTTTCGCATCCTGATCCAGTCTCATGACTTTCACACCCTGAGTCGAACGACCCGTTTGAGAAATGTCAGCCACACCTGTCCGGATCATAACTCCGGTATCGGTAATGATCATCAGATCTTCATCCCCTTTAACGGTTAAAAGACCAGCTAACGGACCATTTTTCTCTGTAATATTGGCTGTTTTGATTCCTTTACCACCACGGCCCTTGGTTGGGTATTCGCCAGCTATCGTCCGCTTACCATACCCTTTTTCAGTAATGACCAATACTTCGTCCTGGTCGGTAATAACACTTGCCCCAACAACCTTGTCTCCATCACGGAGATTCACACCACGTACACCTGTAGCAGAACGTCCCATATTCCGAACTACTGCCTCATTAAAGCGGACTGAATATCCATATTTGGTACCGATAATGACGTCAGTATTGCCATCTGTAAGGAAGACATTGATCAATTCATCCTCGTCCCGTAGGTTCAGAGCTTTCAGACCGTTCTGACGGATATTTGAAAATTCTGCTACGTTAGTGCGCTTGACTACACCTTGTCGCGTCGTAAAGAAGAGATAAGACTCATCACTGCGATCTTGCTCCACATTGATAATGGTTTGAATCGATTCACCTTCGTCCAATTTTAAGAGGTTGACGATTGGTAATCCTTTAGCTGTCCGGCCATATTCTGGAATCTCATAACCTTTCAGACGATAGACACGCCCCTTATTGGTAAAGAAGAGCAAATGATCATGGGTGCTCGTAGAAACCAATTCACGAACAAAGTCATCGTCCTTCACACCGGTTCCTTGGACCCCACGTCCACCACGTTTTTGTGCAGTAAATTCAGCTTGGTCCAAACGTTTGATGTATCCTTTATTAGAAAGGGTAATTAAGACATCTGTTTCTTCAATCAAGTCCTCATCTTCAAGAGAAAGAACTTCCCCTACCATCAACTCAGTTCGACGAGCATCGCCAAACTTGCGTTTGACTTCTTCTAATTCTTCCTTGATGATAGTCGCCACACGCTCTGGTTTAGCCAAAATATCAGCCAAATCAGCAATCAGGGCAACCAAGTCGTCATATTCACTCTGGATCTTGTCTCGTTCCAAACCGGTCAAACGACGAAGACGCATGTCCAAAATGGCTTGACTTTGACGTTCAGAAAGCTTGAATTTAGACATCAATTCAGCTTGTGCTTCAGCGTCTGTCTGGCTATTGCGGATAATCCGGATCACTTCATCGATGTGATCCAAGGCGATGAGCAAACCTTCTAAGATATGGGCACGTGCTTCCGCTTTTTCTTTATCAAAGATGGTCCGTCGAGTCACCACTTCTTTCTGGTGCTCAATATAAGCACCTAAAATTTGGCGAAGAGAAAGAACCTTTGGAACTCCATTTTGGATCGCCAACATATTGAATCCAAAATTGGTTTGCATTTGTGTCATCTTAAAGAGGTTGTTCAAAATAACGTTAGCCGAAGCATCTCGGCGGACCTCAATCACAAAACGAACCCCTTCACGGTTTGATTCATCACGTACAGCTGTAATCCCTTCGATCCGTTTTTCTTGCACCAAGCGAACGATGTGCTCGTGCACCTTGGTTTTATTGACCATATAAGGGAACTCAGTAACAACAATCCGTTCACGGCCACTCTTGGTCACTTCAATCTCTGTACGAGAACGAAGAACGATTGATCCTTTTCCTGTTTCATAGGCTTTGTGGATACCTGATTTCCCCATGACCAAAGCACCTGTCGGAAAATCTGGACCAGGAAGAACTTCCATAAGTTCACGGGTCGTTACCTCCGGATTATCCATCATCAGCTTCACTGCATCAATGGTTTCTCCCAAATTGTGAGGAGGAATATTGGTTGCCATCCCAACGGCAATACCAGTAGCACCATTGACGAGAAGGTTAGGGAAACGTGCAGGTAAGACCAAAGGTTCGCGCTCGCTAGCATCATAGTTATCAGCGAAATCAACTGTATTTTTATTGATATCCCGCAACATTTCAAGAGCAATCTTACTCATACGGGCTTCTGTATACCGTTGAGCAGCGGCGCCATCACCGTCCATAGAACCAAAGTTTCCATGACCGTCCACTAACATGTAGCGATAACTCCACCATTGCGCCATCCGAACCATGGCTTCATAAATAGAGGAATCCCCGTGTGGGTGGTATTTACCCATAACATCCCCTGTGATACGGGCTGACTTCTTATGTGGTTTATCTGGCGTAACACCCAATTCATTCATACCATACAAAATACGACGGTGAACGGGTTTTAAACCATCCCGAACATCAGGTAGGGCACGAGCTACGATAACACTCATCGCATAATCGATAAAACTCGTCTTCATTTCTGATGTTAAATTCACATCAATTAGATTATTATCCTGCATTCAAAAAATGCCTCTCTTTACTTAATTCACCATACTATTATAACACATTTTAGCCTATTTTTCTTCTTAGGAACACAAACGTAAAAACGTTTACATCAAGGATTCATACTGTTTCAGATGACAAAGACTTTCAAAAGTGGTAGAATGAAGTCGTATGAGAATCTATCTCAAAAAAAAATGAAGGAGACGTTTAGACTCATGGATTTGACTAAACAACACAAAAAAGTTATCCTTGTCGGTGACGGTGCCGTAGGTTCATCTTATGCATTTGCACTTGTCAACCAAGGAATTGCACAAGAGCTTGGAATTATCGAAATTCCTCAATTGCACGAAAAAGCTGTCGGAGATGCGCTTGACCTTAGCCACGCCCTTGCCTTCACTTCACCTAAGAAGATCTATGCGGCTGAGTACGCTGACTGTGCGGATGCTGACCTTGTTGTAATTACTGCAGGTGCTCCTCAAAAACCAGGTGAAACTCGCCTTGATCTTGTTGGTAAAAACCTTGCCATTAACAAATCAATCGTAACACAAGTTATTGAATCAGGATTTAACGGTATCTTCCTTGTAGCTGCTAACCCAGTTGACGTTTTGACATACTCTACATGGAAATTCTCAGGATTCCCTAAAGAACGCGTTATCGGTTCTGGTACTTCTCTTGACTCAGCTCGTTTCCGTCAAGCACTTGCTGAAAAATTGGACGTTGATGCTCGTTCAGTGCACGCCTACATCATGGGTGAACATGGAGACTCAGAATTCGCTGTATGGTCACACGCTAACATCGCTGGTGTAAACCTTGAAGAATTCCTTAAAGACACTCAAAACGTTCAAGAAACTGAATTGATCGAATTGTTCGAAGGTGTTCGTGATGCTGCTTACACCATCATCAACAAAAAAGGTGCTACATACTACGGTATCGCTGTTGCCCTTGCTCGTATCACTAAAGCAATCCTTGATGATGAAAATGCAGTACTTCCACTTTCTGTATTCCAAGAAGGTCAATATGGTGTTAGCAACGTCTTTATCGGTCAACCTGCCATCGTAGGTGCACACGGTATTGTACGTCCAGTGAACATCCCATTGAACGATGCAGAACAACAAAAAATGAAAGCTTCTGCTGATGAATTGCAAGCAATCATTGATGAAGCATGGAAAAACCCTGAATTCCAAGAAGCTTCTAAAAACTAAGAAAAAAACATCTCCTTATTAAAAGGGGATGTTTTTTAGCTGCTTTATTTGGATTTGTCAGCAAGGATTTCAAGCAAATAAGGCACAACGAGATTGCTCTCTATGTCTTTCAAAGAAGAAATCCATTTAAAGTCTGTATGCTCTTCTGGATCTAATATAAAATCACGCTCTTCCAAAATCTCGCCAGCATAAACTAGGCGTGTAAAGACAGTATCTTTGCTGGCATCAAATTGACTATCTTCGTGGATAATCTTATTAATCCGAAGCTTTTGATTAACCTCCTCAATAGCCTCACGTAGAGCAGCCTCTCTGGGCAATTCATTCTCTTCTACACTTCCACCTGGAATATCCCAATAAGATGGATAGACATTAGGGAGACCTCGCTTTATTTTCGAGCGTTTGATAAGCAGATACTTCCGGTCTTTCTCAATCAAGGTATGGGCGATTAATTTTACTGTCATTGCATGTTCCTCCAAGAAAGAGCAAAAAAGACTCCGAGGAGCCTCGTTATGAATCATCCACCCTGAGGGAATCGAACCCCCATCTCAAGAACCGGAATCTTACGTGATATCCATTACACTAAGGGTGGCAACTGTTATAGTATATCAAATTCTCGAGAATTTTACAAGTAAAAAAAGCTTACCGAGAGGTAAGCTTTTTGAATATTACAATTCGATATCGCCAAACAAGTCAGCCATTGAGAATCCAGTTTGAGTTTCTGGAAGATCAAAGTCGCGTTTTTCTTGTTTTGGACGACGTGGGCGAGATTGACGTTTTTCTTGTTTTTCGCCTTCTTCTTGAGCTGGACGTTCTTCAAGAGCTTTGATAGAAAGTGATACACGTTCATCTGCAGCATTTACTTCAAGAACTTTAACAGTTACTTCTTGTCCAACTTTAAGAACATCTTTTGGATTTTCAACACGTTTGTGTGAAATTTGTGAGATGTGTACAAGTCCGTCGATACCTGGCAATACTTCAACGAATGCACCGAAGTCAGTCAAACGTTTAACAGTTCCTTCGATAACATCACCAGCAGCCAATTTTTGTTCAACGCCATCCCAAGGTCCAGGTGTTGTAGCTTTCAATGAAAGTGATACACGACCTTCTTCTTCGTTCAAGTCAAGAACTTTCACTTGGATTTCTTCACCAACAGTTACAACTGATTTAGGTGATACGTTGCGTTCGTGTGACAATTCTGTCAAGTGAACCAATCCATCAACACCACCAAGGTCGATGAAAGCACCGAAGCTTGTGATACGTGCAACTTTACCAGTTACGACATCACCAACGTTCAATTTACCAAATACTTCTGCGCGTGCTGCAGCTGATTCAGCTTCAACAACTTCACGACGTGAAAGGATAAAGCGGTTTTCTTTTGGATCTACTTCTTTGATTTTAGCATCAAATTCTTGACCTACGAAACGTTCAGTGTTACGTACAAAACGAGTATCAAGCATTGAAGCTGGAATAAATCCACGAAGTCCTTCAAATTCTACTGAAAGTCCGCCTTTAACAGCGCGAGTTCCTTTAACAGTAACAACTTCTTCTTCACGTCCAACCAATTTGTCCCATGCTTTGCGAGCTTCCAAACGTTTTTTAGATACAAGGTAAGTTACTGTATCAGTATCTTTACCAACTACTTGACGAAGAACAAGCAATTCAAGTGTTTCACCTGGTTTTACCAAGTCGTTGATGTCAGCATCACGATCGTTTGTCAATTCGCGAAGAGTCAAGACACCTTCGACACCAGTTCCAGAGATTGCAACGTTAGCTTGGTTCGCGTCAACTGTCAATACTTCAGCAGTAACAACGTCACCTGGTTCAACTTGGCTAACACTGTTTAGCAAATCTTCAAATTCATTCATCTAAAAAATCCTCCAACAATCAAGTTTTCTAAAACTTGACATACTTATAATTATTTTTCCTAAGCAAGCACTCGCAATGAGATCAACTACAATCTTTAACGACTCATCCTATAAAGAAATAAAATACCTGGATAGATATTTTATCACTCATCTGATATTACCTAAGAACTGGGGTAGCTGGATTCGAACCAACGCATGAGGGAGTCAAAGTCCCTTGCCTTACCGCTTGGCTATACCCCAAAAAGAGCGCTGACATTAGTCACTTTATCATCGTCACAATGAACGCTAATGGAGAGAGAGGGATTCGAACCCCCGAACCCGAAGGAGCGGATTTACAGTCCGCCGCGTTTAGCCTCTTCGCTATCTCTCCATATAAATCAACAGGATCTATTATACCATTGATTTATTATGATTGCAAGCCCTTATTTATTCAAATTATAATTTTCTATCAAAATTTCAACGGCTTTTTCAAGTTTTTTGTAAAGAGAATCCACATTTCCATTTTTGATAATGGCATATTGACCAGCCATATCTGCAATTTCACCAATCGTTTTCTTTCCAATGGACAAAGTGAAACCATCAAAAGTGTCTTTTCCGACGGTTACTTTACTATCAACGATTTGAATCTCAATTTTCTTATCTTTTTTACTCATTTCAACCCTCTTTTCACTTTTTCTATTTTACAAAAATTCTCTTGATGACGCAAGAGAAAAGGGAGTGGGGCAGAAAGAATTTAGTTAGTAATTCCTTCTTTATCCCACCCCCGCAAGAGTCATTCGGCACTCTTCTATTCCTAAAAGCGAATGAAGAGAAACATTAGTTACTGCGTTCTTTCGTTAAGACTCGTTCTCATTGAAGCCTAGACACTTTGTTTCAGACTCTTTCGGTTTAATCGACTTTGAAAATCCATCCTTCTGGCGCTTCGACATCACCAAATTGAATACCAGTCAACTCGTCATAGAGTTTCCGTGTGACAGGACCTACCTCTGTTTCAGAATAGAAGACATGGAAGTCATCTCCGTGTTGAACGCCTCCGATCGGAGAGATGACAGCTGCGGTACCACAAGCTCCTGCTTCTACAAAGCGATCCAGCTCATTAATAAAGACATCCCCTTCAATTGGTGTCATACCAAGACGGTGTTCTGCCAAGTAAAGCAAAGAGTACTTGGTGATCGATGGCAAAATAGACGGACTCAATGGCGTCACAAATTCGTTATTAGCAGTGATACCAAAGAAGTTTGCAGAACCAACTTCTTCAATCTTGGTGTGAGTCGCTGGATCGAGGTAAATCACGTCAGAGAAGTTACGATCATGCGCAATCTTACCTGGCAACATACTAGCTGCGTAGTTCCCACCAACTTTTGCAGCCCCTGTACCATGTGGTGCAGCACGGTCATACTCATCTTGAATCAAGAAGTTCGTTGGGACCAAACCACCTTTAAAATAGTTACCGACAGGCATGGCAAAGATGGTAAAGATATACTCATCTGCTGGATGCACACCAATAATATCACCAACCCCAATCAAAAGTGGACGAAGGTAAAGGGTAGCTCCTGTACCATATGGTGGAACATACTCTTCATTGGCTTTTACCACTGCCTTACAAGCATCTACAAACATGTCAACAGGTACTTGAGGCATCAGCAACCGATCTGCTGTGCGTTGCAAACGTTTAGCGTTTTGATCTGGACGGAACAATTGGACGCTTCCATCTTTTGTACGGTAGGCTTTCAACCCTTCAAAGGCTTGCTGACCGTAATGCAAACTTGGAGAAGATTCGGACAAATGCAAAGTCGCATCTTCTGTCAATTCCCCTTTTTCCCAAGCTCCATTGCGATAATATGCCAAATAGCGATAAGGTAATTTCATATATGAAAAGCCAAGGTTTTCCCAATCAAGTGATACTGTCATGATAGTGCTCCTTTTAATTCTTTCTATTCCTAGTCGATCTGATGTAGGTCGATTCAGTTTCTCAATCTATGTACACTATTGTACACCATTTCATGAGAATTTCAAGCGAAATTTTCAATTTTCAGAAAATTTATTTTTAAAGAAAGTCAGTCCTAGAATGGACCGACGATTTCTTTTATTTGATAGTAGCTGAAAAAACTTCTTGATCTGAAATGGTATCGTTGACAAAGGTTCCATTGCTTGTTCTTTCAGAAATGCTTAATTGTGTCAAATCAACTTCTGTTACCTGACCTGTTGTGGAAGTGATTTGAAGGATTTGATCTTGCTCTGCCACTTCTTCTTGGCTCGTAAAGAGATCAAAATCTCCCTGGTCAGTGAAGACTGGACCTGCCTTAAAGACACGGTGTGGTTTATTTTTCAACTCACGCAAGACCTGTAGTCCCCGTTTGGCCCGACTGGTCACAGGAATATCGTCTTGTAACATCCGTTTGAGACTGCCTCGTTGAGTCAGAATGTACATGCTTGGAGTTGTCGACTTAAAGGCGGCAGCAACTTGATCTCCGTCTTTGAGGTTAATGG
The DNA here is from genome assembly GCF_047463195.1 of Streptococcus parasanguinis. Lineage (GTDB taxonomy): Bacteria > Bacillota > Bacilli > Lactobacillales > Streptococcaceae > Streptococcus > Streptococcus parasanguinis_R. The sequence continues at coordinate 85,607 of NZ_JASHEI010000006.1, forward strand.
CTTTGACCCCTGCTGCTTTGGCTCCTACGACAGGGACCTCCTCAATATTGAAGCGCAACCCATACCCATTTTTAGTAATGATCATGATATCTTCAAGAACAACTGGAGCAACTGCTACGATACGGTCGTCTTGATCTTTTAGCTTAGCATACTTAGTCGATTTAGAACGATAAGTCCGCCATGGGCTCAATTCCTTGCGTTCAAAGCGCTTGATTTGACCTTGTTGGGTTGCTGCAAAGTAGGTAACTCCCTCAAACTGATCCACAATCTCCGCAAAGAGAATTTCTTCCTCTTGCTCGAAATTGGTCAAGGTTTGACTGAGGTGCTCTCCGATATCCTTCCACTTGGTATCTGTCAATTCGTGAATTGGTCGATAAATGGCATTCCCCAAGTTGGTAAAGAGTAAGAGATGCTGAGTGGTCTTAGCAGGCTCTACGAAAATCAACTCGTCATCGTCTCGCTTACCGACTTCTTCCAGTGTTGATGCATTGAAAGAACGAGGCGAGGTCCGTTTGATATATCCAGCACGGGTTACGCTGACGAAGGTTTCCTCTTCGACAATGAGACTGGCTGTATCAATCTCAATCGTTTTAGCCGTGTCTTGCAATTCACTGCGACGCGGATTACCAAAGAGCTTCTTGACTTCACGCAACTCCTTCTTCATGAGGTTGAACATGGTCCGTTCATAACCAATGATGGCTGCCAAGGTCGCGATTTGCTCCTTGAGACTGGCATGCTCTTCTTCCAAGGTGACGATATCCGTATTGGTCAAGCGGTACAATTGCAAGGTAACAATAGCTTCTGCTTGTTCTTCCGTGAAATCGTAGCTGACCTTGAGGTTTTCCTTAGCATCTGCCTTATTATCAGAAGCTCGGATCAAGGCAATGACCTCATCGAGAATGGAAATGACGCGGATCAAGCCCTCTACGATGTGGAGACGCCGTTCGGCCTTTTCCTTATCAAAGCGCGAGCGAGCGACAATGATATCCCGACGGTGAGCAATGTAGCTAGAGAGAATCGGTACGATCCCCACTTGACGAGGAGTATAGTTGTCAATTGCCACCATATTGAAGTTGTAGTTGACCTGCAAGTCTGTATACTTGAACAAGTAGTTCAAGATCAAGTCTGCATTGGCATCTTTTTTGAGCTCAATGGCAATACGAAGACCATCTCGGTCAGACTCATCCCGAACCTCAGCGATACCTGCAACCTTGTTGTTAACACGAACATCGTCGATCTTCTTGACCAAAACAGCCTTGTTGATCTCATAAGGGATCTCGGTAACAACAATTTGCTGCTTGCCTCCTTTGAGCTGCTCAATCTCGGTTTTAGAGCGGACAACTACCCGTCCCTTACCTGTTTCATAAGCTTTCTTGATCTCATCACGCCCTTGGATAATGGCACCCGTTGGGAAATCAGGTCCAGGTAGAAACTCCATGAGTTTCTCTACCTTGGCAGATGGATGATCAATCATGTAGACTACGGCATCGATGACTTCAGCAAGATTATGTGGCGGAATATCTGTCGCGTAACCAGCTGAAATCCCTGTAGCTCCATTGACCAATAGGTTTGGAAAGGCTGCCGGCAAAACAGTTGGCTCTTTTTCTGTATCGTCAAAGTTCCAGGCAAATGGTACTGTGTTCTTTTCGATATCTTGCAAAAGATAACCCGCAATTTCAGACAAACGTGCTTCGGTATAACGCATGGCTGCTGGTGGATCACCGTCCATAGAACCATTGTTTCCGTGCATTTCCACAAGGATCTCGCGGTTCTTCCAGTCTTGAGACATGCGGACCATGGCATCATAAATGGAACTGTCCCCGTGAGGGTGGAAATTCCCCATGATATTACCGACAGACTTGGCAGACTTGCGGTAGCCCTTGTCATGGGTATTCCCGTCTTTATTCATTGAATAAAGAATCCGCCGTTGAACTGGTTTCAAGCCATCCCGAATATCAGGAAGAGCCCGTTCTTGAATAATGTATTTGGAGTAGCGACCAAAGCGCTCCCCCATGATGTCCTCTAGGGACATATTTTGAATATTAGACATAAGATACAAAGCCCGTAAAATACAAAGTGAAAATAAGAAATTTATCTTTTTCACACAGCACTCAGGGCGTGTTCAACTCCTTTCAAAGAATGTTGAGTAGTCTTTTGTAGAAAAAGGAATTCAGTCACACCAAGTAACCAAACGTTCCTTTCTGATGTTTAAAATAGATTCATTAATGATTAGAAAGTTTCTCTTTAGCATAAGAAGTCATTTTCTCTGCAACTTCCATATCGTAAGTAAACCCCATCTTTTGGGCCAGAATTTGAGCTTCTCGATCGAATCCCTTCATGGTGGAAAATAAAGACTGAGTGATTTTATCGAAACTAGATAGATCAAGCAAAGCCGAGAACTCCTTCTCTTGCTCAGCTGGTAGATACTGGAAGAGGTACTTGTAATTCTTTCCGATATCAACCGCTCCCCTATCACTTGTCACCTGCCAAGCCAAGACCTTGAGGAGTTCTTGCTGGCAAATGCCATAGAGGTGGTCGGTCGCATAGATGAGCTGATTTCTTCGAATGGCCTTTACGACATAAGCCGATACCCACCAAAATTCATTGCAGGATCCAGCAAATTCCTCTTCAGTAGGCGGAGCGGTCCAATAGCGCTTCGGACTAGGAATGTAAGAGTCAAACAAGCCTTTGTCGTCTTTTATAACTTCAAAATTTGCTTCGCTATCCACCCACTCTTGGATATACTCCTTGGGGCAGAGGGTCAAATCAATGCGATTTCCATCTTCAAAGAGCATGAGATACAGACGACGGTGTCCAAGGACATTGTGCTGTTCGATGAGTCGATTTCCGTACTGATCCAACCAGGATAAATCTGAAATCAGGTATTCCAGATCATCAACTATATAGACCACATCATAATCTTGAAACTCGTCTTTGGGTGCCCAAGGATTGGCTCGCGAACCGGATAAGGCCACTGCTTCCACTTGCAAGGACTCAGCTATCTGCAAAATCAGATTCATCATTTCTGTATCAGTTCTCATGTCGATTCCTTACCATTTCTACATCCCAGCTTATTTAATTTATAAGTAGAAAGTGATTAAAAAACTGTATTTTCTTCTAAGGTAAACTTAACGTTATCTTCAATCCATTGACGACGTGGTGCAGCCTTATCTCCCATAAGGACAGAGACACGGCGTTCTGCACGCGCTAGATCATCAATGGTGACACGGATCAAGGTACGAGTTTCTGGATTCATGGTCGTTTCCCAAAGCTGATCCGCATTCATTTCCCCCAACCCTTTGTAGCGTTGGAGGGTTGCTCCACGGCCAAAGGTCCGACGCAACTCTTCTAATTCGCTATCTGTCCAAGCATAGGCTACTTCTTCTTTCTTGCCTTTGCCTTTCGACATCTTATAAAGAGGAGGAAGTGCAATGTAGACATGCCCTGCTTCTACCAAAGGGCGCATATAGCGATAGAAGAAAGTTAGGAGTAGGGTCTGAATGTGGGCCCCATCCGTATCCGCATCGGTCATAATGATGATCTTGTCGTAGTTAGCATCCTCCACTGAGAAATCTGCCCCAACTCCAGCACCGATGGTGTAGATCATGGTGTTGATTTCCTCGTTCTTGAGGATATCACTCATATTGGCCTTCTCAGTATTAAGAACTTTCCCACGAAGTGGAAGAATCGCTTGGAACTTCCGGTCCCTTCCTTGTTTGGCAGAACCGCCGGCTGAGTCTCCTTCGACTAGATAGAGTTCATTCTTCTTAGGATTTTTAGACTGGGCTGGTGTCAATTTACCAGACAAAAGTCCCTTGTCCTTTTTGCTCTTCTTGCCATTTCGACTCTCATCCCGCGCCTTCCGAGCGGCTTCACGCGCATCCCGGGCTTTTATAGCCTTACGAATGAGATTGGAAGCCAACTCCCCATTTTCCATGAGGAAGAAGGTCAATTTATCAGAAACAATGCTATCGACGACTGGACGAGCCAAGGGACTTCCTAATTTGTCTTTGGTTTGCCCTTCAAACTGCAAATGAGCTTCTGGAACTAAGATCGAAAGAACAGCAGACAAACCTTCGCGGTAGTCTGATCCTTCCAGATTCTTGTCTTTTTCTTTGAGGAGTCCTGTCTTTCTTGCATAGTCGTTCATAGCCTTGGTAATGGCTGTCTTCAGACCCGTCTCATGGGTTCCCCCATCTTTAGTGCGGACATTATTAACGAAGGACAAGATATTATCTGAGTAGCCATCATTGTATTGCATGGCCACTTCTACCTGAAAACCATCTGATTCGCCACTAAAGTAGAGAACAGGTGTCAAAGTTTCCTTGTCTTCGTTCAAGTACTCTACGAAATCTTGGACACCATTTTCATAGTGAAAGGCCACATGGTTGTCTTCTTCCTTACGGAGATCGGTCAGCGTCAGCGTCACGTCCTTCAGCAAGAAGGCTGATTCTTTGATTCGCTCAGCAATGGTATTAAATTTGAAATCCGTCGTTGAAAAGATGGTTGGATCTGGCATGAAGGTGACCTTGGTCCCTGTCTTAGACTTGGGAGCAGAGCCGATCTTTTCAAGAGTCGTAACTGGTTTTCCCCCATCTTCAAAACGTTGCTTGTAGACAGCTCCATCACGCGTAATTTCTACCTCTAGCCAGCTAGAAAGGGCATTAACGACAGAAGATCCCACTCCGTGAAGACCTCCAGATGTCTTATAGCCTCCTTGACCAAACTTTCCTCCGGCGTGGAGGACCGTAAAGATCACCTCAACGGTTGGTTTACCCATAGCATGCATCCCGGTCGGCATTCCACGTCCCTGGTCTTCTACCGATAGCGAACCATCTTTATTAATCGTTACATCGATTTGTGATCCAAAGCCAGACAAGGCTTCATCGACCGCATTATCCACGATCTCCCAGACCATGTGATGCAAGCCATTTCCATCGGTCGATCCGATATACATCCCTGGACGTTTACGGACTGCATCCAACCCTTCTAGTACCTGAATGGCATCGTCATTATAATTATTAATATTGATTTCCTTTTTTGCCACAAGGAACCTCCTGTTTGTTCATCTTTTCTATATTACAGTTTTTTAGGAAATTTTGCAAAATTTTTTCTCTTTATATGGAGATTTCCATATCCTAGTAAAAAATGTTAGCTGGGCACTTTCTTCAGATGTCACACTTGAACTCCAAAAATTGCTTTTTCTATTGATGCCTTTTTGATATAATGAAAGTATGATAAAAGAAATAAGTGTTTTAATTTTAGCCTATCTGTTAGGCTCCATTCCTTCGGGATTATGGATTGGGAAAATCTTTTTCCATATTAATTTACGGGAACATGGCTCGGGCAATACTGGAACGACCAATACCTTTCGGATTCTAGGGAAGAAAGCTGGAATCATTGTCTTTGCGATTGATTTCTTGAAAGGAACTTTGGCCGTTCTCCTTCCGACTTTCTTTGGAATTCAGGGGATCTCGCCGATGGTCTTTGGTCTCTTAGCCGTTTTGGGGCACACTTTCCCAATTTTTGCTGGATTTAAGGGTGGAAAGGCAGTGGCGACGAGTGCTGGTGTCTTACTTGGTTTCTCGCCTATCCTGCTACTCATTTTAGCTGTTTATTTTGTAGCCAGCCTGTATTTAACCAGTATGATTTCGTTTTCGAGTGTTACCGTTGCGCTACTCGCCATTCTTTCGGTCCTCCTTCTTCCTTTGACTGGATGGATCTTGCACAGCTATGATCCGCTTTTTACAATCATTGTCTTGGCACTAGCGACCTTGATCATTCTTCGTCACAAGGAGAATATCCAACGGATCAAAGAGAAAAAAGAAAATCTCATCCCTTGGGGAAAGAATATCACCCATCAACAACCAAAAAACTAGAGCAAGCGCTCTAGTTTTTTATGTTCATTAAATAGAAGATCTCTGGAAGAAAGCAAATAGGAGTCTCTCCCTCCTCTTTCTTCTATAACTTCACTTTCAGGAGTCTCTCAATTTCTTGATAAAGAATCTTTGTTGGCTGGTAGGCTTTGCTTTTCTGAGCCAGAGCCTTTAGGTGCGACCAATCTTCCCGAGAAACCAATTCATTAAATAAGCACAAAACTTCGGAATCTGTCTTTTTACGAGATACCAATCCTACTTGGAATAACTCAGCCCGAACCGCATTGTCAAACTGGTCATAGTCCTGGGGCAAAATCAGACTAGGAATCCCCTCTTCGATACACCCCATCAAAATCCCAGCACCTGCATGATGAATAGAAAAGTCCATTTGATCCAGAACATCTGAATAAGGGAGGTAATCAAAAATCAGAAGATTATCTGACAACATCCTTGGTGGATGATCCAAACCACTAGGGTCGCCTAGGGTTACGTAAAAGACATAGTCAGGATGTTCTTGGCTCAAAAGCTTTGCCAACTCCACCATCCGCTCTTTTTCCCATTTTAAATGAGTGCCGCAAGTGACCAGGACCCGCTTTTTAGAACTCATAAAATACTGTTTCTGTTCTTGAGGAAGGTGGTCAAAAGAGAGACAGCGATAACCAATCCATTTGAGTTGGGATGGAAAATCATCTCGAAACTCCAACTCTTTCATGCCTAGAGCCAAGATTGAGTACGGAGAATAGATGGCTTCTGTCCCATCTTCACGGTAGAGTTTAAAATCCTGTAGGGTATCGAGATTCTTCTTAACCAGCGCTAATCCAACCTTCTTTGCTAGACGGATGACTTGCCTACCCAGAGCATCTCTCCACTTGTAGAAGGTCCCCTGGTGCGGTTTCCATCCTCCTAGATATGCAGGGGTAGTCGTGCGACTTTCGATCGCTACTGGACTTGGAATGGTCGTAATCCAGGGAATGCCCAAACGATCTGCTAAAACTCCAGCAGGAGCGGCTACAAAATCTGCAATAATCAAGTCTGGTTGTCCTTCAGAGTCCCAAATTCGATTTATCTCGTTGAAAACTTCAGGAATCAGTTTGCTATTAGCACCTAATTGTTGGTACATGATAAAGAGATTTGCTTGCTTGGCTGTATTGGCTATATCTTCCATGACTGTCGGACGGTCAGGAAACAAGGCAAGGCATTCGAAACCAATCTGCTCGACCAATTCCTTTTTTTGAAAACCTGTGATGACTCGAACCTGAAAACGAGGATCCTCCAGCAAGGGCTTGACCAAAGTCAAAGTCGGAAATAAATGACCACTAAAGGGGACGCTAATCACATCGATTTTTATCACTTTGTCTAATCCAGTCATAAATGATTCCTTTCACATCTTCTCTGTATTCATAGCTATAATGATTCGTATCCACTTGGATATCCGCTGAATGGCGGTCCAAAATTCGTGAATAAGGATCTTTTTTGCCTTTGATAACCAATACCTCTACCTCCTTTTGACGTAAAAGAAGCTGGGAAACAGGGCCAAGCGCTATCACGCGCAACCTTGGTAAGGATACCTCCTTCCCTACGCTTCTTAGCCACTGCGTCAGCATATTAACCCCTGAACTCTTACAAATAAGAACCACCTCCTGCGCTTCCAATAAGGGAGACAAGTGTTGTTGTAAGAGCTTTTGAAAGCGAGAGTTCAAAATGGTATGCCAATAATAGATGATATTGGATGCAGAAGCCGACAGTAGGGATACTTGAGGAAACTTTATATGTTCAAAATCTTGATTGAAGGGAAAATTGCTGGCTACTACTGAATAGCCTGATGGACAAATCGCATGAAGGAGGTCTAGCTGCCCAGCTGTCAGCCCGGCACAAGTGACATCACTGCTCCCACTGAGAAAGAGAACCAAGCGATTAGAGTCTAGCATGGTCTGATCAAGAGATAAGTCAGACAAACGGTCTAGATAGGACTTCATCTTACTCATAACGAATCTTTCCGTCCGTCACACGAATCTTCCGTCCCCGCCAGTTTATCACAGGAGGAGTCAATAGAACATAGACAAACAACCAAGGAAGCAGGAGATCATTCAGCACTTCATAGATGACTTCATCCAAGTGTAGGCGATTGGATAGAATGCTTTGCCGATAGAGGAGCATCCATACTGCCTTGAATACCAGTAAGCTTAAGGCTAGAAGAAGATAAGGCCATCCTAAAATGAGACTTAGGATCAAACCTGGAAGAGGTAGAAAACTCGGTAAACCTATGAGACTAAACAGCTTCCAATCCAGGTGTTCTTTGAGGTAGATAGAGCTAAAGAGAAGCCAACGCTTCATCTGGAGCAAATATTGCTTGGCATCCTTGATAGTCGTTCGAACATTACAGGTGACCCTTGTTTGGATAATGGATACTCCTTTACTCCTTAAAAAATCGGCCACGGCTAAATCATCACATAGAAAATCCTTAATCGCTGTGAAGAGCCCCTGGTCTTTTGCAAGTTCTACCGGTAGGATATAGAACATCCCGTTGATGGAGTGATTCGCCTCAACTTCTGCCATGGTAAAATAGGTAATAAAAGAATTGCCATTTACAAATGCTGCGACCAGCTTGGACCAGAAATTGCTTCTCTCCTGGTTATAAGGAATACCTGTCAGAATGACCTCTTGACCCAAATAGGCGGTCAGCTCACCCATTTTAGAAAAATCAATCACACTATCATCGTCCAAAACAATCAGATAAGGCCGGGTCAGCTCCTCTACAACCTGCTCAATCTTGTAACTCTTGGGATTAATCCCCTGAGGGACGTCCTCAATGAGAAAAATTCGAATGCGGTGGGCAAAGGATGCGTCTTGACAAATCCGATCTGCTACTCGCTGGGCTTCTATATCAGACTGATCAATCAACCAGTAGAATTCTACTGCTTCAGTTTGCTGGAGATTGGCCCGCAAATCACTTTCTAAACGAGGATCCCCTGAGAGGATGGGTTGAACCACTGTAAAAAGCTCTTCTGGAAAGTCCGCAATATGAGCCTGACCTCTTTTATAATAAGTAAAGGACAGCAACCAACGGATGAGAAATAAGAAAAGATAAGCAACGGCTAAAAATATAAATACAAATTTCATCTATTCAGTCCCTTTTTTAAATATATAGCAAGGAGACGGATGATCCACCTTTGGGGAAGTAGTCGACCTAGCCAAACTAGCAAGCGATAGCGAAGGCCGATAACAGCATAGGAAGTATCCCCTTCTATGAATCGGATCAACTGCTGAGCGACTTTCTCAGGCTTCATCTGCAAGCGACTACCTCCCAATGCTTCTACTAGTTTAGTTGGAAAAATAGCTGTTTGGACTGGTCCAAGAATATAGAGACCTAGCTGGACCTGGGAATCTGATTGCCTCAGTTCCTCCTGGAGAGCAAGAGTGTAGGTCTGCAAGGCAGCCTTGCTAGCACTGTAGGCTGCTAGATAGGGATGAGGAAAAAGAGCTGCCAACGAAGACAGCTGGACCAGCTGGATCTTCTGATTCTTTTGCACCACCTGCTTGATTAGCTGGACTGGTCTATGGTAGTTGACTTGCCAGAGGTCTTGCTCACTAGCTGAATCAAGGTCACATCCTAGGGAAAAATAGGCTAGTCCCGCACAATTGACGAGAAGATCAGCTTCTAGACTCTCTACAAAAGCTTCTAGAGCCACTTGATCTAGCATATCTAATGTTAGGATTGAAAGCTGCGCCTTACTCCCAGTTAGTTCTTTTTGGACTTGGGAGAGTTTGTCAGCATCGCGACCCACTAAAATCAGATGCTCCAAACGTTGTGCCAATTCTTTCGCTAATTGCCGGCCAATCCCTCCTGTAGCGCCTAAAATGATTGCTTTTTTTATAGTATCTTCTATCTTCATAGCTCTAGTGTACCAAATTTCAAGCAGTTAGAAAACTCTTACTACCATTCTCCAGCTTTACAGTTCAACCCCTACTTGTCAAAAAGGTCTCTAACGTAAAAATAGAGTCCTTTTTGTCTTTTGTCTATTTCCCAACCGTACTTCAATAACTACTAGCTATTAGGCGATCAAATAGGAAAGGTCGGTTTAATAAAACTACTGGAGCTGTGATGATTACAAATAGTAGCAACATAAAAAAGTAAGAGTAAACAATCAGAGGAACAAGAGTCTACCTGTAGCTTTATTAAACTCACTCATTATAGTCACTAGGCCCAATGGAATCAAGAAGAAATAGGTATCTCATAAGATTTCTCTTAGATCAGTATCCACTATAAAGCATCGACTAGGTCCATCAGTATTTCCATAGGTGTTTTTTTCCTACGACCATTAACAGTTTCGATAAGATGATAAACTTTTAAACGATTGTCATTGCTAAAGACAAACTCAAAGCGGAACTCCCGTCTGTTGGGTGCCTCTGTATCAAATTTCGTTTTATATTTATCATGAACGGGGCTAACTGGAAACTTATTGAAGAGCAAGCGTCGTTTCTCCCCTGCTTCTTTCAAACAGTTTTCTAGCTCCTGACAATAGTTATAAAACAGCTGATAGAGGTCCTCTTCTGAAATTCTTCTTCTCCGAACTAATGATGTAAAATCCGAAAAACTTCTGCGAGGAATTTCAATGCTAAATGAGAAGCCCTCCTGATTGATTCTTTCTAAAAATGCATCTCTTGAAATCATAGAACCACTCTTTCTTTTGTCAATCTGTAGTGAACCCTTATTGTTTCTATACATCGTCAATCCATAATGTAATCAAGCAGGTCCATCAGGGTTAGTTTCTTGCGACCATTGACTGTCTCAAAGAGATTATAAACTCTTAGTTCTTGATTCTTTTTGAAAGCAAACTCAAAGCGGAACTCGCGGCCATTGCATGCAGCTACATAAAATCCGGTCTGATACTTCCTCTTATTCACTACAGCTTGCATTTGCCGGTCTTCTACCTCTCTACAAAGTAAAAGAAAGATCTGATAGAGTTGCTCCTCAGAGAGCCTTTTTCTTCGAACCAATGACTTGAAGTTATTGTACGTCCACCATGGGATTTGGATGTTGAAGGAAAAACCTTCCTGATTGGCTTTATCGATAAATGCTTTTCTGGAGACCATACTAACTCCTCTTCTATTGGAACATCGTTTGACTTTATTATACCATCTTTTATCCTTTCACAAAAAAAGCATCCCAAATGGAATGCTTTTTTCTGTTTCTTAATAGTATTCCCCTTGGCGGTAGTTCCAAGAGTTGAAATGATCAGATAAGTGCATCATGATCTTATCAATATCCAATCCTTTACGGATGACGACTGGACAAGTATTGACAGAACGGCTACCTGCTCCTTGTTCTGGGATGAGTTTTCCTTCCGCATCAACCATAGAGACCATCACACCTTGTTCATAGCGAGTTTCAATGGTCTTGTCTGGTTGGATAGAAGCTACATAATCATCGGCTTCGATGACCAAGTCCACAGCACCTTCGATACGCTCACCGATTCCTTCAACCTTCCCGCGGTTTCCTTTACCGGAAGGGTTGGCTGAAGAAGCGTAAACCATCTTGCCTTCTTTTTCCCACATTTCTTTGGCGATTTGCTCACCAGCTTTACCAAATTTGATGACAAAGCATGAAGTTCCACGAGCATCTGTCATGAGTTCTTCACGTCCATCTCCGAAAGCTTGCAATTTTGCATAGGCATCTTCACGCCAAGGAAGGATACAACCAAGCAAGATATCTTCATCCCAATGTTTTTGGTAGAAGGCTTCAATTTCAGGATTCAATTGCGCAAGGGCACGAAGCTCATCCATGCTTCCGCAGAGAACCACACCTGGTTTGTTGCGGTTGCGTTCTTTGGCTTCGAATTTCCGTTCCAAGCCAGCCTTGTCACTGGTCATGATGATGTAGCCAACTTTGGTAGGGCAGACGATACAGCCACCCTCTCCTTTCAAAATATCAAATCCTTCTTGTGAAAGTTGTCCGTCCCATTGAATGTGTTTTGTCATAAGTCTCTTTCCTTTTCTATTCTTTTTAGTATTGTATCAAAAACTAGTCTCAATTTCAATGTATTTTCAGAAAATTCGTAATTAAGTATACAATTTTATGATTGCCAGTAAGCTGGTCGATTCTTCTCATATGCTGCGATCAAGTCTTCGTACTGAAGCGTAATTCCGATATCATCCAGCCCATTGAGCAATTTATGCTTCCAATCTTGATCGATCTCAAAGCAAAACTCTCCAACAGGTGAGATGATCTTCTGCTCTTCCAAATCCACCGTCACTGGATCTGTCGGCTTCAAACTTGCCAATTTTTGACGAACCTCTAGTGGTTGGACAATCGGCAACATGCCATTATTGAGCTCATTATTGTAATGGATATCTCCGAAGGATCCGGCGATAACGACTTTAAAGCCATAATCAGCTAAAGCCCAGGCTGCGTGTTCCCGAGAGGAACCAGCCCCAAAATTGTCACCAGTGATCAAAATGGTCGCCTTGCGGTATTCCGGCTTGTTAAAGATAAAATCTGGATCCTCAGTATATTGGTCATCCAAATAGCGCCAAGCATACATGAGGTATTTCCCAAAACCCTTTTTATCAATCAACTTTAAGAATTGCTTGGGGAGGATTTGGTCGGTATCAATATTATCGTTCATCAAAGGAACCGTAGTTCCTGTATAAATGGTAAATTTCTCCATGCTTCCTCCTTTTACTCGACTTCTGGCATTTGTCGCACGTCGACAAAGCGACCAGCGATTGCTGCTGCTGCAGCCATTGCTGGGCTACAGAGATGGGTCTTAGCCCCAAATCCTTGACGATCTTCAAAGTTCCGGTTGCTAGTAGAAGCACAGTGGACGCCATCTGGAACCTTGTCTGGGTTCATTCCTAGACACATGGAGCATCCTGGATCACGCCATTCAAAGCCCGCATCCATGAAGATCTTGTCTAAGCCTAATTTTTCAGCGGCTTGCTTAACTGGACGAGAGCCAGGTACCACAATAGCAGTTAAGTTTGGCGCAATTTTTTTGCCTTTCACAAACTTGGCTGCCAACTCCAAATCGCTGAGACGCGCATTGGTACAAGAACCGATAAAGATATAGCCTAATTCAATGTCTGCTGGTTTTTGGCCAGGTTCAAGATCCATATAATGATAAGCTCGTTCATCATTCATGTCTCGAATCTCTGGAAAAGGAGTCTCAAAGTCCACTCCCATAGAAGGGTTGGTTCCCCAAGTCACCATCGGAGCAAGATCAGATACATCCATACGGATGACCTTATCATAAACGGCGTCGTCATCACTAACCAGAGTCTTCCAATCAGCTACTGCGGCCTCAAAATCATCTGGCACACATTCGCGTCCTCGGAGGTAGTCAAAGGTCGTCTCATCTGGATTCATGATCCCCATTTTGGACCCGAACTCGATCGACATGTTACAGATGGTCATGCGTTCTTCCATGGTCAAGCGATCAATTGCTTCTCCCCGATATTCTACGACATAGCCAACTCCACAAGCAACCCCGTAGCGCGCTATCAAAGCTAGGATGTAATCCTTTGAATAGATCCCTTTTTGTGGGGTTCCAGTGAATTCAACCAACATTTTCTTTGGTTTGACTTGCCAGATGGTTTGGGTAGCAAAGACATGCTCCACTTCACTGGTTCCAATTCCAAAGGCAATGGCACCAAAGGCTCCGTGGGTTGCGGTATGGCTGTCTCCACAGACAATAAATTTCCCAGGCTGGGTCCGACCGGTTTCAGGGCCCACCATATGAACGATTCCTTGCTTAGCAGAACCATGGGCAGCATGATCAATACCAAAGTCCACTACATTCTCAGCTAATTTATCAATCTGGGCTTTTGAAATCACATCTCGAATATCAAAAATATTGACCGTTGGAACATTGTGATCAAAGGTTCCAAAGGTTAAATCGGGTCGTCGAACCTTGCGTCCTGCATCCCGTAATCCTTGAAAGGCTTGCGGACTCGTCACTTCGTGGATATAGTGTTGGTCCACATACATGAGTTGGGGTTGTCCTTCCACTCCTGTAATCACGTGGCGGTCCCAAAGTTTATCAAAGATAGATTTTCCACTCATTGTCTTTCTCCATTTATCTTGTTATTAGGAAATCCATTGAAGGATTAGAAAGAGGACACCTGCTAAAAGAAGGCTACTGCCCCACCAGGTGGCTTGAAAATACCATTTCCGCACCTTGTGGTGAAAGAGATATCCACCTAGTAGAGCTCCGAATCCACCAAGCAGCCAGCTCTCAAGTAACAGGACCTTTTCAGGAATCCGCCACCTCTTTTGGATAGCTTTTCGTTTATCTAAACCATAGGTCAGAAATACGATACTATTCCAAATAGCAATAACAACTAAACAGCGATCTCTCCATGTCATCTTAGAGATTCCCAATAATGGCTGCAGTCATCTCTGCAGTAGAAGCCTGACCACCTAGATCCCGTGTCAAGATTCCTTGATTCAAGGTTTGATTGACAGCTTCTTCGATCATTTCTGCACCTGCTGTTTCTCCAAAACTGTCTCGGAGCATCATAGCAACGGACAGGATCATGGAAATCGGATTGGCAATGCCTTGACCAGCAATATCAGGTGCTGAACCATGAATCGGTTCGTACATACTTGGTCCTTGGTCAGAATGACTAGCAGATGGCATCACGCCTAGTGTTCCTGGAAGGACGCTCGATTCATCAGATAAGATATCTCCGAATAGATTCTCTGTCACTACAACATCAAAGCGGGCTGGATTGGTAATCATGATCATGGCCGCACTATCGACAAGCTGGTGCTCTAAGGTCACATCTGGAAATTCTTTAGCCACTTCTTCTGCCACTTGGCGCCACAATTTAGAAGTTGCAAGGACATTTTGCTTATCGATACTGGTCACTTTCTTACCACGTCCTTGCGCGATCTTGAAGGCTTGGCGCATAATCCGACGGATTTCTTCTGCACTGTAATCATTGATATCACGCGCTGTATCTTCTTTCAAGATATGCTCTCCAAAGTAAATCCCACCTGTCAATTCACGCACGACCACAAAGTCAACACCCTCGATACGCTCTGGCTTCAAAGGAGACAAGTGTTTCAAGGCGTCAAAAATCCGTACAGGACGAATATTGGCAAAGAGATTTAATTCCTTACGAATAGCAAGCAAGCCTTGTTCTGGACGAACAGGAGCATTGTCATACTCAGGACTCCCGATGGCTGCGAGAAGAATAGCATCCGCTCCTTTAGCTGCTTTTAGAGTATCTTGGGGAAGTGGGTGGCCAGCAGCATCAATCCCAGCACCCCCAAAAGGTTTGTCTTCTAGACTATAATCAAAGCCGATTTTGGGAGCGACGGCTGCGAGGACCTCTAGTCCAGCTGCCATGATCTCAGGGCCAATCCCATCTCCTGCAAGTGTTACAATTTTCTTTGTCATGTTTATTTCCTCTTAGGCTTGTGGAAGATCACGGTAGGAGACAGCTCGTCCCATCTCACCCGCATTCTCTTTTTGAACCAGCGTGTTAGCATTGATATAAGCGATGGCAGAGGCTTTCAATACGTCGAAGTCCAAACCAGAGGCATTGAAAATCGTATCTGTATCGACATTTTCCACGGATACCAAGACACGGGCTTGGGCATCGATCCCATCTGTAACTGCATCGATATTATACGATGTCAAGCGAACGGTTTGGTTGAAGAATTTATCAATCGCATTAAAGATGGCTTCAACCGATCCTTGACCATTGGCAAGGAATTCAAGTACTTCCCCTTCTTCATTGCGGAGGCTAACCGCTGCTGTAATCGTTTCGTCTGCATTGGTGGTTAAGCGGAGATCATTAAATTGGAATCCTTCTGGATTTTCCACTGCTGTACCGGCAACAAGGGCGCGGATATCGGCATCTGTGATCTCGTGTTTCTTGTCTGCCAGAGATTTGAACTTAGCAAACAATGGCTTGATGTCCTCTTCTGTAAATTCCAGTCCCAACTCATGCAGTTTTTCGACAAAGGCATGGCGACCAGACAATTTTCCAAGAGGGAGGCTATTGCTCTTGACACCCACCAGCTCAGGGGTGATGATTTCATAAGTAAGAGGATTTTTAAGAACCCCGTCTTGGTGAATCCCAGACTCGTGTGAGAAGGCATTGCCACCAACAACCGCCTTGTTTTTAGGAATTGGAATACCAGAGTAACGAGAGACCAACTCAGAAGTGTTGATGGTTTCATTAAGGACAATCGGACTTTCAACTTGGAAATAGTCTTCACGGATATTGAGAGCAACCGCTACTTCTTCAAGTGCCGCATTGCCGGCCCGCTCCCCGATTCCATTAATGGTTCCTTCGACACGACGGGCACCATTTTTAACAGCAGCGAGGCTATTGGCCACGGCCATACCTAGGTCATCATGGCAATGAGGTGAATAGATAATCTCGCGATCTGTCTTGACATGGTCAATCAAGTATTTGAAAATGGCACCGTACTCCGCTGGTGTCGTGAAACCGACTGTATCAGGAATGTTGATATAGCTAGCACCAGCATCGACTGCAGTCTGTACGACTTGCAAGAGGAAATCCAATTCTGTCCGGGTCGCATCTTCTGGCGAGAATTCCACAATCTCAAATTTTGAGCGAGCGTAAGAAACGTGCTCTTTGATCGTTTCAAGGATTTCTTCCTTTGTCTTGTTGAGTTTAAACTCCCGGTGAATCGGACTGGTTGCGATAAAGACGTGAATTTGTGGATACTTAGCATCCTTCAAGGCTTCATAACAAGCATCAATATCTGATTTGACAGAACGGGCCAAACCTGTCACGGCTGTCTTGGTCAAGACCTTGGCAATCTCTTGAACAGCTGTGAAGGAGTCAGGACTAGCTGCAGGAAAACCTGCTTCAATAGCAGAAATGCCCCACTTTTCCAATTGTTTAGCAATGGCAATCTTTTCTTTGATAGAAAAATTAACTCCTGGAGTCTGTTCGCCATCCCGAAGGCTGGTATCTAAAAATTCAACTTTACGCATAGGGTCTCCTCATTTCTATGTAGTGGATATAAAGAAAAACATCTCACTCGGTTAACCAAGCGAGATGTTTTTGCCCGCTTGGTAAGCCAAACAGGACTAATGCTTCTGCACTAGCCCTTATACCTCAACAACAAAGCAAATTGAATAAACTTAGCTGTTTTCATGTTTGACTTTCTCCTTTGTTCAATGTCTTGTTTAGTATTTTAGCATAGGGAAAAAGCAATGTCAAGAATTTTCTACAATATTCTGAATTTTTTGAATAGAACAAAATAAAGCTTTTGATTCTACTTAGTCTATAGACATCCTGTTTTTACATAAGAAAACCGAGATGCTCTTAAAAAAATTATAATGATATAAACAATTAGGATCATTTAAACACATCATATAATGAAACTTTTTGTCATGAGAAAAGTGCTAGAAACACGGTTGTTTCTAGCACTCAGAATTATTGAGCCTAAGGAAAGTTTTTAAGATGACTTTGAATTCAATTTGAATAGCCTCTTCCACCCTACTTCTTCTGATACAAATCAAAAACGATCTTATCGTTATAGAGGTCAATGGTATTGGCCTTGACATAGATTCCAAAGTCATTGTCAATTTCTGGTAATACAATGGTGATGGTAGACTGCTTTGGTGAAATTTGGATAAATTCTGGAATAGTTTTATTCTTGCTCAAGAGCTGCAAAACCATCCTTTGTGGAATTTGAAAGGTTCCGACTGAAAAATCCTTCACCGTCAAGAGAATGTTCCCATTTTCCAATTTGGATGGTTGAAAGTAAATATATAAGGGATAATCCTTCCCTAAGAAACTTAACTGCCCTTCTAATAGGATTTGCTGATTGTCCGCATAGACCTTGTAGTCGGACAGCTTATATTTTTTCAGTAGCGATTTGATAGTATCATTGAGTTGATCCCGAGTCGTTGTCATGGTTCCAACTTTGACATCTTTGGTGCCAACTGCTTGATGAAGCTGACTAACATCTTCTCTTGGCGTCGCTAAGCGTCCTTGCACGACTATAGCAAAGGCTAAGAGAAGGCTCACCAATCCTAAAAACAACCATTTCCAAATATTAATTTTTTGAAGGAAGGGGACCTTCTCGTTGATGGGATTATTTTTGACTCCAAGTTTTCTTCGTGGCATTGATTTTCTCCAATATTGCTTGTTTCATCTTTTCATAGCCCGTATTGTTAGGGTGAAAGCTATCCTCTTCATACAGGGCATCATTGATAACGGTAGTCTTCCCGTCACTGACTTCTGATACGCCCATTTTGCCATCAATTCCTTTATAAAGCAGATCATTGATCGGAACGAAATAGACCTGATCAAATTGCGCGATGGTTTCTTCCGTCGTCTCATTCCAACGATCTACAGCCGTCTGGATACTAGTTAATTCAGGAAAATTCAGGTAAAGAGGATTGTAGATCCCCACTACATAAATGGGAAGATGGGGATTGTCCTTTCTGGCCTTTGTAATAATTTCTTTGAGGTTCGCTGTATAATTCTTGAGCGGTTTTTGGATATCTGATAGAGAAAAATCACTCAGATGATCGACAACAACTTTGCGCAGATCATTTCCCCCAACCGTTAAGGTCATGACACGCGCCTTTTTGAGATCCTTCTGAAGATCTGTTTGCTTCTTGAGTCGATCTAAGATCTGAGCACTTGTATTCCCAGCTACTCCATAGTTGACAGGTTGGTACTGGCCGTCATTTTCATTGGACAGGCTTTGGGCAAGGATGGGCACAAAGCCCCCTTGCTTGGTGCTATCTCCTACTCCTTCGGTTAGTGAATCTCCTAGAGCTACATAAGTATAGGTGATTTCTTTCGCAGCTGTTTTGGGCTTGGTCATGCGAGGAGATGCAGTTGGTAGCAAAGCACGAAATAGAAAGACAAAGACAAGAAGGCTGGTTAAAAAGAAAACCAAGCCTTGCATCATTTTTTTAAGATTCATATGAATACGATCGCTTATCCTTGAAAAATCACTTGTCCATCACAGATTGTATAAGCAACTTTCCCTTTTAATGTTTCACCCACAAATGGTGAATTGCCAGCTTTTGAAGCGAAATGATCCGATACCAGACGATCTGCTTCTGGATCAAAGATGGTTAAATCAGCCGGTCCATCCACTGCAATATAGCCAGCATCAAAATCATAGAGACGTGCTGGATTATAGGACATCTTTTCAAGCAATTGCATCAGACTTAAATGGCCAGCATGCACCAAGTAGGTCAAACCAAGAGAAAGCGAAGTTTCAAGCCCAGTCATTCCAGATGGTGCTTTGGTAATATCAGGAACATTCTTCTCATCCGCATGGTGAGGCGCGTGGTCCGTCGCAATCACGGAGATAACGCCTGACTTCAAGCCTTCAATCACTGCTAGACGGTCAGATTCCAAGCGAAGAGGTGGATTCATCTTAGCATTGCTTCCTTTAGTCAAGAGCAGACTTTCTGTTTTCGAAAAGTGTTGAGGTGCCACTTCTGCCGTCACATGAGCTCCTAATCCTTGGGCAAATTCCACCACCTTGACACTTTCTTCCTTGGAAAGGTGTTGGATATGGAGGTGAGCACCTGTCGCATGGGCAATCATGGCATCACGCGCAGCCATTGAATATTCAGCTACACCCGTCGCACCACAGACATGGAAGTGTTCCTTGGCAATGTTCTCATTCAAACCAAGAATGCCATTCAACTCAGGGTCTTCTTCATGCAGACTAATAAAGGTCCCTAGACGCTTAGCTTCTTCCAAGGCTTGGCGGACAACCTTAGTGCTTTGAAGGGGAATCCCATCATCTGAAAATCCCACTGCACCAGCCTTAAGCAGGCCTTCAAAATCTGTCAGGTGTTGCCCGTCAAAGTTCTTGGTCACTGTCGCAACCGTATGAATGTGAAGATTTTCCTTGGCTGCAGAAGCTAAGACTTCCTCTAAGGTTGTAATATCTGAAATGGTCGGATTGGTATTGGCCATCATGACCACTCGAGTAAAACCACCAGCAGCTGCGGCTAAGGCACCCGTATGGATGTCTTCTTTATGAGTTTGACCGGGTTCGCGGAAATGCACGTGTACATCGATCAATCCAGGAGCTACAACCAGACCAGTAGCATCAAGGACTTCTTGTCCATCTGTTGGGAGGTTTTCAGCGATCTCTACAATTTTCTTTCCTTCAATGCGAAGATCACAGACTTGATCCAAGCCAGTTTTGGGATCCATTACGCGACCATTTTTAATGACAACCATTGCATTCTCCTTTATTCATAAAAATCAACATGCGACTCTAACAAGCGGTCGCCGTCATAGCGAAACATTGCTGAAAAGAAGGGTTTATCCTCCAACAACCACTCGACAAAGGTGTGGTCCCCTTCCCAAGTTGGTTTTGAGAGGACTTGATCATAAGGTACCCACTCCAAGGTCCCTTCGTTACACTCGATCAGTTCTCCCTCAAAATCTGTTACCTTGAAGACATAGGTGTACCAGTCCAAATCTGGAGTAAACTCCGGAAAGGTAATAATCCCTTTCAAAACTGGCTTGGCTCTTAGGCCCGTCTCCTCAAAAATCTCACGCGCAGCACACTCCTGAGGGGTTTCCCCGCGTTCTAATTTTCCACCAACTCCGATCCATTTACCTTCATGAACATCATTGGGCTTTTTATTGCGATGCAGCATGAGAAATTCTTTCCCATTGTCAATGTAACAAATCGTTGCTAATTGTGGCATTTCTTTCTCCTATCTTAACCAATCAATCGGCTCGCGTCCCGCCTCTTTCAAAAATTGATTGGTTTTTGAAAAGGGTTGGGAACCAAAGAATCCTCGGTAGGCCGATAAAGGACTTGGGTGAGCTGATTCAAGGACCAAATGTCGATCGTGGGTAATCAGAGGCCTTTTCTTACGGGCATAAGATCCCCAGAGGATAAAGACAACAGGCTCCTCCAACTCATTGACCACCTTGATCACAGCATCTGTGAAAGGCTCCCAAATTTGTCCTGCATGACCATTAGCCTGACCAGCTGGCACTGTCAAACAGGAATTGAGCAAGAGCACTCCTTGCTCTGCCCAAGAGGTCAGATCATGGGACCGCTTCTCTCCGATATCTGAGCGCAATTCTTTGAGAATATTTTGCAAAGAAGGCGGCGCTGGTACATGATCCGGAACAGAAAAACTTAAGCCCTGCGCTTGATCCGGTCCATGGTAGGGATCTTGGCCTAAGATCAAGACCTTGACCTGATCCATCCCTGTCGTCTGCAAGGCCTTAAAGACCTTGTCACGCGGTGGATAAACCACTCCTTTGTTGTAGACTTCATTCATAAAGTCATTGATCTGGTGAAAATACCCTTCTGGAAGATGGGACTTGATGGCTTCATGCCAGGGTGAATGCTGCATGGAAACTCTCCGCTATCCAATAAATTCTTACCTTCCATTATACCACATTTGGTGCAGATCTACTGGATAAAAAAGAGGCTGGGACAAAAGTCCTAGCCTCTCAATTATTTTTGGATTGTCGAGCAAGACGCAGTGGTTGAGTGGGCTCTACTACGCTGATTTCATCAGCTTTTACAGCCCTACTCAACTGTGCGGAGGTGGGACTACGAAATCGAATTCTAACGAATTACCGATTTCTGTCCCATTCTCTGTTTCTGCCTGTCAAACAAGCGAGAGCTTTTATGTATTTTCTTTCTTGGTAAATCCTGCTAGACCGATCGAAGCGACTAGTAAAATTTGCGGTAAGAATTGGATGAGGTAGCGGGTCTTCCCACCTTCAAAGATGGTTAAGAAAAGCAAACCACCAAAGACCGCTAAGGAAAGGAAGTTAAAATCATCTGTATCTCGACGTTTGAGATAAGCTCCAACCAAACCAGCCGATAGGACGATCCAGATCAGCTGCTTGACAAATTCATAATACTTGTACTGCGGGCGATCAATGCTAAGGAAATAGGTCCGCACCCATTTTGCCAAACCATTATTTTTAGTCAGGGGTTCATAGAGAGGATTGATAAAAGGCGTCTTCTCATACTCTACATCTCGGTAGAGCCAGCCCAGGGTTCCTTCTGCTACCGTCAAGGATTGCTTGTAGTAGATATGCCCGATCAAACCGAACGGTCCGTACTCCTTGAGACGGCGCTTGATTTCTTTGATCACATTTTCTTTTTTAAAGAGGCCATTGTTGTAATCCGATCGCTTATCCTCATCGATATAGGCCAGCAAGCCTTCTTTCATATCTTCTTGGTTGTGCCCCATATCTGTCAAGCCCAGATTGATAAACAAGAGTGGTCCTTTAGCCAGCCCTTCTTGTTTCAAGATCGGTACAACTCTTTGATGATTGACCGCTGTATTCAATCCTGCAAAGACAAAGCCCGTCGTCAAGACCGTCACCGTAGCAATCTTGCCAAAGGCCTTCCAATTTCCTCTGAAGAAGAGCACAGTCCAAAAGGCAATCATGACAATAATCGTCGTTGGACGGATCAACATGGTCACGCCAGATAAGATTCCCAAACCAACAATCTTCTTCCAGGAGACTGCTTGATCTTCCTTTAAGAGATCCAAGGCCCACCATAATTGAAGGGCAATCAATGGAAGCGGCGGAATGTCCGTGTACATGGAGTAGAAATAAGGCGAGTAACAGATCAAGCTCACATAGAAGAGATAGACCAGATCAGCCGTTTTTTGATTGAAATGCTTCTGGGACAGCTTGTACAAGAGGACTGCACCCAGATTGACATAGAGGATATTGAGAGCCTGCATGACCCACAGACCGCTAGAGCCAAATAAGACATAGAAAAACTTCTCGTAAAGAAAGAGCGGAATGTTATTGGGATTGCGACTGAGGTAGTTGGTGATGGAAGATTGCTTAAGAAGATCAAAAGCCCCTTTGAAAACAACCGCAGCATCCCGACGGATAAAGAGCTCCGCACAGACCATGACAATCACCTGAAAGACAAGGGCACCAAGCAAGAAGCCTTTTTTGTGCCGAGTCAACCAAGCAAAGGCACTCTTTAGCCCATCGCGTTTCAGCCAGGCTAGCAGAAATAGCAATCCAGCACCTAAAATGGCTAGCCATGAAATCTCTCTCAGATAGATCACACTGATCAAGAACCAGTGGACCATCACTAGCAACATGACAACATGAAGCATCCCAAATAGAATACGTTTACTTTTCGATAACATAGGTCCATTATATCAAAAAAACAGCATTTCTGCTGTTATGGGGTGGTAGGAAATCATTAAGGTTGGGGAATAATCTTTAATCTTTAGGATCTTCCTTAAAATCAAACTCAATTTCCCGAGGCTCTGTGAATTCAAGGCCTCTATAAAAGAGAACGACCAACAAATATAAAATCAATCCCAAAAACAAGCGCATTTGAACAAAATATGCTAAAAACAGGACTATCATGCTTAAACAAACCAGGGCAAACAATTGACGTTTTCTTATTTTTCGCATTCACCACACCTCGATTCCATTTGCTGTTTTTTGAAGATACTCTACTGGTTTTATCTGACCAACAAATACTAGTTCTGCTTCATTTTTCTTAACAAACCGTTTCAACTGCACATATCTAGCAATAGCGACCAGCCATAAAGTGATCATAACTGCAAATAGAAACAAAAAGACATTTATCGCCCCTTCTCTAACATTCAAATCAAGATTTGCTTTCCCAAAGAAAAGGTCCATGGGAAGGATCTTTATAAATGTCCTTGCTAATAATAGGCCTAGTGGAACACCAATCAAAGAATAAATATTTGCTGGTGCTTTCTTTGAAAAAATTTGATCTTTAAACGAATGGTTGGTCTGGTACACTTTTCGGTACTTGTCGAAAGGGATTTTACTATTGCGTTTGACGATGAATTCTTCCCCTTGATCTGTCACCAACAAAAAGTACCCCCAGAGTGGCCTTTTCCCATTCAAACTGATATTAAAACATTGACCTCTTTTGATCATTGAAAATCCTCTCATTCAACCAAACATATATGAATGTGCTTTTTATTTCAGATAGGTCGGAACAATTCAACCTAACAAAGCTAGAATACATACTAACCCAAGATAAATTCCAACCGTTAGAATCATTCCGATTTTATAGAAACCGACTAAGCCGGCATATCGTTCGACAAAACCAAGCTGTGGATCGACTGGATTATAAAAAACTGTCATAGGAGACCCAATTGGGAATATCATCCGCAAATCCAGATTTTTGCCGGCTCCAAGAACATAGGTTCTATCGAAAACATTGGTTTGTCTTGACTTAGAAGAAGTCTCTCTAAAATAAGCGTAGGTAAAGTTCTTCTGGTATCTTTCACCCTCGACTTGATACTCCACCACAGGCAGAGAAATAAGCAGTTGATTTTGGGAATCAAAAGCAACTACTTCTCCCATAACTTTTGCGGTAGATTCTGTTTTCACTTTTATTTCACGGCGATACAAGGTGTAAAAGATAAGCAGCATGATCAGGAAAATAAGTGTCAGAATGCCCAAACTAAGCCAGAATATTGTTACTGTCATTAATTTTTTACCTTTTCACATAAACTAGTTGGTTTCAAATCCCTTGAAAAAATTTTTATTCTCCCCTTTTCAACCAATTCTGTTGCTGCGCTTTTTCTGCAAGATCTTTTGCTTTGTTTATATCTAGTGAGTTTGAATCTGATGGGGCATTGGATTCGATTTCTTCTTTCAATTCTTGTAAGGTTTGAACATCTTTCGGAGTCAAATTGGAGATCGAGTTAGATTCTTTTTCTGTCGAACTTTCTGGAACAGACTGAATCTCTCGATAGGTTTTGATCACTTCAGTTCCTGCGTCTGTTGTCGGAAGAGGACGATAGAACATGAAGAAACCAATAATGACAATCAGAAGAGCCGCAGCTGATACCAAAACCCCTTTCTGCAGATTCTCCACAGGAAGTTTAGTATCTTTAGTAGACAAGCTCTTCCATTCTGGATGTTCTTCCTCAGCTTCTTTTTTGGCGTTGAAAGCGGGGGTAACCAAGACTTGGTTCATCAAAGTCAGTGCCCCCAAGGCCATCAATAAAAATGGGATATGACGTGATTTACTAATGACCACTAAAATTCCTCCTGCAATAGCAATCAAACTGATGATGATATTGACGGTAAACCAGACCCGAGCCTGCTTCTTCACTTGCAAATAATGTTCTTTTGTCATCTTATTCTCCCTTAAAAATAGTTTTTCCTTCATCCATAAAAACAATTACTACTATCATACCGGATTTTACTTTGAGATTCAAGTTAACCACCAACTAGTGAAAATAGTATAAAAAAGAAGCGTTAGAAACGCTTCCGTCCTATTATTTATTTTGCCAAGTTTCTTGGTTTTCCTTGAAACGGTGCAACAACTCTAAACCTTCAGAAGTGATATAACCTTGTTCTTCTGCCAAATGAATCAATTCTGTATAGTTAGACAAGGTTTCAAGTTGAACGCCAGCTTCCGCAAATTTCTTATCGGCTTTCTCCAATTGGTAGGTGAAGATGGCAACCACACCAAGAACGTCCGCCCCTTCACGCTTGGCAGCTGCGACAGCATCCAAGACAGATCCACCAGTAGAAATCAAATCTTCCACTACGACCATCTTTTGACCTTGTGGTACACGGCCTTCAATTTGGTTTCCAGCACCATGGTCTTTTGGTTTGCTACGGATGTAGGCAAATGGCAAATTCATCTTGTCCGCAATAATGGCTCCGTGAGGAATTCCTGCAGTTGCTGTACCTGCAATCACTTCTACTTCAGGGAAAGCTTCCTTGATTTTATCTACAAATCCATTTTCGATCAAGGTACGAGTTTCAGGATAAGCGAGGGTTACACGGTTATCGGTATAAATTGGGGACTTGATCCCAGATGCCCAAGTAAAAGGTTCTTCTGGTTTCAAATAAACCGCTTCGATTTTCAAAAGATGGCTAGCAATATCTTTAGCTAATGACATGACGACTCCTTTTTTACGATTTTAATCATATACGAATTAAATCATTTTTAGATTTAAACAACAACATTACAGGTTAGTGAACGCGTTAGGGAAGATCCCATGGACTTTTTAAGTTCCGACACTTAGTTGAAAGAAACGATAATTTTCTTTCAACTAAGTTAGTGAATAGTTTAGAGAAGGCCCTATCGGGCTTCGATTATTCCGACGATCACAGAAGAGAAACGATCATTTTCTCTTCTGTGATCTAGTGAATGCGTTAGGGAAGGTCCCGTAGGACTTCCCGTAGAGCTACAAAAGTTTCACTTTTAGTAGCAATTAGTGTTCCGACGATTTAGAGGATAAAACGATTATTTTTATCCTCTAAATCTAGTGAATAGTTTAGGAAAGATCCCATCGGACTTTCCTTAGAACGTCTTGAAGCACAGCTTCTTAGACGTTCTTAACTATTCCACTGTCTCTTAATTTCATGGTAAGCGTCCCATGGGTTTTCTGCTTGGATGATTGGGCGTCCAACGACAATATAGTCAGATCCAATTTTATGAGCTTCTTGTGGGGTCATAACCCGTTTTTGGTCACCGATTTCAGCTCCAGCAGGACGAATCCCTGGTGTGACACAGACAAAGTCTGATGAAGTGGCATCTTTGATCAAGGCTACTTCATGAGCTGAGCAGACAACGCCATCCAAGCCAGCTTCTTGGGCCTTGCGAGCATAATTGACTACAGATTCTTGGACCGTTGTTTGGATGTTTTGGCAATCACGCATGTCTTCTTCACTGGTAGAAGTCAACTGGGTCACGGCTACCAATTTAGCTCCTTCACCAAGAGCTGCCTTGGCTTCGCGCATCATCTCTACACCACCGGCTGCGTGGACCGTCACCATATCTACTCCGAAGGTCCCCAGTACGGACATGGCTGATTTGACTGTATTTGGGATATCATGCAATTTCAAATCAAGGAAAATACTGTGTCCAAGCCCTTTGAGGTAATGTACAATTTCAGGACCAACTGCATAGAAAAATTCCATTCCGATTTTTACAAATAATTTTTCGTCTTCTGGAAAATGCTCTAAAAAGTGTTTGACATCCTCGAAAGCTGGGAAGTCAAGGGCGATAATAGGACGTTCTTCACGCATGGATTACTCCTTTTTTGATTGATCATTTTGTCTACAAAAAAACCTTGCCCGAGGCAAGGTTACACGAAAATTAGGCAGGAACAACTACCATGATTCACCGTCTAGACCTTAGGAGCCTCTCTGGACTGCTTTAAAGGTTTTTATTTATTGTAGTACGATATTTGGGAAAAGTCAAGGATTTACAGTAGATTTTCCCGTACATGTTTTCGGAAGTTCTCAAGGGTGTCAATACCATAGCGATCCATGACCTGTGGCAGATCTTCTATGATGGATGGACATGCATAAGGATCAGTGAAATTAGCGGTTCCAACTCCAATCGCAGAAGCCCCTGCAATCATCATTTCAATGGCTGCTTCGGCTGAATCGACACCTCCCATTCCGATAATCGGAAGTTTAGTGGATTGAGCAACCTGGCGGATGAGTTTCAAAGCAACTGGGAAAACAGCTGGACCCGACATGCCTCCGGTTCCATTGGCAATGATGGGCTTACCAGTCTTGAGGTCAAAGCGCATGCCCACCAAGGTATTGATCATGGTTAAGCCAGTCGCCCCTGCATCCTCTGCTGCTTTTGCGACCTGCGTGATGTCTGCTACACTAGGCGTTAACTTGACATAGACAGGGACTGAGGACGCATCTACCGCTGCTTTCACTGCCGCATAGGCCAACTCAGGGACCTGCCCAATCAAGAGGCCATTGTTGCCATGGTCTACGTTTGGACAAGAGATATTGAGCTCGATGGCCTTGACATTTGGCGCTTGCGAGATCTTCCGCGATACCGTTGCATACTCTTCATTAGAGAAGCCAGCTACATTGGCGATAATCGGTAGATCTGGATAATGCTGGGCCAACCAAGGGAGTTTCTCTGCTAGGACCACGTCTACCCCTGGATTTTGGAGACCAATGGCATTGAGCATGCCTGCAGGCGTCTCAGCAACACGGGGCGTTGGATTACCAAAACGAGCCTCAGCGGTTGTCGCCTTGATCATGATGGATCCAAGCAGGTCTAAATCATAGTATTTGGCATATTCCTGACCAAAGCCAAAGCAGCCGGAAGCCGGAATAATGGGATTTTTCAAGTCTAATCCTGGTAAGGATACAGCTAATCGATTACTTGTCATACTTTCCTCCCTACATCACAATCGTACCGGTTTCAAAGACTGGACCGTCTTCACACACGCGCTTATTGGCTGCTTGGCTTTCATTTTCCAGATGCACTACACAGGCATAGCAAGCACCCATCCCACAAGCCATACGCGATTCCATGGAAATATAGGCGCGAGGATGGTCATGAAATTTGGTATTGACATATTTGAGCATACCAGGGGCTCCACAAGAATAGATAGCATCAAACTCCTGGTCCATCTGATCAACGATGGTTGAAACATAGCCCTTGGTTCCATAAGAACCATCGTCAGTTGTAATAGTGACTTGCCCATACTGCTTCAATTCTCCCTCAAGGATAACTGCTTCTTTAGTAGCAAATCCCAGGACAGAATGGACTTCTACTCCTTGCTCATGTAGTTGTTTAGCCACTTGGACCAAGGGAGGCACTCCAATCCCGCCACCGATAATCAAAGCACGCGCCCCTTGACCAAGATCTTTTAAGTCAAAGCCATTTCCTTGAGGGCCCATGACACTGAGGAAGCTACCGACAGGCAAGTGAGAAAAGAGGGCCGTTCCGCCTCCTTCTACCCGATAGATGAGGCGACAGGTCTGGCTGTCTAGATCAATCTCCGAGATAGAAATGGGACGGCGAAGGAGCTTGGCTCCATCCGGTACGCGGATATGAAGGAATTGACCTGGAAGCATCTGTTCCACCATTTCCCCCTTCAAGAGCATTGAAAAAATCCGTGGCGCAATCTCTTCTTGAGCGATTAACTCCATGTCTTCCATCATGATTTTTCCAAACCGTTTCTTACAGCTGTCACTGACCATTGGTTTCCTCTTCTTTCTTTCAGCAAAAAAGACCTCGCAAAAGCAAGGTCCTACAAATGATCAGCTAGACGTCGTCCGCTGATCTTTTTTCTGTCTTTCCTTGCAGGCCTCTCTGGACCCCTTAAAGGTTAAATTTTTCTCATTATATCGCGCTACTGGTCGCTTGTCAAGTAGAAATCGGTGACTTAAGAAGCTTTCTTGGGATCAAAATCTTCTGGGATCGGTTTGATGTATTGCATGGCGATTCGGTTCTCAGGCTTGCGATCGACTAGATAAAGAACCAATAAGAAGTCCCATTCTAAGGGTTTCATTAGGTAGTAAATCAGGTCCATAGCCCATTTTTTCTTGATATGTTTAGCAAAGGGATAGCCATAGCGGTCATAATTGCGACGTAAGAAGCGATGGAAACGTGGCGTCTTTTCTTCTAATACTTGCTCAAAAGCATTGGCGATACAGAGCTGGCGATTGACAACGACTGGATGACCATGACGGACCCCCATCCGCTGGGGCTTGACCACCTTTTCATGACCACCAGCCGCAACCGTACAGAGATAGTGCTCATCAATGATGAGATTCTGAGGAGGGATCTTCTGTGAGAAGGCCCAGTCTGCTGTATTGGTCCAGGCCTTGATCATGGAATCTGGTTGTTGCCCAAAGAGCATGAGAATGAGGACAACGAGAGCAAGGGTTGGAAGGGCAACAAGAACTGCTAGCCATGGCCAGTTACGCGACTTGTTTAAGAGCCGATGGAGCCATTGAAGTAGACGATTCTCATAGGCCATCTCTGTTCGATCTTCCTGCCACTCCTTGATGCGAATCCATAAGAGATGGATGGAATAGATCAGTAAGAAAAAGGTGTGAAAACTTGCTACCTGCAGTTGATTATCAAAAACTAAGAGAAGAACCACTCCTCCTAGAATGCCACTGATGCAGAAGACATTTGCTAGCGGCGAGAGAGAGTTCGCATCCCGGTAGGAATAGATAATCAAGGCTAGTAAAGTAAGAGCTGCAAAGGTAAAGAAGGTTGGATAGGCACCTGACCAAATCAGGGCATGTTTCTGAGAATTGATCAAAGGCTCATTCCATTCGTAAAAGGTCATCTCCTTGACGATGTAAATAAAAATCGCTTCGAGAAAGCAACCAAAGAGACCAAACCAAAGAACAATTGTAGGCTGTTGCTTTTTCTTTTTGTCAGGCTTAGGACTAGGTGATTCTTGCCTTTCTTTCATAAGGAATGCGTCATCTTCTCTTGTTCCTTCTCCTTCCTTTGGCCCTCCATCTTCAAACAAAACCGGATCTTTAAGGGATTCTTCCTTTGCTTCTTTGAACTGGAGGCTAGACCAGCGACCGATCCCATAGATAATGACAAAAATATTGGGAACAAAAAGGGCTAAGGTCACACCATAGGGCAAAACCTCCATCGTAAAGGACACTATAGCAAGAAAACTAAACTGAATGAATGGATCCTTTATTGCATAGATCGACTCACTAACAACAAAATAAATGTAAAAGGCTAATAGAATCAGTGCATTTGTCACAAAATTGATCTGCAACAGACCGGCTGTGAAATGGGTTTCCAATTCCTTATCCTTTTTCTTATACCAGGAAACGAGTTTTTTCATAAGATCTCCTCAATCAATTTTTTACCATTCTATCAATCAGCTCACCCCTTAATCAAGGCAAAACTGTATTTTTCCATCAAAATCAGTCCCCAGATGGAGATTTTGTTTCCGATTTTCTATTTTTTAAATGTTTGATCTAGCCTACTTCCTATTACCTACCTCAGCCTGCGTTATTCTCTGATACAGTCCTTGAAAGACCACATTTTACGGGAAAAACGCGCTTTTTTATGTTAAAATAAAAGCATGAGAATACAACAATTACAATACATTATCAAAATCGTCGAAACCGGCTCTATGAATGAGGCCGCAAAACAACTCTTCATCACGCAACCTAGCCTTTCCAATGCCGTTAAGGACTTGGAAAATGAGATGGGGATTGAAATCTTTATCCGGAATCCTAAAGGGATCACTTTGACCCGCGATGGGATGGAGTTCCTCTCTTATGCCCGCCAGGTGGTGGAGCAGATCGACCTCTTGTCCGAGCGATATAAAAATCCTGTGGGCTCTCGTGAGCTTTTCAGCGTCTCTTCACAGCACTACGCCTTCGTGGTTGAGGCCTTCGTTTCACTATTGAAGAAAAGCGACATGGAAAAATACGAGCTCTTCCTACGGGAGACGCGGACTTGGGAGATCATCGATGACGTCAAGAACTTCCGCAGCGAGGTTGGCGTACTCTTTTTGAATAGCTACAACCGCGATGTCCTCTCTAAGATGCTGGATGATAATCACCTGATTGCCACCCACCTCTTTACAGCGCAACCTCATATCTTTGTCAGCAAGACCAATCCTCTTGCCAAGAAAGAGATCGTTCACTTGTCAGATCTGGAAGATTTCCCATACCTTAGCTATGACCAAGGAACCCACAATTCCTTCTACTTCTCAGAAGAGATCCTCTCTCAAGAGCATCATAAGAAATCCATCGTCGTTAGTGACCGGGCGACCCTCTTTAATCTCTTGATTGGTCTAGATGGCTACACCATTGCGACCGGGATCCTCAACAGCAATCTCAACGGAAATAACATCGTCTCCATTCCCCTTGATATCGAAGACCCGATCGAGCTGGTCTACATCAAACATGAAAAAACAGCCCTCTCAAAAATGGGAGAAAAATTCATCGAATACTTGCTTGAGGAAGTGAAGTTTGATAAGTAAAAAAATATCTGAGTGATCCATGTTCACTCAGATATTTTTTATGGTCTTAATTGAGAAAATACTTCTCCAATTTTTCCTTCGATAACTAGGTCTGCTTGCTTGTCTTGTGGGATACTGGTCTTATTGATGACAACCAGCTTCTTCCCTTGGAAATACTGGATCAAGCTAGCTGCTGGGTAGACCACAAGAGAGGTTCCACCGATAATCAGCAAATCAGCCTCTTGGATGGCTTGGGCTGCTTGACTAAAGACCTCCATATCAAGAGGTTCCTCGTAGAGAGTCACATCCGGCTTGACCACCTTACCACAGTCCAAACAGTGTGGAACTGGGCCTTCTAAAGCTAGAAAGGCCTCTAAATCATAAAATCGCTGGCAACCCGTACAGTAATTACGGTCAGCACTACCATGGAGTTTCAAGACTTTCTTAGACCCCGCCATTTCATGGAGACTATCAATATTTTGTGTCACCACCGCCTTGAGTTTACCGGTCTCTTCAAGCCGAGCCAGATAGCGATGGGCTGCATTGGGCTTGGCATCTGGGTAGAGTAGGTATTTCTTATAGAAGTCGAAAAAGTCTTCTGGATAGCGCTCAAACATGGTATGGGAGACCAATTGCTCAGCTGTCAAATGCCGCCCCAACTGAACACTATAGACACCGTCTGAACTTCGAAAATCTGGAATATTTGACTCCGTGGAAACTCCTGCTCCACCGAAAAACACGATCCGTTGACTCTGATCAATCATCTCCTGTAGTTGAGCAATCTTATCCATCTACTTCTCCTTTAGTAGCTCTTCCATCACAGCATTGGCCTGATCAAAATAAAAGTTAACTTGATCGTAATGAATGCCTGTGTAGCTTGCAAGGTCAATCAAATTCTTCATAAAATCCTGAGAAGAGAAACCTGTTGTCCGGTGGAGCTCTTCCTCATCAAAGGGCTTGATCAAATGGGCTAAGGGGTTGCGAACTGATTTTTCTAACTCCCGCAATTGTTGGGCCGCAACTTTGACGCTATCTGGCAAATCCAACTGCACAATCAACTCCGTCAAACTGGACGAATTGACCACACTTTCGCTGTGAAATTGCTGCAGGATAGGATTGTCGGACGCATGCAGGCTCTCAAACTTCCAACGGTCATAACTGGACTCTTTGGAGTTATGAATATAGTTTGTAATATCAGGAATTTTCAACTGAATCAATCTCATAAAGATCCGATAGATGGCTGGGCTGACGGCACGAACAAAGTCAATAATCTGCTCATTTCGCAGCTTCGCTTCGAGGTCATAGAGGTAGTTGGCCAACTGCTCATCTTCTGGATCTTCATGCCAAAAAAGTTGAAAACCAGTAGCTTCTAGCAACTCGGTTCTCAACTTTTGATTCATGACGGGTTGGATATTAAGCTCTCGACGCTCCGCCATTAACTGTAGTAAGCTCACCAACAAATCCGGTACTTCTTCCTGCTGCTTGATAGAGCGCAGAGCCCGACTGTAGTGATAATTTTGGAGATCGTAGAGCCATTCATCATGAAGGAATTTTGCCATTAGTCTGCAATCAAGGTCTCAAGACCAACTTTCATCATGTCTGTGAAAGTATTTTGACGTTCTTCAGCAGTTGTGTCCTCATCTGGATTGACCAAACTATCTGAAATCGTCATGATAGCAAGGGCATCCACATGGTGTTGAGCAGCAAGATAGTAAAGGGCTGCTGCTTCCATTTCTACAGCTTTGACACCCCATTTACCAAGCTCGATGTTCTTTTCACCATAGTTTGAATAGAAGACATCTGATGACAAGACATTGCCGACGTGGGTCGTCATACCAAGGTCTTTGGCAATATGGTAAGCTTTGTCTAAAAGATCAAAGCTAGCGATTTGTGGGAAATCGTATTGAGGCCAGTCGTTGCGGATGATGTTTGAGTTGGTTGCAGCAGCTTGTGCCAAGACCAATTCACGAACATGCACATCCTCATTCAAAGAACCAGCCGTTCCCACACGGATCAATTTCTTCACGCCGTAGTCGACAATCAACTCACGCGCATAAATAGAGATGGATGGCATCCCCATTCCAGTCCCCATGACAGATACACGGTGACCTTTATAAGTACCCGTGTAACCAAACATGTTACGGACTTCGTTGAAGCAAACAGCGTCTTCAAGGAAATTCTCAGCAATAAATTTCGCACGAAGAGGATCCCCAGGAAGAAGAATTTTATCAGCAATTTCACCCTGCTTAGCAGCAATATGGATAGACATAGTTTATGATACAAAGAGCGACCAGAAAGCGACTGAAAATTAGGAATCTGACGAGAAATCCTGATTTCTCAGTCAGATTATCTATTTTCCGAGCTTCCCGCTCGTGTTCAAATCTGAACACATGCTCTACCTTTCTTTTTTATTTATTTTGTTAATGAATCCAAAAACTCAAAAAGTTTGGCATTCATTTCTCGATAATCGTAAGCACGAATGGCTTCAGGTTTTTGAACAAAGGTCAATTTTTGACTTTGTTCTTCTATAACCTCTTCACCGTCCGCAGCAATCAAGAGATCAACTGCTTCTGGATCAAATTCCAAGTGGGCTTGGAAGGCATAATGTTTAGGACTGAAGCGAATCATCTGACGTGGACACCCTTGACTGGTCGCAAGAACAACAGCATCTTCTGTCAATCCTGGCATATCACCATGCCAGTGACCAGTTTCAAGAGTTTCTCCAAACTCACCGACATGCGGATCTGTGAGTCCTTCAGGCGTCAAGGTCACAGGATAAACCCCAATCTCACGTTCCGGACTGTGCTCATACTTCGCGCCATAAGCAACAGACAGGAGCTGGGCACCAAGACAGACCCCAACAATATAACGATCAGCCTTGATGGCTTTTTGAATCAGGTCGATCTCTGCCTGAGGATCGTAGTATGGAAAAGCTTCTCGATCTTCATCTGGCGATTGAGGTCCTCCCATTACGATCAAAAAATCAATCTCATCCACTGTATCAGGTAATGCTTCGTTCTCATAGACTTTGGTCGTGGTCACTTGATGACCACGCTCCTGTGCCCATTTTAGATAAGCGCCCGGCACTTCAAAAGTTTCATGCAGTACAAAATGTACCTTCATCATTTCTTCTCCCATCTCTTTCGAATCACATAAGACAGACCAGCCGCAAGTACAAGCGGGATTGTCAAACTCCAAGCTTGGCCTGTAAATCCAAGGCTAAGAGCAATGGCTGTCAAAGGAGCTTCTAGGGTCGTCCCTAAAAAGACGGTCGCTCCAAGTAACATCCCTATAGCTGGATCCAGATGAATCCCAAGGACTGTCAAAAGCAAGGTCACTAGATAGCCAGATCCAATCCCAAGGGCAAATGATGGTGTCAAAGTTCCTCCATAAGCACCATTGCGCAAGAGGAGGTAAACCAGAAGCCCCTTCACTGCAAGAGTCAGTGGAAGATAAGGAATCGACTGGCTAGATAAGAGGGCTTGCGCTAGTACCTGGCCATTTCCCATAAAGATAGGGAAAAAGGCTACTAGGCTCCCCAGCACTAGAAAGGCTAGAGGAAGAGCCCAAAGAATCGTCCTATCCTTCCGCCGTTTGTGACTAGCCCGCTTGGCGAGGAAAGCAAAGACCAGAGCCAAGGGAGTGACCAAGAAAGCAATCACAATAGCCTGTAAGAAACTGCTAGCTGACCATGAAACTGCGGACAGGTGATAAACGGCCTCCTGACCAACGATGGACTGAGCGACCCAGGTGGCCAGATAAGTACTGGTCAAAATCAGTAGAAAGTACTGCCAACTGAAGGCGAGCCCTAAGGTCTCAAAGACAAACAAGCTACTGGCAAAGGGGACCTGATAGACCGCAGCCAAACCGGCTCCAGCCCCACAGGCGATCAAGACTTTTCGCTCTTTGAGAGCTAGTGAGAATCCCTTCGCCAAGCGACCAGCTAGAAGAGCCCCGACCTCACGTGGGGCTCCTTCTTTTCCGACCGATGCGCCTGCTCCAACAATTGCCACCTGCATCCCTGAATGAAGGAGGTGGGCTAAGGGCGCTGGTTCCCTGTCTCCAGCTAAGTCAATTTGCTTGCGAATAGACAGGATCTGATAACGCCTTTGCAGGACATACCAGAAGCCAGCTGCCAAGCACCCAGTCACACACAAAACCAGAAATCTACGGAGACCTCCTGCTGCTTGAAATTGCTGGAGCAAATCCGACTTATCTTGACCAAAGGCCAGCCCTTGCACCCCTTCTAGTAGATAATGACAGGCAATTCCGACCAGACCTGTCCCAATCCCTAATGATAAGGTGGCTAGAAGCAACCTCAGCCCGTAGGGCAGACTTTGGAGTCGTACTTTCATTGGATTAGAGTTCAGCAAGAATCGCTTTTAGCAATCCTTTGAAGTCGCCTTTGACGCGCTCTGTCACTTCTACTACTTCTTCGTGGTTGAGCTCTTCTTGGAAACCAGCCGCAAAGTTGGTAATACATGAAATACCAAGAACCTTCAAGCCAGAATGCGCTGCAACGATGACTTCAGGAACGGTTGACATACCGACAGCATCTGCACCAAGCGTCTTGTAAGCACGGATTTCAGCTGGAGTTTCGTATGTTGGCCCAGTCACACCGATATAAACCCCATCATCCAATTTGATACCCAATTTGTCTGCTACTTTATGAGCAGTCTCACGATATTCTGGAGTGTAGGCTTTTGACATATCTGGGAAACGTGGACCAAAGTCATCCAAGTTTTCACCGATCAATGGGTTTTGACCAGTCATATTAATGTGGTCTGTGATGGCCATCAAAGTACCAGGACCAAAGCCGATACCACCGGCAGCGTTGGTAACAAGAACCCCTTCACAGCCCAAAACTTTCATGACACGAACTGGGAAAGTCACTACTTCTAGTGGGTTTCCTTCGTAGAAATGGAAACGTCCTTGAAGGGCCAAAACCTTACGTCCAGCAAGATCACCGTAGACCAATTTACCAGCGTGTCCGACTACTGTTGAACGACCCCAGTTTGGAATTTCAGAGTAGTCAACTACGACTGGATTTTCGATTTCTTCAGCCAGTTCTCCAAGACCTGATCCAAGGATCAAGCCAAACTCAGGCGCTTCCATTCCTTTGCCTTTCAAAAAAGCAGCTGTATCATTGATTTTTGCTAATAATGTCATTGCATATCTCCTTTATGATTTCCTTAAAAATTGGCCAATTTTGTCAAATGTATTGGCATTGCGAATGGTCAACAAACGGTAATCCGGCATCTTGAGGACTTGTCTGTGGTAAGCGGTCTTTGTATAGGTCTCTTCTGAGTATTTGCCCCAGTAGATCCCTAGATTCCCACGATGGATGATTTCATCACCGAGCGAAAAAGAAGAGACCAGCTCCCAGACAGCATCCTGATCGAGGCCTTCTGTGTAAAAGAGAACATCCTTGCGGGCCAGATCCTCCTGCCACCAGGCTGGTAGAGCAGCGAGTTCTTGCGCATAGTCCTCAGCTGAAAAGAGAGAAAAAGACTGGATAAAGGGGTAGTGATCACGAAAGAAATGTCCCAGCAAATCTACCAATTCTTCTTTAAAACCTGCTGATTCAAAGAAGATATTGCCACTATTGATGTAGGTCTCTACCCCATCCAGCCCGATCGTTTGAAGCTCCTCTCGAAGTTCTGCCATCACGACCTTGTTTTTCCCGCCAACATTGATCCCTCTTACGAGGAGAGCGAAGCGTGTCATCTTAGTTCAATTTGTCTAAGAAGCTTTCACCGATCATGGCTTTTTCAACACCAAAGTTATCTGCAATTGTCGCAGAGATATCAGAGAAATGTCCGACTGGAATCACACCATTGCCCTTGAAGGATGGGCTATAAGCCAAGAATGGAATGTATTCACGCGTATGGTCTGTACCAGCATAGGTTGGGTCATTCCCGTGGTCTGCAGTGATCATCAAGAGGTCATCTTCACGCATCGCTGCAATGATTTCTGGCAAGCGTTCGTCAAATTCATGCAAGCAATCG
Source organism: Streptococcus parasanguinis (assembly GCF_047463195.1). Classification (GTDB taxonomy): domain Bacteria; phylum Bacillota; class Bacilli; order Lactobacillales; family Streptococcaceae; genus Streptococcus; species Streptococcus parasanguinis_R. The sequence goes on from NZ_JASHEI010000006.1 coordinate 123,206, forward strand.
CGGTAGCCGTGAGCATTGCGACGGTGACCGTAAAGAGCATCAAAGTCTACCAAGTTGGTAAATGAGAAGCCTTCTTGGAACTCAGGAAGTCCCATGGTCTTAATCAAGGTATCCATACCGTGGCTATTTGATTTGTTGTGGCCCATATCGTGGTTGATACCAGCTCCGTTGAAGATATCGTTGATCTTACCAACTGCATAAGTATCGATACCCGCTTCGTTCAACTTGTCCAAAACAGTTGGCGCAAATGGTGAAACAGCCAAGTCACGACGGTTGGCTGTACGTGTAAAGTTTCCAGGTTCTCCAACATAAGGGCGGGCAATGATTCGACCAAGAAGAGCTGGACGTTCCAAAGTGATGGAACGAGCGTATTCACAGATACGGTAGAGTTCATCCAAAGGAATGATGTCTTCGTGAGCTGCAATTTGAAGGACAGGATCTGCTGATGTATAAATGATCAATTCACCAGTTTCCATTTGACGTGGTCCAAAGTCATCGATGACCGCTGTACCAGAATAAGGTTTGTTGGCTTCACGGATGACCTTACGTCCTGAGAATTCTTCAATTTTAGTCAAGATTTCTTCAGGGAAACCATTCCAGAAAGTATCAAAAGGTTCTGTAATGTTGAGCCCCATGATTTCCCAGTGACCAGTCATGGTGTCTTTCCCAAGAGAGACTTCTTGCAATTTTGTCGCATACCCAGTTGGGTTGCTTTCAGCTGGCACAGTCTTCAATGGTACTTCACGAGGAATATTCCCAAGACCGATTTTCGCCATGTTTGGTACATTCAAACCGACTGTTTTAGAGATGTGGCCTAAAGTATCAGATGCTCCATCTGGAACTCCTGCATTGACAAAGTTATTGGCATCTGGTGCAGCACCGATCCCAACTGAATCCAGCACAACTAAGTGCATGCGTTTAAATTTTGACATATACTGCCTCTTTCCTTTATTAAACTAGCTATATTATACCATATCCCTATAAGAAGAGAGCCGTTGATAGATCCGGACCCTCTTTAGAGAAACCTATTTTTCAATGATGACAGGGCCATCTGGTGTCCCTACAATCACTTTTGAAATCATGTTCAAGAATAAACCGTGCTCTACGACGCCTACGGTGTGATCCAATTCATTGGCTAGAGCTTCTGCATCCTCGATTACCTTGAGATCCAAGTCAATGATAAAGTTACCTTGGTCGGTGACAAAACGTTGGTCATCCGCGAGACGGAAAGCAGGATGGTAACCTTTTTGCTCAAAGTGACGGAAGAGATTTTCAGCCCCGTATTGCACTACTTCCACTGGAAGTTTGAATGCCCCAAGAGTTGCGACTTGTTTGGATTCATCCACGATCCAAATGCAATCTTTTGAATTGGTTGCGACGATCTTTTCCATGAGGAGAGCACCACCGCCACCTTTGATCCCATTCAATTGAGGATCCACTTCATCTGCGCCATCCACTGTCACATCGACCACTTTGACATCGTCGATAGCCTTGAGCGGGATGCCTAAACTTTCAGCCTGATCATAGGTCACACTCGAAGTTGTGACAGCTGTGATCTGCAAGCCTTCTTCTTTGATGCGACGACCCAATTCAGCCACAAAATAATAAGCAGTTGACCCTGTACCGAGACCGACAATCATGCCGTCTTTGACAAACTCAGCCGCTTTAATTCCTACCTGTTCTTTTAGGTTTACCATCATAGACCTCCTTTTATATTCTATTACAGTATAGCATATTCTGTAAGAGATTTCACTAATTAATTGAAAACCTTTCCAAGTTATAGTTCTAAAAGCAAAACCTTGCCCGTCCGCTGACTTTACGATAGAACATATTATGTTGTTATATTCTTTATAATTTGTTATACTTAATTAAATTAATAACTATTAATAAACGGGTGAGAACTATGAAAAAGATTATTTACATTCTTACAATATTTTCTGCACTATTATTTTTATTTGCTTGTTCAAAAAACTCCTCAGAACCAAAATCATTTGAAGATTATATCTCCACTACAGATTTCACTGACTTTAAATATGATTCAGAAAATGACATTTATATTGTTAGCATTGATTTAAATAGCTCTATCAGTGATGAAAATGCAATTCAAAACTTTAATGATTCAATTTACGATGTTATCCATGCTGATTCAAAACCAGATAAAGATGTTGTTTTTAGGGCTTGGGATGGTAGTATAGCCGCCTCATTAGTTTATTTTAAAAAGGATAAATTTAATTCATTAGCTGATGAAGTTTTCAATTCAACCAGTACATATTTAAAAGCTGATGGATGGCAAACAATATCAAAATTCGGGCAATACCAGGAATCAAATGATCATTCTGATGATTCAACAACTGAAAATTTATTATTTAATCTTGCTATGATTAGTAAATAAAATAAGCAATTTAGAATGCTTAGCAAGTGTTTTTAACAAAATAAGAACAATTTAATCTTATCAATTATTTAAGTTATTTATGAAACTTTCCGCCGTGAGTAAAGTGCCTAGATCAATTAAGTTCTAGGCACACGGAATTATTGAGACCTTAGGCTCAATAATTAGTCATGGAACTTCGAAGAAGTTCGCTGACGTCCGAACTCACATAAGGAAAGTTTTTTTAATGACTTTTCTTCAATTAAGTTCTCTTAATATTTTTTAATAGATAAAAGTTTACTTTTCAAAAGTTTTAAAACCTTGCCCGTCTGCTGACTTTACGATAGAATAGAGATGAATCTACAGGAAAAGAGAAATGACATGATTACTAAAGAATTTGATACCATCGCTGCCATCTCGACTCCTCTCGGTGAGGGGGCGATCGGGATTGTCCGCTTGAGCGGGACAGACAGCTTTGCCATTGCGCAAAAGATCTTCAAAGGGAAAGATTTAAGCAAGGTAGCGAGCCACACGCTCAACTACGGCCATATCGTAGATCCAGATAAGAACGAGATTCTTGACGAAGTCATGGTGGGAGCCATGCGCTCGCCGAAGACCTTCACCCGTGAAGACATCATCGAGATCAATACCCACGGCGGGATTGCTGTGACTAACGAAATCTTGCAATTGGTCATCCGTGAAGGAGCTCGTTTGGCTGAACCTGGTGAATTTACCAAGCGGGCCTTTCTGAACGGTCGGGTCGATTTAACCCAGGCAGAAGCCGTCATGGATATTATCCGCGCCAAGACCGACAAGGCTATGAACATCGCCGTGAAGCAACTAGATGGTTCCCTGTCTGACCTCATCAACAACACGCGCCAAGAGATCCTCAATACCCTAGCCCAGGTCGAAGTCAATATCGACTATCCTGAGTACGATGATGTCGAAGAAGCAACGACTGAGATCATCCGTGAAAAGACAACAGAATTTGAAGCCCTCTTGACCAACCTCCTCAAGACCGCCCGTCGCGGTAAGATCTTGCGTGAAGGGATCTCTACTGCTATCATCGGCCGCCCAAACGTCGGCAAGTCGAGCCTCCTCAATAATCTTCTTCGTGAAGAAAAAGCCATCGTGACCGATATCGAAGGAACCACCCGTGACGTTATCGAGGAATACGTCAACATCAATGGGGTTCCCCTCAAACTAGTCGATACAGCTGGTATCCGGGAAACCGAAGACATAGTTGAGCAGATTGGTGTCGAACGGTCGAAAAAAGCCCTCAAGGAAGCTGATCTAGTCCTCCTCGTCCTCAATGCTAGCGAGCCCTTGACTGATCAAGATCGCCAACTCCTTGAGATCTCACAAGATAGCAACCGCATCATTCTCCTCAATAAGGTCGACCTCCCAGAGAAGATCGAAATCGACCAACTGCCGGAAGATCATATCAAAATTTCCGTTCTGAAAAATCAAAACATCGATCAAATTGAAGAACGGATCAACGCCCTCTTCTTCGAAAATGCTGGGCTGGTTGAGCAAGATGCGACGTATCTTTCTAATGCTCGTCACATCTCCCTCATCGAAAAAGCTGTTGAAAGCCTGCAAGCGGTCAACGAAGGCTTGGCCCTCGGTATGCCGGTAGACCTGCTTCAAGTCGACCTCACCCGCACCTGGGAAATTCTCGGAGAAATCACAGGGGATGCTGCTCCAGATGAGCTCATCACCCAACTCTTCAGCCAGTTCTGTCTTGGAAAATAAATCCATTTTAAGATCATATACTCTTAGAAACTTTTCTCACTGCGGATACTCTCAAATATTTCTTTCAAAATAACTTTTATTTTACAGCTATAGGATCACCCAGTTTATTCAAAACTAGAAAAACAATGTGTCCAAAATAACAAAAATGCGTATGTGTGCACACATACGCATTTTTTGTTCTTATTTTGCTTGTTCTAATCGCTCAACGGTTTGATAAGCTTGGTAGATCAGGAAGAGCCCAGTAGCATTCAAGACTGGAATCGCAATCGGCAACTCGGTCACGATTTGTGAGAAGGGTGAATTTCCAACAAAATGGAGTCCGAACCCAGCTACTAAATATCCCCAGCCTACTAGACGTAAATCCTTGCGTCCTCTGCTTGCTTGGACAATTAGGAAGAGCCCTAGCATAACAAGTCCTGTGTAGACCCAGTGAGACATAGGCGCATTAGCCACACGACCGAGAATTCCTGACACCGTGTAAGAGAAACCTTCCGGTAGGTCCTGACGGATATAGGCAAAGTCCTCCACGATCTGGAAACCAAGACCAGAGGCAATCGCCAAGAGGAAGATTGACTTGATGCGACGGACGCTGAACAAATAGAGGACAAAGAAGATAGGAATCAACTTAAAGGGTTCCTCAAAGAGTGGTGCAGCGATGGCACTCTCATACTGATTCCAAAAGTCGCTATTTGGAGCGATCGCTTGAATCATGTCATGAAAATAGGTATTGGCAAAGCTAGACAACCAACCGGCAACAAAGCCCCCTCCTAGCAGAGAAAAGAGGACCGGTACCCAAGACAACTTCCACTTCTTAGCAAAGTGAAAAAGAGCCCAGACAGCAGGAAGTGCATAGACCAAGAGGATGAGGGTAGATAGTCCCACAATCCCGTACTGGCTACCAGACATCCAGCCTTCTGTCAGTGACTGGGTCTCATAGGCCAAGCCGATCGCTAGCAAGAGTAAATACAAAAACAAAATCGATTTGCGTTTCATAAAAGACCTTTCTAAAGTGAAATGAAAAAGGCTGGGATACCAGTCTTTTTCGTGTAGTATCATTGTAACAGGATCAGCTTAAAAAAACAATAAATGTGGATTCGTGAGAAAAATGTAAAACGTAGATGGCGACAGATGGTTAACTAAATTTAGTTACTTAATCACCAAAGCTCCATTTTCCTCCGTTGCCAAGAGCTTCTCATCTTTATCATATATTTTAAGTTTTATACTGCTTGGTGTTTTTTGAGTTGCATTGTATTGCTTTACTATCTCTTCTTTTAAATCAAAAAGCGTCTTACAATAATCTTTTGGATTTATATTTGCTAAAGATAGCATATTTTCTGATACAGAGAAGACAAGGATCAGATACTCTTCATTATAATACACTCTCGCTATCTCAATTTCGCCATTGATTTGATTTTGAAGCATATAAGCAAATACTACATTAGGTTTTTCATTTCCAACCAATGAGGTAGGGGCTTGATTCATCCCTTTGACCACTGATTCTTTACTTTCCTTTGTAGAATCTTTTACATTCTGTTCAGTAGACTGCTCTTTTTTGTCTTCATTCTTCACTTCTTTTTGCGCGCACGATGACAGAAATAGAGAGAGAATGGTCATTGTTGCAAACATAGTTTTTTTCATAGATTTTCTCCTTTTATTTTTACAAGTAGAAAACGACCTGTAATTGACCAAAATTGCATAAGCTTCCTGTAAAAGATATTCCAAACCTTTAATCTTATAACCTAATAGGTCATTAGAACTTTAATAGTTTAAAAAATTTTTATCTAATATTATTCTACCATAATCTTTCTTACTTCAGTACTGCAAGAATCTGGCGAATCATGTCTGGATCCCCATCTGGCAAAGTCACCGTTTCAGCATGGTCCAAGATCCCTTGGGTAAATTGCGTCATAAACTCTTCACTATTAAGCTCATCCGCAGACTGTTGCCAGTGGCTCGGTACAGGATAGATCGTCACTGTCCCATCACCGTTGGATGCATAAGTGATATTTCCTTCTGCTGAATAAGAACCAAACAGATGGCGCACATCTTTTGGATAATCGACACCCAAGCCACCATTATAAATCTTTGTTCCAGCTGCACTATTTGAAATATTTAACTCTGAAGGAACGTTCTTGATCACATAAGCCCAGACACGCGCAGCTTCGACCTGAGCATCGGTGTAGCCTGGATAATCATTCTGATCCGCCTTCTTCGAAGATTTGACCTCGCTATCCGATCGAGTATTCCACTTCTTGGCCTTACTCGTCTTAGACTTACTACTGCTATCATCTGTATCTACTTGCTCCCGATCTTTCGGTTGCTCTTTCTTGCGATAGTAGAAATTGTCATCATCGCCATAAGCCGGTGACTGACCAGCCCAGATCCGATCCTTGGACTTATCCGAAGCATCGTCTTTGCCCGCTTTCTGACCTTTTGGAAGGAGCAAGAGACCGTAGCCTCCAACACCCGACTTGGCACTGACCGTCATCTCAGCAATCTGGTCCTTCTGCTTAAAGCTCGATGCATCAAGCTCAACATCCTCGCTGACCAAGCCCTTGTCATCAAAGACCAGCTCATTGCCACGACCATCGATCCAAGTCCCCTTGATACTCGAGTAGTCCTTAGCCTTAATGGCTTTCAAATCCATACCAGACTGTTTCTTTTCCGAAGTGTTGGTCTGCTTGGTATCCGAACTCTTAGGCGACACCGTCCTCTGAGGACGACCACACGAAGCCAAGACCAAAGCAGAAAGCACAATTACCAAACCTTTTTTCATATCAATCTCCCTTCACATACCTACTATTTTAGAAAAATAAGAAAGGAGAGTCAAAGAAAAAGCGGAGGGGGGAAATAAATTAATGACATAAAAGTCTGTAAAATTATGATTTGAATTTCTAAAGAAAAAGAAGCTCAATGTATCGAGCTCCTAGACAATCATTTTTTGTTTTTCTTGTTTTGGGATCATTCAAAACAACAGAGCTCTAGAACTAGGAAACATTAATCCTATCACTCCACACATCCCACGTAGATAAATACCCTTATGTTTTTTAATATTCATCAAAACTATATCTTATACAATTTATTTAATCTCTCTAACTCTGATACATTCATACATACTTCTACTCCAGTAACTACCCCCTTACTATGAATAATTCCACAAGAAAACACAATCCTATCCGTACTCAAAATATTTGACAATACTACAAATGATTCCAAAACATAATCCTCTATAGTAATAAAACTATTGTTTTCATCTTTGAAAAATTTTATAAATCCAATTTCCTTACACCTATCACCAAAATAAAACCTAAGTGATTTTAAATAATAATCAAAAAACACATCACCTTCCATAGAAAAAACCTTCATTTTTAAAATATTCTGTTATATCATACAAAAAATAAGTTTTGGGACCATTCAAAACAACACAGCTCTAAAACGTTATGTGCATCATTCTATCTTCAAATAATGTTTTGGGATCATTCGAAACAACACAGCTCTAAAACTTCCGTCTAATCTGTATTTATTTTGTAGCCGTTTTGGGACCATTCGAAACAACACAGCTCTAAAACAGCGGTTTGAGCGTTTTTTCAAAGTTTTATGTTTTGGTACCATTCGAAAAAACACAGCTCTAAAACTTTGATGATAGATATCACCGACTTGTGAAGGTTTTGGGACCATTCGAAACAACACAGCTCTAAAACCGTTTCGTTCTCTGTCACTTCCTTGTGGGAGTTTTGGGACCATTCGAAACAACACAGCTCTAAAACTTTTTGGTTTTGCATTATACGATGAGAGATGTTTTGGGACCATTCGAAACAACACAGCTCTAAAACAGACGATTACAAGGCCACACAGGACCTTAAGTTTTGGGACCATTCGAAACAACACAGCTCTAAAACGTACTGTGTCAGCATATTCCTTGAGCCATTGTTTTGGGACCATTCGAAACAACACAGCTCTAAAACGAATCGGTTCGGCTTTTGGCCCAGTCGGTAGTTTTGGGACCATTCGAAACAACACAGCTCTAAAACAGTAGAAGATCATTAGAATAGGAGAAAAAGTTTTGGGACCATTCGAAACAACACAGCTCTAAAACGAGCCGTTAAAACTATCTAGCACGTTCCAAGTTTTGGGACCATTCGAAACAACACAGCTCTAAAACAGCTTTGCAAGTCCAATGGACATCACAGATGTTTTGGGACCATTCGAAACAACACAGCTCTAAAACAATTCAAGGTGCTTGTCCTTGATGTTGCTGGTTTTGGGACCATTCGAAACAACACAGCTCTAAAACATATCATGTGCTTTATGAATTTCATGGGCAGTTTTGGGACCATTCGAAACAACACAGCTCTAAAACACAGGCGATGCTGGTGCGGCGCTTACGACTGTTTTGGGACCATTCGAAACAACACAGCTCTAAAACCGATGTTCATACTCCTCTTTTACTTGCTTTGTTTTGGGACCATTCGAAACAACACAGCTCTAAAACATTCTACAGTGACAGCACGGATCTTGTATGGTTTTGGGACCATTCGAAACAACACAGCTCTAAAACATTAGCAATTCCTTGCATCTGCTCAAGTGAGTTTTGGGACCATTCGAAACAACACAGCTCTAAAACGCGGGCTGTGTGACTTGTGTCCGTACGGCTGTTTTGGGACCATTCGAAACAACACAGCTCTAAAACATTATGATGGTGACGGTACAGAAGAAACTAGTTTTGGGACCATTCGAAACAACACAGCTCTAAAACTTACTTCGATGGTGTATATCAAGAAAGGCAGTTTTGGGACCATTCGAAACAACACAGCTCTAAAACATATCAGCATAGTCCTGAGCAAGTTTCTGAGTTTTGGGACCATTCGAAACAACACAGCTCTAAAACTGCCATAGGTACTGACGTGAAAGAAATCAAGTTTTGGGACCATTCGAAACAACACAGCTCTAAAACGTGGAATGTAGCCATCACCGTCATACATAAGTTTTGGGACCATTCGAAACAACACAGCTCTAAAACCTAATTACAAGGTATTATACGAGGAAGCGAGTTTTGGGACCATTCGAAACAACACAGCTCTAAAACTAGAAATGGCAGAGGACGCTAAAGCTAAAGGTTTTGGGACCATTCGAAACAACACAGCTCTAAAACGAATCGGTTCGGCTTTTGGCCCAGTCGGTAGTTTTGGGACCATTCGAAACAACACAGCTCTAAAACATCCAACCAGTGTGATAATTGGTTTTGCGTGTTTTGGGACCATTCGAAACAACACAGCTCTAAAACGAAGGTGCTGTTATTGGTATGGTTGGTGCTGTTTTGGGACCATTCGAAACAACACAGCTCTAAAACTACCAGCGATCATTGAGATGGGAACGCAAGGTTTTGGGACCATTCGAAACAACACAGCTCTAAAACAGCACAAGAGACTGATTCTAAACTTCAAGCGTTTTGGGACCATTCGAAACAACACAGCTCTAAAACAGTCAATTTGACGACGCCTACAAATCAAGCGTTTTGGGACCATTCGAAACAACACAGCTCTAAAACTGTTGAAACACTTATCAAGATGAAGTTGTAGTTTTGGGACCATTCGAAACAACACAGCTCTAAAACAAATAGCAAGATAGGCGTTTTGATGTTCCAGTTTTGGGACCATTCGAAACAACACAGCTCTAAAACAGCTTCTTCAAGCTCTTTGCGGGTGTGTTTGTTTTGGGACCATTCGAAACAACACAGCTCTAAAACAACAAGACAGACCAAGCGTTAGAGCCAGTTGTTTTGGGACCATTCGAAACAACACAGCTCTAAAACATGCGGTTGAATCGTTCGATCATGATTTCAGTTTTGGGACCATTCGAAACAACACAGCTCTAAAACCTCGTAGAATGATTTTTCTTTCGAAATTTCGTAATCGCGCCATTCGTCCTAGCTAGACTTCAGTCCGTCTGAATCCCGTCATTACTGCTATTATAGCATATTTTCAGCATTTAAGAAATAATCTTTATCTAGTATAAATTGGGGAAAATTGTAGACTTGCCTTGGTTCTAAAAATAAGACAGATAATTGATTTAATCCAATATATTCTATTAAACTTTCAATTTCGTTCTCTGATAAGTAAGCAGCTACATTTATAAAAACAAGGAGTCTCTTTTTAGATAGATATTTGAAAACTTGTACAATTTCCATGCACTTTTCAAATACAGTATCGCTTATTGTTTCTACTTTAACACCTAATGCTTCGATCAACTCTAGAATAGTGATTTCATCATATTCTAGATCCAATTCATTCTCCAAACACTCATAAGCTAATAATTCCGTAATTGTTACGACTAATTTCTCTATCATTGACTTCACTTCTGGTTTTTCATTCAATTGATTTTCTAAATCAGTATGAATCAATTTTAGCATGGAAATTGAATTCAAATTATAGCCTAAAATATCAGTTATTACCAGAAGTTCGGATTCTTTTAATGATATCAGACGAGAGTCAAATATCTTTAAATCACTATCACCATTGTATTGATAAAATTGCTTCACAAGTTCTGAAAATACTTGCTGATCTTCAAGAGCTAAGAAGGTAGCATTTGATATCGTTATTGCCTCATCTAATATAGGGAAATTAATCTTCATCTGAAAATTCCTCTCCTAAAAATACTAAACGTGAATCTGAATTTGCTACACTTGTATCTCTTTCACCGCATAAATAAATCATACGGGAAAACTGTTTTTCCGTAACTGTCAGCAATGTAATACTCCCTTTTTTAGGGTTATGGTTTTTTAATCGTTCAATCATTGCATTATTTGCTGAATTATTTAGCAACAACTTACTATAGATAGAAAACTGATGCATGATAAATCCTTCATCAATCAGAAATTGCCTAAATTTACGGTAGGCTTTCTTCTCCTCTGCTGTTTCAACTGGCATATCAAACATTAAAATCATTCGCATATATCGATAACTCATATCCTAAACTCAGGAACCCCTTTCTCAGGATTATTTAATGACTGAATGACTTTCTTCGTATAATCACTGACAATATTCGTTAAGTACATTTCTTTATCATTGTATTGAAAAGTATCTGAAAATATCGAGAATAATTCTCTTTTGATCTTTACAAATTCTGAACCTCTATTTTCATATACAATACGATCAATAATTGGTCGAAACGGCTCCATAATATCACTTGCGAGGTTAAATTGATTAAACTGATTCGCATGCTTCAATCCTAGCTGAGTCATACAGCCTGATAACGCAATCTCACGCGCAAACATGCTCATTAATAAAGTATACCCATAATCCAATGCAGCATTGATATCATTATCTTGCTCACGACTAAAATCATTTCCAAATAAGGTATTGAAATATATTCGCGCAGCATGTCCTTCTCGATTATTTGGATCAAAAATTTCTAACCCGTCATATAACTTTATGATAGATTGTGATTTTTCATAAAAACCACAACTTCCTAAATATATTGCTTGATTCAATATCTTTTGAGAAATGATGCTTGTCCATACAAAACCTTTAGTTTCTTCATTCCAAGAAATCTGTTTAGATAATTGTAAACTTGAATCATGACGTCCATAATAAGGCATTAAATGGGCAGTTGGAAGTCTTTTATCATCACAAAAGATCACTAACACATTCTCATCAATAAGCCGTTTTACAAGCATGGTCGAAAAGACTATATCAGTTGTTTCAAGAAGTAAGATATCAATCTCAGACAGATGGATTAGTTCTGTCCGAGATGCATCTTTAAAAATTAAATGATTGTTTTTATAGGTTAATTTAGAATGAGTGTTTACAACTACTGTACGCCAGCCCATTACTCTTCTCCTAATTTGCTCAAGTCGATCCGAGTTTCATAAAGGCCTGTGAGAGATTGATGAATAAGGGTAGCTTTAAGAATTTCCGTAACAGTTGAGTAGCGTTTTCTTTCAATATCTTTTCCAAAGAATTTAAAGACGGCAGGAGCACCAAATGCAGTGAAGGTCAACAGATTGATAAATGAATTTGCAATCTCTTCCATATTAGTTTGTTCATTATCTATATATAAATTTTTAATTTTCTCTAGATTGGACTCTGCAAGTACATATTTTTGTGAAAACTCAGATACAAAATTTAATAAATCATTAAATTCACTATGATGTTGCTTGATATATTCCAAATGCTCTGGTTCGTCTTTTTTCTGAATTCTTTTAGCATGGTAAAGTAAGGCTATTAAATACGATGGAAGCACCATTTCATTTCCTTTTTGAAGTTCTTTGGCACTTGCTAGCATCCGTCTCCGCCCATTTTCAAGCTCAAACAAACTATACTTAGGTAACCGTATGATATTTTCTTCAACAACATTTTGATACCCTTTACCTTCAAGAAAAGCAACTGGATTTGCCTCAAATTTAACTTTTTCCATTATAGTGATGCCAATTAAAGACTTAACAGTTTTTAATTTTTTTGATTTTCCTTTTTCTACATCAGCAACTAATAGAATAGAATAAGCAATAACAGGGCTATCAAAACCACCATATTTCGTAGTATCTAATTGAACATTCTTAGTTTTTCTTGGAATTAACTTATCAGAATTCCCTTTAGGTAATATAGATTCTTTAGAGAAACCTCCAGTTTGCTCCTCAGTTTTTTTAACAATATTCACTTGTGGATAAGAAAGCACTTTACGGACAATAGCAAAATCACGCTTTTTATTCCAAGCAATCTCGCCAGTATCTTTAGAGTATTCAACGTTTCCTCTCTGAATGATAGTGCCATCCGCATAATATACTTTATCTTTAAAGAAATTTAATAAATTTGAATAGAAGAAATACTTTTCTGTTGCTTTTTCAATTTCTTTAGGATCTTTGGTTCTTGAAATGTATCTCTTAAGATCGTACTTTTGGTAGTCACCATAGACAAATTCAGGCTCTAGTTTAGGATATTTCTTAAGAATAGCCTTAGCTACCACTGCATTTAAGTATGCATCATGTGCATGGTGGTAGTCATTGATTTCCCGTACCTTATATAATCCAAATTCTTTACGGAAGTTGGAAACTAGATTTGATTTCAAAGTGATGATTTTAACGCTACGAAGCTTTTGGTTTTTCTCATTCACTTCTGCATTGAAGCGATCATCTAAAATCTGTGCAACATGTTTTGTGATTTGTCGTGTTTCAACTAGTTGGCGTTTGATAAAACCAACTTTATCACGTTCATCTAATCCACCTCGTTCAGCCTTGGTTAAATTATTGAATTTACGTTCTGAAATCAATTTAGAATCTAATAATTGTTGCCAAAAACCTTTCATCTTTTCAACTATTTCAAGACTTGGAACATTATCGGATTTACCACGATTATCTTTTGAACTAGTTAAAACACGATTATCAAGAGAATCATCCTTTATAAAGGCCTGTGGAATGATGTGGTCAATATCATAGTTGCTCAATTGGTTGATATCAAGAGCTTCTCCAGTGTACATATCTTTCCCATTTTGTAGATAGTAAAGGAAGAGACGGTCGTTTTGAAGTTGAATATTATCCGTTGGATGTTCTTTTAGAATATTACTTCCGAGTTCAGAAATAGCATCTGAGAGTATCTTCAAGCGTTGTTGTGACTTACTTTTTCCTTTATTAGTAGTCTGATTTTCACGCGCCATTTCAATTACGACAGACTCCGGAGCATGGCCCATAACCTTGACAAGTTCATCAACAATTTTAATACTTTGTAAAATTCCCTTTTTAATGGCAGGACTTCCTGGAAGTTCTTGGACAACTTGCTTCACATCATTGGTCTCACCAACCACTTGTGCTTTTTGGATAGTTTCTTTGAAAGAAAGTCCATCATCATTAATTAACTGCATAAAGTTACGATTGCTGTAACCATCATCAATCAGATAATCAAGAATCGTTTTGCTGGTTTTTTTATCACGGATACCGTTAATCAGTTTAGCAGAAAGTTTTCCCCAACCAGTATAATGCCGACGAGTTAGTGCTTTGATCACTTTTTCATCAAAGATAGAATCATACTGATTAAGGCGTTGTTTGATCATCACTCGATCTTCAAAGATTGTGAGAGTATGGACGATATTTTCAAAAATCTCTTCATTTTTAGGGTCATCCATAAACTCTTTATCTTTGATAATCTTGAGCAAATCATGATAAGTAGAAAGACTAGAGTTAAAATGTTTTTCAATTCCTTTTAGTTCGATTCCATCATATCCATCAACATTGTGTAGATAATGAATGATGTCTTTTTCAGTTACTTTTCTTTTCTCTTTGAATAATTGATTGACAATTTGCTTCTTCTGTCCACTATCAAGAAATTGATAGTCTTTCATCCCTTCAGCAATGTATTTCACCTTTGTCAACTCATTATAAACTGTAAAAGTTTCATACAGAAGACTATGCTTAGGCAGAACCTTTTCTTCTGGCAAATACAGGTCATAGTTAGTCATTCTGTGGATGAAGTCTTCAGCAGAACTTGATTTATCAACCATCTCTTCAAAATTCCATGGTCGGATTGCTTCATCAGAGTTTCGACTAAGCCAAGCGAAATCACTATTGCCACGTGCCAATGGGCCTACATAATAAGGAATACGGAATGTTAGGATCTGTTCAATTTTATCTTTGTTCTCCTTTAAGAATGGATAATATTCTCCTTGGTGCCGGAGAATGGCATTCATTTCTTGAAGATGAATTTGATGAGGAATTGAACCATTATCGAAAGTACGTTGTTTTCTCAAAAAATCTTCACGTTCAATTTTTTCAAGAAAATACTCTGCTCCTTCAATTTTAGAAATGAGATTTTTGATATATTTGTAAAATCCTTCTTGAGTAGTTTTTCCATCAATATATCCAGCATATCCATCTTTAGAATCATCTGAAAAAACTTCAGCATATTTTTCTGGAAGATTTCTTCTTACGAATTGTTTTAATGCTGAAAGATCATTTTGATGATTGTCATAACGTTCTATCATAGAAGCAGATAGTGGAGCCTTTGTCCCAGGATCTTTAACAGATAATATACCTGCTAGTAGTATGGCATCATAGAGTTTTTTAGCCACAACAAAAAGATCAGCATATACGTCCCCAATTTGCCCCAACAAACTTTCCAAGTCCTCTTCATAAGTATCCTTAGAAAATTGTAGTGGAGCTTTTTCTTCTAAGTCAAAATGTTTCTTAAAATCAGCTTGATTCCCAACAATTAATTTTAAAAACTCAGAAAATAAACCCGTTGATTTTTCATCAGGAAATAGTTTTAGGACACGGTCTCTTTTAGCAGATTTACTAATCTTATCGGTAAAAATTTCTTCTACCTGTGCATTTCCTTTGCTAAGTGAACTTTCCTCAAAAGTGTTATCATAGAGAATTGTGAATTCGTTAAAGATTTTTTGAATATCATTATTTTTAATATCGAATGAGTCTTCATACAAGAAATGCCCACGATATTTAATAATATGTGCCAAAGCTAAATAGATTAAACGCAAATCAACTTTCTCTTTCGAATCTGCAAGAATCTTCCTCAAATGATAAATGGTTGGAAATTGTTTATGATACTCTTTCTCCTCCTCTAAGGTTCCAAAAATTGGATATTTACTTCCTCTCTTATCTCCAGGAACTAGGAATGAATCATCTAAGCGATGGAAAAAACTCTCATCCACTTTATTCATTTCTGCAGCAAATATTTCCTGTAAATACAAAATTCTATTCCGACGTCTTGTATAGCGACGTCTGGCAGTTCTTTTTAACCGACGATCTGCAGCAGTATTTCCTGCATCAAAAAGAAGTGCACCTATTAAGTTTTTCTTAATAGACTCCTTGTTGGTATTCCCAAGAACCTTCATTTTTTTTGCTGGAACTTTGTAATCATCTGTGATAACTGCCCAGCCTACGCTATTTGTACCGATATCTAAGCCAATTGAATATGGTTTTTTCATAATTTTCTCCTTTATGTCTTGCATTTGCGATGATAAAGTTGTAGAATAATGGTGTTGGGGTTATTCGAAACAACACAGCAAGTTAAAATAAGGCTTTGTCCGTATCCAACTTGAAAAAGTGCGCACCGATTCGGTGCTTTTTTTGTGCCTATTTTCATCTATCCCTAATCAGTCATTATATTAACTACATTTTACTCCTTCCTTCCTCAAAAATCAATTCATTATATGGAGATATTCCATCTATTATTAACTTCTTTCTTACACAAAAAGGAACTCGCATTCGAGTTCCTTTTTTCTTTATGTCCCCTGCCGGAATCGAACCAGCAACTACTCCTTAGGAGGGAGTTGTTATATCCATTGAACTAAGGGGACCGATAAAAAAAAGAAGCGAGATCACTCCCGCCTCCTTGTTCGTCTTAACGACGGATTTCTTTAATACGAGCTGCTTTACCTTGCAATGCACGAAGGTAGTACAATTTCGCACGACGTACTTTACCGTAACGTACAACTTCAATCTTTTCTACACGTGGAGTGTGTACTGGGAATGTACGTTCAACACCGACACCGTTAGAGATTTTACGAACAGTGTACATTTCAGTGTGTCCTTGACCTTTACGAGCGATAACAACGCCTTCAAAGATCTGGATACGTTCACGAGATCCTTCGACAACTTTCGCGTGTACACGAACAGTGTCACCAGGACGGAATGCAGGGATATCAGTACGAAGTTGACCTTCAGTCAAGCTTTGGATTAATGGATTCATTTTATTCTCCTATCTTCGTCAATCTTGAGGGACCTCCCTCAGCGGATAAACTGTATTTTTGTGCTTCCATTACGCACAGAAACTATCATATCAGATAATTTCAGGTTTGTAAAGCTCTTTTCTCTACTTTTTCGCAACTTTTTGACCAGAATAAATGCTCCACTCTTTTGGTAAGCAATAGGCGATGGCGCAAGCAATGACGAAGAATGGCAGGTTGGCATAGCCAAAGACTTCTCCTCCGATTAAGATCGGTGCGAGCAAGGTCGTCGTCGCACTGCCAAAGACACTGGCATATCCGATAGCGGCCACGACTAAGACTGGTAGACCTAACATCGGAGCAAGAAAGACTCCAAGTGTAGCTCCGATCGCAAAGAGCGGTGTCACTTCTCCTCCTTGGTATCCAGCAGAGATCGTCACTACGGTAAAGAGGAGCTTCAAGATCCAGTCATAACTCTGCGCACTGCCCTGATGAAAAGCTACATCAATCAGATTGGTTCCAAGTCCACTATAAGTGCCGACCTTGGTCAGCTGGAGGGTCAAGAGGACCAAGCTGAGTCCGGCCCCTATAAGGGCAATCCGGATATAAGGATTGGGCAAGACTTGAGCGACCGTTTTCTTCAACCAGGAAAGGCTAATTGCAAAGAGTTTCCCAGCAAGGCCAAAAGCCAGGCCAAGAATGGCAACTTTGATCAAGGTCTCTGGTGTCCAGCTCAGCGTTTCTCTTAGTGGCACAGCAAATTTCTCTAAACCAAGGGCATGAGAGGTGAAGCTAGCCACGATTGAGGCAATGAGCGCTGGATAGAGAGCCATCAACTGCAACTCCCCAACTGTCAAGACTTCAAGGGCAAAAAAGGTTGCTGCCAGTGGCGTCTGAAAGAGCCCCGCAAAACCAGCGGCCATCCCGGTCATGAGAAAAATACGCGAAGCATCCGGGATCTTGATATGACGGGCAAAACGGTGCGAAAGGGTCGCTCCGATCTGGACTGCTACACCTTCCCGACCGACCGAACCACCAAAGAGATGGCTCATCCAGGTCGTCAGCATGATCAAAGGCACCAAGACCAAGGGGATTTTCTCCTCACGCGCGTGTCCGACATCAAAGATGAGGCCCATCCCTTTTGAAGCCTTGCCACCAAAACGTTTATAGAGATAAACGATGACAAGCCCCGCTAAGGCCAGAAAAAGAATCAAGGGCCAATGCTGGCTTCGGAAATCCCCGATCAGGAGCAATCCTTGACCAAAAATCATGTCAATAGCACCGACCAAGAGACCAATGAAAAGCGCCATCCCTGTTAGGACCACATACTGTTGTGCTTTTTGCTTGATCGATAGACTAGTCACGCGCCCTCACCTCCTCTTGGAAGTTTCTCGAGCGCTTCATCATATCTTGAAACTGGGCTTGAATGGTCGCCCGATACTGCTCATCCGCCACAAGAGAGCCGACTTTCTCAAGCACCTCTCTTTCCCTTCCTTGATCGAGCACAGGTAAGCCCTGCTGCTCCTTATATTCTACAATCTGACCGACACAGACCATCCGTCTTTCCAGCAAGGCTACAATCTCTTGATCGATCTGGTCAATGTCCTTACGAATCTGATCTAAATCCATGTGTCTCCTCTTTATTTTGGATATAAATCGAGGCTGTAATCCATCGATCTAGCCTCTTTGTCATTAATTTGCTTTTGCTACAAGTTCTTCTGCAAAGGCTTCTAATTTTTCAATGTCTTCGTCTTCTGCAGACAAATCAACTTTGACACACTCAGAACCTTTTTCAGCACCAGTCGCAGCGAAGCAACGGTCGAAATCATCAACTGCTTTACAGAATTCATCGTAGAAGGTATCACCTGATCCTACCACACCGTAAAGTTTGCCTTTGAGATCAAGGCCAGCCAAATCTTCGTAGAAATCTTGGATCTCATCTGGAAGCTCTCCATCGCCGTATGTATAGGTCGCTACCACTGCGATATCCGCATCAAGGAAGTCCTCCGCATCCACAGTTGTACACTCATCCACATCTACTTCGACACCAAGATCACGGAATTTGTCCGCTACGATATCAGCAATTTCTTCAGTATTTCCAGTCATACTAGCAAAAACAATCTTCGCTACAGTCATAATTTCCTCCCAAAAGCTATTTCCCGTATTATACCACTTTTTCAAGCATTTTGCACGAAACCTTTCCCGATAAGCTGAAAGAAGGGACACGTTTCAAGAATTTGGACCGATTCAACCTAATCGCCCTCGTTTTCTTCTTGAATCTCTTTAATATCTTTAATTTCTTCATCCAACTTCATATCAAAATAAGACTTATTTTTGAACGGATACGAATAGGTGCGCCAAGTGTACCATTTGAGGCCTTCTTCACCCTTATAGTACCATTCGATTTTAGTGGGTAAGAATTCTTTGTTGTAGGTGATACGAACTTTGGAAAACTGACTATCCTTGATAGAATATCTACCTTCAAATTCCGGGGGATATTCTTCTTTCATCAATTTATCGTCCAAAAATCTTTTCGGTGAGCTAGTAATTTGATAGTTGGATTTCTTAATTTCATCAGTAGTAATTTTCTTACTTAATAGAACTGATGATAATTCGTTATTTACTGCAGATTTGTAATACTGTTTACGATCCCAGTCCGCTTTATAACCACCATAAACTGTATCGTCTTTCACTGCCGTTTCATCATTATAGTAATATTCTTTTTTCTCAAGGTCCACCCCAACCTCAAAATGCTCATCGGTAGAATCTCCCATTTTAATCATAACAAATTGCTTTTTCTTTAAAAGATTCAATGCCGGTTGATTGTAACTACAACTACTTAGGAATACTGCAATAAGCATTACGACCAACACTACCACAATTGTTTTTGGAAATTGTAACCATCGTTTTCTTTTAATTAATTGTTTAACTTCTTTTATCATATCCATTTCATTCTATCAAAATATCCAATCCAAATGAAGTGTCTTCCTATCAATAAAGCTGGGCCTTATATAAGCTCAGCTTTATCTAAAAACTATGTTAATCTCCCTCATTTTCCTCTTGAATTTCTTTAATATTTTCGATTTCTTCATCCAGCTTTTTATCAAAATCAGACTTATTTTTGAAGGGATAAGAATAGGTGCGCCAAGTGTACCATTTTAGTCCTTCTTCACCCTTATAGTACCACTCAATTTTTGTTGGTAGAAATTCTTTGTTGTAGGTGATACGGACTTTGGAAAACTGACTATCCTTGATAGAATATCTACCTTCAAATTCAGGCGGTTGTTTTTCTTCTAATATTTTTTTATTGATGAATGAATCAGTTGAACGAGTAATTTGATAGTTGGAATCTTTTATATCTTTAATATTCATTTGGTGATTTAAAAGTGCTGAAGTGAGCTCAATATCCAAAGCTCTTTTATAATACTCCGCAGCACTATATTCCTGACTACCACCATACAATTTATTATTTTTTATTGCAGCTCCATGGTAATAAAAAAATTCTTTTTCTTTTAAATCAAAACCCGCACTGATTGATTCCTTGTTATCATCACCAGACAAGATGTGTGTCTCTATAAACCTTTGCTTCTCTATAATAGACTTTGAATTCTCTTGAATCTTACCTCTTTGAACAACTATGAAAATACTAGCTATAGTAAGCAATAAAAGAATTAACAATAGGAAAGATTTTAGACTGAATAATCTCTTTTTAATGAATTTCATATATCTCTCATTCTAGCAAAATATCCATCTAAAAGGAAGTGTCTTCCTAACAATAAAGCTGAGCCTTTACTATGCTCAGCTTTATTTCAAATCTGGTTTAATCACCCTTGTTCTCTTCTCGAATCTCTTTAATAGTTTCAATTTCTTCATCCAATTTCTTATCAAATTCAGACTTATTTTTAAATGGGTAGGAGTACGTACGCCAAGTGTACCATTTTAGCCCTCCTTCACCCTTATAATACCACTCAATTTTTGTCGGTAAGAATTCTTTGTTGTAGGTGATGCGGACTTTGGAGAATTGACTATCCTTGATAGAATATCTACCTTCAAATTCTGGCGGATATTCCTCTTTCAATAATTCTTTATTTACTAAAGAATCTGGTGAGCGTGTAATTTGATAATTATTCTTTTTGATTTCATCTGGTGAAATTTTCAGATTAACTAAAATGGATGATATTTCTCTGTTAAAAGAACGTTGGTACATTTCTTTAGTTCCATAATTTCCATAACCACCATATAATTTATTCTTCTCAATAACTGCAAAATACGAATTGTACAATTCCTTATCTTTTAAATCAAATCCTACTCCAGTACTCCACTCTTTTCCCCAGTCATTTTTATCTTGTACCAAAACAAATCTCTGTTTCTGTAAAATATCATACGCACTACTGGTGGTCTTTCGGATAGAATTGACTTTGAGTATAGTCATAATAGCCAGTATTATTATCAGCACTGCCATTAAGAGATTTCTTAAATTTATTATACTCTTCCACTTTTTCTTCTTCTGACATTCCTTTTGTATTTCGTTGCCATGCTTCATAATCTTGATTTCCTTTCCTTGCTATATCCGCAAATTTCCCCTTTTGACCTGTATCTTCATCTACTTCACCTAAATCGAGTTCATATTTAAATATTTTTTTAGCACGTGCACGAGTAGCTGGCTCTGGCGTATTCATATCAAGCTTATCATGTTTCCCTTTATAAAACTCTGTAACATCGGAATTTTGACCTGTTGAGGGACCATAGTTAAAAGACTCTGTATTGGCGATTTCTCTTAATTCTTCATTAGAATATTTTCCTGGATTGGAATCATAGCGACCATCTGCTAGTTTATGATTGTCATAGGCATCCCATTGACTCTCAAACTCGCCGGTATCTAAATTCACAATAAACTCCACCATCCGCGCATTGTTCAAATCTTTTCCTTTAGCTGAATTGCCCTGAGGGACTTGAACTTTCATATTATAGGGACGTTTGAAGCCATCTTTTGGATTAAAGCGATTATGGTAGTTAGAGCCAGTTGTGTAATCAAATTCAATATTATTTTCTTTACCATATGCTAACAGTTTTTCGTAATCATTCGCGCCATCGTAGTGACTCCGAATATAGTAAATTGCTTTGCGATCCAAATAGTAGCGGAAGAAAAACATGTTTTATTGGTTTCATTCTAACAAAATATCTATCCAATGTAAAACCGCTTCCACAGCTCCTGATTAGTGATAAATGCTTGCTGGATGGGCCTTTCTTATGTTAAAATTGACAGAGAAAATGAGGTAATGTATGAACGTAATGAATGAAATTCTTGAAAAGATTCAAGCTTATGACACGATTATTATCCACCGTCATCAGAATCCGGATCCGGATGCGATTGGTAGCCAGGTGGGCATGCGGGATCTCCTGCGTGCGCACTTCCCTCAAAAACGAGTCTTGGCAACTGGCTATGATGAACCAACCTTGACTTGGCTTGCTGAGATGGATACTGTCAGAGATGAGGACTATGCTGGAGCTTTGGTGATTGTCTGTGACACGGCCAATACTCCCCGCATCGATGACAAGCGCTATACGAATGGTGATTTCCTGATTAAGATCGACCACCACCCAAATGA
Organism: Streptococcus parasanguinis; assembly: GCF_047463195.1. Taxonomy (GTDB): domain Bacteria; phylum Bacillota; class Bacilli; order Lactobacillales; family Streptococcaceae; genus Streptococcus; species Streptococcus parasanguinis_R. The sequence goes on from NZ_JASHEI010000006.1 coordinate 145,607, forward strand.
CGATGCATATGGGGATCTGCTCTGGGTTGATACTGAGTCTAGCTCTACCAGTGAGTTGATCGCACTTTTTTCTAAGGAATTGGATCTCGAACTTCCTGTTAGTGCTGCGCGTCTTCTCTATGCTGGGATTGTCGGCGATACTGGTCGCTTCCTTTATCCTGCTACTTCGACTCGGACCTTTGAGATCGCTGCAACTCTTCGAAGCATTCCCTTTGATTTTACAGCCCTTGCTCGGCAGATGGATACGATCAATCTCAAAACCGCTAAGCTTCAAGGCTATGTTTATGACCATCTCGAGATCGATGAACATGGCGCTGCGCGTGTGACTTTGACACAAGAGCTCTTGAAGAAATTCGATCTACGTGATTCCGAGACTGCTGCAATTGTTGGAGCTCCTGGACGCATTGATACCGTATCTGTTTGGGCTATCTTTGTCGAGCAGGCCGACGGTCACTTCCGTGTCCGGATGCGTAGCAAACGAAAAGTGATCAATGAAATTGCCAAACGTCATAATGGTGGTGGCCATCCACTAGCCAGTGGAGCCAACTCCTACTCCCTCGAAGAAAACGACCAAATCTACAAAGAGCTACAAGAAGTGGCTCGCAAAAACGAAGGCTGAGAACGGATCCTCAGCCTTTTTATCTTGGTCACAGGGTTTTCATTTACCCCTTCTTATGGTAAAATAAAGCTAATACAATTTTTAAGGAGACCTATTATGGAAAAAAATAGATTGTTTATCATTATCTCTGCTGCGGTAGCAATTCTTGGTACTTTCTTGCCATGGTATACCACTGTCTTTGGAGTTATTAGCATTTCTGGAATCCAAAATAGCGGATGGATTGTAATCGTCCTTTCTATTGGCTCTATCGTTCTTGCCTGCTTGAATAACATCAATACCCCTTTAAATAAAACTTTTTCAACTATCATCATTGTTGCAGGTTTTATTTCTACATTGGTTTCATTGTTTGCAACCTTCAAGGGAAGTGAGTATACCTCTGAGTTAGATGGATTGGTTTCAATCGGATTTGGTTTGATCCTCACTTTAATCGCATCAATCGCTATTGTTGTGACTGGTCTCTTGGCGATGTCAGGTGGTAAAATCACAAAAGGAACATTCGAAGAACTTACTGAATCTGGTAAAGGATTTGCCCAATCTGTTGGACGCGTGACAACTTCTACTGTAAAAACTGCTGTAAATGAAATCAAAAAAGAATCACACGAACACACTGAGGGACAAGCTGATCAACCAGTTGAAGCACCAAAAGATCCAAATCAATCTGAACAATAATAAGATTAGATTCACCTTGGCTTAGCCAGGGTGATTTTTTTGATCATTAATTTAAATAAAATTAGTGAAAATACTTGTCAAGATCCTGGAAATTTGGTACACTAGCTTAGTAACAATCTATGGCTCGGAAAGAGACCATGGCAGAAAGGAAATATTGCAAAATGAAAAAAGATATCCATCCAGAATATCGCCCTGTTGTCTTCATGGACACTACTACTGGTTACAAGTTCCTCAGCGGTTCAACTAAGTACTCTAGCGAAACAGTTGAATTCGAAGGTGAAACTTACCCATTGATCCGTGTTGAAATTTCATCAGACTCACACCCATTCTACACTGGACGTCAAAAGTTCACTCAAGCAGATGGACGTGTGGATCGTTTCAACAAAAAATACGGTCTCAAATAAGAACCAACACAGAACCACTTCCCTTTCGGGAGTGGTTTTTTTGATCTCCGTTTCTTTTATTGTGAACGCACAAAATAAGAGGTTAGGATGTTGATCCCAACCTCTTTTTTCATCTTAATGGAATTGCATACCACCATCCACTATAATGGTTTGACCTGTGATGTAGTTTGAGTCAGGTCCAGCAAGGAAGCTGACAGCCGCTGCTACATCTTCTGGTTCAGAAAGACGTTTCAAAGTGATATCTTTAGCGAATGTTTGCATACCCCATTCGTCATCTTTACCTGCGTTCTTACCAACTTCATGAGCAATGTCAAACATCATTGGAGTCTTCACGATACCTGGTGCATAAGCATTGACAGTGATTCCTGAATCCGCCAAGTCACGCGCCAAAGTCTGTGTGATACCACGAACTGCAAATTTAGTACCACCATAAACAGTCAAGTTAGGGTTACCTACAACACCTGCTTGTGAAGTTGCATTGATGATTTTTCCGCCATGGCCAAGCGCTTTGAATTGAGCTTGTGCAGCTTGAGCACCCCAAATCACGCCACCAACGTTAATAGCAAATGTACGTGTAAATTGTTCTTCTGTAATTGTATCAAGTGGTGTAGTTGGCGCAACACCTGCATTGTTCACGACAACATTCAAATCTCCAAAATGGTCAACAACTTTTTGGAAAGCTGCAGCCACTTCTGCTTGTTTGGATACATCAGCAACGACCGCAAAAGCATTTTCTGCGGACAACTCAGCAACTGCTTTTTCAGCTGTTTCAGCATTGTAGTCCAATACTCCAACCTTAAAGCCATCTTGTACCAAGCGTTTTGCGATTGCAAAACCAATTCCTTGACCAGCACCTGTGACAATAGCTACTTTAGACATATGATTCCTCCTTGGTATCAACGATACCAGCAAACGTTCCTATCAGAACAGCAAGGGTTGACAACTAGTTTTGATGGGGTCTTTTATAAATATCCGACAAAACTATGCTAACAGTATACTCTTTTGTGAAAAATATTTCAATCTCTAGCCTATTTTTTTAAAAAAATAGTTTATTTATATGATATTTTTATTTAGTGATAAATGAACTGGAACGAGAAATAGAATATAGCTTTTAGCCAAAACGGATTATTGTTCTATTCTGTAAAAACTACATGAGGCTGGGACACAAGTCCTAGCCTCTCAATTATTTTTGGATTGTCGAGCAAGACGCAGTGGTTGAGTGGGCTCTACTACGCTGATTTCATCAGCTTTTACAGCCCTACTCAACTGTGCGGAGGTGGGACGACGAAATCG
>NZ_JASHEI010000007.1:0-116331 GCF_047463195.1 Streptococcus parasanguinis
GGCGGTTAGAGGTTCGACTCCTCTAGGGTGCATAAAGCGGTAGCTTTAGATCGGGAAGTAGCTCAGCTTGGTAGAGTACTTGGTTTGGGACCAAGGTGTCGCAGGTTCGAATCCTGTCTTCCCGATATTATGGCGGTGTAGCTCAGCTGGCTAGAGCGTCCGGTTCATACCCGGGAGGTCGGGGGTTCGATCCCCTTCGCCGCTATATTGTTGATCTTGTTGGACCTTTAGCTCAGCTGGTTAGAGCTCTCGGCTCATAACCGAGTGGTCGTAGGTTCAAGTCCTACAAGGTCCATTGTTATCTTGGAGGATTACCCAAGTCCGGCTGAAGGGAACGGTCTTGAAAACCGTCAGGCGTGTAAAAGCGTGCGTGGGTTCGAATCCCACATCCTCCTTAATATTAACGCGGGATGGAGCAGCTCGGTAGCTCGTCGGGCTCATAACCCGAAGGTCGTAGGTTCAAATCCTGCTCCCGCAATTTGGCTCGGTAGCTCAGTTGGTAGAGCAATGGATTGAAGCTCCATGTGTCGGCGGTTCGATTCCGTCTCGCGCCATTTCTTTTAATAATAAGCGGGTGTAGTTTAGTGGTAAAACTACAGCCTTCCAAGCTGTTGTCGCGAGTTCGATTCTCGTCACCCGCTTTGAACATAGGTTCTTTACCAAGTTTTTAACTTGGGCGCGTAGCTCAGGTGGTTAGAGCGCACGCCTGATAAGCGTGAGGTCGGTGGTTCGAGTCCACTCGTGCCCATTTTGGAGAATTACTCAAGAGGCTGAAGAGGACGGTTTGCTAAATCGTTAGGTCGGGTAACCGGCGCGGGGGTTCGAATCCCCCATTCTCCGTATAATTTCGAAGTTTGAGATGTCATCTCAAACTATTTTTTATATTTTTGAAGGTTTTGTCTATGTTCTTGAATCGATTCTTTAAAATTTTTAGTTTTGTGTTTGTTTTAACTGTTTCAGGAATTTTATTTCTTTTTCCATCTGTTAGAACTTCGATTGTTTTAAAATCTTCTGATCTATTAGCTATTGTTGATAAGACAGTATCGGTACCATTTGTTTTTGTGGAATCTAAGGCAAAGGATTTAAAGAATTTATCTGAATTAAATGATGAAAACCGTTCGTTAAAATCACGTCTTTATCAAAAGGATATAGACCAGTCAAAACTTAACCGTTTGGAATCAGAAAATAGAGAATTAAAGGATTTGATGTCAATCAAGAATTCTGTATCGGGTTCTAAACAAGTCGTTAGTGAGATTATTGACCGTAATTATGGTTCGTGGGATCAGGAATTTGTTATTGATAAAGGTAGTTCAGATGGAATTTCTGATTCTATGTTTGTTCTTTCGTCTGGTGGCGTCATTGGTGTGGTAGAAAGTATAGAGAAACATTCTAGTAAAGTAAAATTATTAGTCGAAGATACTATTTCTTCACAACACCTGACGTTTAAAATTGAGAGTCAAGGTCAATCTATTTTTGCCTTATTAAATGGTTATGATGAGAAGACGGGTGAGTTTCGGTTGTTGCAAATTGGAGATCCAGTTGAAATTAAAAAAGGATCTCTGGTTTCAACAAGTGGTTTAGGAAAATATAAGAGTAGTGACTTACCTCTTGGTACAGTGACTTCTACTCAAAAGGCATCTGATCAGTTAGGGCAAGAAATTCGTGTGAAACCAAAGGCTAATTTAGATGTCAATCGTTATGTACTATTGATCGGAGAGTAGTGTGAAAGTCATACGTAAGTACCATTTTTTCCCTTTAATCTTATTCTTATCTTTATTTGTTGACGGGCAGATCTCTCTTCTTATTTCTCGTTTCTGTCCAAACTCCTTTGAACCTACTTCATTTTTATTTCTATATGGTTTTATGTTATTGAGTCTCTATTTCTCTGAGATAGCTAGTATTTGGTGGGGAGTCTTCTTTGGTTTTTGTTTTGATGTGTATTTTTTACACACTCTAGGAATTGCCTTCCTAGTATTTCCTTTACTTCAGGTGATTTTTTATCGGTGTAATCAGATTATTTTAGTCAATCGATTGACTCGTTTTTTTACATTTTTATTAACGATTCTATTATTTCAGATTTTAACAAACCTTCTTTTGGTTCTTTTTATCGGTATAAAATTTAACTGGATTACACTAATTATTTACCAAATTTCCCCAAGTTTAATTTTGAATGTACTTCTATTATTAGTATTACAGCCTTTACTTGAAAAGATTTATTTATAAACTCGCAATAAAAATGTAACAATAGCGTAATATAAAATTTCAAAAAATTTGTTATACTAGTTAGTGTCTTATTAGAAAGGGAAAATTTATCTAATGAAGAAAAAATTATTTGCCACAATCTTATTGAGTACAGTTGCTTTATCACAAGGTGCTGTCGTAGCTGGTGTATCAGCTGATTCAACAGATGATAAGATTGCTGCTCAAGATAACAAAATCAATAGTATTAATCAACAACAACAAAGTGCACAAGCTCAGGTAGATCAAATCCAAGGTCAAGTATCTGAAATTAAACAACAACAAGAAAATCTTCAAGCTGAAAATGACCGTTTGAATGAAGAATCTGAACGATTGTCAGCTGAGATCGATGAGTTGTCAAAAAATATTGTTGCTCGTCAAGAATCACTTGCAAATCAAGCACGTAGTGCTCAAACAACTGGAACTGCAACAAGCTATATTAATGCGATTGTTAGCTCTGGATCTTTGACAGAAGCTATCTCACGTATTTCTGCTATGAATGAAATTGCAGATGCTAACAACAAAATGTTGCAAGAGCAAAAACGTGATAAAGAAGATATTGCACAAAAACAAAAAGAAAACAACGACGCTATCAATACTGTTATTGCAAATAAACAGCAATTAGAAGATGATGCGCAAGCTTTGTCAACTAAAGAAGCTGAGTTGAAAGTGGCACAATTGAATTTGGCAGCTGAAAAATCATCTGCTGAAAACGAAAAGAACGCTTTGTTGCAACAAAAAGCTGAAGCTGAAAAAGCAGCGGCAGCAGCGGCAGCAGCTGAGGCAGCTTACCGTGCAAAACAAAAAGAACAACAAGCAGCTGTAAAAGCTTCTGCTAATACAACTCTTCAAGCACAAGTTCAGGCAGCAGCACAAACACCTGCTGCAACACCAGCGGCTGCACAAACTCAAGCAGCAGCTCAACCTGCTGTTCAAACTCAAGCAGCAGCAGCTCCAGCAGCTCCAGCAGCAACTGTTTCTCGTCCAACTTATAGTACATCTGCATCATCTTATCCAGTTGGTGAATGTACATGGGGTGCGAAGACATTGGCTCCATGGGCTGGTGATTACTGGGGTAATGGTGGACAATGGGCAGCAAGTGCAGCGGCAGCAGGATTCCGTACAGGATCTCAACCACAAGTTGGTGCCATTGCATGTTGGAATGATGGTGGATATGGACACGTAGCAGTTGTTACAGCCGTTCAATCTACAACGAGCATCCAAGTCTCTGAGTCTAACTATAATGGTATCCGTAGTATTGGGAACTACCGTGGTTGGTTTAACCCAACAACAGCACAAGGTACTGTTACTTATATCTATCCAAACTAAGAATTACACTGAAGCAGAACATTTGTTCTGCTTCTTTTTTGATAGAATTTAGGTAGTGATAGATTTTGTAGTTTCCATAAATTAATATTTGAATATTTGCTTAAAAAGCGATAAAATGGTTACAGGAGAAATTTGTGCTGACTGTACAATATGGTTTTAGATTTTACTGGAGGAAATCATGTCATTTTCTGATTTAATGCTCTTTGCTTTGTCGTCAAATCAAGAATTGGCTCAACGTGTGTCTCGAGAAATGGGACTACCACTTGGAAAGTCAACGGTTCGTCAATTTTCTGATGGAGAAATTCAGGTTAATATTGAAGAATCAATCCGTGGGAAAGATGTTTATATTTTGCAATCCACTAGCTCGCCGGTTAACGATAATCTAATGGAAATTTTGATTATGGTAGATGCGTTGAAACGGGCTAGTGCGCAATCCATTAATGTGGTGATGCCATATTACGGCTATGCTCGTCAAGACCGGAAAGCTCGAGCTCGTGAACCAATCACTTCTAAGTTGGTAGCCAATATGCTTGAGGTTGCTGGTGTTGATCGCCTCTTGACAATTGATTTGCACGCCGCTCAGATTCAAGGTTTCTTTGATATTCCTGTTGACCACTTGATGGGTGCGCCTTTGATCGCCGACTATTTTGAACGTCGTGGGATGATTGGGAAAGACTATGTTGTTGTCAGTCCAGACCATGGTGGTGTGACTCGTGCTCGAAAATTAGCTGAATTTTTGAAGACACCGATTGCGATTATTGATAAACGTCGAAGTGTCGATAAGATGAATACGAGTGAAGTGATGAATATCATTGGGAGTGTTGAAGGCAAGACTTGTATTTTGATTGATGATATGATTGATACAGCTGGTACAATCTGTCATGCCGCGGACGCCCTTGCAGAAGCAGGTGCTGTTGAAGTTTATGCGAGCTGTACTCACCCTGTTTTATCAGGACCAGCGATGGACAATATTCAAAAATCAGCCATTAAGAAGTTGGTGGTGTTGGATACGATTTATCTACCGGAAGATCGATTAATTGATAAGATTGAGCAAATTTCGATTGCGAAACTCCTTGCAGAGGCCATTGTTCGCATTCACGAAAATCGCCCTCTTTCTCCTCTATTTGAAATCGGAAATGCCAAAAAATGTTAACAATAAGGAGGCTGGGTAACTGGCCTCTTTTATTTAGGAGGATATACAAATGGAAATCAGAAAATGGTTGGAAAATCTAAAAAAAGAAAAGAAACGGAAAAAACTGGTTCAAGCAGCTAAAGAACTAGAAGCAAAGGCTGATCCTAGTTTGCCCAAGAAACGATTGCCAAAAAATGGGGTGGTGAAATAGGATAGAAAAGATTTCTATTTTTTAAATACATTTTTATATATGAATAGAGTATTTTTCCAAGATGGTTTTAAATTCGTAGTTCTATATCTCAAATGGATCAAAAGATTAAACTTTTTTTAAAAAATAATGGAAAAAGTCTTGACATAGGCAGAATATCCTAGTATACTAGTCATAGTTACGAAGTAACGAATAATTTTTGAAAAGAAAAAAGGAGATAAAACAATGAAAAAAGTTTTATTATCATCAGTAGCAGCTCTTGCAGTATTTGCTGCAGCAGCACCAGTTCTTGCCGAAGGTGGAGTCAACGGTGGAGCTAACAATCCTAGAGGACCTCAAGATACTGACGTCGCTTCAAAATACTATGATCAATCTGAATTTGTAAGTGCTCGTACAGTTGAAGAATACCTTAACGGTCACATGGACGAAATCAAAGCTGAAGCAGCGGCTGATCCAGCAGTAGTAGCAGCTAAAGCTGAATTTGATGCTGTTGAAGGTGGTTCACACCTTTACGGAGAAAAGAAAGCAGCTTATGAAGCAGCATTCAATACTGCATTCTTGAACGTACGTAACAAATATGTACAACAATTCCAAACTGTTCAAAACACAGCTAAGAAAAAAGAAGGCCGTTACTATATCTTGAATGAAACTCCAGAACAAGCTAACGCTCGTTACTTGAAAGAACATGGAATTAATCCAGAACAAGCTAACGCAGACGCAGCTAAAGCAGACGCAGCTAAAGCTGACGCAGCTAAAGCAGAAGAAGCAGCTAAAAAAGCAGAAGCTGGTAAAGCTGGTTCAAAACAAGCTGGTAAAGCTCTTCCAAAAACAAGCGCAGTTAAATAATTTGATTATTAATTAGCTCGTAAAATATCACTGGACCTTCGGGTTCAGTGTTATTTTTTAGAAAAAATCATCAAGAGGAGATCAATCAATGAAAAGAGCTGGGGAAAAAAGTTCAAATAAATTGGGTCTTGTAATTGCTGCTCTTGTTGCAGTTGTTGTTCTTGTTGCTGGATTTATTTTCTTTAATCCATTTGGAGGAACTAAGTCATCTGGCACGGCTAAAAAAACAACTGGAACAAGCTCAACCAAGCAAGAAACTAAATATGAACCAAGCCAAGAAGAAAAAGATTACTTGAAAAATCGTTTTGCTCAGTTAACAGCTGTTAACCCTGAGGCAATTGCTTATGTCTATGCACCGGGTACTGAGTTGGATGAACCTGTTGTACAAACCACTGACAATGAAACTTATTTGAATAAGACGTTTGATGGTGGAAATGAACCATACATGGGGACAGTCTTCATGGATATGGACAACAAGAAAGACTTCAGTGATCGTTTGACTTGGTTGTTTGGTCATGCTCGTGGTAGTAAGGTCGGCGATCATCGCATGTTTAATGATGTCAACTACTATGACAAACAAGAGTATTTGGACCAACATCCGTATGTTGTGATTGAGACACCAGAGCGGAAATATTATTATGAAGTAATGGGATTGGTCATTGTCCCAGAGGACACCGCTTTCTACCGTACAAGCTTTACTGATGACAATGATTTTACGACACAATTGAAGAATATCTATGAGTCAGCTCGTACGAAGAATCCTAATATCAAGATCAAAGCATCTGATAAATACTTAGTATTGTCAACTTGTCGTGAAGAGGATGAAACCATTCGTTCTAACCTCTACCTTCGTCAAATTCCTGATTCAGAAATGAAGGATTTTGTGGCAAAACATGCGGATCAATTGAAATATGTGGCAACACGTGGTCAACAATAATGGCTTGAAAGACTTAGCATTGCTAAGTCTTTTTTTCATGGAAGGATTTTTGAAATGTCCTTTGGTGGTCAGCAAAAGGTGGGGATCTGGCTTGTTCTTTTGCGATGGGGTCCTATTTATAGTATAATGAATATAAGTGTTTTTGGAGGTGTTCTATGGATTTAACGAAACGTTTTAATAAAAATCTGAATCGGATTGAAGTTTCTTTGATTCGTCAGTTCGATCAATCAATTTCTTCCATTCCTGGTGTCTTGCGTTTGACTTTGGGGGAACCGGATTTTACAACTCCTGAACATGTAAAAGAAGCAGGAAAGGCTGCCATTGATGCGAATTTTAGCCATTACACTGGGATGAGTGGTTTGCTGGCTTTGCGTGAGGCTGCGAGTCAGTTTGTGGCTGATAAATATGGTATTTACTACCGTCCTGAAGATGAGATATTGGTGACGATCGGTGCGACTGAAGCCCTATCTGCAACCTTGACAGCAATCTTGGAACCTGGGGATGTAGTACTTCTTCCGGCGCCGGCTTATCCTGGTTATGAACCGATTGTGAATTTGGTTGGGGCGGAAATTGTCGAAATTGATACGACAGCAGATCGTTTTGTCTTGACTCCTGAAAAGTTGGAAAAGGCCATTCTAGAGCAGGGTGAAAAATTGAAGGCTGTTATTCTCAATTATCCAGCTAATCCAACGGGTGTCACTTATTCGCGCGAACAGATGGCAGAATTGGCTGCTGTCCTAAAAAAATATGAAGTCTTTGTGATTTGTGATGAAGTTTATTCAGAGCTAACTTATACTGGAGAAGCGCATGTCTCTATGGCCTCCTTTATTCCTGAGCAGACCATTGTTATCAATGGCTTGTCCAAATCTCATGCCATGACAGGCTGGCGACTTGGCTTTATCTTTGCCCCGGCTGCGTTGACGGCCCAACTCATCAAGAGCCATCAGTATTTGGTAACGGCTGCTGGAACCATGAACCAGTATGCTGCGATCGAAGCTTTGACGGAAGGTCGAGATGATGCGGAACCGATGAAGAAGGAATATGTGAAGCGTCGGGATTATATTATCGAACAGATGTCCGCGCTTGGGTTTGAGATGATTAAGCCAGATGGTGCCTTTTATATTTTTGCTAAAATCCCAGCTGGTTATAATCAAGATTCCTTTGCTTTCTTGCAGGATTTTGCGCGTGAAAAAGCGGTTGCCTTTATTCCTGGTGCTGCTTTTGGTCAATATGGCGAAGGTTATGTGCGTTTGTCGTATGCAGCCAGCATGGAGGTTATCAAGGAAGCTATGAAACGCTTGAAGGAGTATATGGAAGAACATGCTGGAGTCAATTGAGACCCGGGGCATTGTGCTGTATAATCGGGAATTTCGTGAGGATGACAAATTGGTCAAGATCTTCACGGAGAAGTCAGGTAAGCGGATGTTTTTTGTGAAACATGCGGGAAAATCACGATTGAATCCCATGTTACAACCTTTGGTAACGGCGGATATGTTGCTGAAAATCAATGATGATGGCTTGAGTTATATTGATGATTTTCAAGATGTGCAGGTTTATAAGAAAATCAATGCAGATCTTTTTGCCCTTTCTTATGCGACCTATGTTCTGGCGCTTGCAGATGCAAGTATTCAGGATAATCAGGTGGATCCAGCCCTGTTTGCTTTTTTGGAAAAGACCTTGTCTTTGATGGAAGAGGGACTGGATTATGAGGTTTTGACCAATATTTTTGAGATTCAGATTCTATCACGATTTGGAGTTATCTTGAATCTGCATGAATGCTGTTTCTGTCATCGGGTTGGACTTCCTTTTGATTACTCTTTTCGCTATAGTGGGGTCCTTTGTCCGGATCATTATGATCAGGATGAGAGACGCGCTCACTGGCATCCGAATGTTCTCTATTTATTGGATCAGTTTCAAGCAGTACGATTCAATGAGTTAGAGACGATTTCTCTACAAGCAGAGATGAAAGCAGCTCTGCGTCAGGCAATTGATCAGTTGTATGAGGAGTATGTAGGGATCCATTTAAAAGCTAAAAAGTTTATCGATTCCTTGAGTGATTGGGGAGCGATTATGAAAGATTCATCTGGAGGTGAAACATGAAAAAAATTGCAGTAGATGCAATGGGGGGCGATAATGCACCTCAAGCCTTGGTAGAAGGTGTGAATCAAGCCATTCGTGATTTTGATGATATTGAGATTGTCTTGTATGGCGATGAGGCAAAAATCAAAGACTATTTAACCGCAACAGAACGTGTATCGATTGTGCATACGGAAGAAAAAATCGATTCAGATGATGAGCCAACGCGGGCCATTCGTCGGAAGAAACAGGCTTCGATGGTCTTAGCTGCCAAGGATGTGAAGGATGGTGAGGTCGATGCCATGCTATCTGCGGGGAATACAGGTGCCTTGTTGGCAGCAGGTTTCTTTATTGTTGGCCGCATCAAGGGCGTGGAACGTCCAGGTTTGATGTCGACACTTCCGACGGTTGATGGTCGTGGGTATGACATGTTAGATTTGGGTGCTAATGCGGAAAATACACCGGAGCACTTGCATCAGTATGCTGTGATGGGGTCCTATTATGCTGAAAATGTTCGTGGGATTCAAAAACCGCGCGTGGGTCTATTGAACAATGGGACAGAAGCTAGTAAGGGAGATCCTTTGCGCAAGGAAACCTACCAATTGTTATCTGAGGATGAGTCGATTCATTTTGTTGGAAACGTGGAAGCGCGTGACTTGATGGATGGCGTTGCTGATGTCGTTGTGGCGGATGGTTTCACGGGAAACGCTGTCTTGAAAACGATGGAAGGAACGGCTTTTGGGATCTTGAAGCAATTGAAACAAGCAATTGCCACAGGAAACTGGAAGGCGAAATTAGGAGCTTTTCTGCTCAAGGACCGTTTGAAATCATTGAAGCAAACCTTGGATTTCTCAGATGTTGGAGGAGCGGTCTTGTTTGGTCTTCAAGCACCTGTTGTTAAAACGCATGGTTCGAGTGATGCCAAAGCTGTCTATAGCACGATTCGTCAGATTCGGACCATGTTAGAGACAGATGTTGTTGGAAAATCAGTGAAGGAATTATCGAAGGAAGGGTAATGTATGAGTAAACAAAACGAAATTTTAGTTACAATTGAGGAATTTCTCAAAGATCGCAAGGGTCCAGACTTTCAAGTATCTTTGGAATCTGACTTACGTAAGGATTTACAGGCGGATTCTGTTGAATTGATGGAATTTATTATCAATCTTGAGGATGAATACCAAATTGAGATTCCGGACAAGGCTATTGATGAATTTAACACAGTAGGGGATGTTGTCGACTATATCGAAAAACGAACTGCTGGTCACTAATGAAAAAGGGATCGTTCAGAGATTATTCTGGATGATCTTTTTTTCTGTCCTTTTTATTCGGATTCTGCTTATATTGTACGGAATTTTATTGAAAATACACTTTGTATGTGATAGAATGAAGGTGATAAAATACGAAAGGCGAACAAAGTCATGACCAATCAACTGATTTATACTGGAAAAGCTAAGGATATCTATACTACTGAGGACGAAAATGTGATTAAGTCGGTCTATAAGGACCAGGCAACCATGCTTAATGGGGCTCGTAAGGAGACTATTAAGGGAAAAGGTGTGCTAAATAATCAGATTTCGTCTCTTATTTTTGAAAAATTGAATGCTGCGGGTGTAGCTACTCACTTTATCGAACGTATTTCTGACACAGAACAACTCAACAAGAAAGTAAAAATTATTCCTTTGGAGGTGGTTCTTCGTAATGTGACTGCGGGTTCTTTCTCTAAACGTTTTGGCGTGGAAGAAGGTTTGGACTTGAAAACTCCAATCGTTGAATTTTACTACAAGAACGATGATTTGGATGACCCATTCATCAATGATGAGCATGTGAAGTTCTTGGATATTGCCAATGATGAGCAAATTGCCTATATCAAGGAAGAAACACGTCGCATCAATGAATTGTTGAAGGATTGGTTTGCACAAATTGGTCTTCGCTTGATTGATTTCAAATTGGAATTTGGTTTTGATAAGGATGGCAAGATCATCTTGGCAGATGAATTCTCTCCAGATAATTGCCGCCTTTGGGATGCTGAAGGGCACCATATGGACAAGGATGTTTTCCGTAGAGATTTGGGTAGCCTAACGGATGTATATAAGGTTGTGTTAGAGAAGTTGCAAGACTTGAAATAATTTGGTTGAAACGGAAAACCTTCGTCTTCAAGAGCATTTTTGAATAGAAGTAAAGGAAATAAAATGGATAAACGTATTTTCGTTGAGAAAAAAGCTGATTTTCGTGTGAAATCGGACTCTTTAGTAAAAGAATTGCAGCATAATCTTCAGTTGAAAACCTTGAAGGATCTTCGGATTGTTCAGGTTTACGATGTTTTTGGTTTGGCAGAGGACTTGTTTGCGCGTGCGGAAAAACACATCTTCTCTGAGCAAGTGACCGATACTGTTTTGGATGAAGCTACGGTTCAGACTGATCTTGAGAAATATGCTTTCTTTGCGATCGAAAGCTTACCTGGTCAATTTGACCAACGTGCGACATCTTCACAAGAAGCTTTGCTGTTGTTGGGTAGTTCAAATGACGTAACAGTGAATACAGCGCAATTGTACTTGGTTAACAAGGATATCGATGCGAATGAGTTGGAAGCTGTTAAAAACTACCTTTTGAACCCAGTGGATTCTCGTTTCAAAGATATCACTGTTGGCATTGCGAAACAGGATTTCTCTGAGTCTGACAAGACCATTCCAAGCTTGGATTTCTTTGAAAGGTATACGGCAGAAGATTTTGCACAGTATAAGGCTGAGCAAGGATTGGCAATGGAAGTGGATGACCTTCTCTTCATTCAAGATTACTTCAAATCCATTGGACGTGTACCAACTGAGACTGAGCTTAAGGTTTTGGATACTTATTGGTCTGACCACTGCCGTCACACAACTTTCGAAACTGAGTTGAAAAACATCGACTTCTCAGCTTCTAAATTTGAAAAACAATTGCAAGCGACTTATGACAAGTATATTGCCATGCGTGATGAGTTGGGACGTACCGAAAAACCTCAAACCTTGATGGATATGGCGACTATTTTTGGCCGTTATGAGCGTGCTAATGGTCGTTTGGATGACATGGAAGTGTCTGATGAAATCAATGCCTGCTCAGTTGAAATTGAAGTGGATGTCAATGGTGTCAAAGAACCATGGCTTCTTATGTTCAAGAATGAAACACACAACCACCCAACGGAGATTGAACCATTTGGTGGAGCGGCTACTTGTATCGGTGGTGCCATTCGTGACCCATTGTCAGGTCGTTCATACGTTTACCAAGCCATGCGTATCTCAGGTGCTGGTGATATCACGGCTCCAATTTCAGAAACTCGCGCTGGTAAATTGCCACAACAAGTGATTTCTAAAACAGCGGCTCATGGTTATTCTTCATATGGTAACCAAATTGGTCTTGCAACAACTTATGTTCGTGAATACTTCCACCCAGGTTTCGTTGCTAAGCGTATGGAGCTAGGTGCAGTTGTCGGTGCGGCTCCTAAGGAAAATGTTGTCCGTGAAAAACCTGAAGCAGGTGATGTGATTATCTTGCTTGGTGGTAAGACTGGACGTGACGGTGTCGGTGGTGCGACAGGTTCTTCTAAAGTTCAAACGGTTGAATCTGTTGAAACAGCTGGTGCTGAGGTTCAAAAAGGGAATGCCATCGAAGAACGTAAGATTCAACGTCTTTTCCGTAATGGGGAAGTGACCCGTCTGATCAAGAAATCAAATGACTTTGGTGCCGGTGGTGTCTGTGTGGCGATCGGTGAATTGGCAGATGGTCTTGAAATTGATCTAGACAAAGTGCCATTGAAATACCAAGGTTTGAACGGTACAGAAATTGCTATCTCAGAATCTCAAGAACGGATGGCTGTAGTGGTTCGTCCAGAAGATGTAGATGCTTTCGTTGCTGAATGTAACAAAGAAAATATTGATGCTGTTGTCGTTGCAACAGTAACTGAAAAACCAAATCTTGTCATGCACTGGAATGGTGAAACCATCGTTGATTTGGAACGTCGTTTCCTTGATACAAACGGTGTACGTGTGGTTGTAGATGCTAAGGTGGTTGACAAGGATGTCAAGCTTCCAGAAGAACGTCAAACATCTGCTGAAACCCTTGAAGCGGATACTCTTGAAGTCTTGGCTGACCTGAACCATGCCAGTCAAAAAGGGTTACAAACCATCTTTGATAGCTCGGTTGGTCGTTCAACAGTCAATCACCCACTTGGTGGTCGCTACCAAATCACACCAACGGAAGCTTCTGTACAGAAATTGCCAGTCCAACATGGCGTGACAACAACTGCATCTGTTATGGCGCAAGGATTCAACCCTTATGTAGCAGAATGGTCTCCATATCATGGCGCTGCTTATGCGGTCATCGAAGCCACAGCTCGTTTGGTTGCTGCTGGTGCAAACTGGTCTAAGGCTCGTTTCTCTTATCAGGAATACTTCGAGCGTATGGATAAACGAGCAGAGCGTTTTGGTCAACCAGTCTCAGCTCTCCTTGGATCAATCGAAGCTCAGATTCAACTTGGTTTGCCATCTATCGGTGGTAAAGACTCGATGTCTGGTACCTTTGAAGAATTGACAGTACCACCAACCTTGGTTGCTTTTGGGGTCACAACTGCAGATAGCCGTAAGATTCTTTCTCCAGAATTCAAAGCTGCTGGTGAAAATATTTACTACATTCCTGGTCAAGCTTTGGCACAAGAAATTGACTTCGATCTTATCAAGTCTAACTTTGCTCAATTTGAAGCCATCCAAGCTGATCATAAAGTCACATCTGCATCAGCTGTCAAATATGGTGGTGTCGTTGAAGCGCTTGCTCTTGCAACATTTGGGAACCATATCGGAGCAAACGTCGAATTAGCTGACCTTGACACTAGCTTGACAGCCCAATTGGGTGGATTCGTCTTCACATCGCCTGAAGAAATTGCAGGTGTTGCCAAGATCGGACAAACAGTGACTGACTTTACACTCACTGTCAACGGTGTAACGCTTGATGGACACAAACTTGACAGTGCCTTCCAAGGTAAATTGGAAGAGGTTTACCCAACGGAATTTGCACAGGCAACTGAGCTGGAAGAAGTACCTGCAGTGGCATCAGATGCTGTGATTAAAGCTAAAGAAACAGTTGATACACCAGTGGTTTACATCCCAGTATTCCCAGGTACTAACTCTGAGTACGATTCAGCTAAGGCCTTTGAAAAAGAAGGTGCAAAAGTTAACTTGGTACCATTTGTCACACTGAATGAAGAGGCGATTGTCAAGTCTGTTGACACTATGGTTGACAACATCGAAAAAGCCAACATTATCTTCTTTGCAGGTGGCTTCTCAGCAGCGGATGAACCAGATGGATCAGCTAAATTTATCGTGAACATCTTGCTCAATGAAAAAGTACGTGCAGCCATCGATCACTTCATTGAACGCGGTGGTTTGATCATCGGTATCTGTAACGGATTCCAAGCCCTTGTTAAATCAGGTCTTCTTCCATACGGTAACTTTGAAGATGCAAGTAGCACCAGTCCAACCCTCTTCTACAATGATGCCAACCAACACGTGGCTAAGATGGTTGAAACACGGATTGCCAACACCAACTCACCATGGCTTGCTGGAGTGCAAGTTGGGGACATCCATGCCATTCCAGTATCACACGGTGAAGGTAAATTTGTCGTGACAGCTGAGGAATTCGCAGAGCTTCGTGACAATGGTCAAATCTTTACCCAATATGTTGACTTCGAAGGTAAACCAAGCATGGATTCTAAATATAATCCTAACGGATCTGTAAATGCTATCGAAGGTATCACAAGTAAGAACGGTCAAATTATTGGTAAGATGGGTCACTCAGAACGTTTCGAAGATGGTCTCTTCCAAAATATTCCAGGAAATAAAGACCAACATCTCTTTGCATCAGCGGTTAAATACTTTACTGGAAAATAAAAGGTATACAACATGACATACGAAGTTAAATCTCTTAATGAAGAATGTGGTATTTTTGGGATCTGGGGACACCCAGATGCTGCAAAACTGACTTATTTCGGATTACACAGTCTTCAACACCGTGGTCAAGAAGGGGCGGGGATCCTTTCGAATGATGCGGGTCAACTAAAACGGTATCGTGATACGGGTCTTCTCTCAGAAGTATTTCGAAATCCTGCTAACTTGGATAAGTTAACAGGAACGGGAGCGATTGGCCATGTTCGCTATGCGACAGCTGGGGAAGCTTCGGTGGATAACATCCAGCCCTTCCTCTTTCGCTTTCATGATACCCAGTTTGGACTGGCCCACAACGGGAATTTAACCAATGCCAAGTCCCTTAAACGGGAGTTGGAAAATAACGGAGCGATCTTTAGCTCAACTTCTGATTCAGAAATCTTGGCCCACTTGATTCGTCGGAGCCACAACCCTTCTTTCATGGGTAAGGTGAAAGAAGCCTTGAATACGGTGAAAGGTGGATTTGCTTACCTTCTCATGCTGGAAGATAAGCTGATTGCGGCCTTGGATCCAAATGGTTTCCGTCCTCTTTCGATTGGGAAAATGGCCAATGGCGCTATCGTAGTTTCCTCTGAAACCTGTGCCTTTGAAGTGGTTGGTGCTGAGTGGATCCGCGATGTGAATCCAGGTGAAGTCGTGATCATCGATGATAACGGCATCACTTACGATAACTATACAACGGACACCCAATTGGCTGTTTGCTCGATGGAGTATATCTACTTTGCCCGTCCGGACTCCAATATCCAAGGGGTCAATGTCCATACAGCACGTAAACGTATGGGCGCTCAATTGGCACGTGAATTCAAACATGAAGCAGATATTGTGGTCGGTGTACCTAATTCATCACTTAGCGCAGCCATGGGATTTGCGGAAGAATCTGGCCTACCAAATGAAATGGGCTTGATTAAAAACCAATATACCCAACGGACCTTTATTCAACCAACACAAGAACTACGGGAGCAAGGGGTTCGGATGAAGCTCTCTGCCGTATCCGGTGTCGTGAAAGGCAAACGGGTTGTCATGATTGATGATTCTATCGTACGTGGGACAACATCACGTCGAATTGTGAAGTTATTGAAAGAAGCAGGAGCTACAGAGGTCCACGTAGCAATCGGTAGCCCAGCCCTTGCCTACCCATGTTTCTACGGGATCGATATTCAAACACGTAAGGAATTGATTGCTGCCAATCACACAGTAGAGGAAACACGCGATATTATTGGTGCAGATAGCTTGACGTATTTGTCAATCGATGGCTTGATTGATTCTATTGGAATTGATACAGATGCTCCAAATGGCGGTCTTTGTGTGGCTTACTTTGATGGAAAATATCCAACGCCTTTATATGACTACGAAGAACGCTATGTGGAAAGTTTGAAAGAACATACTTCTTTCTATTAAGAGCAGTGCAAAAGAAAAGGAATGAAACAAATGACAAATAAAAATGCGTATGCACAGTCTGGTGTGGATGTTGAAGCGGGTTATGAAGTTGTTGAACGGATCAAAAAACATGTGGCTCGTACGGAACGTGCGGGTGTCATGGGAGCTCTTGGTGGTTTCGGTGGCATGTTTGATCTTTCAAAAGCAGGTGTCAAAGAGCCTGTTTTGATCTCAGGTACAGATGGTGTTGGTACTAAGCTGATGCTTGCCATCAAGTACGACAAACACGATACGATCGGTCAAGACTGTGTGGCCATGTGTGTTAACGATATCATCGCTGCAGGTGCTGAGCCCCTTTACTTCCTTGACTATATCGCAACTGGTAAAAATGAACCAGCTAAATTGGAACAGGTCGTTGCTGGTGTTGCAGAAGGTTGTGTGCAGGCTGGTGCAGCCCTTATCGGTGGGGAAACAGCTGAAATGCCTGGTATGTATGGTGAAGATGACTATGATTTGGCTGGGTTTGCTGTCGGTGTTGCAGAAAAATCTCAAATTATCGACGGTTCAAAAGTGGCTGAAGGGGATGTGATTCTTGGACTTGCTTCAAGCGGTATCCACTCAAATGGTTACTCACTTGTTCGTCGTGTCTTTGCGGACTATACAGGTGAAGAAGTTCTCCCTGAATTGGAAGGGAAGAAACTTAAAGACGTTCTTTTGGAACCAACTCGTATCTACGTCAAAGCAGCTTTGCCACTCATCAAAGAAGAATTGGTTAACGGAATTGCCCACATCACAGGTGGTGGTTTCATCGAAAATGTACCACGTATGTTCTCAGATGACTTGGCTGCTGAAATTGACGAAAGCAAAGTGCCAGTTCTTCCAATTTTCAAAGCCCTTGAAAAATATGGCCAAATCAAGCATGAAGAAATGTTTGAAATTTTCAACATGGGGATTGGTCTCATGCTTGCAGTGAAACCAGAAAATGTGGAACGTGTTAAAGAACTTCTTGACGAACCTGTTTATGAAATCGGTCGTATTGTGAAGAAAGATGGCGCAAGTGTGGTGATTAAATAATGGTGATATCACCATTTTATACGGAGAAATTGTAGAAAGGAGTGTTTAGTTAGCTAGCCTAACTGAACACGGGACTCATTTTCTAGGAAAAAAGAGAAATTATTTTGTGTGCAAGCACCCAGCAATGATTTCCTATTTTTCTACGAAACTGTTCGGCTAGCCGAAACGTCCCTTTGTATCGAATATGAAAATCGCTGTATTTGCCTCTGGCAACGGCTCAAACTTTCAGGTGATTGCAGAACAATTTCCAGTAGAATTTGTCTTTTCAGATCACCGGGATGCCTATGTCTTAGAACGTGCCAAGAACCTTGGTGTGGCTAGTCATGCCTTTGAACTCAAGGAATTTGACAATAAAGCAGCTTATGAAGAAGCTATCGTCAAACTCTTGGATGAATACCAGATTGACTTGGTTTGTTTGGCGGGTTATATGAAAATCGTCGGTCCAACCTTGCTAGCAGCTTATGAAGGCCGTATCATCAATATTCACCCGGCTTATCTCCCTGAATTCCCTGGTGCTCATGGCATTGAGGATGCTTGGAATGCAGGTGTTGCTGAGAGCGGTGTGACCATTCATTGGGTGGATTCTGGTGTTGATACCGGTAAGGTTATTCAGCAAGTGCGCGTGCCGCGCCTTGAAGGGGATACCCTTGATACTTTCGAAACTCGCATCCATGAAACAGAGTACAAGCTCTATCCAGAAGTCTTGGAACGTTTGGGAGTAGCACGAAAATAAGGAAGCCATTGATCGGAAAGAACATTTTCGACTGTAGCAGATAAAGAACTTTTTTAAAAAGGAAAAGAAAGAAAATGACTAAACGCGCACTAATTAGTGTTTCAGACAAAGCGGGCATCGTTGAATTTGCCCAAGAACTTAAAAAACTTGGTTGGGACATTATCTCAACAGGTGGGACTAAAGTTGCCCTTGACAATGCTGGTGTTGATACCATTGCCATCGACGATGTGACTGGTTTCCCAGAAATGATGGACGGTCGTGTGAAGACCCTCCACCCAAATATCCACGGTGGTCTCCTCGCTCGTCGTGACCTCGATAGCCACCTTCAAGCAGCTAAGGACAATAATATCGAATTGATTGACCTTGTTGTGGTCAACCTTTACCCATTCAAGGAAACGATTCTTAAACCAGACGTAACTTACGCGGATGCGGTTGAAAACATCGATATTGGTGGGCCATCCATGCTTCGATCAGCAGCTAAAAACCACGCTAGCGTAACAGTTGTGGTAGATCCTGCTGACTATGCCGTGGTTTTGGACGAATTGGCAGCCAACGGCGAAACAAGTTACGAAACTCGCCAACGTTTGGCAGCGAAAGTCTTCCGCCACACAGCAGCCTATGATGCTTTGATCGCAGAATACTTCACTGCTCAAGTGGGTGAAGAAAAACCTGAAAAACTCACTCTGACTTATGATCTCAAGCAACCAATGCGTTATGGGGAAAACCCTCAACAAGACGCAGACTTCTATCAAAAAGCTTTGCCAACGGATTACTCTATTGCTTCCGCTAAACAGTTGAATGGGAAAGAATTGTCCTTCAACAATATCCGTGATGCGGATGCCGCTATCCGAATCATCCGTGATTTCAAAGACCGTCCAACCGTTGTGGCTCTTAAACACATGAACCCATGTGGGATTGGTCAAGCTGACGACATCGAAACTGCTTGGGACTACGCTTATGAGTCTGACCCAGTATCCATCTTCGGTGGTATCGTCGTTCTCAACCGCGAGGTAGATGCTGCGACAGCTAAGAAGATGCATGGTGTTTTCCTTGAAATCATCATTGCACCAAGCTACACAGACGAAGCGCTTGAAATCTTGACTACCAAGAAGAAAAACTTGCGGATTCTTGAGCTACCATTTGACGCTCAAGATGCTAGTGAAGTGGAAGCAGAATACACTGGTGTTGTTGGTGGTCTCCTCGTTCAAAACCAAGACGTGGTCAAAGAAAGTCCAGCTGACTGGCAAGTGGTTACCAAACGCCAACCAACTGAGACAGAAGCGACAGCTCTTGAGTTTGCTTGGAAAGCTATCAAGTATGTGAAATCAAATGGTATTATCGTGACCAACGACCACATGACACTTGGTGTTGGCCCAGGTCAAACCAACCGTGTGGCTTCAGTCCGCATCGCTATTGACCAAGCCAAAGACCATCTTGATGGTGCTGTTCTTGCTTCAGATGCCTTCTTCCCATTTGCAGATAATGTGGAAGAAATCGCTAAAGCAGGGATTAAAGCGATCATCCAGCCAGGTGGATCAGTTCGTGACCAAGAGTCAATCGAAGCGGCTGATAAATACGGCTTGACCATGATCTTTACAGGAGTCAGACATTTTAGACATTAATCAAAAAGGCTGGGCAAAAAATGTCCAGCCTTTGATGTTTGATAGGAATAACTGCAAGACGCAGTGGTTGATTGCTCAAAGCACTGCTTTGAGGTGGCGGATAGGACTTGCGAAGCAAGTTTCCTAAATCTTTTTTCGCTTTTTAAGCTCCAAAGATAACCTAATGAAGGAAACAAAGTTTCCTTTATCCACAACCTTCAACAGTCTCCCAGACTGTTGAAGCTGTGCGGGGTGGGAAGATTGAAAAGGTTTGGGGAACCTTTTCAACCTTTTTTAAATAGTCTGAGTTCTTTCCCACTCCCTTTCTGCTGGTTATGAAGACCTTAATCTGGGTAGATGTAGGTGACGGTTCCCCAGATGGGGTTGGTTGGATCGAACCAACCACGGAAGTTGTCGATATAGCGATGGCCGTTGTAGTTAGCCTCTTGGATCTGAATTTTTTGGTCATGTTCGACGTCTGTAACCAAGGCAACATGGCCATATACCCCATTGTCCCAACAGGCGATGGCACCGACCTCGGGGGTATCTCCTGTCCGGAATCCAGCAGCGCGTGCACTAGCTGCCCACATGCCGCCATTTCCCCACCAGTTGTGGGCCCAAGGGGCTAATTCTTTGGCTCCCCAGGTACATTCACCGATCGGATAGGTGTTTCCCGGGTGTGTCGCGAGTGGAGTGAGCTTTGGCTTTGCCTTTTCCACTTGAAAGCTAGTGGGGAATAGCCCTTTTAGTTGTCCCTGGCTTTTCTGATAGACATGTAGGTGAAATAACCCGCTTCCCTTGTGTTTTTGAGCCTGAAAGCGCAGTTGGAAATGTCCAGGTGCAATCTTCTTTGCGGGATACCAGACCAGATCATCTTGCCCATTTTCTTCAGACCAGATGGGGAAGACAATCTCGTCAACGTCTTCGAACAACTTTAGGTCTACCTCAAATTCTTGTGAGGAGATGGGTGTGATCGTAATCTTGGGTTGGGAGGAAGCCAGGTCTTTTTGCTGGACGCTGGTCGTGAGAGGGTAAAGGCCGGTTAGCTGTTCATTTGCCTCCACCCCATAGACATGGACATGATAAAGTCCGGCTTGATCAGAATGATTGGTCAATGGCACTTGTAGGTCAAATCCCTTGTCACTGCGTTCTACAGGATACCAAATCAGGTCATCTTGGCCATTTTGGTCAGACCAGACGGGAACTTGGATCTTTTGATACTTATCCGGGACGTTTCCAAGATGAATCATCAGCTGCCCTTTTTCGGCATAGATAGCATTGGTCGCTTGATCTGCATGGGCAATAGAGGCTTGCATCCCCCATGTCGCACAAGTCAGCACGACAAATTTTTTGATTGTTTGCATAATACTCCTTTTCGTCAATTAGTAGGTCTCACCTATACTATTCGGAAAAAAATGAGAAATAGGAGAAAATAGCAAAAAATGTTTGGGTTCTACTGGAAATAGGAGACTTTTGCTGAAATCATTAGAATAAAACGAACGATTATGATATAATTTAATAAAATAATTCGCAAAAGAGGTTCGAGATGAAACTTTTGGTTGTTGGATCTGGCGGTCGTGAGCATGCGATTGCTAAGAAATTGTTGGAGTCTAAAGACGTTGAGCAGGTTTTTGTGGCTCCTGGTAATGACGGGATGCGATTAGATGGTCTGGATTTGATCAATATCGGAATTTCCGAACATTCTAAGCTGATTGACTTTGCAAAAGCGAATGATATTGCTTGGACCTTTATCGGTCCAGATGATGCCCTTGCGGCTGGTATCGTGGATGATTTCAATGCAGCGGGTCTCAAGGCTTTTGGTCCGACCAAGGCTGCGGCTGAGCTGGAGTGGTCTAAGGATTTTGCTAAGGAAATCATGGTCAAATACGACGTTCCGACAGCAGCCTATGGCACATATTCAGATTTCGAAGAAGCCAAGGCCTACATCGAAGAAAAAGGAGCTCCAATCGTCGTCAAGGCAGACGGCTTGGCCCTAGGGAAAGGTGTCGTCGTTGCGGAGACAGTTGAGCAGGCAGTTGAAGCCGCTCACGAGATGCTTTTAGACAATAAATTCGGTGATTCAGGTGCGCGTGTGGTCATCGAGGAATTCCTTGACGGGGAAGAGTTCTCTCTCTTTGCTTTTGTCAATGGGGATAAGTTCTACATTATGCCGACGGCTCAGGACCACAAACGTGCCTACGATGGCGACAAAGGTCCTAACACTGGTGGGATGGGTGCCTATGCACCAGTTCCTCACTTGCCACAGAGCGTGGTTGACACAGCGGTTGACATCATTGTCAAGCCAGTTCTTGAAAGCATGATCAAAGAAGGGCGTCCGTACCTAGGTGTCCTTTACGCGGGGCTAATCTTGACAGCTGATGGACCGAAAGTCATCGAGTTCAACTCTCGTTTTGGAGATCCTGAAACGCAAATTATCTTGCCTCGTTTGACATCTGACTTTGCGCAAAATATCACTGACATTTTGGATGGAAAAGAGCCAGCCATCACTTGGACGGACAAGGGTGTGACATTGGGCGTGGTTGTAGCTTCAAACGGCTACCCACTCGCTTATGAGAAAGGTGTCAAGCTTCCAGCCAAGGCAGAGGGCGACATCATCACTTACTATGCTGGTGCAAAATTTGCTGAAAATGGTCAAGACCTTCTCTCAAATGGCGGACGCGTCTACATGCTTGTCACAACAGCGGACACCGTCAAAGATGGTCAAAATATCATCTATAACCAACTCGACAAACAAAACACAGAAGGCCTCTTCTACCGAAACGATATTGGTAGTAAGGCTAACAAATAAAACTCTTTGAAAACCTTCGATTGCCTGTGTTAAAGCTCCTTGCTGAACGTTAGTTCTATCTTCGTCGCTTTGCCTTGTCACTCTGTGGTTTTCTTCGAGTTTTCAAATATCATTGCTATTTTAGGCGACGAAGTCGCCAAACCCGATAATGGTCGCCGTGGTGAAAAGACCAGAACAGTTTCTGTTCTGGTCGGGGGAAACATTGAGACCTTAGGCTCAATGTTTAGGAATGAAACCGAAGGTTTGCTTCCGTCCCCACCACCTAAGACCATTATCAAAAAAGGAGAAAAAATGAAACCAGTAATTTCCATTATCATGGGCTCAAAATCCGACTGGGCAACCATGCAAAAAGCAGCTGAAGTCCTCGACAACTTCGGTGTCGCTTATGAAAAGAAAGTTGTTTCCGCCCATCGGACGCCCGACCTCATGTTCAAACATGCCGAAGAAGCACGTAGCCGTGGCATCAAGGTCATCATCGCGGGTGCAGGTGGCGCAGCTCACTTGCCAGGGATGGTTGCTGCTAAAACAACCCTTCCAGTTATCGGCGTACCCGTCAAATCACGTGCTCTTAGCGGTGTAGATTCGCTCTATTCCATCGTTCAGATGCCAGGTGGGGTACCTGTTGCAACCATGGCAATCGGTGAAGCTGGTGCGACCAACGCGGCCCTCTTTGCCCTCCGTCTCCTTTCAGTAGAGGATCAGGCTATTGCGACAGCGTTAGCAGATTTCGCAGAAGAACAAGGAAAAATCGCAGAGGAGTCTACAAATGAGCTCAACTAAAACCATTGGCATCATCGGTGGTGGCCAGCTCGGTCAGATGATGGCAATCTCAGCTATCTACATGGGCCACAAGGTTATCGCCTTGGATCCAGCAGCGGATTGCCCAGCCTCTCGTGTGGCGGAAATCATCGTGGCCCCTTACGACGACGTAGACGCCCTTCGTCAGTTGGCTGATCGCTGTGATGTTCTCACTTATGAATTTGAAAATGTCGATGCTGACGGTTTGGACGCTGTTATCAAAGAAGGACAGCTCCCACAAGGAACTGACCTGCTTCGCATCTCCCAAAATCGCATTTTTGAGAAGGACTTTCTTTCCAACAAAGCACAAATCACTGTGGCCCCTTACAAGGTCGTAACTTCTAGCAAAGACTTGGCAGATATCGACCTCTCGAAAAATTATGTCCTTAAGACAGCGACCGGTGGTTACGATGGCCATGGTCAGAAGGTCATTCGCTCAGAAGCAGACTTGGAAGAAGCATACACTTTAGCGGACTCAGCAGACTGCGTTTTAGAAGAGTTCGTCAACTTTGACCTTGAAATTTCGGTCATCGTGTCTGGAAATGGCAAGGACGTGACGGTTTTCCCCGTTCAGGAAAATATCCACCGCAACAACATTCTTTCAAAAACCATTGTACCCGCTCGCATTTCAGAAAGTCTAGCTGAAAAAGCCAAGGCCATGGCAGTGCGAATCGCAGAACAACTGAACTTGTCTGGTACACTTTGTGTAGAAATGTTTGCGACAGCTGATGATATCATCGTCAACGAAATCGCGCCACGCCCACATAATTCAGGGCACTACTCAATCGAAGCTTGCGACTTTTCACAGTTTGATACCCATATTCTAGGAGTTCTCGGAGCACCACTTCCTGCTATTCACCTCCATGCGCCTGCTGTCATGCTCAATGTACTCGGCCAACACGTCGAAGCTGCTGAAACATATGTGACAGAAAATCCAAGCGCTCACCTCCACTTATATGGTAAACTAGAAGCAAAGCACAACCGCAAAATGGGACATGTGACCTTGTTTAGTAGTGAACCAGATAGTGTGGTTGAGTTCGGGAAAGGGATTGATTTTTAAGTGAAAATCGCGATTCTAGGACTTGGAGTCATCGGGACCACTTATGCCTACGCCTTTCAAAAAGCAGGCCATCAAGTGGAACACGTACTGAGAGATAGTAAGAAAAGTACAGCTCCGAAGGAGTTGTCGGTTGATCTACTAGATGGTCGCTATCATTCCAAAGGTGAGAACAAACACGACACCTATGAGGTTCATGTGGCGGAAGCTGATTCGGAATATGATTTTATTTTTCTGAGTGTGCGTCATGGTTTTGTCAAAGAAGCTGTGGAGACCTTGCGAAAAAATAATATCAAAGGCACCCTTGTTTTCTTCTGTAATTTCTGGGATACTCGAGAAGAGGTCCAAGAGTGGGCAGGGGATTACGACTATATTCTGGCCTTTCCGACAGCGGGTGGTCATATGCAAGAGGACCATTTGGATGGTGTCTTGTTTGACCATTTAATGCTCGAAGGTGAGCAAAAAGCACACATTTCTAACTATGCGGATCTGACGGATTTACTGACTTCTGCAGATTTGAAGTGGGAAGTTCCTCATGATATGGTTGAGTGGATTTGGATTCACATGGCGATTAATGCGGGTGTTACTTCGACAGCTGCTCGTTCAGGGAATCTGGAAAACCCAGAAGAATTGGCTTTGAACTTGATGAATAGTTCTTCGGAATTATCATTAGCCATCAAGGCCATTCGAGAAACTTTGAAAGTCGTAGAAGCGCGTGGGGTGAATTTGAAGCTTTATAAGGCAGAACTCTTACCCTACAAAATTCCCGCTTGGATAGCCGGCAAAGCCATGAAAGTCATGTTTGCGAAAAATGAGCTGACCCGAAAAATCATGACCTTACACAATGATAAACAGGACATCTTCTATTGTTGTCAAAGTGTTTATCAGACTGGTCAGGAGTTAGGTGTCAAGATGCCTATTCTGGAAGCAAATATGAAGGGCATTTCGATTTAGGAGGTTTTATGATTCAACTCATTGTCAACGCATTTGTCGAAAAAGAGAAGACAGGAGCGGTCGTCGAAGTCTTATATGCTAGTAGCGATCACGAAAAAGTAAAAGCTAAGTATGAAGAGCTGACTGCTCAATATCCTGAAAACTATTTAGCTATCTATGACGTCCCGCTGGATACGGATTTGAATACACTCGATCACTATCCATCTGTGTGGATCGGGAAAGAAGAATTTGAATAAAGTGATTGCCGCTTGCTAACTGATGTAAAACATCAAAAGAAAGGAAAATTAAACATGATTGATAGATATAGCCGCCCAGAGATGGCGAACATTTGGACTGAAGAAAATAAATACCGTGCTTGGCTTGAGGTGGAAATCTTGGCTGACGAGGCATGGGCTGAATTGGGAGAAATCCCTAAGGAAGATGTGGCTTTGATTCGTGAAAAAGCAGACTTTGACATCGACCGTATTCTTGAAATCGAGCAACAGACTCGTCACGATGTGGTTGCCTTCACACGTGCGGTTTCTGAAACGCTTGGTGAAGAACGTAAGTGGGTTCACTATGGGTTGACATCTACTGACGTGGTCGATACGGCCTATGGTTACCTCTACAAACAAGCCAACGACATCATCCGCAAGGATCTTGAAAACTTCCTCAACATCATCGCTGACAAAGCGAAAGAACACAAGTTCACTATCATGATGGGTCGTACCCACGGTGTGCACGCTGAGCCTACAACTTTTGGTCTGAAATTGGCGACTTGGTACAGCGAAATGAAGCGCAACATCGAGCGTTTCGAGCATGCGGCTGCTGGTGTGGAAGCTGGTAAGATTTCTGGTGCGGTTGGTAACTTTGCCAACATTCCACCATTCGTTGAAAAATACGTCTGCGACAAATTGGGTATCCGTGCTCAAGAAATCTCTACACAGGTGCTTCCTCGTGACCTTCACGCTGAGTACTTTGCAGTTCTTGCGAGCATCGCAACTTCTATCGAGCGGATGGCGACTGAAATCCGTGGTCTTCAAAAATCTGAACAACGTGAAGTGGAAGAGTTCTTTGCCAAAGGTCAAAAAGGATCTTCAGCAATGCCACACAAACGTAACCCAATCGGTTCTGAAAACATGACAGGTCTTGCGCGTGTGATCCGTGGTCACATGGTAACAGCTTATGAAAACGTAGCCCTTTGGCATGAACGTGATATCTCTCACTCATCAGCTGAGCGTATCATTGCACCAGACACAACCATCTTGATTGACTACATGCTCAACCGTTTCGGAAACATCGTTAAGAACTTGACAGTCTTCCAAGAAAACATGATTCGCAACATGAACTCTACATTTGGTTTGATCTTCAGCCAACGTGCCATGTTGACTTTGATTGAAAAAGGGATGACACGTGAGCAAGCTTACGACCTTGTTCAACCGAAGACTGCCCAATCATGGGATAACCAAGTAGACTTCAAACCACTTCTTGAAGCAGATCCAGAAGTAACTTCACGCCTCACTCAAGAAGAAATCGACGAAATCTTCAACCCAACCTACTACACTAAACGGGTGGATGAAATCTTCGAACGCATCGGTTTGGGTGACTAATCGCAACGAAAAAGGGAATTTGAAAAATAGACGAAAGAGGCTGGGACAAAAGTCCTAGCCTCTCAATTATTTTTGGATTGTCGAGCAAGACGCAGTGGTTGAGTGGTCTCTACTACGCTGATTTCATCAGCTTTTACAGCCCTACTCAACTGTGCGGAGGTGGGACGACGAAATCGAATTCTAACGAATTACCGATTTCTGTCCCACTCTCTTTTTAAACTTTTTATAGCTAAACTATCACTAATTATATATATTTTTAAAGAGGTCTTTAGAAATCGTTTTCAACATGCTATACTGGAGCTATAAAAAAGACCGAGATGTCTCAGTCTTTTTGGTTCTTAGTGATCGCGGTCACAGGAGATGAACTTGATCTTGTAGTAGTCACCGCGTTTATAGGTTTCCGTGTATTCAAGGATTTGGCCAGTAGCTTCTAACTTGGTCGTCTTCACTTGTTTGACCGTTGGGAAATTTTCGTCGATCTTCAATACTTTAGCAACCTTGCTTGGTGTAGGAAAGACGATTTCGTTGACTTCTTCGAAGTGCTCATCATTCATATGAATGTGATAGTCTTCTTTGAAGCGATCATAGATAGAGCTGTAGTATTCCAAATTTGGATAGTTTGGATTGATGTATTGTTCAGGAATATAGGTTTGGTGGAAGATATAGGTATCATCCCCTGTCTGGCGAGTCCGTTCGATCTTATAGTAGAACTGCGTTGGGTTGAGGCCTAGTTTGTCTAGGATGCTCAAGGTATTTCCACGTTTAATAGAGAGAACTTTGACTTTGGCCTTTTGGATTGGGAAGGTTTCAACATCTGAAAATTCTACCAGTTTGTGTTTTCGAGCACGAGAAACAAAGGTTCCCTTTCCTTGCTGACGGACAATGTAGCCATCGGCGGCGAGGTCGTTCAAAGCACGGACAACGGTGATAGAGCTGACATCATAAATTTTGATGAGTTCAGCTTCCGTATAAAATTTATCTCCATTTTCAAATTTTCCGGAGATAATTTGCTGCTTCAATTCATCTTTGATGTGTTGGTACTTTGGAATTGCCATAGTGCTACCTCTCTTTAGATTTCTCTTATTTAACCCTATTTTAACATATTTTTTATAAAAGTGTTGACATTTTTTAAATAATTTATTATATTAATAAATGAAAAGGGTTACATATAAGAAAGGGGGGCGTTTATGGGAGTTTTTGAGATTCGCGATGCTTTCTATTTAAAAGGTCAACCCTTCAAGATTTTGTCCGGAGCGATCCATTATTTCCGAATTGACCCAGCAGACTGGTATCATTCCTTGTATAATCTAAAGGCTTTGGGGTTTAACACGGTTGAGACCTATGTCCCTTGGAATGCGCATGAACCCCGCAAAGGGCAGTTTGACTTTAGTGGTCGATTGGATCTAGAGCGTTTCATTCAAACCGCCCAATCCCTTGGACTTTACATGATTGTAAGGCCGTCGCCCTTTATCTGTGCAGAGTGGGAATTTGGTGGATTACCAGCCTGGCTCTTAGAAGAAGACCTGCGAATCCGCTCATCAGACCCAGCCTTTATCGAAGCAGTGGATCGTTATTATGATCGCTTGCTTGGCTTGTTGACACCCTACCAAGTGGATCAGGGTGGTCCAATCCTCATGATGCAGGTGGAAAATGAGTACGGCTCTTATGGAGAGGATAAGGATTATCTTCGTGCCATTCGGGATTTGATGAAGGAAAAAGGCGTGACCTGTCCTCTCTTTACATCAGATGGACCATGGCGAGCAACGCTAAGAACAGGAACCTTGATCGAAGAAGACCTCTTTGTGACGGGAAACTTCGGTTCCAAAGCAGCCTATAACTTCGGTCAGATGAAAGAATTCTTTGACGAATACGGCAAGAAATGGCCCTTGATGTGTATGGAATTCTGGGATGGCTGGTTTACCCGCTGGAAGGAACCCGTGATTCAAAGGGACCCAGAGGAGTTGGCAGAAGCTGTCCATGAGGTCTTGGAGCTTGGTTCCATCAACCTCTATATGTTTCATGGCGGAACCAATTTCGGCTTCATGAATGGTTGCTCAGCTCGGGGAACGCTCGACTTGCCACAGGTGACGTCCTATGACTATGGGGCTTTGCTCAATGAGCAGGGAAATCCGACGGAGAAGTATTATGCTATTCAAAAAATGATGGCGACCTATTATCCGGAATACCCACAGCAGGAACCGCTCATCAAAGAGTGTTTGCCAGAACAAACCTTGCAACTGGCAGCCAAGACTAGTCTTTTTGGAAATCTGGACAATCTGGCTCAGGTTGAGACCAGCCTTTATCCTGAAAAGATGGAAGAGTTGGGGCAAACCACAGGTTATCTCCTATATGAGACAGACCTTGAGTTGGATGCGGAAGAAGAAAGACTGCGCATCATTGATGGTCGGGATCGGGTACAGATTTACCTGGATGATCAACATGTAGCAACGCAATACCAAACAGAGATCGGTGAAGATCTTTTTATCAAAGGAAAAAAGAAAGCGGTTACGAATTTAAAAATCTTGCTTGAGAATATGGGACGTGTCAACTACGGGCACAAGCTCTTAGCTGATAGCCAGCACAAGGGCATTCGCACAGGTGTCTGTGTAGATTTGCACTTCCATCTTCATTGGAAGCAGTACCCACTGGATTTACAAGATCTCAGTCAGCTCGATTTTTCAAAGGAATGGCAGGCAGGTGCTCCAGCATTTTACCGATATGATTTTCAGCTGGACCACACCCTTGATACTTATCTGGATATGACAGGATTTGGGAAAGGGGTCGTCTTTGTCAATGGCCATAACCTTGGCCGCTTCTGGGAGGTCGGACCGACCACTTCACTTTACGTGCCTCATGGTTTCCTCAAAGAAGGAGCCAATAGCCTGATCGTCTTTGAGACAGAAGGGCGTTACCAAGAGACACTTCAACTTGTTCAACAACCTACATTCAAAGAAGTAAAGGGGGAAAACTTATGACTATTGTAGGATGCCGTATCGATGGACGTTTGATCCACGGGCAGGTAGCCAATCTTTGGACTACCAAACTAAATGTTTCACGTATCATGGTGATCGATGATGAAGTCGCTCAAAATGATATTGAAAAAAGTGGCTTGAAACTAGCGACACCACCTGGTGTTAAGCTCAGTATCTTGCCAGTCGCAAAGGCTGCGGAAAATATCTTGGCTGGAAAATATGATAGCCAACGACTCTTTATCGTAGCTCGCAAACCTGATCGTTTCCTTCGTTTGATCGAAGCAGGCGTTCAGCTTGAAACGCTGAATGTCGGCAATATGTCTCAATCTGATGAGACACGTGCGATTACCCGCTCGATCAATGTGGTGGACGCGGACGTGGAAGACTTCAACAAGATCCACGAAAAAGGTGTAAAGATTACGTCTCAGATGGTGCCAAACGACACTGCAGAAGACTTTATGAAGTTATTAAAGTAAAAGAAAATTTTTAGGAGGAAATTGTCATGATACAATGGTGGCAAATTTTACTACTTACTTTGTACTCAGCTTATCAAATCTGTGATGAGTTGACGATTGTTTCATCAGCAGGATCACCAGTCTTTGCTGGTTTCATTACAGGACTTGTCATGGGGGATTTAAAGACAGGTCTATTTATCGGAGCTTCTCTTCAATTGACAGTGCTCGGTGTAGGTACTTTCGGTGGAGCTTCTCGTATTGACGCAACATCTGGTGCCGTTCTTGCGACTGCCTTCTCAGTAGCAAAAGGGATTGATCCAGAGATTGCTATTGCTACAATCGCTGTGCCGGTAGCAACTTTGTTGACCTACTTTGATATTCTTGGTCGTATGACTACAACTTACTTCGCTCACCGTGTAGATGCTGCGATCGAACGTTACGACTATAAAGGAATTGAACGCAACTACCTTCTTGGTGCTGTTCCTTGGGCTCTTTCTCGTGCCCTTCCAGTCTTCTTCGCGCTTGCCTTTGGTGGTTCTTTCGTAGAAACTGTTGTTACAGGTCTTGCTAATGTACAATGGTTGGCAAACGGTCTGAAACTTGCAGGTCAAATGCTTCCAGGTCTTGGATTTGCGATCTTGCTTCGTTACCTTCCTGTTCGTCGTAACCTTCACTACTTAGCACTTGGCTTTGGCTTAACAGCAATGTTGACAGTGCTTTATAGCAATGTTCAAAGCCTTGGTGCTGCAGTGTCTAGCATTGTTGGTTCTGATGTGTTCGCTAAACTTCCAAAAGAACAAGCTATTACTTTTGTTAACAACTTCAAGAGTGTATCTATGATTGGTATTGCCATTATCGGTATCTTCCTTGCAGTACAACACTTCAAAAACAGTCAACGTACAGTCGTAGCTGCTCCAGCAAGCAATGTAGAAAGCGGGGAAATTGAAGATGACGAATTCTAATTACAAACTAACAAAAGAAGATTTTAAACAAATCAACAAACGTAGCCTCTTCACCTTCCAATTGGGTTGGAACTACGAACGGATGCAGGCTTCTGGTTACCTTTATATGCTTTTACCTCAGTTGCGTAAAATGTATGGTGATGGCACTCCAGAATTGAAAGAAATGATGAAATTGCATACGCAATTCTTCAATACTTCACCATTCTTCCACACCATTATCACTGGTTTTGACCTTGCTCTGGAAGAAAAAGATGGTGTCAAATCAAAAGATGCGGTGAACGGGATCAAGACAGGTCTCATGGGACCATTCGCTCCTCTTGGGGACTCAATCTTTGGATCATTGGTACCAGCTATTATGGGTTCAATCGCAGCAACTTTGGCTATTGCAGGAAACCCAGCCGGTATCTTCTTGTGGATCGCTGTGGCAGTTGCTTATGACATTTTCCGTTGGAAACAGTTGGAATTTGCCTATAAAGAAGGGGTTAACCTCATCAACAATATGCAAAGTACCTTGACAGCTTTGATCGACGCAGCTGCCGTTCTGGGTATCTTCATGGTTGGTGCCTTGATTGCCAGCATGATTGGTGTTGAAGTTTCTTGGACTCCACACATTGGGGACAAAGCGATTGAAATTCAAGATATGCTCAACCTTATCTTCCCACGTTTGGTACCAGCTATCATCACAGGTGTAATCTACTGGTTGCTTGGACGTAAGGGTATGAACTCTACAAAAGCTATCTTGCTCATCATCCTTGCAGCAATCGCATTCTCAGCATTTGGCCACTTCTTCTTTGGAATGGCATAATGGAGTAAGGTATGGCAAAAGAGTTAGTATTGGTCAGCCATGGTCGCTTTTGTGAAGAGCTCAAAGCGAGCACAGAGATGATTATGGGACCACAAGAATCCATCCATACGGTTGCACTCTTACCAGAAGAAGGACCAGAAGACTTTACTGCTAAATTAGAAGCAACAGTCCAAGGTCTAGAAGACTATATTGTATTTGCCGATCTCTTGGGAGGAACTCCTTGCAACACCGTGAGCCGCTTGATCCTTGAAGGACGTGCGATTGACTTATACGCAGGGATGAATCTTCCGATGGTTATCGAATTCATCAATAGTAGCCTGACTGGTAATGAAGGGGACTACCCTGAACGTGCAAAAGAAAGTATTGTCAAGGTCAATGACCTCTTGTCAAACCTTGATGATGATGAAGATGAGTAGGTTGGTATGGGAGTCTGGGAGCATCATCTCAGGCTCCTTTCCCATTTATCAACGTTAGATTGTAGAAAGGAACAACAGTTTCTATGTTAGACTATACAAAAGAAGACTTGCAGGAGCTAGGAGCAGAGATCACAACACGTGAGATTTACCAACAACCAAGTGTTTGGAAAGAAACGGCTCGCTTGTACCAAGAAAGAAAAGCGGAAATCAAATCTTTCTTAGAAAAGATTGGGCAAGAGCATGACTATATCAAGGTCATCTTGACAGGGGCAGGAACCTCAGCATATGTGGGGGATACCTTGGTTCCTTACTTGCAGGAAGTGCACGATGAACGCCACTGGAATTTTCAATCCATTGCGACGACGGATATCGTAGCTCATCCTCAAACCTATTTGAAAAAAGAGGTTCCAACGGTTTTAGTATCTTTTGCCCGGAGTGGCAATTCGCCAGAAAGTGTCGCAACCGTGCAGTTAGCTCAAGACTTGGTTGATGAGCTCTATCAGATCACCATTACCTGTGCCGAAGAAGGGAAACTGGCCCAGCAAGCCCACGGAGATGAGCGCAATCTCTTGCTTCTCCAACCAAAAGAAACCAACGATGCTGGCTTTGCGATGACCTCTAGCTTTACCTCCATGCTCTTGACAGCTCTCTTGGTCTTTGATCCAAGCGAGGAAGAGATCAAAGAAAAACGAGTAGAAGAACTGATTCATCTGTCTGAACAAATCTTGGAGCAGGACCGTGCGGTCAAGGAAGTGGTCGATCTAGACTTTGAGCGCGTGATCTATCTGGGAGCAGGACCTTTCTTTGGCCTAGCCCATGAAGCCCAGCTCAAGATTTTGGAATTAACAGCAGGAAAAATTGCAACCATGTATGAAAGTCCTGTCGGATTCCGTCACGGTCCGAAATCCCTCATCAATGACCAGACTCTGGTCCTGGTATTTGGCTCCATTGATTCTTATACCCGTCAGTATGATCTGGACTTGGTTCGCGAAGTTGCAGGAGATCAAATTGCCCGTCAGGTCGTTCTCTTGGCTGATCAAGCTGCAGGGATCGAGCATGTACGGGAAGTGTTGGTGGAAGCATCAGCAGACTCATTAGATATCTACCGTGCCTTCCCTTACATTATCTATGGTCAATTGATTTCTCTTTTGACTTCGCTCAAGGTGCAAAATCGCCCAGACACACCTTCACCGACTGGTACCGTCAATCGGGTTGTTCAAGGGGTGATCATTCATCCATTTCATAAAGAATAGCCACTAATTTTCTATAAAAAGTGGAGTGTTTCTTCTTGTGAAACTGATACAATGGAGAAAAACAGTGAGAGGAGAAGGTTAGTGAAACAGTATCAAGAAAGCGTGTTTGGGGAATGGCAAAATCAAGAGGTTCGGGCTTATCGCCTCGAAAATGACAAGGGCTACCAATTATCTGTCATGACCTATGGGGCGACGATCTTAGAATATGTGACACCGGATAAAGAAGACCAGTTTACGAATATTATTCTAGGCTTTGATCGCTTTGAGGACTATGTGGGCAATAGCCCTAAATATGGGGCTAGTATTGGCCCGGTAGCAGGCCGGATTGCAGGGGCAAGTTTTGAACTTAATGGAGAGACCTATCATTTGGAAGCTAATAACGGTGCTAACTGCAACCACAGTGGACCGACGGGCTGGGACAGTGCCTTGTTTAGCGTTGAGTCGGTAACGGATCAGGAAATCACTCTGTATACAGAGCGTGCAGATGGTACCGGCGGTTTCCCTGGAAATCTCAAGATCTGGGTAACCTATGGTTTGACGGAAGATGGTGAACTTGAGATTGCCTATCGGGTAGAAACGGATCAAGATACCTTGGTCAACCCGACCAACCACAGCTATTTCAACCTATCTGGGAACTTCACCCAGCCGATCAATGACCATGTCTTTCAGATCAACCATCAAGGGCTTTACCCTATCCATCCAGACGGTGTTCCTCTTCAGACCGTGGATAGAGAAAGTCCGGTTGTCCAGCATCTCTACCAAGCCATGCTCTTGGAGGATCTTTTTAAGGACTCTGATCCGCAAATCCGCCTGGTAGAAGGATTAGACCATCCATTTGCTCTTCCAGAAGGGCATGAAAATGCTGGCTTTCTTTACCATCAGCCATCTGGACGTTTCTTGACCTTCAAGTCAGAAGCCCCAGCCTTGGTGGTATATTCAGCCAATTTCGTAGACGAAACGGTTCATCTGCAAGGCCAACCAATGGTGCAGCACAATGGCTTGGCTCTAGAATTCCAAACAGTGCCAGATGCCATTCACAGTGATCAGGCTGAAAAGGTCATCTTGAGAGCAGGTCAAGTCTTCACCAGCAAGACTAGCTACCATGCCATCGCTAAGAAATAAGGAGGAAAGGGGTGACCCAAACAAGAATGTGAAATCCTTGCTTGGGACATCCTCTTTTTCTCGAAAAAAATTTTTTAGAAAAACTATAAGGAAAGTTTAAGCTTCCTATCGTATACTAATACCATCATCAAAGACCTCCTAACTTTGAATGATAAAACTCCTAAAACTTTTTCATAATAATCTCCCTATAAGAGCCACCAAAACCGGTGGCTTTTTCTATGTACCTTAGCGAACGTTAGTGAGCTTAGGTACATTGACGCAGTTCGAACGCTAGTGAGAACTACGATCTTTAAAAAATTAATGAGGTGAACTCAGAGAGTTCAACCGAACCAAAGGTACCGAAGTATTTTAATAGAGCGTAAGCTCTTTATTTTTTTGCACAGAAAAAAGCTCCTTGAGAAAATCTCAAGGAGCAGTGGAATGACTACTTGCCCGTTGCATCAGACACTTTTTTGAATTTTGCTGAAATAACCGTATTTAGATTATTCCGTCCATCGCGTTGCTCAATCGTCAACGTTAAAATATCTCCATCAATAGAGTATTTATACGTAGTTTCTTTAGCGACAGGTCCAATGGACATGGTTGCAAGTTGCACAATATTGATAGCTTCTGGGAAGATAATCGTTTGGTTTGCTGTATCTAATTTACCGTTCTTCAAGACAGAATGAATTTTAGCATTACCTTTATCAAATTCATAAGTTGTATTGGGCAAGTCCTTAGCGCCATCCTGTAGATTGACTGATAATTTGGTAAATTGATCTTTAATATATTCGTCTTTCGTTTGAGTCACTTTAGATGCATCTTTTTGTTTTAAGTAATCGTAGAACCTTCCAAAACCATCTGCTAGAGATACAGTATAGTCGAATTCAACAGATGTATCTGTAATGTTCAACGTTGGTTTTAAATCTTTCCATGCCTCAGGATAGATCAGCTTGATAGCCGAATCATCATTGTCAAAATCTTTAAAGGCTAAGCTACGTTCAAGAGCTGGTCGGAAGTCGATGGCTTGCCATTTTCCTTCAATTGGAACGGGGTCTTTTTGAGTAGTGCTTCCTTTACGTTTGAAGTGTAGTTCATAGTGAACTGGAAGATTATTTTTCTTCGCTTTTCCGTCAATCGTGACATAAAGCATGTCGTCTTTTAATTTGTAGTGATATGTGTTTGGCGAAACGCGATTTTCACCGAATGAGAAGAAGAATGAGTTTGCTACGGAAAGTCCTTCATCAAAGGTCATTGTTTTGGCACCTTGATCAATAGAACCCGTTGCTTCGTAGCTAAACACGCCAGTATCTTTATTCATGCTGACTTTGTATTTCTTAAAGTCGCCTGCAAATCCTTCATGAGAGTCATACATGATTTTTTTGAATTCTTCTTCAGTCTTGCCTCTAGCTTCTGTTGTGACAGTGGAGAAAGCTTTAATAAAGTTATCAATGTTATAGTCGTATTTAATGGTTGCCGTGTTGTTTTCAATCTTCATGTCCATTTTGAAGTCTTTAACAGATTCAAGCAAGTGTGCAAAGTGGATTCCATGGAGGGTATAGGCTCCGATGGATTCCGTTAAAGCATCGAGAGTATCGACTAATTCCCATTCGCCATCAATCGTTTCGACTTTTGCTGTTTCTGATTTAGCGGCATTTTTAGAGCCACTTTGTTTTTGAGAACAAGAAGCTAGTAGGAAGACTGAGAGCAGAGCAACGAATGCTAAAAATAATTTTTTATAACGTCTAATCATCGCTAGACCTCCTTAAAATAGATGATTGTATTACGCTTATATTATACGTGCAACACAATTGTTTTGCAAGGGCTTTCAAACGAATCACAATTTTGTTTTGTAACTTGACCGATTATTCAACATAAGAAACGGAAAAATTGTATGTAGCAGAGTACCCAATAGACGAGATTCTCAAGGCTTCCTAAATTATTTTTTTGCACAGAAAAGAGGCTGGGACAAAAGTCCTAGCCTCTCAATTATTTTTGGATTGTCGAGCAAGACGCAGTGGTTGAGTGGGCTCTACTACGCTGATTTCATCAGCTTTTACAGCCCTACTCAACTGTGCGGAGGTGGGACGACGAAATCGAATTCTAACGAATTACCGATTTCTGTCTCACTCTCAGTGAGTTATTTAATTAGTTTTAGGATCTGAAACTTTCTTGAATTTCATTGGATAAACAAGATGAGCACCAGTTTCATCGTACGTTTTCTCAGCATACATTGTAAGGATATCACCATTCAATTCGTAGTGATAAGTAATTGGTACGTCTGTAGAATTAATATAAAGAGGTAGAACTCCAAAGATGTTTGGAACTTCAGGGAATACGATCGTTTTTGCTTTCTCGTTTAAAACCCCATCATTTAACGTTGCAGTTAACACTTTTGTATTGTTATCAAACGTTCCAGTTTGATGTTTAAAGCTTTCAAATTTCTTTTCTCTTACGCCTAGAAGGATGGCAGTAGCTTCTTCTTTTGTAGGGTATTTATCTTTATTCTGTTCAGCATAAAAATCAATATACTTATTCATATCGGCACTATAAGAATAAGTTACATCTGTTCCTGTAATTTTTAGAGTCGGAACGATATCTTGGAAGGCTTCAGCAACCTTTAATCGACTATTAGCATCACCATAATAAATTAAGAAAGTACGTTCCACTGTATCTCTAAAATCTACAGCTTTCCAGTCTCCTTCGAGTGAGACTGGGGCCGGTGCTACTGTGGTAGTTTCTGCAACTGTTGTAGTCTCAGCGGTTGTTTGTTGTTGCTGTTGTTTCTGTTGCCCACATCCTGATACAAATAGAAGAGCAAGAAGGGAAAACATCCATAGGGAACTTTTTTTCATATTGTTCATGATTGATCACTCCTTCTAATGTTTGTCTCCTACGTAATTGAAACGAAGACGTATTACTCTAAAATGACTTTGTTCATCATTACCTTCAGCATAAAGTGTTAGTTGGTTACCTTCAACGGTGTAAGTATAAGTAATGGGTACAAGCGAGTTATACGTGGTTCCCATAACAATTCTACTTAAAAATGTAGGTGTTTCAGGGAACGTAATAGTG
Source organism: Streptococcus parasanguinis (assembly GCF_047463195.1). Taxonomy (GTDB): domain Bacteria; phylum Bacillota; class Bacilli; order Lactobacillales; family Streptococcaceae; genus Streptococcus; species Streptococcus parasanguinis_R. Next base: position 37,767 of record NZ_JASHEI010000007.1, read on the forward strand.
TGTTTCTGCGTATCGATTTCGCCAGTTAGAGAGTAATCATAGGCATCATTAGGTTCGTCAAGAGTAATCTTTGTATGTTTCAAATTTGGAATATAGTTCTTAAATTCAGCAGTTTTATTTTTTAAATACGATTCATAATTTGCTTTGTTCTCTCCTGTTGCAAATGCTTGATCCTCATACAGTTCTCTGTAATCAAAATGGTACTTCAATTCAACGGTTTTATCTTTAATAGTCATCGTCATCTTAACCTTATCGAAGTCATCAAGCATCAGTACAGCGGCAAGTTTTTTGATATTAGAAGCTAGGAATACTTTCTGAATGGTCATTTGTTGGTCAGTCCATTTCCAAGTTCCTTGTTGATCCTTTGTAAGATCTTGTGGTGCTTTTATTGTTTGAGGAGATTTATCTGTTTGAGAAGACTTATTTGTTTTAGAAGACTGCGATGGAGAAGACTGACATCCCGCAATAAGGAGCACTGCAAAGAATGCCAAGAAACCGAAAAGGATCTTCTTTGTTTTAGTAAACATAAATTTACCTCCTAAACGTTGTTGCTTTAATTTTATCATTAAAGGAAATAATTATAAAGTGAAATGGTGAGCGAGATATGAAGAAGAAGGGACCGTATAATAAAAAGAAAGGTTGACGATGAGGGCAACTGTTCAACTTTTTCTAACGAACGACGGTGAGAACCAGGATCTTTAAAAAACACATTCTATTTATGGTACCGAAGGTATCATTTTTTGCTATAATAGACTGTATGAGTAGAATTTTAGACAATGAAATCATGGGCGATGAAGAGGCCGTTGAACGGACGCTGCGCCCGCAATATTTACATGAATATATTGGTCAAGATAAGGTCAAGGACCAGCTGAAAATCTTTATTGAGGCGGCTAAGCTTCGGGATGAAGCACTGGATCATGTCCTTCTTTTTGGCCCTCCGGGACTGGGGAAAACCACCATGGCCTTTGTCATTGCCAATGAACTGGGTGTCAATCTCAAGCAGACTTCTGGTCCTGTCATTGAAAAGGCTGGTGACTTGGTAGCCATCCTCAATGATCTAGAGCCGGGCGATGTCCTCTTTATCGATGAGATCCACCGTCTTCCTATGTCAGTCGAAGAAGTGCTTTACAGCGCCATGGAAGATTTCTACATCGATATCATGATTGGTGCTGGTGAGAGCAGCCGGAGTGTCCATCTGGACCTTCCTCCTTTCACCTTGATTGGGGCAACGACGCGAGCTGGTATGCTGTCCAATCCCTTGCGTGCTCGCTTTGGAATTACGGGGCACATGGAATACTATGAGCAAGATGATTTGACAGAGATTGTCGAGCGGACCGCCGAAATCTTTGAGATGGAAATTACCCACGAAGCTGCCGAAGAGCTTTCTCTTCGTAGTCGGGGGACCCCTCGGATTGCCAACCGGTTGCTGAAACGAGTGCGCGATTTTGCTCAGATCGTGGGCGATGGCTTGATTGATGATACCATTACCGACAAGGCCCTCTCTATGCTGGATGTGGACCATGAAGGACTGGACTATGTCGATCAAAAGATCCTGCGGACCATGATTGAGATGTACGGCGGTGGCCCGGTCGGGCTTGGGACTCTATCGGTCAATATTGCTGAAGAGCGAGAGACTGTAGAAGATATGTATGAGCCTTACTTGATTCAGAAAGGCTTTATCATGCGGACCCGGACAGGGCGCGTGGCGACTCGCAAGGCTTACGAACACCTGGGTTATCCCTACAATGGAGACTAGAAGAAGATGCTGACGGAAGAAGCGATAGTAAAGCAAATCCAAGCGGATCCGGAGATGATGACTGTCTTGGCTATCATTCGAGATCTCAACTTGGCAGATGCCTGGTTAGCGGCGGGTGCGGTGCGAAATTTCATCTGGAACCAGCTCTCTGGCAGACCAGGGTTTGACGCGACAACCGATATGGATCTGGTCTTTTATGTCCCTACGATCAGCTATGAGGAGACTTTTCAGATCGAGCAAGAATTAAAGAAGACCTATCCTCAGTACGCTTGGGAAGTCAAAAATCAAGTCTATATGCACCAGCATAGTCCGGGGACGGCTCCTTATCGCAGTGCTTGTGACGCGGTTTCTAAATACCCCGAGCAGTGTACGGCTCTTGCGGTTCGCTTAAGGAAAAATGGTCAGCTAGAGCTCTTTCTCCCTTATGGGACAAAGGATATCGAGGACTTCATTGTTCAGCCAACTCCGCATTTTTTAGCCAGTCCAGAGCGTTTAGCGGTTTATACAGAGCGGATGAAAAAGAAAAATTGGCAGAGTAAATGGCCTCTATTAGAGGTTCGTTTTCCAAAATAGAGAAACAGATCAGATTTGAAAAAGGAATCTGATTTTTCTTTAAAATGATGGAGCCCCTTTGTCATCTTTCTGTCACATTTTTGTTATAATAGTAATAGTATGCTAGTTTTCCATAGTGGAAAGCCAAGAGCTCAGCTAGGTTGGGCAGTCCGAACAAGGAGTTAGGTGGAATCATGAAAAAAATCGTCTTTGTCTGCTTAGGAAATATTTGTCGGAGCCCCATGGCGGAGTTTGTCATGAAGGACTTGACGGATCAGTATGAGATTGAAAGTCGGGCCACCTCGAGCTGGGAACATGGCAATCCCATCCATCGGGAAACCCAGAAAATCTTTCAACAATACCAGGTCCCGTATGATCCAGCCAAGACGTCCTTACAGATCAAGGAAGAGGATTTTTACAACTTTGATTTGATCCTAGGGATGGACGAAAACAATGTAGCAGATCTGAAGCGAATGGCTCCTGCAGGAACAGAACACAAGATTCATCTTTTTGCTGCTGAAAGTGTGCCAGATCCGTGGTATACCGGTGATTTTGAGGAGACCTATTCCAGAGTCCTGAGCGGCTGTAAGGCTTGGTTAGATCAGTTAGCAACTTCTTAAGAGTTTGATATGTGAGAGAATACAGAATATGAAAGAATTTTATGAGACTTATAAGGTCTATCTGACAAGAAAAAATTTAGAAATAGCAGCATTAGTCGTGATTATTCTATCTGCTTTGATGGTTTTCCTTTCAGCCATTCCAGGTCAGGGCGTTTTGACCTTGGATAAGGGGGCGATCCGTTACGACGGAAGTTTGGTCCGTGGCAAGATGAATGGCAAGGGAACCGTCACCTTTAAAAATGGGGATACCTATACAGGTAACCTCGTCAACGGCTCTTTTAGTGGCTATGGTAAGTTTAAGTCCAAGGATGGTTGGACCTATGAAGGGCAGTTTGTTAATGGCCAGCCGGAGGGCAAAGGCACCTTAACCACAGAAGCCAACGTCGTATACAAAGGAACATTCAAGCAGGGGATTTATCAAAATGCGCATTAAATGGTTTTCACTAGTCCGTGTTACAGGACTCTTATTGGTATTGCTTTACCATTTCTTCCAAAAAGCCTTTCCTGGAGGCTTCATTGGGGTAGATATTTTCTTCACCTTCTCAGGATTTTTGATTACAGCGCTCTTGATCGATGAATTTGCGCGCAAGCAAGGAATTGACTACCTGGCATTCTTGAAACGGCGCTTTTACCGGATCGTTCCACCCCTTGTCTTTATGGTCTTGGTCGTGATGCCCTTTACCTTTATGGTCCAACGGGACTACGTGGCTGGTATTGGGACTCAGATTGCGGCGGTCTTCGGTTTTGTGACCAATTTCTTTGAGATGGCAACGGGTGGTAGTTACGAAAGCAACTTCATTCCGCATCTCTTCCTTCATACCTGGAGTTTGGCTCTAGAAGTGCATTACTATGTGCTCTGGGCACTTTTGGCATGGTTCTTGGCTAAACGGGCTAAGACGGTTGGAAAGTACCGAGGTATGCTCTTCCTGGCGTCCAGCGGGCTCTTTCTCTTCACCTTCTTGTCCATGTTCATCCGCGCCTTTCTGACAGCTAATTTCTCCACCATCTATTTTTCTAGCTTCACTCACATCTTCCCCTTCTTTGCGGGATCATGCCTAGCAACGGTGACAGGGATTGCCAATGTCAGCCCGAACTTTACAAAGCTGGTGCAGTCTTGGAGCATGAAAAAGACCTTATCGGTCTTGGGTGGAAGCTTTGCCTTCTTGTTTGTGCTCAGTCTTTTCTTGCCATTTGATAGCTTGTGGACCTATCTATTTGGCTTTTTAGCAGCGACAATCGCAGCTTGTGCCATGATTCTTTCGGCCCGCATTCTCCATGAGAAGACGCCAGATAAAAAAGAACCAGCCATCCTCAATTTCTTGGCAGATACCAGTTATGGTGTCTATCTTTTCCACTGGCCTTTCTTTATCATCTTCTCTCAACATTTGGGAAATATGATGGCAGCCCTTGTGACGACGATCGTTTCCTTGATTCTAACGGCTCTGTCCTTCTATATTTTGGAGCCAACCATTGCAGGCAAGGAGCCTCGTGTCTTTGGTATGAAGATGGATCTTAGCTTTTTGACCAAGCCGATCTTTTACCTCATGATTCCATTAGCTCTCTTGATGATCGGGATCTCTGCCTTTGCACCAACCGTTGGAGCTTTTGATGAGAGTTTGGTAGTGAGTGGGCTCAATCAAGCAGACAGCAAAATGCAGGTCACACGGACGCAGGTGGACAATGCGACGGCAACAGACTATAACGTCTCAAATGGTGTGACCATGATCGGTGATTCGGTTAACTTGCGAGCGCAGGACTACCTGACTAAAGCCATCCCGGGTATCCAGATTGATGCGGTGGTGAGCCGTCAGTTGGAAAATGGAATGAAGGTCTTTGAGACCGATATCTCCAATAAAGTTCTCCTAAAAAATGTGGTCATTGCCCTAGGAACCAATACTGTAAGCAACTACAAAGAGTTGCTGGATCAGTATGTTGAAAAACTTCCAAAAGGCCGTCGCTTGATCCTTGTGACACCATATGATGGTCGCTATGCCAACGATCAGTCCAGTGAATCGGTTCAAACTCGTCTTTATGAGTTGGAACTAGCTAAGAAATACGACTTTATCACCATTGCGGACTGGTACCAAGTAGCAATTGAAAATCCAAACATTTGGGTGGGAACAGACTCTGTTCACTTCAATATGGAAACCAATGGTGGGGAACTCTATGCTCAAACAGTCAAAGAAGCCCTTGATAAGGCCGAAAAAGGTCCGGTCAAGAAGTAACAATGCTTCTCTGAAACTGAAACAAAACAAATCCTAACAAAATAAAACAAAAAGCAACTTTTTACTTGTAAAAAGCTGCTTTTTTTAGTAAGATCAAGAAAACGCTTACAAAAATCAATTGAAAATATCACTTTGTGAAGAAAAAATTTTTTTAATTATTTTTTCACAATTTTGTTAAAGAATTGCTTTTACAGCAATAGAATTGATAAAACTTTCACAAACTACAAAAAATTCTTTGTGAAAGTTGCTTGGAAGTGTTTACAAAAATCTCAAAATAGAGTACAATTATATTGTGAAATAATTAACAAATCGAAATTTCTTACACTATTCTTGAAAATTTCCGAAAACGTGAAAAAGTTCTAGAAAAGGATAAGGGTTTCAAACATTGGAGGAAAGCATCAAATGGCTGATAAAAAAACTCTCTCACCTGAAGAAAAGAAACTCGCTGCTGAAAAACACGTAGACGAGTTGGTGCAAAAAGCGCTCGTAGCGCTTGAAGAAATGCGCAAATTGAATCAGGAACAAGTAGACTACATCGTTGCAAAAGCATCTGTAGCTGCTCTTGACGCACACGGTGAGCTTGCTCTTCATGCCTATGAAGAAACTGGTCGTGGAGTCTTCGAAGACAAGGCGACGAAGAACTTGTTCGCTTGTGAGCACGTTGTAAACAACATGCGTCACACCAAGACAGTTGGTGTCATTTCAGAAGATGACGTCACTGGTTTGACTCTTATTGCTGAGCCAGTCGGAGTTGTCTGCGGGATCACTCCTACAACAAACCCAACTTCAACAGCAATCTTTAAAGCCTTGATTTCATTGAAGACACGGAACCCTATCGTCTTTGCCTTCCACCCATCTGCTCAAGAATCATCTGCTCATGCAGCACAAATCGTACGCGATGCAGCAATTGCAGCTGGAGCACCTGAGAACTGTGTGCAATGGATTACCCAACCTTCTATGGAAGCAACGAGTGCCCTGATGAACCACGAGGGAGTTGCTACGATCCTCGCGACCGGTGGGAACGCCATGGTGAAAGCAGCTTATTCTTGTGGAAAACCAGCTCTTGGGGTTGGTGCCGGAAACGTACCTGCTTATGTTGAAAAATCAGCTAACATCCGCCAAGCAGCACACGATATCGTCATGTCTAAATCATTTGACAATGGTATGGTCTGTGCGTCTGAACAAGCGGTCATCATCGATAAAGAAATCTACGATGAGTTTGTTGAAGAATTCAAATCTTACCACACTTACTTTGTTAACAAAAAAGAAAAAGCCCTTCTTGAAGAGTTCTGCTTCGGCGTAAAAGCCAACAGCAAGAACTGCGCGGGTGCGAAATTGAATGCGGACATCGTTGGGAAACCAGCAGCATGGATCGCTGAACAAGCTGGCTTCACTGTACCAGAAGGAACCAATATCCTTGCGGCAGAATGTAAAGAAGTTGGTGAAAAAGAACCGTTGACTCGTGAAAAATTGTCACCAGTCATCGCTGTTTTGAAATCTGAAAGCCGTGAAGACGGAATTAACAAAGCTCGCCAAATGGTTGAATTCAACGGTCTTGGTCACTCAGCAGCCATCCATACTGCTGATGAAGAATTGACCAAAGAATTTGGTAAAGCAGTTAAAGCTATTCGTGTGATCTGCAACTCTCCTTCGACTTTCGGTGGTATCGGGGATGTTTACAATGCCTTCTTGCCATCATTAACACTTGGATGTGGTTCTTACGGACGCAACTCTGTTGGGGACAACGTTAGTGCCATCAACCTCTTGAATATCAAAAAAGTCGGACGCCGGAGAAATAACATGCAATGGATGAAACTTCCTTCAAAAACATACTTTGAACGTGATTCAATTGAATACCTACAAAAATGTCGTGACGTTGAACGTGTCATGATCGTTACAGACCACGCTATGGTAGAGCTTGGTTTCCTTGATCGTATCATCGAACAGCTTGACCTTCGTCGCAATAAGGTAGTTTACCAAATCTTTGCAGACGTTGAACCAGATCCAGATATCACAACTGTTGAACGTGGTACCGAGATCATGCGTGCCTTCAAACCAGATACTATCGTCGCTCTCGGTGGTGGATCACCAATGGATGCGGCCAAAGTTATGTGGCTCTTCTATGAACAACCAGAAGTGGACTTCCGTGACCTTGTACAAAAATTCATGGATATCCGTAAACGTGCCTTCAAGTTCCCATTGCTTGGTAAGAAGACGAAATTCATCGCCATCCCAACAACTTCCGGTACAGGATCTGAAGTAACACCATTTGCCGTTATCTCTGATAAAGCCAACAACCGTAAATACCCAATCGCAGACTACTCATTGACTCCAACAGTTGCCATCGTAGACCCTGCCTTGGTATTGACAGTTCCTGGATCTGTTGCAGCAGACACTGGTATGGACGTCTTGACGCACGCGACTGAAGCTTACGTATCACAAATGGCAAGCGACTACACTGATGGTCTTGCTCTTCAAGCCATCAAACTTGTCTTCGAAAACTTGGAAAGCTCAGTCAAGAATGCGGACTTCCATTCACGCGAAAAGATGCACAATGCGTCAACGATCGCAGGTATGGCCTTCGCCAATGCCTTCCTTGGTATTTCTCACTCAATGGCCCACAAGATCGGTGCGCAATTCCACACCATCCACGGACGGACCAATGCGATCTTGCTTCCATACGTTATCCGCTACAACGGTACACGCCCAGCCAAGACAGCTACATGGCCTAAGTACAACTACTACCGTGCAGATGAAAAATACCAAGATATCGCTCGTATGCTAGGACTTCCATGCTCTACTCCAGAAGAAGCCGTTGAAGCTTACGCAAAAGCTGTATACGAACTCGGTGAACGCTGTGGTATCGAAATGAACTTCAAAGCACAAGGAATCGATGAAAAAGAATGGAAGAAACATTCTCGTGAATTGGCCTTCCTTGCTTACGAAGATCAATGTTCACCAGCTAACCCACGTCTTCCAATGGTAGACCATATGCAAGAAATCATCGAAGATGCATACTATGGTTACAAAGAACGTCCAGGACGTCGTAAATAAGAAGCCGACGAACAACTGATGTTTATCAGCTATCCCTCACTCGTAAGAGTGGGGGATTTTTGCTATTTGGGTCCAAAACTCGTTTTTTCATAAAAAATTAGACTTTTTTTCAGAAATTGTGTTATTTTTATAGCATTCCGAGCTATTTTATGTTACCCTATAGTGTGTGAATCTGCCTGTAGCTGAAGGGTTATGGTCCTTTTTCAGTTATAGGAAACGAAAAAATAAATCCAAGAAAGGAGGCCATCTCAAATGGAGTTAGAAGGTGACGTGCAAGGAAGACAAGATCAGGCACAGAAAATTATTGAAATGCCCCAACGAGATCGGGAAACTTCCACTTCAGAAAATCAGCCATCATCTGCTTCAGTGGTCTCCATGTATGGGCAGGAAAAGCCAAGCATTTCTAGCCTCCATCAGCAACTAGCGAGCGCGTCTGGAACCCAGACCATTCAATTGCGGGAGGAATTGGTGCTGGCGGTAGCGCAGAATGCTTCAGCGCAAGCAACTGCCTTTGAGGCAGAGGTCAAGGATAAGCTGGAAGAGGCCAAGGAGACGGTTTCTCATAAGGTCGCTGAGGTGTCACAAATGGCCCACAGCATGGCCCAATTTTTAACAGACGCAGAAGTGGAGCAACTATTAGGAGAGTTCTCCATGGATGCTTGTTGGGACCAAGCGGTAGAGGCGGAGAACCTCGCCCAAGCAAAGGCCTATTCCACTCGCTTGTCAGATTTGGCAGGTCAGCTGGAGGCTGCATCAGCTCAATTGGTGGACTTGGACAAGGGACAAGCGACGGCCTTTGATTTTTCATAAGTAGGAGAAAAAGATGTTAGAGATCCTGGGAGAGGACAGAGAACGAATTGAGGAGCTCCATCGAGAGATTAAAAAGGAGCAAGAGCGGATTGCGATCAGAAGTTTGATTGCAACGCAGAAAGCCTTGATGATGTTGGAAGGGATGAGTTTGCAGGTAACCTTGGGCGGTCAATCCGAAAAGATGCGCTCTTTTGCTACAACGACCCTAGTTAGTGATTTGAAAGATGGATTTACAGGAGGAGCAGCGGACGCGGTAGAAACAGCACTGAAAGCAGTGAAGAAGCCGATTTTATTGAGTCCGATTAAAGGAGGTATGTGATGTACCATTCAGGAAATAGTGAATTAGAACAACTAGAAGATCGACATTACCGCTTCAATCAAAAGCTCAGTGAGTTGGAGTGGGATTATGCGGATATGCGTATGGATGTCCGCCAACATACAGAAAATTTAGTGGACTGGCTGAGTGCCTTGCATTTTCAAGCGCCAAGTGCGGAGGCCCAAAGTGGCTTGGAGCGTTTATTTGCCTTGCAAGAAGAGTTTGAGGCAGAACTCAAGCGCTATGAAGAGCGTTTAGAAGAAGAGCGTGAGCGCGAGCAGCAAGAGTACTATAAGCAGCGCCAACAATTAGAACAAGGTGATTGAAACATTCCTCTGGTATAGATAAGGGGAATGTTTTTGTTTGCTCAAAAAACTTTTAAAAATGTGCTCATAAATTCTTGCAAGCGATTACTTAGTATGTTATAATATTCACAAAGAAACGAAAATAAAATGGTTTTATCAAACCAACAAAAGAGGAGTCGCTTATGAAAGCTGCAACTTATGTATCTGCAGGCAATCTGCAACTGCTGGATCAAGCTCACCACCCACCACTTCAAACTCTCAGAAGTCGAAAAGGCCTATGATGTCTTTAAACATGCGGGTGAAAACCATGCACTCAAGGTCATTATCGAAAATGATATCAATGAATGAATTGGCAACTAATATTTGTTCATAGTTTTTTTAGACGGACCAGAGATATTCTGGTCCTATTTTCAGTCCCAAATAGCCGATAATTCCTTGCAAAAAAAATTCCTTGTCTTATAATATAAGTGTAGAAAACGAATACATTAAGAGAAAGGTGTAATCTTATGAAACGGTTTTGTTATCATCGTGAATTCTGGATGGACTTCCATTTCTGGATCTTGGTCTTGCTTATAGTAGCTGTGGTTATGACGATGCAGGCTTCGCTTTCGGTAGTGAGCCTAGCTTATCTTGCTTTTGTTGGGATTCTGATTCTTCTGCAGGTCTTTCAACCGTCTGTATCGACACGGCAGTACCCAGAAGGTAGCTACCATTTCAATTGGACCTTCTATCGCGATACTAGACTGTATATCAATCTCTTTTTATTAGCAGGTCTCTTGGCAGGCCCAATTACTTCATCGGATATGGTCTATTGGATCTTGCTTGGAGCCGTCGTCGGCTCTATCGGCTTTGTATTTGTTGTAAAGGAAAAAGCGACTCAAAAGATGGCTTAGGAAATCAACATGTCCTAGATCTCTGAAACTAGTTTCAGAGATCTTTTTATTTTTCCCTAAAATGTGAAACTATAATCCAATTGCATGATTAATATTGTAAGCGCTTTAAAAATAGATTATAATCAATTTACAAGTACTCGAGTTGCCTTATTATCAAAGGAGAAGGAGTTATGTCAAAGATTACAAAAGATGAACTGATTGAACAAATCAAAGACGGCATCATTGTTTCTTGTCAAGCTCTCCCTCATGAACCGCTCTATACAGAAGCAGGAGGAGTCATTCCTCTCTTGGTCAAAGCGGCTGAACAGGGTGGAGCTGTCGGAATCCGAGCCAATAGTGTCCGGGATATAAAGGAAATCAAGGAAGTGACCAAGTTACCAATTATTGGGATTATCAAACGTGATTACCCACCTGAAGAACCCTTTATCACGGCTACTATGAAAGAAGTCGATGAGCTGGCAGCTTTGGATATCGCAGTCATTGCTCTTGATTGTACCAAACGTCCCCGTCATGATGGTCTTTCGATTAGTGACTTTATCCATCAAGTCAAAGAGAAATATCCAGACCAACTCTTGATGGCTGATACCTCTACTCTGGAAGAAGGATTGACAGCAGTCGAAGCGGGAGTAGACTTTGTCGGAACGACCCTTTCGGGCTATACGGACTACAGTCCAAAGGTTGATGGTCCAGATTTTGAACTGATCCATCGTCTCTGCCAAGCAGGAGTAGATGTCATCGCAGAAGGCAAGATCCACTACCCTGATCAAGCCAAGAAAATCCATGATCTCGGGGTTCGCGGCATCGTTGTAGGTGGTGCCATTACTCGACCAAAAGAGATTACAGAGCGCTTCGTCGCAGCCTTAAAATGAGAAAACAAAACAGTAGATTGAAGGAGGAGGAGACCGAATAGAGAGTAGTCGAATCTGAAACATGAACAAGAATAGGCGTCCTCATTGAGGATAACCCCCTGTAAGAGTAATCTTACCGCAATCGTGAGGAGAAATCACATGAAAATGAAAAAAGTATTGTGCTCGTTGGTAGCTGGTGCAGCTCTTCTAGCACTCGCAGCTTGTGGCTCTGGCGGAGGATCAAAATCAGAATCTTCTGGAGGAAATTCTGGTAAAACAGAAATTACCTGGTGGGCATTCCCAGTCTTTACTCAAGAAAAAGCAGAAGATGGTGTCGGAACCTACGAAAAATCAATTATTGCAGCTTTTGAAAAAGCGAATCCAGATATCCACGTGAATTTGGAAACGATTGACTTCAAGTCAGGTCCTGAAAAGATCACAACGGCTATTGAAGCAGGAACTGCTCCGGATGTACTCTTTGATGCACCTGGACGGATCATTCAGTATGGTAAAAATGGAAAATTGGCTGATTTGAACGATCTCTTTACCGAAGATTTTGTCAAAGATGTCAATAATGAAAATATCATCCAAGCCAGCAAGGCAGGCGACACAGCTTACATGTATCCAATTAGTTCAGCACCATTCTACATGGCGATGAATAAGAAGATGCTCAAAGATGCAGGCGTGTTGGATCTTGTCAAAGAAGGCTGGACAACAGACGACTTTGAAAAAGTCTTGAAAGCCTTGAAAGACAAAGGTTATACACCAGGATCACTCTTCAGTAATGGTCAAGGTGGAGACCAAGGAACTCGTGCCTTCATTGCCAACCTTTATGGCGGTTCTGTTACTGATGAAAAAGTAACCAAGTATACAACAGATGATCCAAAATTTGTCAAAGGTTTGGAAAAAGCTTCTAAATGGATCGATGACGGCTTGATGATGAATGGTTCTCAATTCGATGGTGGAGCAGACATCCAAAACTTTGCGAATGGTCAAACTTCATACACTATCTTGTGGGCGCCTTCACAAAACGGTATCCAAGCTAAATTGTTGGATGCAAGTAAGGTTGAAGTAGTAGAAGTGCCATTCCCATCTGACTCAGGCAAGCCAAAATTGGAATACCTTGTCAATGGATTTGCAGTCTTCAACAACAAGGATGAAAAGAAAGTAGCAGCAGCTAAGAAATTTGTTCAATTCATCGCAGACGACAAAGAATGGGGTCCTAAGAACGTTGTTCGTACAGGTGCCTTCCCAGTTCGTAGTTCATTTGGTAAATTGTATGATGACAAACGGATGGAAACCATCAGTACTTGGACTCAATACTACTCACCATACTACAACACAATCGACGGCTTTGCAGAAATGCGTACACTTTGGTTCCCAATGTTGCAATCTGTTTCAAACGGGGATGAAAAAGCAGAACCAGCTTTGAAGACCTTTACTGAAAAAGCAAACGAAACGATCAAGAAAAAATAGATCATCTATGAAACTCAAATGATCCTTTCATAGAAATAAGAAAGCATAGGCCCCCTCGATTTCTTATCTCCATGTGTAGATTGAAAGAGGGGGTCTTCGTGTTTTCGCTCTCCTAATTATCATATGTAGGAAGGGGCAGTGCCATCCGTTCCACATAGGAATCAAGGAAAAAATAGAAAAAGAACATCAGGAGGTGCCTTATTGTGAAGGTAAACAAAATCCGAATGAGGGAGACGCTCGTTTCCTACGCATTCCTAGCACCCATTTTAATTTTCTTTACGGTCTTTGTCCTAGCCCCCATGATCATGGGCTTTGTGACAAGTTTCTTCAACTATTCTATGACATCCTTTAAGTTTGTCGGTTTAGAAAATTATTCCCGCATGTTTGCGGATAAGGTCTTTGTGAAGTCCTTGATCAATACCGTCATCATCGTTATCGGATCCGTTCCGATCGTCGTATTGTTCTCCTTGTTTGTGGCTTCTCAGACCTACCATCAAAATGCGATTGCGCGTTCCTTCTATCGTTTCGTCTTCTTCCTTCCAGTTGTTACAGGGAGTGTAGCGGTAACGGTTGTATGGAAATGGATCTATGATCCACTATCAGGGATTTTGAACTTTGTATTGAAATCTGGACATGTCATCAACCAAAACATTTCTTGGTTGGGGGACAAGCACTGGGCTTTGATGGCCATCATTATCATCTTGTTGACCACCTCTGTTGGTCAACCGATCATCCTCTACATCGCAGCTATGGGAAATATTGATAATTCTCTCGTAGAAGCAGCGCGTGTGGATGGTGCGACAGAATTTCAAGTTTTCTGGAAGATCAAATGGCCAAGCTTGTTGCCAACAACCTTGTACATTGCCATCATTACGACCATTAACTCTTTCCAATGTTTCGCCTTGATCCAATTGTTGACATCCGGTGGTCCTAACTACTCAACGAGTACCCTTATGTACTACCTCTATGAAAAAGCCTTTAAACTATCTGAATATGGTTATGCCAACACCATGGGCGTCTTCCTTGCGGTGATGATTGCCATTATCAGTTTTGCGCAATTCAAGATCCTCGGAAACGACGTAGAATACTAAAGAAAGGAGCCTCAGATGAAACCAACACAAAAGAAACCCATCACTGCCTTTACAGTGATTTCAACGATCATTTTGCTCCTTTTGACAGTCTTGTTCATTTTCCCATTTTATTGGATTTTGACAGGGGCCTTTAAGTCTCAACCAGATACCATTATGATCCCACCTCAATGGTGGCCAAAGACACCAACCATGGAAAACTTTCAACAGTTGATGGTACAAAACCCAGCCCTACAATGGTTGTGGAATAGTGTCTTCATCTCCCTTGCAACCATGCTTTTGGTGTGTATGACCTCTTCCTTGGCAGGTTATGTCTTGGCTAAGAAACGCTTCTATGGGCAACGAATTCTCTTTGCTATCTTCATTGCAGCCATGGCCCTTCCGAAACAAGTTGTCTTAGTTCCATTGGTACGGATTATCAACTTTATGGGGATTCATGATACCCTTGCAGCGGTTATTCTACCATTGGTTGGATGGCCATTCGGGGTTTTCTTGATGAAGCAATTTAGTGAAAACATCCCAACAGAACTCTTAGAATCTGCTAAGATCGATGGTTGTGGAGAGTTGCGGACTTTCTGGAGCGTTGCCTTCCCAATTGTCAAGCCGGGATTTGCAGCCCTTGCCATCTTTACCTTTATCAACACCTGGAACGACTACTTTATGCAATTGGTAATGCTGACCTCTCGGCATAACTTAACCATTTCTTTAGGGGTAGCAACTATGCAGGCCGAAATGGCCACCAACTATGGCTTGATCATGGCTGGGGCAGCCCTAGCTGCAGTGCCAATCGTTACGGTCTTCCTCGTGTTCCAAAAATCCTTTACACAAGGGATTACCATGGGAGCGGTCAAAGGATAAGTCCTCTGCTTGGACAAACGATAGTTGTGTACAGATCGGTTTTCTAGGCTGAGAAGTATCGAAAGGATGAGAATATGATATTTGATGATTTAAAAAACATCACCTTTTACAAAGGAATCCACCCCAATCTGGATCAGGCGATTGACTTTCTCTATGAGCATCGGAAGGATTCTTTTGAATTGGGGAAATACGATATTGATGGGGATAAGGTCTTTCTCGTCGTTCAAGAAAATACCCTCAACAAAGCAGAAAATGATCGCTTTGAACACCACAAAAGATATGCCGATTTGCATCTATTAGTAGAAGGGCATGAGTTTTCGAGTTATGGATCTCGTGTGACAGGTGAGGCTATCGCATTTGATGAAGCATCGGACATCGGTTTTGTCCATTGCCAGGAGTCTTATCCGCTTCATCTAGGCTATCATAATTTTGCGATTTTCTTTCCAGGGGAGCCTCACCAGCCCAATGGCTATGCAGGGCAAGAAGATATCGTGAAAAAATATCTATTTAAAATTGCGATCGATTGATCACATTAGAAAGGAGTGCCTATGTCATCTAAGGGGGCAGGATTGATCAAAACCGTTTTTAACACGGACAATGTAGTGATGCGTATCAGTGAGAAGGTCCTCGACTTGGTAACTGTTAATCTTTTATTTGTGCTAAGTTGTTTACCAGTTCTCACGATTGGAATTGCGAAAATTAGTTTGTATCAGACCTTATTTGCCATTAAGCACCAGCGTCGTGTTCCGGTGATTCGTAGTTATGCGAAGGCTTTTCGGGACAATTGGAAAATAGGCTTGCAACTAGGAAGTTTAGAACTGATTGTTGCAGGTATTTGTCTCTTTGATTTATTCTTATTTTGGGGGCAAACTTCCCTAGCTTTCCAAGCTTTGAAAACCATTTGTTTAGGCCTCTTTCTCTTTCTTGTGTTGATCTTATTGGCTGCTTATCCGATTGCGGCTCGCTACCAGTTGGATTGGAAAGAGTGTTTGCAAAAAGCCATGATTGTGTCAGGCTTGCATTTTCCTTGGTTCTTTGTCATGGGAAGTGCTCTCTTGCTTCTATGTATGGTTCTTGCAAGCTCGGTTTTAGCTTTCCTATTGGGGCTTATGATCTTTTTCTTGTTCGGCTTTTCAAGCTTGGCTTTTGCACAAGTTGGATTAATGGAAAAGATTTTTGCCCAGTACCAAGAATAAAATGAATTCATTAGTGACAAAAGGAGAAAAAATGTCAGATTTAAAAAAATATGAAGGAGTCATCCCCGCTTTTTACGCCTGCTATGATGACCAAGGAGAAATTAGCCCGGAGCGGGTACGTGCGCTGGTAGAATATTTTATCGCGAAAGGTGTGCAGGGCTTGTATGTCAACGGATCCTCTGGCGAATGTATCTACCAGAGCGTGGCCGATCGCAAGCTGATTCTAGAAGAAGTGATGGCAGTAGCTAAAGGGAAATTGACCATCATTGCTCACGTAGCCTGCAACAACACCAAGGATAGCGTGGAATTGGCACGACATGCAGAAGAACTAGGAGTGGATGCCATTGCGGCCATTCCACCGATCTATTTCCGCTTGCCAGAATACAGTGTGGCCCACTACTGGAATGAAATCAGTGCAGCCGCACCCCATACAGACTTTGTCATCTACAATATCCCGCAATTGGCTGGGGTTGCTTTGACACCGAGC
Source organism: Streptococcus parasanguinis (assembly GCF_047463195.1). Classification (GTDB taxonomy): domain Bacteria; phylum Bacillota; class Bacilli; order Lactobacillales; family Streptococcaceae; genus Streptococcus; species Streptococcus parasanguinis_R. The sequence continues at coordinate 54,251 of NZ_JASHEI010000007.1, forward strand.
CTTTACAAGGAAATGTTGAAAAACCCACGGGTGATTGGGGTCAAGAATTCTTCGATGCCTGTTCAGGACATTCAAACCTTTGCTTCTTTAGGAGGCGACGACCACATCGTCTTTAATGGTCCGGATGAACAATTCTTAGGTGGCCGTCTCATGGGAGCGCATGCTGGGATCGGTGGCACCTATGGTGCGATGCCAGAACTTTTCTTGAAGCTCAATCAGCTGATTGCTGAGAAAGACTTGGAGACTGCGCGTGCCCTGCAGTTTGCCATCAATGACATTATTGGAGTCTTGACATCTGCTCATGGCAATATGTATGCGGTCATCAAAGCGGTTTTGCGCATTAATGAAGGTTTGGACTTGGGATCTGTTCGCTCCCCTTTGACGCCAGTAGTAAAAGCGGATCAAGAAGTGATTCAACGTGCTGCTCAACTCATTCAGGACACAAAAGCCAGATTCCTTTAATCAAAGGAGGTCTAGATGAATCCATATGTTGTAATTGATATCGGAGGGACCAGTATCAAGTATGGTCTAGCCGATGCAAAAGGGCAACTCCTAGAGACCCATGAAATGCCAACGGAGGCTCAAAAAGGAGGACCTCACATTCTTAACACAACAAAGGAAATCGTAGCCCGTTATTTGAAGAAGCATCCCTTGGCAGGGGTGGCGATTTCTTCGGCCGGAATGGTAGATCCTGATAAGGGAGAAATCTTTTATGCCGGCCCACAAATTCCCAACTATGCAGGCACCCAATTCAAAAAGGAAATCGAAGAGACCTTTCAGATCCCTTGCGAGATTGAAAATGATGTCAACTGTGCCGGTCTCGCAGAGGTCACCACAGGCCATGCAAAAGGATCGAACAATGCTGTTTGTCTGACGATTGGGACAGGGATCGGCGGTTGCCTCTTGCTCGATGGTCAGGTCTTTCATGGCTTTAGCAATTCAGCCTGTGAGGTTGGCTATCTTCATTTGCCAGATGGTGCCTTTCAGGATCTAGCTTCAACGACGGCTTTGGTCGAGTATGTGGCAGAACATCACGGTGATCCTGTGGAACAGTGGAATGGCCGCCGGATCTTTAAGCAGGCAACAGAAGGAGATAAGATCTGTATGGCTGGAATTGATCGAATGGTGACCTACCTTGGCAAAGGACTGGCCAATATCGTTTATGTGGTCAATCCAGAGGTCATCGTTCTTGGAGGGGGGATTATGGCCCAGGAAGCCATCCTCAAGCCAAAAATCTATCAAGCCCTGTGTGCCGAACTGGTTCCTAGCCTAGCAGATAAGATCCGTTTGGAATTTGCCCACCATCAAAACGCTGCGGGTATGTTGGGGGCCTACTACCACTTTAGACAAAAACATGAAACATAAAACAAGTCGCGCTGGCGACTTGTTTTTGATTCATCAAAAAAAGCATGAAAGATGAAGAAAACCAGATCTTTCATGCTTTTTAAATAGGGAGACCATATTAAGATTTTCGAGAACGTTGACTAGAAAGTTTTTTGTTTTCCCAGTAGCTATTAAAGACAATTTCCTTTTGTTCTCGGCTTTTATTAAGGAAATGAGCATAGATCAAATCGACCACAATGAGGAGTGGTAAAATAGCAGAAATTCGATCGATATAGGTACTACTAGGAAGAGGTGCGGCCGGTAACACTTCTGTGAATCCTTGGTGGATGGCAGCCGGGTTAGCCGTCACAAGAACCGTTTTAGCCCCTTTTTCTTTGGCGTCCAGGAGACTGTCTGTAATGGAGTTGGTGCCTCCTGACAATGAGAAACCGATGACTAAACAAGAGGAATCGAGAATGCTGGTCGTCCAAGCAAAGCCATCTTGATCAGTCAGGGCTTCACAAACGACGCCCAGTCGCATAAAGCGCAATTTCATTTCTCGAGCGACTAAACCGGAACTACCGATCCCGAAGAAATAGACTCGGTCTACTTGACCGATTAGTTCAGCTACCCGATCTAATTGGGAATCTTTTACCAGACTTTCAGTGACGTTACTGATATGGTGGTAGCGTTGCAAGACGCTGAGAGTGAGTTCGTCATGCACTTGCACCTGTTTTTGATTTTTGGTTTCTTCGTTAAAATGATAGACAAACTCCCGATAGCCGGAAAAACCACATTTTTGAGAGAAACGCGTTAAAGCTGCCTTTGAAACATGGAGTAACTCCGTTACACGAGAAGAGGACAGGGAGTGCTGTCGTGCTTCGGATGATAAAAAATATTGGGCAATGTCGCGTTCCATATCTGTTAACTCAGCTTCATGGCTGGCGATAATGGCGCGTAAATCTTGGTCTTGTTTCACAGCAATCCTCCTTTCTCACGAGATGAAATAACAGGATACTCCTATAATATATTACACATTATAACATGGGTAACCGCTTTATTCAAGTAAAAGAAATCAAGAAATACTGAAACTAGGAACAGGATAGGAGAAAAGAAGAGAACGCTTCCAATCCTGGCAGTAGTGGCTTGTTGGTTATCCACAATTTTCTGAAAATTTCCGGTTGGGCCTGAACAAACGATATGAATTGTGGTATAATTTAAGATAATTGTACTGTTGTTGGAAGAACAATGGTTGAATAAGGAGGTGTGACGATGTCGAATGCAACACTCGAGATGATGCAAGAGATCGAGCAAGCTGCTCAGGGCGTGATCGTAGGCTATGAAGCTCAAGTTGAACAAATCCGAACGGATTCGCGCGATCGACTTGCAACAGTGGCACAGCATTACGATGAGGAAACCAAGCAATTGGTCACAGAGGCAGAAAAAAACGCCCAGGAAAGACTCGTCCGTTTAACGAAAGATCTGGAAGAAACGGTTGCGCGCAATGATGCCAGGGTACAAGAGGCGATGACCGATAAACGAGCTGGGCTAGTTGAAGCCATTGTAGAAAAGGTGGTAGCAAGCTATGGCCGTTAGTCAGATGCAAAAACTGTCCCTCATCTTGCCCAAAGATGACTTGGACAGTCTCCTACTAGCGCTACAGTCTGAGGCAAAAATCCAGATTTATGACCTCAGTGAGCATGAAGAATGGCAGGCTGCCTTTGAGGCAAATACCTTGTCTCAACCCTTGACAGAGGACAATCGTCAAGCTTTGGTAGAGCTGCAAAAACGTCAAGAACAAGTTGAAAAAATGATTCAGACTCTGGAGCCTTATATGCCTGAGAAAAAGGCCCTGCAAGCCCTGAAGGAAGAACCCTTAAGCTTGTCTTTTGATGACTTGCAGGCCCATGGGATGATTCGAGATGAGGATCTCCTATTGACCAAGTTGAAACGCCAATTGCGCGTGTTAGACAAGGCTTGTCAGAAGATTGCGGATGCAAAGGGAGAGATAGAGCGCTTAGAAAAATGGCGACCGTTAGAGGTGACGCCAGCTGCTCTCGCTAATTTTCACTATGTGCATGGCTTGATCGGGACCATTCCCAATAGCGATACAGACGCTGTTCGTTCTTCCTTAAAAGCTCATCCTGAGCTGGAGTTAGAAGAAGTCTTTACATCTGAAACCGAACACGGCTATGTCATCTTGTATCGTTCAGGAGATCGTGTAGCTGTTCAGGAGCTTCTAGAAGACCATGGATTCAAAGAATTGGACTATGAAGAAGAGCAGGTCCCGGCCGCCTACTTGGATCGCCTAGAAGGGGAAATCAAAGAGCAAGAAGCTGTAGTTGCAGCAACCCTAGCCGAGTTACAAAACTCCCAGAAGGAGCTGGACCAGCTCAAGTACCAGATGGATTACTTGCTGAGTTCGGGAGCTCGGGAGGAAGCCAAGTCGCTTCTTGCCAGCACGCAAAGCTTGGTAGCTCTAGAGGGGTGGATTGAAACCTCCCAAGTGGCCTCATTACGAGACTTCTTGAAAGAAGGTTTTGGTTCTCGGGTCTTACTAGAGACACGCGATGTGACGGAAAAAGATTGGGATGACGTTCCGATCCAGTTGCGAAATAATGCCTTGGTAGAGCCCTTTGAATTAGTCACAGAGATGTACGCCCTGCCTAAGTATTACGAGAAAGATCCGACACCAATCGTTTCTCTCTTCTACTTTGTTTTCTTTGGCATGATGGTCGCAGATATCGGTTATGGACTGTTGCTAACCTTGGCGACAGGCTTTGCCCTTAAAGCCTTCAAGCTCAAGCCTGGTACAGCCAAGAACCTTCGTTTCTTCAGTCTCCTCGGAATTTCAGTTGCCCTTTGGGGTGTGGTCTATGGCTCTTTCTTTGGATTTGAGATGCCTTTCGCCCTGATCAGTACGACCAGCAACGCCATGACCATCCTGATCCTCTCAGTGGTCTTTGGTTTTATCACCGTCTTAGTGGGCCTCTTCCTAGGAGGAATGAAAAATGTTCGCCTCAAAGACTACACCGAAGCCTATAATGCTGGCTTTGCTTGGGTCTTGATCCTACTTGGCTTAATGCTTCTAGCAGTAGGCAATATCTTGCCAGGGATGAGCGTTCTAGTTCCGATTGGCAAGTGGCTGGCTATTTTGAATGCCATTGGGATCTTGATTGTTTCCATTGTCAGTGCCAAGAAGCTGTCCGGTTTAGCTTCTGGTCTCTTTAACCTCTACAATGTTAGTGGCTATATCGGAGACTTGGTCAGCTTTACCCGTTTGATGGCCTTGGGCTTGTCTGGAGCTAGTATCGGTTCAGCCTTTAACCTCATTGTCAATCTCTTCCCACCGCTTGGACGGTTTACGGTAGGGCTTCTGCTCTTTATCGTCTTACATGCCATTAATATGTTCCTGTCCTTCTTGTCAGGATATGTGCATGGAGCCCGTCTGATCTTTGTCGAGTTCTTCGGTAAGTTCTACGAAGGAGGAGGTAAGCCATTTCGTCCTCTCAAACCTTCTGAACGCTATATTAAAACAAAAAAATAAGTATTATCTTTAATAAATAGGAGTATATTCATGGAATCTTTAGCATCATATTTTTCAGCCCATGGGGGCGCCTTCTTTGCAGCATTTGGTGTGGCGATTGCCGTTGCACTCAGTGGGATGGGATCTGCCCTTGGGGTTGGTAAAACGGGTCAAGCAGCAGCAGCGCTCTTGAAAGAACAACCTGAAAAATTCGCCCAAGCCTTGATTTTGCAATTGTTGCCAGGTACACAAGGTTTGTACGGTTTCGTTATCGGGATCTTGATCTGGTTGCAAATTAAGCCAGATATGCCACTTGAAACAGGGGTTGCTTACTTCTTTACAGCTCTTCCAGTTGCGATCGTTGGTTATTTCTCAGCCAAACACCAAGGAAATGTTGCGACAGCAGGGATGCAAATCTTGGCCAAACGCCCTGAAGACATGATGAAAGGGGTTATCCTTGCGGCCATGGTTGAAACCTACGCCATCTTGGCCTTCGTTGTGTCCTTCCTATTGACCCTACGCGTCGGCTAAGAGCTAGCTTTGATGGATTCGCCTCGCGAGGCGAAAAACACAAGACGCATGCAATAGGAGAAAAAACGATATGGATGAACAAACCCAATTAAAGGATTCGATCTTGGCCCAAGCCCACGAAAAAGGGCGTAAACTCTTAGAAGAGGCCAAGGAAACCATCCTAAAAGAGGAGACTGCACAAGAAGAGCGTTTGATTCAAGATAAACTCAATCAACGCTCCGAGCAGCTCAAGCGGATTCAACGTCAATTGCAACGTGAAACCCAACAAATCGAAAATAAAAAACGCCAATCAACCCTTGTCACCAAGCAACGAGTCTTAAAGGATCTCTTTGCAGATGCTTATGAAGCGATGGCGGCTTGGCCCCTTGAAAAGGAAATGCAGTTTGTGGATGCAGTCTTAGATCGCTATCAGGGACAAGTTGTGACCCTGACCTTCGGGGCGGTGAGCGCTGCTAAATTTGATTCAGCAGCTCTCGAGAGATTGAAGCAGACGCATCAGAATGTGACAGTTGCAGATGCGACGATCCCAGCTCAAGCAGGCTTTGTCTTGTCAGTTGGGAAGATTGATGACAACTATCTCTACCGTGATTTGGTGGATTCCATTTGGGAGCAAGAAAGCTACCAGATGGCAGCCAGCATTTTCACAGATGAAGAGAACTAGGAGGTTGCAATGAGCGAACGGACCTATTCTCAAGTCAATACAGGAATCAGCGTACGTGAGGCTAGTTTTGTCAGTCCCAGTCAGTTCGAGCAGTTGCTTGCAAGTCCCTCCAGTGAGAGTCGAGAAGGCTTGTTGCAAGGGACGCCTTATGCTTTAGACAGCCACGAGATCAAGGATTTATCAGCCCTTGAAGCCCGCCTGATGGCAGCCTTGTTGGCAGAATACCAATGGGCTTTTGAGGTAAGCCCTCAGTCAGATTTGGTTAGCCTGTTTACCTTGAAATACACCTATCACAATCTCAAGGTTTATCTAAAACACAAGGCGACAGAGCGCAAGTTGGGGCACTTATTGATCCCTATCGGTCCTTATTCTCTCGATGTGCTCGAGCATTTGGTGGCGACCTTTTCTGCAGAGCATTGTCCGGCCTTTATGGCGGAAGAAGTGGCTGCAACCTGGCAAGAATTCCAAGACTATCAGGACTTGCGGGTTCTCGAAATCGGGATGGATTTAGCTTATTTTAAACACCTGAGATACTTAGGGGACAGTCTAGATCATCCGATTCTGAAGCAGTTGGTGGACGTGACCATTGACTTTTACAATGCGATTACAGTTAAGCGGGCCTTGGATCAGCAAAAACCGCATAGCTTTATGCACCAATTGCTCTCAGATGAAGGAAGCCTCAGTGCCCATCAGGTGATCGACCTGTTAGAATCCGGTCAGTGGTTGACCTGGTTTTATCAAGTCAATCCGCTGGAGTACGATCTCGCCTTAGAGACTTATGAAGAAAAGATGCGCACCGGTCAACTAAAGACCGTAGAGTTGGAGTATTTAGAGAGTTTGGTGAAATTCAGTCTTCTAGACGCTGGCCGTTTTGAAGTCGATGGACCACTCCCTCTTGTTCGTTATCTTTACGGAAAAGAGTTAGAGGTGACCAACCTTCGTTTGGTCCTCTCTGGTTTGGACAATGGTTTTCCGTTAGCAGAAATCAAAGAAAGGATGAGACCGATTTATGGACAAACAGACCTATAAGATCGCCGTTGTGGGCAATCGGGACGCCATCCTTCCTTTTCGCCTGATTGGCTTTCAAACCTATCCGGTCACAGAGCCACAAGAAGCGATCAATACCTTGCGAAAACTCAGTCGGGAAAACTTCGGGATTATCTACCTAACAGAGGATATTGCTCAAGCCATTCCAGATACAGTAGCTTTTTACGACCAGCAGCTGACGCCGGCTCTGATTCTTATCCCAACCCATAGAGGGACTACAGGACTGGGCCAACAGCGGATTCGTGATAATGTCGAAAAAGCAGTAGGACAGGATATTTTATGAGAACAAATGAATTTGGCCAAGCGATTGGCGATGCACTGCCGGATTTTACACCAGGGCGCTTGCCAGCTATTGAGCGGATCGAAGGTCGCTATACCGTGATCGAGCGCCTCTCAAAAGAAAAACATGGAGCAGATCTTTATCAGGTCTACGGGCCGAACTCTCCAGCAGCGATGTGGACCTTTCTGTTCAAAGGCCCTGCCCGCAATGAAGAGGAGTGGGACCACCTATTAGATGATCTCATGACAGCCCAAGGTCGCTTTTACTATGCGATTGTAGACAAAGATTCAGGCAAGGCTTTAGGGACTTTCTCTCTCATGCGGATCGATCAAGCCAACCGGGTGATCGAAGTCGGAGCAGTGACCTACTCACCAGCGCTCCAAAAGACACGCATGGCCACGGAAGCCCAGTATCTCTTAGCACGCTACGTGTTTGAAGATTTAGGCTACCGCCGCTATGAGTGGAAATGCGATGCCTTAAACCAAGCATCTCGCAAAGCAGCTGAGCGCTTAGGGTTCACCTATGAAGGCTGTTTCCGTCAGGCTGTTGTTTATAAAGGTCGTACCCGTGATACAGACTGGTTGTCCATCATTGACCAAGAATGGCCAGCTATCAAACAGCGCTTCGAAACCTGGTTGGATCCAAGCAATTTCGATGCCAATGGCCAACAAAAGCAAGCTCTAAGAGAGATAGCGCAAAAGTAAAACAAAGAAACAAAGGATTCCCAGGAGGAATACATGACTCAAGGAAAAATTATTAAAGTTTCCGGTCCCTTGGTGGTCGCATCAGGGATGCAGGAGGCCAATATCCAAGACATTTGCCGGGTTGGCGATCTTGGTTTGATTGGCGAAATTATTGAGATGCGGCGGGACGAAGCCTCTATCCAAGTATATGAAGAAACGTCTGGAGTTGGTCCAGGTGAACCAGTGGTCACAACCGGAGCCCCCCTTTCTGTTGAATTGGGACCAGGCTTGATCTCTCAGATGTTTGACGGGATCCAACGCCCCTTGGAACGCTTCCAAGAAGTGACTGCCAGTGACTTTTTGGTTCGTGGGGTGCAAGTTCCAAATCTAGATCGGGACACCAAATGGACCTTCGAACCAAGCGTGGCAGAAGGAACAGAGGTAGTTGCGGGAGACATCGTCGGTACGGTCCAGGAGACCAATATGGTGGAACACCGCATCATGGTACCCTTTGGTGTCAGTGGACGTGTGACCAAGATCGCAGCAGGTTCTTACACAGTGGAAGAGCCTGTTTATGAGATCGAGCAGGCTGATGGCAGTCTCTTTACTGGTACTTTGATGCAAAAATGGCCAGTTCGTCGAGGCCGTCCCTTTGCACAAAAACTGATTCCAGTAGAGCCTTTGGTCACCGGTCAACGGGTCATCGATACCTTTTTCCCTGTGACTAAAGGTGGAGCTGCAGCTGTTCCTGGTCCTTTCGGAGCTGGGAAAACAGTTGTGCAACACCAGGTGGCCAAGTTTGCCAATGTAGACATCGTAATTTACGTGGGTTGTGGGGAACGTGGAAATGAAATGACGGACGTTCTGAATGAATTTCCAGAATTGATCGATCCAACGACCGGTCAATCCATTATGCAACGGACCGTTCTGATCGCCAACACTTCGAACATGCCGGTAGCTGCGCGGGAAGCTTCCATCTACACAGGGATTACCATTGCCGAATACTTCCGTGATATGGGCTATTCCGTTGCTATCATGGCGGACTCTACTTCGCGCTGGGCAGAAGCTCTCCGTGAAATGTCTGGTCGTCTAGAAGAAATGCCAGGGGATGAAGGCTACCCAGCCTACCTTGGTAGTCGGATTGCCGAATACTACGAACGTGCAGGTCGGGTTAAGACACTTGGAACCACTGCGCGTGAAGGTTCGATTACCGCTATCGGTGCCGTTTCCCCTCCAGGTGGAGATATTTCAGAGCCGGTAACGCAAAATACCTTGCGGATTGTTAAGGTCTTCTGGGGCTTAGATGCTCAATTGGCCCAACGCCGCCACTTTCCAGCCATCAACTGGTTGAGTTCTTATTCTCTTTACCAAGATGAAGTTGGTCGCTATATCGATTTACATGAACAAATCAGCTGGTCTGAAAAAGTGACCCGTGCTATGAATTTGCTTCAAAAGGAAAGTGAATTGCAAGAAATCGTCCGCTTGGTTGGTCTAGATTCCTTGTCTGAAAAAGACCGCTTGACCATGAATGCGGCCAAGATGATCCGTGAAGACTACCTGCAACAAAATGCCTTTGATGAGGTCGATACCTATACCTCTTTCAGCAAGCAGGTGGCCTTGTTGACCAACATTTTGACCTTTGATCAAGAAAGTCAAAAAGCACTGGAATTGGGAGCTTACTTCACAGAAATCATGGAAGGAACCGTGGCTCTTCGAGACCGCATTGCCCGGAGCAAGTTCATCCATGAGGACCAGTTGGCAACCATTCAAGCTTTGAAAGAAGAAATCGTAGAAACCCTACACCAAATCGTCGCAAAAGGAGGAGTAGACAATGAGCGTGATTAAAGAATACCGTACTGTCAGCGAAGTTGTTGGTCCCTTGATGATTGTCGATCGGGTCGAAGGGGTTCACTACAATGAACTGGTAGAAATCAAGCTTCATGATGGAACGACCCGTCAGGGACAAGTCCTCGAAGTCCAAGAAGATAAGGCCATGGTCCAGCTCTTTGAAGGATCTAGCGGGATCAATTTGGAAAAAGCCAAGGTCCGCTTTACCGGACGTCCCCTAGAACTTCCTGTGTCTGAAGACATGGTCGGACGCATCTTTAACGGGATGGGGAAACCCATCGATGGCGGTCCAGAGATTATCCCAGAGAAGTACTTGGACATTGATGGACAAGCCATCAACCCTGTTTCGCGGGACTATCCGGATGAATTTATCCAGACAGGGATCTCAGCCATTGACCATTTGAATACCCTAGTTCGGGGCCAAAAACTCCCAGTATTCTCAGGTTCTGGTCTTCCTCACAAGGAGTTGGCGGCTCAGATTGCTCGTCAAGCGACGGTTCTTAATTCGGAAGAAAACTTCGCCGTGGTCTTTGCGGCTATGGGGATTACCTTTGAAGAAGCCGAGTTCTTTATGAACGACCTTCGGGAGACAGGGGCCATTGACCGCTCTGTCCTCTTCATCAACCTAGCCAATGACCCAGCTATCGAACGGATTGCCACGCCTCGGATCGCATTGACAGCCGCAGAATATTTGGCCTATGAAAAAGATATGCACGTCTTGGTTATCATGACGGATATGACCAACTACTGTGAAGCCCTTCGGGAAGTATCTGCTGCCCGCCGGGAAGTTCCAGGTCGTCGGGGCTATCCAGGTTACCTCTATACTAACCTCTCAACCCTCTACGAACGTGCAGGACGCTTGGTTGGAAAGAAAGGATCTGTGACCCAAATTCCGATCCTCTCCATGCCAGAAGATGACATCACCCACCCCATCCCTGACTTGACAGGCTACATCACCGAAGGTCAGATTATCTTGTCCCGTGATCTCTACAATAGTGGTTACCGCCCACCGATCAATGTTCTTCCATCCCTTTCTCGTTTGAAGGACAAGGGTTCTGGTGAAGGCAAGACTCGGGAAGACCATGCGGCGACCATGAACCAGCTCTTTGCGGCCTATGCCCAAGGAAAACAAGCCAAAGAACTGGCTGTAGTGCTTGGGGAGTCTGCCTTGTCAGATACCGACAAGCTCTATGTTAAATTTACGGACCGCTTTGAGCAGGAATACATCAACCAAGGTTTTACCACCAATCGGACGATTGAGGAAAGTTTGGATCTCGGTTGGGAACTCTTATCCATCCTTCCACGAACAGAGCTTAAACGGATCAAGGATGAGATGATTGACAAGTATCTGCCAAACAAAGAGGATTAGCCTATGGCACGATTAAATGTAAAACCAACTCGGATGGAGCTTAATATTCTCAAAGAGCGCCTCAAGACAGCAACCCGAGGGCACAAGTTGCTCAAGGATAAGCGGGATGAACTCATGCGCCGTTTTATTGAAGCTGTGCGTGAGAATAATCGTCTGCGCCAAAAGGTGGAGGCAGCGCTGGTGGGCAATATGCAAGATTTCGTGATGGCCAAGTCCTTAGAGAGTGACCTCATGGTAGAAGAAATCTTTGCTGTTCCCACTCGAGAAGTGATGCTCCATATCGAGGAAGAAAATGTCATGAGTGTGCGCGTGCCCAAGCTCCATGCCCGTATCGATAATCCATACGGAGAGGATGAAGGGGACGTGGTTTATAGCTACCTCGCCTCCAACAGTCAAATGGATAGCACCATTCAAGAAATGGGGGACCTCCTCCCAGATTTGCTCAAGTTAGCGGAAATCGAAAAAAGCTGCCAACTCATGGCAGATGAAATCGAGAAAACCCGCCGTCGAGTGAACGGACTGGAGTATGCGACTATCCCAGACCTCAAAGAGACCATCTACTATATCGAAATGAAACTCGAAGAAGCCGAACGCGCCAACCTCGTCAGAATCATGAAGGTAAAATAAGATGCATCAAGATACAAAGCCGTAAAAAGCTGTGTTCAATTACTTGAAAAATACAAGAACCTCATCGAGGAACCGCTCCTAGATGAGGTTCTTTTGCGCCCTCGAACTCTTCTTCCACCACCCTCTTTTTATGTTACTAGTTTGTAACAATGTGACAAGAAAGACGAAATGTTACAAGAAAAATACAGTTTTGTTAAATAGCCAAAAAGGCCTTTTATTATTTTTAAATTGTGATAAGATAGTATAGTAGTTAATTTGTCCAAGAAAATCTTGAACAAAAAAACAAAGAAAAAAGAGGATAAAAGATGAAATTAAAAGTTAATACGAAAGCCTTGATCGCTTCAACAGTAGCTCTTGCAGTGATTCCATTTACAAAAGCCACTGCAGAAACACTTGAAGATTGGGTAGCTCGCTCAGTAGATGAAATCAAACATGATATCCAACAAAGCGGTGAAAACCAACAAACTTATACCATCAAATATGGTGATACATTGAGTTCGATCGCAGAAGCGCTTGGAATCGATGTTCATGTGTTGGCAAACTTGAACAACATTAGCAACATGGATTTGATCTACCCAGGTACTGTTTTGAAAACAACAGTAAATGATCAAAAAGAAGTAACTTCAGTTGAAATCCAAACTCCTCAAGCAGGTGCGACAGATGCAACCGTTGCAAGTGCTGACTTGACAACAAACCAAGTGACAGTTGATGACCAAACAGTCGCTGTCAACGATTTGTCAAAACCAGTAAACGAAGATAACAAAGCTGTTCCAGTTGCTCCAGCAGCGGAAACTCAAGAAGCCCCAGCGGAAGCTCCAGTGGTTGAAGTACCAGCAGCAGAAACACCAGCACAACCAGCTGTTCCAGAAACACCAAACTATGGTGCTCCAGCTGTCAATGTTGAAGTTCAAAATCAAGAAGTAGCGCCAGCTGCTCCTCAATCTGCTCCAGCAGCGGAAGCAGCTCCAGCGGAAGCTCCTGCTGAAACACCAGCTTCTGCTCCTGAAGCTCCAGCAGCACAACCAGCAGTAGAAACTGCTGCAGCACCTGAAGTGCAACCAGTAGCATCAACTCCAACAAGCGGAAATACTATTCCAACTGATCCAAATCTTCAACCTCAAGCGGAAGCTTTCCGTCAAGAAATTGCAGCGAAATTCGGTATCACAAACATCGGTGGTTACCGTGAAGGGGATCCAGAAGACCATGGTAAAGGACTTGCAGTAGACGTGATGGTTCCAACAAATTCAGAGCTTGGAGATCAAGTTGCACAGTATGCGATTGATAACATGGATCGTGCAGGTATCTCATATATTATCTGGAAACAACAATTCTACATGCCAGTAAATAACATTTACGGACCAGCTAATACATGGAACCAAATGCCGGACCGTGGTGGAGATACAGCAAACCACAACGACCACGTACATATCTCATTTAACGGATAATAAAACTTCGAACTAGGACAAGTGCCTAGTTCTTTTTTTGTATGCACAAAAAAGGCCGGAAGACGAATCTTTCAGCCGGACAATGGTTATAAAATATGATCGACTTTTTCCACCTGATAAAGGGCAATCGCCATGATGATGGTTAAGACCAGTAGCATGAGGATAGCTGGTGTCCAAGAGTGGAAGAGGGATTTGCTGTAGCCGAAGAGGATGGGACCAAAGGCTGCAAAGACGTAACCTCCTGTTTGGGCAAGACCGGAAAGTTGAGCTGTTTTTTCAGGTGTGCTGGATTTCATAGAGAAAGCGACCATGAGGTAAGGGAAAAGCGAACTAACAGAACTGCCAATTAGGGCATTTAATACCAACCAGTAGAAGAAGTTGCTGGTCGGGATTAAGAGCATGGCTACCCCCAGAATCCCTGCTCCGACAACAATCGTAAGCATCAAGCGCCGATTGCGATCGGATAACCGTGTGCTTAAACTTGGGATTGTCAAGGAGAATGGGAGACTGATCAGGGTGAACACGGAGGCCAGTAGTCCAGACTCAACCTTTGAAAGGCCAGCTTGAACAGCCATGGTCGGAAGCCAGGTCATACTTGTGTAGAAAAGCAGTGACTGCAAACCTCCAAAAATCATGATAGCCCAGACATATTTATTGGTATACCACTTGCTACTAGATTCCGTAGTAGCAGCCTTTTTGAGTCGGTGGTTGTAGCGAAGGTTAGGAATCCAGATGACCAAAGCAAGAGCGCACAAGGCTGTCAAGATGTTGACCAAACCTTGCCAAGAAGTGGCTTTGGTGATCGGAACAGCGACAGAAGAGGCGATCGCTGTGGACATCCCCATAGAAGTGATGTACAAAGTGGTCAGAATGCCTAGTTGGCGGGGTCTGTTCGCCTGAATCAGGCTTGGAAGCAGCACATTGAGAAAGGCGATACCAGCTCCAATCAAGATGGTTCCCAGATAGAGGAAGGGGAGGTTGATAATCCGAATGGCAGATCCGATCGTAATCGCAATCAAAACTAGGAAAAAGAGGCGCTCAATCCCCAACTTTTTAGCAAATTGAATCGCAAAAGGAGAGAAAATGGCAAAGGTGAGAAGTGGCAAGCTAGTCAATAGTCCCAGAGAGCTCACATCAACCCCCAAACCAGCTGCGATGTCAGACAAGACCGTCGGAAGCGTAGTAAATGGTGTTCGTAAAACAATCCCAAGCATAATGATGCCCGGGATGAATAGCATAGAATGTGTTTTTTTCATAAATCCTCCTCAGACAAAAATTCTCTTCATTATAACATAGATGGAGCATAAATTGGAGTATTAGTACAAATGAAGGGTAAGGACCGTAGTTCTCACTAGCGTTCGAACTGCATCAACGTACCTAAACTTCGCTGATGCTCGCTAAAGGAATAAGGACCGTAGTTCTCACTAGCGTTCGAACTGCATCAACGTACCTAAGCTCACTAACGTTCACTAAGGTACGTAGAGAAAAAGCCACCGGTTTTGGTGGCTCTTATAGGGAGATTATTATGAAAAAGTTTAGGATTTTCTATCAAACAAAGTTAGGAGGTCTTTATTTGATGGTTTTATTATAAGGCGGTTTGCTTAAAGAAATCTTAAGAAAAGGTTGTGTTTAAAAAATAGGTCTTAAGTCTGACAAAATGCATTAATCATCATTCCAAACAGTAAAATTACTTATTCCATTCTAAGGAACGTAGTTCTCACTGCCGTTCGAACTGCATCCATGTACCTAAGTTCGCTAACGTTTGCTAAAGGACTAAGGAACGTAGTTTTCGCTTCGCTCAAACTGCATCAATATCTCTAAATTCGGTTGAACTCTCTGAGTTCACCTCATTAAGTTTTCTAAAGATCGTAGTTCTCACTGTCGTTCGAACTGCGTCAACGTACCTAAACTCGCTGATGCTCGTAAAGGTACGTAGAAAAAGCCACCGGTTTTGGTGGCTCTTATAGGGAGATTATTATGAAAAAGTTTAGGATTTTCTATCAAACAAAGTTAGGAGGTCTTTATTTGATGGTTTTATTATAAGGTTGATTTCTTAAAGAAAACTTAAGAAAAGACGCTGTTTATAAGAATCGGTCTTAGGTCTGATAAATTTTTACAACAGAAACTATTTAGATTTTTTTCTAAATAGAGTTGACAAACCCATCCGAAAGTACTAGAATCTATTTAGAAAGATTTCTAAATAGATTAGAGGAGACAGAGAATGAATTTTGCGCAAACATTTAAAGCTTTATCGAATCCGATAAGAAGAAGTATCTTAGAACTGCTAAAGGCGGGGAAATTATCCGCGGGCGATATCGCTGGCCACTTTGATGTAGCAGGAGCGACCATTTCCCATCATTTAAGCCTCCTCAAGCAGGCAGATTTAATTCGAGAGGAAAAAGAGAAGAATTTTATCTACTATGAACTCAATACTTCTGTCTTGGAGGATTTAATGGTCTGGCTCGTTGATTTGAAAGGAGACTCTACTGATGAAAACGAATAAAAAACTATTGCTATTAACTTCTATGGTGATCCTTTTCCCCATGCTTTGGGGGCTGATGATTTGGTCGCAATTGCCTAACCAAATCCCGATTCACTTCAATTTTGCTGGCCAGGCCAATAACTTCCAATCGAAACCCCTGGTTGTGTTTGGTCTTCCTATTTTCGATCTCATGGTGCATCTGTTTGTGATCTTTATGATCGGTCGCGATTCTAAGAATAGCGCTATGAATGAAAAAATGATCAGAGCGATTTACTGGTTGACCCCAATCGTTTCCTTAAGTACCTCCTATCTCATCTATAGCAAGGCGCTAGGATCTACTACCAATCCATCAGTTTTTGTTTCGGTTCTGCTGGGTCTCATCTTTGTAATCATGGGCAATTACATGCCTAAGCTAAAAGTGAATCACACGGTTGGAATCCGTCTGCCTTGGACCTTGCAGAGTGAAGATAACTGGCACAAAACCCATCGCTTGGCAGGGAAGTTGTGGGTGCTTGGTGGCTTGATCCTTCTTCTTGAAGCAGGCCTTCAATTCGCTCTTTCTTATGTATTGGTGCTGGTCATCCTCGCCATTGTGTTTATCCCTGTGATGTACTCTTATCAATTAAGTCGGAAAAATCGTTAGTATAAAAAACAACCAGAGAAGAAACCAGTCGGGAACGGTTTCTTTTCCGGTTGTTTTTGCTTATTCATCGTTTCAAATTTAAAACTTTCAGGAAAATATGAATTTTTCGGAAAGCTTATAGTATATTCTTTACACTTTGCTACTATATTCCATTTTAAGATAGAATAGTATCTTTCTGGATAGTTGACTCAGTTTTCTTCCATTATATACTATTATTGAAGGAAAGCCATTGATAAATTATAATTGTAAATTAAATATTTAAAGTAATTCCCCTATTTCGCTTAAACTTATTCAAATTTTATGAAATTAATCAGTAGATATTGTTCTGAAAAGCCTTGTTATTACGCTGTTTTTAGTCCAACTGAAACCCATACTTTCCAAACCAGGTCTTAAGAAAGCTCGTAAAGCATCACAATTATCAAAACGTTAATCAACACGCTTATATCAACGTTTACAGACATTTAAGAAATTTCTCTTGGATGTCTTTTTTTGTCTAGCTAAATTTTACAAATTGGGCAATTTAGGTTACTCAATAATATAAAAAAGATAAAAATTTAAAGTTCGAATTTTAATTTTAAAAAAAGTAATTATTATTGAATATCTGTTCAAACATTTTTTCTTTTCTAAGGTTAATATAAGTATATATACTTTAAAAAAGGAAGTCAAACATCTTGCTCATAGATTTTTGCATTTTTAAAAAATACATTTTGTCATATAATAATGTGGAAAATTGACGGATTCCTTAAATAATCATACAATATGAATATGTAAACCCTTACATACTATTCTACTTATACTTGATAAAATGCAAGTTCTTGAGGATCTATAAATATATAGACACTCTTCTATTTATAAAGTGAAATAAAGAATCACGGAGAAAGTTTATGGATATTAAAGAGACATTCAACCAGCTAGACAATACAAAATTTAATGATTTCAATAATCGCCTTGAAGGTTTTGAGAAACTTTTTAAAGACAAATATTATTTTACCCATCCCGAAGATTTTAGCTCAATCTTTAGCATTTTGGTAAAGTATGGAAAAAGTACAAGTAAATATATTTTATCGAAAGGAGAGATATATGAGTGAAATAGTTATTAATGCTCAGAATTTATCTAAAAATTTTTATAATTTTGATTCAAGACTCCCATTTATCAAGAGATTTTTGAAACGTAATCAAATAACGATTCGAGCTGTTCAAGATATTAGTTTTACGATTAAGAGAGGGAGTATAGTTGGCTTTATTGGGAGTAATGGAGCTGGTAAATCCACAACGATTAAAATGTTGACTGGGACTCTTTATCCTAGTTCCGGAAAATTAGAAGTGAATGGAGAAATTCCATTTAAAAGAAGTATAAATTTTAGAAAAAAAATTTCAATAGTAGTAGGAAATAAATTACAGTTATTTCAAGATGTTTCGGCTATGGATTATTTTCAATTGATTGGTACTTTATATGAGGTAGAACCGGCGATTTTACAAGAACGAATTCAGGAATTAAGCAATTTGTTGAATGTAAAAGATCAGCTTTACCAGCAGGTCCGGACCCTCTCTCTTGGACAAAAAATGAAAATGGAGTTTATCGCGGCATCTTTAACAAGTCCGGAAATATTATTTTTAGACGAGCCTACTATAGGGTTAGATATACAGTCTAAAAAAGATATCAGAACATTTTTAAAGAAAATGAATGAAGAATGTCATACTACTATTATTTTAACGAGTCATGATATGGATGATATTTCGTCTGTTTGTGACGAATTAATCGTCATTGACAAAGGAAAAATTATTTTGCAGGAGTCAATGGATGTTATTTTATCTAAATTTTCTGATTTTAAATATTTAAAGATAAAAATGACATTAGATTTGGTACCAGAGTTATGCTCTGTTAAAGGAGTAGTAGTCATTTCTCAAACAAAATCGGAATGTATACTAAAAATACCTAGAGATTTTGTCTTTGAGACATTAGAATCAATCAATAAGCTTGTAGATATAGAAGATTTTGAAATATCAAATCTTTCTTTAGAAGAAATTATTTTACAAAACTATTTTACAAAAAAGGAGCACAATTGAAAAAAGAAATGTCTATTATTCTGATATCATTTCGATCTATTTTGAACTATAAATCAAGTGTACTATTGTTAATGTTACAGGCAAGTATACAAATTATGATATCAGTATTTTTATGGACGTATATATATCAGAGTAACCAGATAAATATAGCAGGATATGATTTTACCTCAATGGTTCAATACTATTTGGGGACTATAATTTTTTCATATTTTGTTTTTTATCCAGTTGATTGGGAAATCAATGACGATGTTCATTCAGGAAATTTTTTTAGCATATTAATAAAACCTGTTACTTTTTATAAGTATTATTTTTGTAAAATGCTTGGAGATAGGCTTGCTCATTTATTATTTATCATCATTCCTGTCATTTTATTCTCCAGTGTTTATTACAAGAATGAGTTATTAACCATTGAAATTCTTATTTTAGGAAGTATTGCAATTATTCTATCTATGGTTCTATGGTTTTTAATATCATGTTGTGTAGGTATGCTTTCTTTTTGGTTAGAAAATATATTTTTTGTCCTTACTGTTAAAGAAATAGTAATTCAGTTTTTATCAGGAATATTATTGCCTTTAAGTTTTTTTTCAAATAATTTTCGTCTGTTTTTAGATGTATTACCTTTTAAATACTTAGTATATGAACCGCTTCAGATGTTTAGTAATGATACATATAAATTAATAGACTATTTGAGAATTATTTGTATTCAATTGATTTGGTGCATCATTTTTTATATTATATCAAGATTCATATTGAGAAAAGGAGTGGAGCACTTCTCAAATGTGGGAGGATAAAATGTTTAGAATAAAAGTAATTTTTAGGCTACTTCATTTTGGTTTTAAATCTGATATGAATTTTCATTTTGACTTCTTTTGTGGTCTATTTTCGTCGATACTGTGGATTGGTTTACCTATTGTATTTTTTAGATTGATTTTCTTAAACATAGACTCTTTTAATGGTTGGGACTATTATCAAATTTTATTTTTGGTAGGTTCCTACACTATTGTAGATGGAGTTATGATGGGATTGTTAATTAGAAGTATGGGAATTTTAGAATCAGATATTTTGAGTGGTAACTTGGATCAAATTTTATTGAGGCCGTTTGATACTCAGTTGTTCTATATTTTTAGATCATTTAATTTAGTTCAATTCGTGAATACTTTTTTTGGTCTTGCGATCATTTTTATAAGTTATGGAAATTTAAATGTACATTTAAATTCATTAAAAATATTATTTTATATCCTTTCTTTAATGTGTGGTTGTATTATATATTATTCAATTTGGTTTCTAATAACGATTAGTTCATTTTGGTTCCCAACTAAATTTTCAAAAGTAGATGTATTTTTGAATTATATTGGAATTTCTAAGTATCCATATAATATTTTTACAGGTATTAACAGATTGATCACTATGTTATTTGTTCCCAATTTATTAATTGCCAATCCTGCAGTATTAATATTTTTAGGGAAAGATACATTGAACCTATTTTTCTATCAAATAGTTTTTACAGTTTTTTTGATTATTATCAGTCGTACAATTTTTAGAAAAGGATTGAAAAAATATGAAAGTGCAGGAAGATAAACAATGTTGTTCAGTTATATGTTTGACTAAAGGAAGTGATTCGCTGTACTTTGTTTTGTGGTCATTGAAACATCAGATAATTATAAACTATAATTTAAAGAATAGTATTATTAACTTATAGGTGCTAAGAAAAAATTTAAAGAAATTCCCTCATTCAATCAAACTTATTCATATTTTTTAAAATAAGAAAATAGTTGGATTTTGATGATGGTTGATATAAAGCTAAACTGAAAGTACCTGAAATCCAACTGTGTCAAACCAGGTCATACGATCTGTGAGAAAAAGAACACATAACAAAAAGAGGAGCTTCACAATAAAGTTCCTCTTCTTTTATATATCCGAATCATTATTCTTATTTCAAAAAAGGTAGTGAAAAAGGTAGTGATTCGGTTGATTTATATTGCAATGTAGTGAAATTTAGAATTTCAAGAATCGCTTAAAATCAAGGTTTCTAACATCTATTGACGTGTAGTGAACCCCTATTTCACCTCTGTAAACACAACGTGTTTGCGAAGTTTTGGTGAGTATTTCTTCAATTGAAGACGGTCTGGAGTGTTACGTTTGTTTTTAGAAGTAAGGTACAAGCGTTCACCAGATTCTTTGTGTTCAAGTGTAATATTTACGCGCATGGTATCTCCCTTCTATTATTCAGCTGATGCAGCTTTAGCGATCTTACGTCCTTTGTAGTATCCTTTAAGTGATACACGGTGTGAACGTGAGTAATCTCCAGTTGCTTCGTCAAAGTTTACAGATGGAGCTGTAACTTTGTAGTGCGTACGACGTTTGTTTTTCTTCGCTTTTGATGTGCGACGTGCAGGTACTGCCATTTCGTTTTTCTCCTTTTAAGATATAAATTCAATTAGGTTTGATTTTCATCAACTGTAACAGTATAACAAAACTTTTTTGTAAAGTAAAGTTACTTGACAAAAAAATTGAAATTTTTGGGAAAAGTTTCTTCTCCCTAGTTGATCTCAAAGTTTGGATCTGTCTTTGGGCCTTCTTTTATGCTATAATGGTAAAAAATGGAACGAGAGGAATGACATGACAGAATTAGACAAACGCCATCGTAGTAGTGTCTACGATAGCATGGTAAAATCTCCCAACCGTGCCATGCTTCGCGCGACGGGAATGACCGATGAAAGCTTTGAGAAACCGATTGTCGGAGTGATTTCGACATGGGCGGAAAATACCCCTTGTAACATCCACCTCCACGATTTTGGAAAATTGGCCAAAGAAGGTGTGAAAGATGCAGGTGCTTGGCCGGTCCAATTTGGCACCATTACGGTTGCGGACGGGATCGCTATGGGGACGCCTGGGATGCGCTTCTCCCTGACGTCACGTGATATCATTGCGGATTCTATCGAAGCGGCTATGGGCGGTCACAACGTGGATGCCTTTGTGGCCATCGGGGGCTGTGATAAGAACATGCCTGGTTCGATGATTGCCATTGCCAATATGGATATCCCAGCGATCTTTGCTTATGGTGGGACCATTGCTCCAGGGAATCTCGATGGAAAAGATATCGACTTGGTTTCTGTTTTCGAAGGAATCGGGAAATGGAACCACGGTGATATGACCGCTGAAGAAGTGAAGCAACTAGAATGTAACGCCTGCCCTGGCCCTGGTGGCTGTGGTGGGATGTATACGGCCAACACCATGGCGACAGCGATTGAGGTCCTTGGGATGAGTCTTCCTGGTTCCTCTTCTCACCCTGCTGAATCGGCTGATAAAAAAGCCGATATCGAAGAAGCAGGTCGTGCAGTTGTGAAGATGCTGGAGATGGGACTGAAACCATCTGACATCTTGACCCGTGAAGCCTTTGAAGATGCCATTACGGTGACTATGGCGCTGGGTGGTTCAACCAACGCGACCCTTCACTTGCTCGCGATCGCTCACGCAGCCAATGTGGACTTGACCCTTGAAGACTTCAATGATTTCCAAGAGCGCGTGCCTCACTTGGCAGACTTGAAACCTTCAGGGAAATACGTTTTCCAAGACCTTTACAATGTCGGTGGTGTGCCAGCTGTCATGAAATACCTTCTGAAGAATGGTTTCCTTCACGGGGATCGCATCACATGTACCGGTAAAACGGTGGCTGAGAACTTAGAAGCCTTCGCTGACTTGACACCAGGTCAAAAAGTCATCATGCCACTTGAAAATCCAAAACGTGCGGATGGTCCATTGATCATCTTGAAAGGGAACTTGGCTCCTGAAGGAGCGGTTGCCAAAGTATCAGGGGTGAAGGTTCGCAACATCACGGGTCCTGCTAAGGTCTTTGACTCGGAAGAAGCTGCCATTGAAGCCGTTCTTTCAGACGAAATCGTGGATGGCGACGTTGTTGTTGTTCGTTTTGTGGGTCCTAAGGGTGGTCCTGGTATGCCGGAAATGCTGTCCTTGTCATCTATGATCGTTGGGAAAGGCCAAGGAGATAAGGTGGCCCTCTTGACAGACGGACGCTTCTCTGGTGGTACTTACGGTCTTGTTGTTGGACATATCGCGCCTGAAGCTCAGGTCGGCGGTCCAATCGCCTACCTTCACACAGGGGACATGGTGACAGTTGACCAAGATACCAAAGAAATCACCATGCACGTTTCAGACGAAGAGTTAGCGAAACGTAAAGCTGAAACAACCTTGCCACCACTGTATAGCCGTGGGGTTTTGGGTAAATACGCCCACATCGTTTCTTCTGCATCTCGTGGTGCCGTGACCGACTTCTGGAATATGGAACAGTCTGGTAAACAATAATTGCAAGGACGACTTTGTCCAAAGAGAGAGTGGGACAGAAATCGGTCATTCGTTAGAATTCGATTTCGTCGTCCCACCTCCGCACAGTTGAGTAGGGCTGTAAAAACTGATGAAATCAGCGTAGTAGAGCCCACTCAACCACTGCGTCTTGCTCGACAATCCAAAAATAATTGAGAGGCTAGGACTTTTGTCCCAGCCTCTTTTTTGGCTCAAAGTAGCTATTTTCAACCCTGTCGCGGAATCGTATGAATATTACTTTTTTGGGGATTTGGGTGTATCATCTGTCATTTTTCTTGTAAATCAGTCTATAATTTGCTATAATTGTGACTAATCGAATCAATCCTTTAATACTGTCCAGAGAGGCAGGCAAGGAGCTATGGAAATGAAAGGCCTGGGAAGACCAGCCTATATTTTGTGTATCTCCTTGTTGTGGGGGATTTTTTTGTATAGTTGAAAAGTGGTTTGATAAAAAAGAAATCGCCGATGATGGAGCATGAAGCGCTCGCTTACAATTTGCTCATCGAAGGTAGATGTTTTTGTTCAGCCATAGCTTGTCGCATCTTAATTTTAGGAGGTTTTTACGATCGTGAATGACGTTAAATATGATGTGAATGATATGCCAAAACCTGGTTTATTGGTTGGTTTATCTTTCCAGCATTTGTTTGCCATGTTTGGGGCGACAGTGCTGGTGCCGATTTTGGTTGGGATTGATCCTGCCATTGCTCTGTTCTCATCTGGTTTGGGGACCTTGGCTCACTTAACCGTGACCAAGTATAAGATTCCTGCTTATATGGGGTCTAGTTTTGCTTATATTGCTGCTATGCAGATGTTGATGAAGACAGATGGAATCGCAGCAGTTGCCCAGGGTGCCATGGCGGGTGGTTTGGTCTACTTGTTTGTAGCTCTGATTGTTAAGCATGCGGGTAAAGACTGGATTAATAAGGTCCTTCCACCAATCGTGGTTGGTCCCATTATCATGGTAATTGGTTTGAGTCTTGCGAAGAATGCCGTCACTGATGCGACAACCTTAAATAATAGCTACAGCGGCTATGCTCTATTGATTTCGATGGTGACCCTCTTTGCGGTTATCCTCTTTAACATGTATGGCAAGAAGATCGTCGGTGTCGTCCCAATTTTACTTGGATTAATTGTGGGCTATATTTTCTCATTGGCTCTTGGTTTGCTGACAGGACATAGTTTTGTCAATTTCTCAGAGGTAAGTGCGGCGCATTGGATTCAAGTTCCAAACTTTGACATTCCATTTGTGGATTATAGCTTTAAGCTCTATCCAAGTGCGATTTTGACCATGGCTCCGATTGCCTTTGTGACCATGACGGAACATTTTGGCCACCTCATGGTTTTAAATAGTTTGACTGAGCGTGATTACTTCAAGGATCCAGGGCTTGACCATACGCTTACTGGTGATGGCTTAGCACAGATTATTGCTGGATTCTTTGGAGCTCCTCCGGTAACTTCTTATGGGGAAAACATTGGGGTTATGGCCCTTAGTAAGGTCTACTCAGTTTACGTTATTTCAGGCGCAGCAGTGATTGCGGTTGTCATGAGCTTTATTGGGAAGCTATCAGCACTCTTGCACTCTATTCCAACTCCTGTATTGGGAGGTTTGTCTATTGCCCTCTTTGGGGTGATCGCTGCTAGCGGTTTGAAAATCTTAGTTGAACATCAGATTGATTTTGATAATAAAAAGAATCTCTTGATTGCAAGTGTTATCTTGGTATCAGGGATCGGTGGTTTGATGATTGACCTTGGTGGTCTTCAAATCACGGGTGTGGCAACGTCAACGATTCTAGGAATTGTGTTGTATCAAATCCTTCCAGAACCAAAAGCTGATGAGGCTTAGTTTGTTCCGGTATTGAAAAAGTTATAATAGGTTCAATCATCATAAAAAACGAGGAACAAACTCTGATGGCAGAGCTGGTGTTCCTCGTTTTTTATTATGGATCGGATTTCCGAAGGAGCATTCCTTCATTAGTTGACTGCGTTTCTTAAATAATCATGATTGTTATCGTGGTGGAAGACCAAGGGCGATGCGCCCGTATCGGCTGATTCGTGTAATTTTCCAAGCGGGTGACCAAGTCACTTCAACCTTGACATCTTCGATCCCCTCGATTTCTTTTAGGCGAGCGACGATTTCGATCGGAAGGCTCTCAGCACAGCTACAAGCCGTATCGGTAAAGGTCATAACCACCTTGCAAGTGCCGGCTTCATCTAGATGGATCTCGTAGATCAGTCCTAGGTTATAGACATCTAACTCAACATCGGTATCAAATACAAGCTCCAATTTTTCGATTAACGACTTCTCTAGTGTCAGGGCGCGGTCATTGATTTTGATATCCTCTCTCATCGCAAGATCCTTTCAGTGTAGTATGGCTTCCATTTTCTCATAATTCGGCCGATAAGGCAAGAAGAGAAAGATGTTTTGAACGTGTGGGACAAAGGAAATGCGGTCCAGCCTCCATTTCTCTTCGAATTTGTGGTAAAATAGAGGCAAAAGTAAGACAAAGGATGAAGGCTATGAAATTACAAAAACCAAAAGGGACCCAGGATATCCTTCCTGGCGATTCAGCGAAATGGCAATATGTAGAAGGCTTTGCACGCAAGGTCTTTGCGCGATACAATTATGATGAAATTCGCACACCGATCTTCGAACATTATGAAGTCATCAGCCGTTCAGTAGGGGATACGACGGATATCGTTACCAAAGAAATGTATGACTTCTATGACAAGGGAGACCGTCATATCACGCTTCGTCCAGAAGGAACAGCTCCTGTTGTCCGATCGTATGTAGAAAATAAACTCTTTGCGCCTGAGGTACAAAAACCAAGTAAGTTCTATTACATAGGCCCAATGTTCCGCTACGAACGTCCTCAAGCAGGTCGTTTGCGTCAATTCCACCAAATTGGGGTAGAATGCTTTGGTTCGAGCAATCCTGCAACGGATGTCGAAACCATTGCCATGGCAGCGCAATTCCTGAAAGAACTAGGAATTGACAATGTGACCTTGCACTTGAACACCTTGGGAAGCCCTGCTAGTCGTCAGGCTTATCGCCAAGCCTTGATTGATTACCTCTTGCCAATGAAGGATCGATTGTCTAAGGACAGCCAACGTCGCTTAGAAGAAAATCCGCTTCGTGTCTTGGATTCAAAAGAAAAAGAAGACAAGGCGGCGGTTGAACAGGCTCCTTCCATCTTAGACTATCTAGATGAAGAAAGCCAGGCGCATTTTGATGCGGTTCGTCGGATGTTGGAAGACTTGGGAGTATCCTATGTCATTGATACCAACATGGTGCGTGGCTTGGATTACTACAACCACACGATTTTTGAGTTCATTACAGAAATTGAAGGCAATGAATTGACAGTCTGTGCAGGTGGTCGCTATGATGGGTTGGTTGAATACTTCGGTGGCCCTGCGACAGCTGGTTTTGGATTTGGGATCGGTGTGGAACGGATCCTTCTCGTTCTTGAAAAGAAAGGCATTGAATTACCGATCGAAACAGGCCTAGATGCCTATATCGCTGTCCTAGGAGATGAAGTCAATGAAGCAGCGCTTAGCTTGGTTCAGGCCCTTCGAATCCAAGGTTTCAAGGCAGAACGTGATTACCTTGGACGCAAGCTCAAGGCACAATTTAAGTCAGCAGATGTCTTTGCGGCCAAAGCCTTGATTACTTTAGGAAGTAGTGAAGTTGAGAGTGGTCAAGTTACTGTGAAAAACAACCAAACTCGTCAAGAAGTAACGGTAGCTCTTGAAAAATTGAAGAAAGACTTCCCATCTGTTTTAGCAGAGTTGGGATTGGCTTGATCAAGTCTTGCAGACACCTGAAAAACAGATTCGCATGGGAGTAGGAGCAAAGTCGTTGCGCCTGCTCTCTTTTATCTAGCTTCTGTTTGCCAACCTTTGCCAAGATTTGGCGAAAAGCCGTTAAATTTTCTGACATTTATGATATAATGAGAAGACTACTAGTAAAGGAATGAAACAGTCATGACATTAGTTTATCAATCAACACGAGATGAAAAAAATACTGTAACAGCTAGTCAAGCCATCCTTCAAGGATTGGCGACAGATGGCGGTTTGTTTACTCCAGTCTCTTATCCTCAAGTAGAGCTGGATTTTGATACCCTCAAAGACGCTTCTTATCAAGAAGTGGCCAAGCTTGTTTTGTCAGCCTTTTTGGACGATTTTACAGCAGAAGAGTTGGACTACTGTATTTCTCATGCTTATGACAGCAAGTTTGATACCCCGGCTATTGCTCCTCTTGTCAAACTCGATGGTCAATACAACTTGGAGCTCTTCCATGGTTCCACCATTGCCTTTAAAGACATGGCTTTGTCGATCTTGCCTTACTTTATGACAACAGCAGCTAAAAAGCACGGTTTGGAAAATAAAATTGTCATCTTGACGGCGACTTCTGGAGATACTGGTAAAGCTGCCATGGCAGGTTTTGCTGATGTTCCAGGGACAGAGATCATTGTCTTTTATCCAAAAGATGGTGTCAGCAAGGTGCAAGAATTGCAAATGACGACTCAAACTGGGGACAATACCCATGTCATCGCCATCGATGGAAACTTTGACGATGCCCAAACCAATGTCAAACACATGTTCAATGATGTGGCGCTTCGTGAAAAATTAGCAGCCAACAAGATGCAATTCTCATCAGCCAACTCTATGAACATTGGTCGTTTGGTGCCTCAGGTTGTCTATTACGTATACGCCTATGCGCAATTGGTGAAGACAGGCCAAATCACAGCGGGAGAAAAAGTCAATTTCACTGTTCCAACAGGAAACTTTGGAAATATCTTGGCAGCTTTCTATGCCAAACAAATCGGTCTTCCAGTTGGAAAATTGATCTGTGCGTCAAATGAAAACAATGTCTTGACAGACTTCTTCAAAACACATGTCTATGATAAGAAACGTGAGTTCAAGGTGACCACTAGCCCATCAATGGATATTTTGGTCTCTTCAAACTTGGAACGCTTGATTTTCCACTTGGTAGGCAATGATGCCACAAAGACCAAAGAGTTGATGGAAAGCCTCGTTGCAACAGGTCAGTACCAGTTGTCCAACTTTGATGCAGACATCTTAGATTTGTTTGCGGCTGCATACGCAGATGAAGCAGAAACTGCTGCAGAGATCAAGCGGGTCTATGAAGCGTCTGATTACATCGAAGACCCTCATACAGCCGTAGCATCAGCCGTTTATCAAAAATACCGGACTCAAACAGGGGATACTGCTAAAACAGTCATTGCCTCTACAGCAAGTCCTTACAAATTCCCTGTTGTAGCAGTAGAAGCGGTGACAGGCGAGACAGGTCTAGGTGATTTCGAAGCCTTGGCTAAATTACACACACTCTCAGGTGTTCCTGTGCCACCGGCTGTAGACAGCCTTGAAACTGCACCGGTTCGCCATCATACAAGCGTGGCAGCCAAAGACATGCAAGCAGCCGTAGAAGACTACTTGGGACTTTAATTTTCTGTATTAGAAAGATCAAAAGAGCCGTTTGGCTCTTTTATATACTCATGAATTCATACAAAAAAATCTTAAATATCGCCCTTCCTGCCATGGGTGAAAATTTCTTACAAATGCTGATGGGCATGGTGGACTCTTATTTAGTGGCTCACCTGGGCTTGATTGCCATTTCAGGTGTTTCCGTCGCAGGGAATATCATCACCATCTATCAAGCCATCTTTTTGGCACTGGGTGCGGCAGTTGCCAGTGTCATGTCCAAAAGCTTGGGTGAAAAAAATCAAGAAAACATTGCCTACCATGCGACAGAGTCACTGAAGGTGACCTTACTGTTGAGTGCTCTCTTAGGAGGAGCATCGCTGTTATTTGGACGCCAGATGATTTCGCTGTTGGGGACTGAAGCTGCAGTAGCCGAAAGCGGGGGGATTTACCTTTCCTTGGTCGGCGGGACCATTGTTCTCTTAGGCTTGATGACGACCTTGGGCTCCTTGGTTCGGGTGGCCAACAATCCACGTATTCCTATGTATGTAAGCTTGTTGACCAATGTTTTAAATGCTCTATTCTCCTCTGTGGCTATTTTCCTTTTTGGTTGGGGCATTGTTGGAGCAGCTTTGGGGACGGTGCTGGCCCGTCTGGTGGGCGTCATCCTCTTGTGGCAAAAGGTCCAGCTACCCTTTGCCCCCCTTGGTTGGGGATTGGATCGTAAGCTCTTGAACTTAGCACTTCCAGCAGCCGGAGAGCGGCTGATGATGCGGGCTGGAGATGTGGTAATCATTGCGATCGTGGTTGCTTTTGGGACCGAGGCAGTCGCAGGAAATGCTATCGGAGAGACCTTGACCCAGTTTAACTACATGCCTGTGTTTGGGGTGGCCACAGCGACGGTCATGCTCGTAGCACGGAGCCTGGGTGAAGGTGATCTTGAGCAGATTGCCCGCCTTCGAAAGCAGTCTTACTGCTTGTCCTTTGTATTAATGTTACCCATTGCCTTGGGAATCTTTTTTGGGGGCACCCTTCTGACCTATCTCTACACACAAGATGTGAAAGCGGTAGAAGCTAGCCTGTCGGTTGTCCTCTTTTCTTTGTTGGGAACGCCGTTTACAGCAGGAACGGTCATCTATACAGCTGTTTGGCAAGGGTTGGGAAATGGGAAACTTCCACTTTATGCAACGACGATTGGCATGTGGGTCATTCGAATTGGAGCCGGTTATCTGCTTGGAGTAACTCTTGGCTTTGGCCTTCCAGGTGTCTGGACGGGGACACTGCTCGACAATGGTTTTCGTTGGCTATTTTTGAGTCAGCTATATAGACGAAAAGTAGGAGAGAAGAAAAAATGACAAAACGAGCCTTTATTTGGGATTTGGACGGAACCTTGCTGGATTCCTATGATGCTATTCTGGCAGGTCTTGAGGAGACTTATGCATCTTATCAGCTTCCGTTTGACCGAGCGAGAATCAAAGACTACATCTTGAAGCATTCGGTTCAAGATCTTTTAGTAGCCGTGGCGGAGGAGTATCATCTGGATGTGACGGACTTGAATCATCGCCGAGCAGAAAGTCTAGCAGAGAAAAATGCCCAGGTCCTTCTGATGGCTGGGGTGCGTGATGTCCTAGTCTGGGGACAAGAAGCTGGAATTGAGCAGTTTGTCTATACCCATAAGGGAGAGAATGCCTTTGTCATCCTGCGGGACTTGGGCTTGGAATCTTTTTTTACAGAGATTTTGACCAGTCAAAGTGGTTTTGCTCGCAAGCCTGACCCAGAAGCTGCCATGTATCTGATGGAGAAGTACGGGTTGGAACCAGAAAAGACCTACTATATTGGGGATCGGAGCCTGGATATTGACTTTGCAAGAAATAGCCAGATTCAGAGTATCAATTTCTTGACGTCTGACTATGAAGGTAATCATCAGATGAACACCTTACTAGATATTCCAGGTATTTTAAACGCTGAAAAGAATCTGTAAAGAATTTGTTTTCATTTTGAAATAAAGTCGTAAGCTTTCTTTAAGAAATGTCCGCTATAATAGAAGCATAAACAAAGACCTCCTAACTTTGTTTAGAAAAATCCTAAAACTTTTCTTTTTCATAATAATCTCCCTAAGAGTCGCCAAATCAGGTGGCTTTTTTTTGTGCGAAAAAACAGTGCAAGCTCTTTTCCTTGCAAGAGGATATAAAATATTTTATAATTGACTAGTCAATTATTGATTTATCAAAAATAAATAGAGGAAGGGACATGGCAGAAATAAATGATTTACTCTACCAACTACGCTTGGCAGATCAATCAACTACACAGTTATTTGAAAAGCGACTAGGGATTAGCTTAACGCGTTACCAAATTTTGCAGGATTTATTAGAACAATCACCTTGCAATCAGATCGCGGTTCAGGAACGTTTGCAAATTGATCCAGCGGCTTTAACCCGGCATTTCAAAATATTGGAAAAGGAAGGATTTGTCCATCGGAGTCGAAATCCAAAAAACCAGCGGGAAATCTTAATTCATTTGACGGATACGGCCTATAATCGTTTGGTCAAACATCCTCCTCGCCATCATGTGGCGGTGAAAGAACAGATGAGTCGGATTTTGACCACTCAAGAACAAGAGCAATTTTCTTACCTGCTGGACAAATTAGTATCTGGCATTGAACAAATAACAGTTGAATAAAAAGGAGAATCTACGATGTCATTACTGACGATTATTTTAGCGAGTCTTGCTGCACTGGAGCATTTATATATTTTTTATTTGGAGAGCATCAGAACCAGATCTGATACCACAAGTCGGGTTTTCAACATGGATAAAGAAGAACTCGCTCGCCCATCAGTGACCTCTTTATTTAAGAATCAAGGGATATACAATGCCTTGATTGGTGTGTTTCTCTTGTATGGATTGTTTGTCTCTAAAAATAGTGAAGTTGTTACGATTTTTGTGCTTTTTATTATTGGAGCTGCGGCCTACGGTGCGATGACAGCCAATAAAAAGATTATCTTGACCCAAGGTGGTCCTGCAATTTTAGCTTTATTGAGTATCCTATGTTTTGGATGAAAAGGACGTGCCGCTAGGAATCTTTGAGCTGATTTTATTAAATTAGTGTAGAAAAAAGTATAAAAAAAGACTAAAAATTTTATTGACTTTCGAAGAAAAAGGGTTATAATGGTAGCAACAGAAAAGTAATGAGTCGGCTATTTTCAGGGAGCTTGTGGGAATTGTGAACAAGCAATAGCGACTGATGAAAATTGGACTGTTATGATCAATGAATTCTAACCCATGTGAATTCGGTTGGCACCCCTTACCGTGCAACTCCTTGATAGAGGAGATAGAGATGTAGGGAAAGACCAGCTATTTTTCCCTATAAAAGAGGTGGCACCGCGGACACTACGCCCTCACACAGTTTTTGTGTGAGGGCTTTTCTATATGCCTTAGCAAGCGAAGCGAGCTTAGGCACATTGATCCCAAAACGAGAATTGAGCGATGGGATACCCTTGATCGCCTTAGCAAGCGAAGTAGGGTACGGTTGAATTCCTTAGAATAAAAGAGTTCTAGAAGAGAGGTTTCTGATATGAAAAAAGTTTTATCTGCTGATGTGTTGAGTCCAATTTTGGCTTATATGCGTTTGGATGCGCCCCATAAAATGATCTTAGAGTCAATTCCTCGTGAAAAAGAGAATGCGCGTTTTTCAATTGTAGCCTATCGGCCAGTCAGTGAAGTCAAGTTTGAAAATGGCGTCCTCTATAACAATGATCAAATTGTTAAAGAAGATCCTTTAGACTTTTTGAATCGCATCACGGTCAAAAGGAAAACTTCAGAGGAACTCCCTTTTAACGGTGGGGCGATTGGATTTGTCGGCTATGACTTGATTGGTCTCTATGAGAACATTGGTTCCATTCCTGAAGATACGATCGGCACACCAGATCTTCACTTTTTCTTATATGAAAGCTATGTGATTTTTGATCACAAAAAGGAAAAGGTCTATGTGGTGGAAGAGAACCTCTATAGTGGACGAGGTGAAGCAGAGCAAGCGTCGAGCTTGGAGCAAGTATTAGCACAGTTGGCAAGACCTGCAAAAGAAGAGTTTCAGGACAAGGACCTGCATGCGCTTCATTTCCACAATCATTTGGAGCAAAAAGAGTTTGAGGAAATGGTGGCCCTAGCGCGGGACTATATTCGAAAAGGAGATATGTTCCAATGCGTGCTTAGTCAACGTTTTTCAGCTGATTTTTCAGGTAAACCATTGGATTATTACCGCAATTTGCGCGTGACCAACCCTTCGAATTATCTCTACTTTTATGATTTTGGGGAGTACCAAATTATCGGTGCCAGTCCAGAAAGTCTGGTGTCAGTCAAGGATCGAGTGGTGACGACCAATCCCATTGCTGGCACACGTCCCAGAGGGATCGATGAAGAGGCTGATCGGCAATTGGCAGCTGATTTGGCAGGGGATCCAAAAGAAGTCGCAG
Source organism: Streptococcus parasanguinis (assembly GCF_047463195.1). Lineage (GTDB taxonomy): Bacteria > Bacillota > Bacilli > Lactobacillales > Streptococcaceae > Streptococcus > Streptococcus parasanguinis_R. The sequence continues at coordinate 87,035 of NZ_JASHEI010000007.1, forward strand.
AACACCGGATGTTGGTGGATCTAGGGCGAAACGATATTGGTCGTATCGCTCAAAATGGGTCGGTTGAAGTGACCAAATATATGGAAGTGGAGTTCTTCCGTTATGTGATGCACCTGACGAGTGTGGTCAAGGGTCAATTACTTCCTGGACTAGCCTCTATTGAGGCACTGAAGGCAACTCTTCCAGCTGGGACCGTTTCGGGTGCTCCCAAGATTCGAGCCATGAAGCGAATCTATGAGGCAGAAAAAGAGAAACGAGGAGTCTACGCAGGTGCTATTGGCTATCTCTCTGTGACGGGGGATCTCGATTTTGCTATTGCGATTCGAACCATGATCCTCAAAAATAAGAAGGCTTATGTGCAGGCTGGAGCAGGAATCGTTTATGATTCGATCGCTGAAAATGAATACCAAGAAACCGTCAATAAGGCAAAATCAATGACTAGGATTGGAGAAGAAGGATGATTTTATTAGTCGATAATTACGATTCATTTACCTACAATTTAGCACAGTATATCGGAAAATTTGATGAGGTCCAGGTGCTTCGAAATGATGATCCGGATTTGTACCAAGTTGCCCAAGAAGCAGATGCCTTGGTCTTTTCTCCAGGTCCAGGTTGGCCAAAGGATGCGGGTAAGATGGAGGAGATGATCCGAGATTTCGCGGGGGTCAAACCAATCTTGGGGATTTGCTTGGGGCATCAAGCGATTGCGGAAGTTTTTGGAGGGCGCTTGGGATTGGCGCCACAGGTCATGCATGGAAAACAAAGCCAGATCCAGCTAGAAGCTCCCTCTCCGCTATACGCGGGTGTCGCAAAAGAAGTCCCAGTCATGCGCTACCATTCGCTGACGATTGAAGACATGCCAGAGGATTTTGTCATTACCTCTCGGACGACGGATGATCAAGCGATTATGGGAATTCAACACCGTAGCTTACCAATTTATGGTTTTCAATACCATCCAGAAAGTATCGGGACGCCAGATGGGCTCAAGACCATCGAAAATTTTGTCAAACTAGTCAAGGAGCGGAAGATGAAACAAGTGCTTGCAAAAATAGCGGAAGGAATGGATCTAACCAGTGCAGAGTTAGAAGCTGCTATGGAGGAAGTTGTTGCTGGTCGTGCTTCAGAAGCACAGGTGACGGCCCTTCTTCTAGGTCTCAAAATGAAGGGCGAAACGGTTGAAGAGCGGACGGCTATTGCAAAAGTGATGCAGGCCTATGCAGTCGCTATTCCTACAGAAGTTCAAGGAGCGATGGACAATTGTGGAACGGGGGGCGATCGTTCGTATAGTTTCAATATTTCAACAACAGCTGCCTTCGTCCTTGCTGGTGGTGGCATCAAGATGGCGAAACACGGAAATCGTTCAATCTCTTCTAAATCCGGTTCTGCGGATGTGCTAGAAGCTCTAGGGATTAACCTTGATTTGGGTCCAAAAGACTTGGGACGAGTGTTTGAAAAGGCGGGAATTGTCTTCCTATTTGCCAAAAATCTACATCCTGGCATGCGCTATATTATGCCCGCTCGCTTGGCATTAGGGGTTCCAACGGTGATGAACTTAACTGGTCCTCTTATCAATCCGATTCCTCTAGAAACCCAGCTATTGGGAACCAGTCGTCCTGACATGCTAGAAAGTACGGCAGAGATTCTAAAGAATTTGGGTCGAAAACGCGCAGTGGTGGTGAGTGGCCCACAAGGCTTGGACGAGGCAGGCCTCGATGGGGAAACCCAGCTCGCTATTCTGGAAGATGGACAGGTTACCTTATCCAGCTTTCAACCAGAAGATATAGGAATGGAGCGCATTGAAATTGATCAAGTACGAGGTGGAGACGCCAAACGCAATGCGGAAATATTGCTCAGTGTCTTGAAGAATGAAGCGAGTCCCTTCTTAGAGGTGACGGTCTTAAATGCAGGCCTTGGTTTTTATGCCAACGGCAAGGTAGATTCTATCAAGGAAGGAATTGCCTTGGCACGTGAAGTGATTGCCAGTGGGGCTGCCCTTGAGAAATTGAGATTATTACAGGAGTATCAAAAATGAGTCAAGAATTCTTGCCAAAGATTCTAAAGGAAAAGGCGCGTGAAGTGGCTGCGATGAAAGAAGAGGAACTCCAACCGTTGCGTGAGACCTACCGCTTGTATGATTACCTAAAGAGTCATCCAGAAAAGCTTCAGGTCATTGCGGAAGTGAAAAAGGCTAGCCCGAGTCTGGGAGATATTCATGTCGATGTGGATATCGTCGCGCAGGCTAAGACTTACGAAGAAAATGGGGCCGTGATGATTTCTGTCTTGACTGATGAAGTGTTTTTCAAGGGCAGTATCGAGTATCTCCGGGAAATATCTAGTCAGGTGCGTATCCCCACCCTCAACAAAGATTTCATTGTGGATGAAAAGCAACTGATTCGGGCGCGAAACGCAGGGGCGACCGTGATCTTGTTGATAGTTGCAGCCTTATCAGAGGCTCGTCTGAAAGAACTCTTCGATTTTGCGACCCATCTTGGCCTGGAGGTCTTGGTGGAGACCCATAATCTGACAGAACTAGAGGTCGCTCACCGGATTGGAGCTCAGATCATCGGGATCAATAATCGCAACTTGGTGACCTTTGAGACAGATCTCCATACTAGCCTTGAATTAGCGACAAGCTTTGAACAAGAACCGGTCTATATCTCTGAGTCTGCTATTTTCACAGCAGCAGACGCGCGCATACTGGCTCCTTATTTTAGTGGCATTCTCGTTGGGACAGCCCTCATGAAGGCAGACAATGTGGCTGAAAAAGTAAAGGAGTTACAGATTGACAAAGGTTAAAATTTGCGGACTATCCACTCCGGAAGCTGTCCAGACAGCTGTTGAAGCCGGTACGGACTACATTGGTTTTGTCTTTGCACCAAGCAAACGTCAAGTGACGCTGGAGCAAGCTCGGGAGTTGGCTACAGGGATTCCAAAGGGGGTTCAAAAAGTTGGTGTTTTTGTATCGCCACAAAGAGAAGAAGTGGAGCAAGCTTGCCAAGTTGTGGGCTTGGACCTGATACAAGTGCATGGACCGATAGATGATACCATCTTGCAAGACCTTCCCCAACAGACGATTCGCGCTGTTCAAGTGGGGAAAGATGCAACTCTTCCTGAGACCAGTGCCAATTATCTGCTCTTTGATGCTCCTGTAGCAGGAAGTGGGCAGACCTTTGACTGGCAAAAGCTCGAAAGTCAAAACTTTACAAAGCCCTTCTTTATTGCAGGAGGCTTGACGGAAGACAATGTAGCAGATGCCATTCGCTTCTTTCATCCTTATGCGGTGGATGTATCCAGTGGGGTCGAGACAAATGGAATAAAAGATCAAGAAAAGATAAAACGATTTATAGAAAGGGTCAAGCATGGCATATAAACAACCAGATCAAAACGGATTTTACGGGCGGTTCGGGGGACGATTTGTCCCTGAAACCTTGATGACAGCAGTTTTAGAATTAGAAGAAGCCTATAGAGAAAGTCAAGCAGATCCTTCTTTTCAAGCAGAATTGGATCAGCTTCTGAAACAATATGTCGGTCGGGAAACACCGCTCTATTACGCTAAAAATCTTACCAAGTATGTCGGTGGAGCCAAGATTTTTCTTAAAAGAGAAGACCTCAACCACACAGGGGCTCATAAAATTAATAATGCCCTAGGACAAGTTTTATTGGCACACCGGATGGGCAAAAAGAAGATCATCGCAGAAACAGGAGCTGGTCAGCACGGTGTTGCAACGGCAACGGCTGCTGCTTTATTTGGTATGGAATGCACCATCTACATGGGGGAAGAAGATGTCAAACGCCAAGCCCTCAATGTCTTTCGGATGGAATTGTTGGGCGCCAAGGTTCAATCAGTAACAGATGGGTCACGTGTCCTCAAGGATGCGGTCAATGCTGCCCTCAGAGCCTGGGTAGCAAATGTGGAGGATACCCACTATATCATGGGTTCTGCTCTAGGACCTCACCCATTCCCAGAAATTGTCCGTGATTTTCAAAGTGTCATCGGTCGAGAAGCCAAACGCCAATTTGCAGAGCAAAATGACGGGGCTCTGCCAGATGCAGTCCTAGCCTGTGTAGGAGGCGGATCGAACGCTATTGGCCTCTTTTATCCTTTTGTTGAGGATACGTCTGTCGCCATGTATGGGGCAGAAGCTGCTGGCCTTGGAGTGGATACAGACCAGCATGCAGCAACCTTGACCAAGGGGCGTCCGGGAGTCCTTCACGGTGCCTTGATGGATGTGTTACAGGATGCCCATGGACAGATTTTAGAAGCTTTCTCGATTTCAGCAGGTCTCGATTACCCAGGGATTGGGCCAGAGCATTCTTATTTCCATGACATCAAGCGGGCAACCTATGTGCCTGTGACAGACCAAGAAGCCCTAGAAGCCTTTCAATTGCTTTCGAAAGTAGAAGGAATCATTCCAGCTCTGGAATCGAGCCATGTTATCGCCTATGCGGTGAAGTTGGCTAAGGAGATGGGACCTGAAAAATCTATGATTGTTTGCTTATCAGGTCGTGGGGATAAAGATGTGGTACAAGTCAAAGACCGCCTAGAAAAAGAGAGAGGAGAGTAAGATGGGAAAGACCTTAACAGAGCATTTACAAAAGCTGAAAGACCAGCAGCAAGGGATCTTTGTTCCTTATATTATGGCAGGAGATCATGAAAAAGGCTTGGCAGGTTTGCAGGAAACCATCCAATTTTTGGAGGAACTTGGTGTCTCAGCTATTGAGGTTGGTATTCCTTTTTCGGATCCGGTGGCAGATGGTCCTGTGATTGAAGAGGCGGGACTACGAAGTTTAGCCCATGGGACGACGACAGAGGAACTGGTGCAAACGATCCAGCACTTAGAGACAAGTGTTCCTTTGGTCATCATGACCTATTTCAACCCCTTGTTCCAATATGGTCTAGAAAACTTTTTTAGAGATGTAGAAGGAACAGCAGTCAAGGGAGTGATTATTCCGGACCTCCCCCATGAGCATGCGGATCTGGTAGAACCTCTCTTAGTGGATAAAGACATCGCTTTGGTGCCGCTAGTGAGCTTAACCACAGGAATCAAGCGCCAGAAGAAATTGATCCAAGATGCAGAAGGATTTATCTATGCCGTTGCCGTCAATGGAGTGACGGGGAAAGCTGGTAGCTATCGAGATGATTTGGATCACCATTTGGCCCAATTACATGAAATAGCGTCTATTCCTGTTTTAACAGGTTTTGGAGTTTCCAGCATGGAGGATGTTCACCGTTTCAACAAGGTCTCAGATGGGGTTATTGTGGGGTCCAAAATCGTTAAGGCTCTCCACCAAGGGGAGACAGACGCCATTGCTCGTTTTATTTCTCAAGCAGTGAAGGGTTAGAAGCTTCATTCCATTCATCATCAGCTTGATTCTCCTAGATCAAGCTCTTTGTCTACTATTTTAAACATTCCCCTCGTTGGTCTTTACAAACGAGGCTTTCTCGTTACAATAGAGGTAGTAACAAGAAAAGAGGAGAAGAGAATGATAAGCCTTGAAGAGATTGATCAAGTCATCCAGTCAGGTCCTTTTGAACCCACCTGGGACTCTCTTAGCCATCAAGTCTGTCCGGATTGGTATCGGGATGCCAAATTTGGAATGTTTATCCACTGGGGCGTCTACAGTGTACCTGCCTTTGGTTCAGAATGGTATTCGCGAAATATGTATATCCAAGGGAATCCTTGTTGTGACTATCATCGAGAGCATTTTGGAGACCAGGCCGGCTTTGGCTACAAGGATCTCATTCCTCTTTTTACAGCCGATCGCTTTGATCCGGCATCTTGGCTAGATCTCTTTCAAAAAGCGGGAGCCCAGTATCTTTTTCCAGTTGCGGAGCACCACGATGGTTTTCAGATGTATGCCTCTACTCTCTCGCCTTATAATAGCTTAGAAATGGGGCCGAGACGAGATGTCTTAGGAGAGCTGAGGGAGGAAGCAGAAAAACGTGGTCTGCACTTTTGTACGTCTTCTCACCGGGCAGAACACCAGTTTTTCTTTTCACATGGCAAGGAATTCACTAGTGACATTCCGCAAGAAGTCCCAAGAGACAGCCTTTATTGGCCAGCGGAGCCAGAGCCCAAGGATCATTTTGATCTGACTTCTAAGCCTTATCCAAGTAAAGAATTCTTGGAAGATTGGCTGTTGCGAACCTGTGAACTGGTGCGGGACTACCAACCAGAGCTCCTATATTTTGACTGGTGGATCCAGCATGAGAGTTTCCGTCCCTACTTGATGCGCTTTTTGGCTTATTATTACAATCTAGCAGCACAAGAGGATCGCAAGGTGGCTGTTTGTTACAAACAGGACGCCCTCCCTTTCGGTTCAGGAATCGTTGAGATGGAGCGGGGAGGATACGGAGAGACGCAAGCCTTTCCGTGGCAAATGGATACCGCGATCGCCCGTAATTCTTGGTGTTATACCCAGGATCTAGCCTACAAGACCAGTAAGGAATTGCTACAAAATTTAGTTGATGTTGTGGCCAAAAATGGCAATCTTCTGCTCAATATTGGACCCAAGGCAGATGGCACTATACCTGAGCAAGACCAAGACATCCTCACAGAGATCGGGGACTGGCTGGCGGTAAATGGAGAAGCCATTTATCAGAGTCGGCCTTGGCGGGTGTCATCGGACGGACCGACCGAGGCCCAGGAAGGTTCCTTCTCAGACGGGCAAGCGCCACTCTATACCAGCCAAGATTTCCGCTATACCATGCGTGATGGCTTTCTTTATGCCATCCAGCTGGAACCAAGTGGAAGGACGGAAGAGTTGACCTTGCCGTCTCTCGCCTATGATCTCAAGCAACCGAGAATTCTTCATGCGCGCATTCAAAAGCTAGAACTCCTTGGAGAAAGTCAGCTTCTTTCTTGGAGCCAAGATGAGACAGGGCTCCATCTTCAGTTACCAGCTTGTAGGAAAAAACAACCGCGTGTTTTGCGCCTCAGCTTTTAGTTTTCTTGAAGCTTTCTATAAGGAATCGTTTAGGTTTCTCTTGTATACTGTACTCATCCAATAAGAAATGAGGTACAGAAAATGAAAATCTCAGTTAATTATCCAAAACGCTTTAAGAAATTGCCACAACAAGGTTCTTGTTACGGCGAATAAACACTTCTCTTCATTTTTCATAAGAAACTCCTAAAGAAGGCTCTACCCGAAAGGGTAGAGTTTTTATGTACCAGAGACCTTGTGATTCGTGGTATAATAGGCCTATGGAAAAAAAGAATAAATTACTACTCATCGACGGGTCTTCCGTCGCTTTTCGTGCCTTTTTTGCACTCTATAATCAAATTGACCGTTTCAAAAATGCTAATGGTCTGCATACCAATGCGGTTTATGGCTTTAACCTCATGTTGAGCCATCTCTTAGAGCGCATCCAACCGACCCATGTCCTCGTTGCTTTTGATGCAGGAAAGACGACTTTTCGGACGGAGATGTATGCCGACTACAAAGGGGGCCGTGCAAAAACTCCAGATGAGTTCCGCGAGCAGTTTCCTTTCATTCGTGAGCAACTGGATCATTTGGGAATCCGCCATTATGAGCTGGCCCAGTATGAAGCGGATGATATTATTGGAACACTAGATAAGATGGCAGAATCAACTTCTGTTCCTTTTGATGTGACTATTGTCTCAGGGGACAAGGACTTGATTCAGCTAACGGATGACAACACAGTGGTTGAAATCTCAAAAAAAGGAGTGGCAGAGTTTGAAGAATTCACTCCAGCCTATTTGAAAGAAAAGATGGGACTGACACCGGAGCAATTTATCGATCTCAAGGCCTTGATGGGAGATAAGTCGGATAATATCCCAGGTGTCACTAAGATTGGAGAAAAGACCGGGATCAAACTGCTCCTTGAGTATGGCTCCCTCGATGGTATTTATGAGCATATCGATGAGATGAAGGCTTCTAAGATGAAGGAAAACCTCATCAACGACAAGGAGCAGGCCTACCTATCCAAGACCCTGGCGACCATCGACACCAATGCGCCTATCGAGATTGGTCTGGATGACATCACCTATACGGGTCCTCATCTAGAAAATCTTGCCAAGTTTTATGAGGAGATGGGCTTCAAGCAACTCCGTCAGGCCTTGGATCTCAGTGGAGAAGAAGCAGCTCCTGTAGCTATTGACTATACAGAAGTCGAGCAGGTCACTTCAGATATGCTCACGGAAGATAGTTTCTTCCATTTTGAGATTTTTGGGGACAATTACCATACGGAACCCATCATCGGTTTCGCATGGGGGACCAAAGGTCAGCTCTACGCGAGTACAGATACTGGTCTTTTACAAACACCGATTTTCAAAGAATTTCTCGAAAAAACGCCCCTCAAGGTCTATGACTTCAAACGGGCCAAGGTCTTGCTCAGCCACTTGGGCATTACCCTTCAAAATCCCGCGTTTGACAGTCGATTGGCCAAGTATCTCTTGTCGACCGTAGAGGACAATGAAATTTCAACCATTGCGAGTCTCTATAGTCAGATTGCGCTGCCGCTGGACGAAGTCGTTTATGGCAAGGGAGTCAAAAAAGCTATCCCAGAGAAGGCGGTCCTATTGGAGCATTTGGCACGGAAAGTCGCTGTTCTACTGGATACCGAAGAGCCTATGATGGAGCAGTTGCAAGCCCATGACCAACTAGATTTACTCTATGATATGGAGCAACCGCTAGCAGCTGTTTTGGCCAAGATGGAAATCGCGGGGATCAAGGTAGAGCGTCAGACCCTAGAAGACATGCAGGTGGAAAACGAAGTGGTCTTGGAACGCTTGACTCAAGAAATTTACGAGCTGGCAGGCGAAGAGTTTAACATCAATTCTCCAAAACAATTGGGGGTCATCCTCTTTGAAAAATTGGAACTTCCTCTTGAATACACCAAAAAGACCAAAACCGGCTATTCAACAGCCGTTGATGTCTTGGAACGCCTGGCTCCAATTGCCCCGATTGTGTCTAAGATTCTTGAATACCGCCAAATTGCTAAGATCCAGTCGACCTATGTCATCGGTCTTCAAGATTGGATTTTGGAAGATGGGAAGATCCATACCCGCTATGTACAGGATTTGACGCAGACAGGACGCTTGTCCAGCGTGGATCCCAACTTGCAAAACATTCCTGTCCGTTTGGGACAAGGTCGTCTTATTCGCAAGGCCTTTGTCCCAGAAGAGGAAAACAGTGTCTTGCTGAGTTCGGATTATTCACAGATCGAACTGCGCGTCTTGGCTCATATTTCGGGAGATGAGCATTTGATTGATGCCTTTAAACATGGGGCAGATATCCATACATCGACTGCTATGCGAGTTTTCAATATTGAAAAACCAGAAGATGTGACGCCGAATGACCGGCGTAATGCAAAAGCGGTAAACTTCGGTGTGGTTTATGGAATTTCCGACTTTGGACTGTCTAACAACCTAGGGATCAGTCGAAAAGAAGCCAAGGCCTACATTGAGACTTACTTCGAACGCTACCCTGGTATCAAGGACTATATGGAGAGAGTGGTACGGGAAGCGCGTGACAAAGGCTATGTAGAAACCCTCTTCAAGCGTCGTCGGGAGATTCCAGATATCAATTCTCGCAACTTCAATGTTCGAGGCTTTGCGGAGCGAACGGCTATCAACTCACCCATCCAAGGATCGGCAGCCGACATCTTGAAAATTGCCATGATCCACTTGGACCAAGCGCTAGAAAGAGGAGCATACAAGACCAAGATGCTTCTTCAAGTGCACGATGAAATCGTTCTGCAAGTGCCAAGTGATGAACTGGCAGCGATTAAAGAACTCGTCAAAGAGACTATGGAATCCGCTATCGAACTTGCAGTTCCACTGGAAGCTGATGAGAATGAAGGCAAAACATGGTATGAAGCCAAATAAGATTGAGTTTGTTTAAAACAGAAAGCGGTAGGAGACTTTTCAGTTTCCTACCGTTTTTAACGACAAACACTTGCAATGCCCTTCGTATTGTTATACTATGTTAAAGAAAGGAAACGCATACAAAAAGGAGATTCATATGGCCTATTCATTTTGCAATCCTAGTGATGGTATTATCAAACATTACCTAGAAACCAGCAAGATCATCGCTGTAGTTGGATTATCTGATCGTGAAGACACAACCAGTCATCGTGTCAGCAAGGAGATGCAAGAGCGGGGCTATCGAATTATTCCCGTTAATCCTCGTGCAGCCGGTGGCCAAATCCTTGGAGAAACGGTGTACGCTAGCTTGCAGGAGATCCCTTTCCCAGTAGATATCGTCGATGTATATCGTCGCAGTGAGTTTTTACCAGATGTGGCACGTGATTTTATTGAGACGGATGCGAAAATTTTCTGGGCACAATTGGAGCTGGAAAATCAAGAAGCAGAAGAAATCCTTCGTGGAGCTGGACGAGAAGATATTGTCATGAACCGCTGTATCAAACGGGAACACACCCGACTGCTCTTAGGAGACTCCCTATACGGTTTATAAATGATAAACAATTGACATAGAAGAAAACCCCAGCAAGCTGGGGTTTTCTTCTTACTCTTATTCAGTTTCATGGCTTGGATGGCCTGTAAAATGGCGCGGCCCTTGTTTAATCTGCTTGATTTGATCATAAAAGGCAATTTGGCAGTTGATAAAGTAAGGCATGGTATAAAAGCCGATGACATCGCGCGTGAAGTAATTCAAGAAGTACCAACCAATCAAGGTTAGATCGAGCACCAAGCGATTGCTGCGGAACCCTTTCATGGTTTCACGACTTTGGCGAAGCACTCCAAAGGCTCCCTTGTAGTCGCCGTCTCGTAATTGCTCGTAGAGGATCAATTCAACCAAACTGAGACTGTAGTATTGTGGCAGGTAAAAGAAGAGGCCGAGTAGGCCCAGTACGACACCGGCCGTCATCAGAGGCATTTGTTGCATGAGAGATTGAAATTCAGGACTGGAAGCACTCAAAGTACTAGGGTTGCTTACCTTGTCGTAGATCGCCAAAAATCGAATGCTAGCGTAGGTGCTGATGAGGCTCCCTACATAGAGGATGAGTCCCCATAAAAAGAGGACGGCTTGCTTCAAGATCAAGGTGGCAAATACAGAGGTAAAGCGATCTTGTTTAAAGATATCTAAGACGCGTGTTCGGTGTTCAATCTTGGGATTAATCGCATCTAAATAGCTAAAAGTTGCACCGACCACTAAAATGGAGATGACAAAGGAGACAACAGAAGGAAAGAGCTGCCGCTGGATCATGTAAACACTTGCTTGCTGCAAGGTCATATCCGGTAGTAGATCGATCAGATCTTGCCCGCTTAAGAGAAAGTTAGCAAGAATGGTCAGCAGGGCCGGAAGAGCAAAAAGGATAGCTAAGCCCGGTTGCTGGATTTGCATGGTGCGTGCCCGGAGGCGAATCAATTTAAGGTTCATAGATGACACTCTCTTCATAGTAGTACTTTTTATTATAACATAAGTCCGTGACAGAGCCGGTAAAATTTGGTACAATCGTACAGGTGCTCACAGGAAAACTGTGACAGGAATAAGAAGGCTGGGACTGTCTTTCCCAGTACGGAGGTAACCATGACAGATTCACCGATTCAATATCGATTAATCAAAAAAGAAAAGCATACAGGTGCTCGTCTGGGAGAAATTATCACCCCTCACGGGACCTTCCCGACCCCAATGTTTATGCCTGTAGGAACTCAGGCAACTGTTAAGACTCAATCACCAGAAGAACTCAAGGAAATGGGCTCCGGAATTATCTTGGCTAACACCTACCATCTTTGGCTTCGTCCGGGGGATGATCTAGTCGCAAAAGCAGGAGGATTGCACCAGTTCATGAACTGGGATCAGCCCATTTTGACAGATAGTGGAGGTTTCCAAGTCTATTCACTAGCGGATAGCCGCAATATCACCGAAGAAGGGGTGACCTTTAAAAACCACCTCAACGGCTCGAAGATGTTCCTTTCTCCAGAAAAGGCTATTTCCATCCAAAACAATCTAGGGAGCGACATCATGATGTCCTTTGACGAATGTCCTCAGTTCTATCAGCCCTATGATTATGTGAAAAAATCGATCGAACGGACCAGTCGTTGGGCAGAACGTGGACTGAAGGCTCACCGTCGCCCTCATGATCAAGGTCTTTTCGGGATTGTCCAAGGGGCTGGATTTGAAGACTTGCGCCGTCAGTCTGCTCAAGATCTGGTCAGTATGGACTTCCCAGGCTATTCCATTGGTGGCTTAGCTGTTGGGGAAAGCCATGAAGAGATGAATGCCGTGTTGGATTTCACAACTCCACTCTTACCAGAAAACAAGCCGCGCTATCTCATGGGAGTGGGGGCTCCAGACAGTCTGATCGATGGGGTTATTCGTGGAGTGGACATGTTTGACTGTGTCTTGCCGACGCGGATTGCGCGAAACGGGACCTGTATGACTAGCCAAGGACGCCTGGTAGTGAAAAATGCGCAATTTGCAGAAGACTTTACACCGCTGGATCCCGAATGTGATTGCTACACTTGTAAAAATTACACCCGAGCTTATCTTCGCCACCTCCTCAAGGCAGATGAGACCTTCGGCATTCGCTTGACCAGCTACCACAACTTGTATTTCTTGATCAACCTCATGAAGCAGGTCCGTCAAGCCATCATGGATGACAATCTCTTAGAATTCCGTGAGCATTTCGTTGAAAAATATGGCTATAACAAATCAGGACGGAATTTCTAGAAATAGATAAATAGGAAGAAAAAAGACTACAGCCATCTGAGAATAATAGGAATAACTGCTAGACGCAGTGGTTGATTGGTATCTTTGTTCGCTTGTTAAGCTCCAAAGATAACCTAATCAACTGTGCGGGGGCGAGACGACGAACAAATTGGATATAAATTTGTTCTGTCTCGCTCCCTTTTTCCTATATAATAGCAACTTTTTTAGCACGCTTTTTCTTTCGAAAACACTTTCATCAAAAAAACGAAAAAAATCTTCTCAAATCCCTTGCATTGGGCCTTTGTTTGTGTTAAACTACTATGGTGCTGTGAAAAACAGCTATTAGCTTTGATGCAAGAGGTTGCGACACGCTCGGTTGCATTGCCACGCAACGCGCGTCGGTTTTCTTGTGGAGCTAGCCTATTATCTTAAATAGACGAAAAGGAGAAAAAGATGGCAAACAAAAAAATCCGCATCCGTTTGAAAGCGTACGAACACCGTACACTCGACACAGCGGCTGCAAAAATCGTAGAATCAGCTACTCGTACAGGTGCACAAGTTGCGGGTCCAATCCCACTTCCAACTGAGCGTAGCCTCTACACAATCATTCGTGCGACTCACAAATACAAAGATTCTCGCGAACAATTCGAAATGCGTACACACAAACGTTTGATCGACATCATCAACCCAACTCAAAAAACAGTTGACGCTTTGATGAAATTGGATCTTCCAAGTGGTGTAAACGTAGAAATCAAACTTTAATCTAAAGCTTGATCAAGAGCATAAAAAACGCTCGTTAAAAACTTTTTGAATAAAAAACTATAGAAAAGGAACTATTTTCTCATGACAAAAGGAATCTTAGGGAAAAAAGTGGGAATGACTCAAATCTTCACTGAAGCTGGCGAATTGATCCCTGTAACAGTTATCGAAGCAACTCCAAACGTTGTTCTTCAAGTTAAAACTGTTGAAACAGATGGTTACAACGCTATCCAAGTTGGTTTCGATGACAAACGCGAAGTATTGAGCAACAAACCTGCTAAAGGACATGTAGCAAAAGCTAACACGGCTCCTAAGCGCTTCATTCGTGAATTCAAAAACGTTGAAGGCTTGGAAGTTGGTGCTGAAATCACAGTTGACACTTTCGAAGCTGGAGACATTGTTGATGTAACTGGTACTTCTAAAGGTAAAGGTTTCCAAGGTGTTATCAAACGCCACGGGCAATCACGTGGACCTATGGCTCACGGTTCTCGTTACCACCGTCGTCCAGGTTCTATGGGACCTGTTGCACCTAACCGCGTATTCAAAGGTAAAAACCTTGCAGGACGCATGGGTGGCGATCGTGTAACGATTCAAAACCTTGAAGTTGTACAAGTTGTTCCAGAAAAGAACGTTATCCTTATTAAAGGTAACGTACCAGGTGCTAAGAAATCTCTTATCACTATCAAGTCAGCAGTTAAAGCTGGTAAATAATAAGGAAAGGGGAATACAGTCAAAATGGCAAATGTAACATTATTCGACCAAACTGGTAAACAAGCGGGCGAAGTTGTTCTTAACGATGCGATCTTTGGTATCGAACCAAACCAAGCAGTTGTATTTGATGTAATCATCAGCCAACGTGCTAGCCTTCGTCAAGGGACTCACGCAGTTAAAAACCGTTCAGCCGTTTCAGGTGGCGGACGCAAACCATGGCGTCAAAAAGGAACTGGACGTGCTCGTCAAGGTTCTATCCGCTCTCCACAATGGCGTGGTGGTGGAATCGTCTTCGGACCAACTCCACGTAGCTATGCGTACAAACTTCCTCAAAAAGTTCGTCGCCTTGCACTTAAATCTGTTTACTCAGAAAAAGTTGCTGAAAACAAATTTGTAGCCGTTGATTCTCTTGAATTTACAGCTCCAAAAACTGCTGAATTTGCAAAAGTTCTTGCAGCTTTGAGCATCGATTCTAAAGTCCTTGTTATTCTTGAAGAAGGAAATGAATTCGCAGCTCTTTCAGCTCGTAACCTTCCAAACGTGAAAGTTGCGACTGCTACAACTGCAAGTGTTCTTGACATCGCAAATAGTGACAAACTTCTTGTTACTCAAGCAGCTATCTCTAAAATCGAGGAGGTTCTTGCATAATGAATTTGTATGATGTTATCAAAAAACCTGTTATCACTGAAAAGTCAATGGCTCAACTTGAAGCAGGCAAATATGTATTCGAAGTTGACACTCGCGCTCACAAACTTTTGATCAAACAAGCTGTTGAAGCTGCGTTTGAAGGTGTAAAAGTTGCGAATGTGAACACTGTAAACGTAAAACCTAAAGCAAAACGCGTTGGACGTTACACTGGTTTTACTTCAAAAACTAAAAAAGCTATCATCACGCTTGCAGCTGATTCTAAAGCAATCGAGTTGTTTGCTACTGAAGCTGAATAATCTAAGGAGGAAATATCGTGGGAATTCGTGTTTATAAACCAACAACAAACGGTCGCCGTAATATGACTTCTTTGGATTTCGCTGAAATCACAACAAACACACCTGAGAAAACTTTGCTTGTTTCTCTTAAAAACAAAGCAGGTCGTAACAACAACGGTCGTATCACTGTTCGTCACCAAGGTGGTGGACACAAACGTCATTACCGTTTGATCGATTTCAAACGTAACAAAGATGGAGTTGAAGCAGTCGTTAAAACGATCGAATACGATCCAAACCGCTCAGCTAACATCGCGCTTGTATACTACACTGACGGTGTGAAAGCTTACATCATCGCCCCTAAAGGCCTTGAAGTAGGTCAACGCATTGTATCAGGACCAGAAGCAGATATCAAAGTCGGAAATGCTCTTCCGCTTGCTAACATCCCAGTTGGTACTTTGATCCACAACATCGAATTGAAACCTGGTAAAGGTGGAGAATTGGTACGTGCTGCTGGAGCTTCTGCTCAAGTATTGGGTTCTGAAGGTAAATATGTACTTGTTCGTCTTCAATCAGGCGAAGTTCGTATGATTCTTGGAACTTGCCGTGCTACAGTTGGTGTTGTCGGAAACGAACAACATGGACTTGTAAACCTTGGTAAAGCGGGACGTAACCGCTGGAAAGGTGTTCGCCCTACAGTTCGTGGTTCTGTAATGAACCCGAATGATCACCCACACGGTGGTGGTGAAGGTAAAGCACCAGTTGGACGTAAAGCGCCATCTACTCCTTGGGGTAAACCTGCGCTTGGTCTTAAAACTCGTAACAAGAAAGCGAAATCTGACAAACTTATCGTTCGTCGTCGCAACCAAAAATAATCATAAGCAACTAGCTTACACTTTCCGCCAGCTCGGTAGCGCTGCATAGCAGCGCAAGCCGCTGTGGTACTAAATTTTAAAGGAGAAAATTACAAAATGGGACGTAGTCTTAAAAAAGGACCTTTCGTCGATGAGCATTTGATGAAAAAAGTTGAAGCTCAAGCAAACGACGAAAAGAAAAAAGTAATTAAAACTTGGTCACGTCGTTCAACGATCTTCCCAAGTTTCATCGGATACACTATCGCAGTTTATGATGGACGTAAACATGTACCTGTTTACATCCAAGAAGACATGGTAGGTCACAAGCTTGGTGAATTTGCACCAACTCGTACTTACAAAGGTCACGCGGCAGACGACAAGAAGACACGTAGAAAATAAGGAGAACATAAATGGCAGAAATTACTTCAGCTAAAGCAATGGCTCGTACAGTGCGTGTTTCACCTCGTAAATCACGTCTTGTTCTTGACAACATCCGTGGTAAAAGCGTAGCCGATGCCATCGCTATTTTGACATTCACACCAAACAAAGCTGCAGGGATCATCCTTAAAGTGTTGAACTCAGCAGTAGCAAACGCTGAAAACAACTTTGGTTTGGAAAAAGCTAACTTGGTAGTATCTGAAGCATTCGCAAACGAAGGACCAACAATGAAACGTTTCCGTCCACGTGCGAAAGGTTCAGCATCACCAATCAACAAACGTACAGCTCACATCACAGTAGCTGTTGCAGAAAAATAAGGAGGTAAACTCGTGGGTCAAAAAGTACATCCAATTGGTATGCGTGTTGGTATCATCCGTGATTGGGATGCCAAATGGTATGCTGAAAAAGAATACGCGGATTACCTTCATGAAGATCTTGCAATCCGTAAATTCATTCAAAAAGAATTGGCTGACGCAGCCGTTTCAACTATTGAAATCGAACGCGCAGTAAACAAAGTTAACGTTTCACTTCACACTGCTAAACCAGGTATGGTTATCGGTAAAGGTGGAGCAAACGTTGATGCACTTCGTGCAGCTCTTAACAAATTGACTGGTAAACAAGTCCACATCAACATCATTGAGATCAAACGTCCTGATTTGGATGCTCACCTTGTTGGTGAAGGAATTGCTCGTCAATTGGAACAACGTGTTGCTTTCCGTCGTGCACAAAAACAAGCGATCCAACGTGCTATGCGTGCTGGAGCTAAAGGAATCAAAACTCAAGTATCAGGTCGTTTGAACGGTGCAGATATTGCCCGTGCAGAAGGATACTCTGAAGGAACTGTTCCACTCCACACACTTCGCGCTGATATCGATTACGCTTGGGAAGAAGCAGACACTACTTACGGTAAACTTGGTGTTAAAGTATGGATCTACCGTGGTGAAGTTCTTCCAGCTCGTAAAGACGCTAAAGGAGGTAAATAACCAATGTTAGTACCTAAACGTGTAAAACACCGTCGCGAATTCCGTGGTAAAATGCGCGGTGAAGCAAAAGGTGGAAAAGAAGTAGCATTCGGTGAATACGGTCTTCAAGCTACAACTAGCCACTGGATCACAAACCGTCAAATCGAGGCTGCTCGTATCGCCATGACTCGTTACATGAAACGTGGTGGTAAAGTTTGGATTAAGATTTTCCCACACAAATCATACACCGCTAAAGCTATCGGGGTACGTATGGGATCTGGTAAAGGGGCTCCTGAAGGTTGGGTAGCACCAGTTAAACGTGGTAAAGTGATGTTCGAAATTGCTGGTGTATCTGAAGAGATCGCACGCGAAGCGCTTCGTCTTGCTAGCCACAAATTGCCAGTTAAAACTAAATTTGTGAAACGTGAAGCAGAATAAGGAGAGGTCATGAAACTTACAGAAGTAAAAGAATTTGTTAAAGAACTTCGTGGTCTTTCTCAAGAAGAACTCGCGAAGCGTGAAAATGAATTGAAGAAAGAATTGTTTGAACTTCGTTTCCAAGCGGCTGCTGGTCAATTGGAACAAACTGGACGTTTGAAAGAAGTGAAAAAACAAATCGCTCGTATCAAAACTGTTCAATCAGAAGCTAAATAATAGACTAGGGAAGGAGAATTTCAATGGAACGCAATAATCGTAAAGTTCTTGTTGGACGCGTTGTGTCTGACAAAATGGACAAAACAATCACAGTTGTAGTTGAAACTAAACGTAACCACCCAGTCTATGGTAAACGTATCAACTATTCTAAAAAATACAAAGCTCATGATGAAAACAATGTTGCTAAAGAAGGCGATATCGTTCGTATCATGGAAACTCGTCCGCTTTCAGCTACAAAACGCTTCCGTCTTGTAGAAGTCGTTGAAGAAGCGGTCATCATCTAATCATACCTGAAAGGAGAAAACGTAAATGATTCAAACAGAAACTCGTTTGAAAGTCGCTGACAACAGTGGCGCACGCGAAATCTTGACAATCAAAGTTCTTGGTGGTTCAAAACGTAAATTCGCGAGCATCGGTGATGTAATCGTTGCATCAGTAAAACAAGCTACTCCTGGTGGTGCGGTTAAGAAAGGTGACGTTGTAAAAGCTGTTATCGTTCGTACTAAATCAGGTGCTCGTCGTAAAGATGGTTCATACATCAAATTCGACGAAAATGCAGCAGTAATCATCCGTGACGACAAAACTCCTCGCGGAACTCGTATCTTTGGCCCAGTTGCACGTGAATTGCGTGACGGTGGTTTCATGAAGATCGTGTCACTTGCTCCAGAAGTACTTTAATCAATAAAAAAACAAACACAGTCCCCTGGCATAAGCCAGGGTGCCCATCGGGCGTAAGAATAAAAGGAGAATAAAATGTTTGTAAAAAAAGGCGACAAAGTTCGCGTAATCGCTGGTAAAGACAAAGGCGTAGAAGCTGTTGTTCTTACTGCTCTTCCAAAAGTAAATAAAGTTGTTGTAGAAGGTGTAAACATCATCAAGAAACACCAACGTCCAAATAACGAAAACCCTCAAGGTGCAATCGTTGAAAAAGAAGCTCCAATCCATGCTTCTAACGTTCAAGTTTTGGACAAAAACGGTGTTGCTGGACGTGTTGGCTACAAATTTGTAGACGGCAAAAAAGTTCGCTACAACAAAAAATCAGGCGAAGTGCTTGACTAATCACGAAGGAAAGGAGAAGTATAATGGCTAATCGTTTAAAAGAAAAATACCTTAATGAAGTAGTACCATCATTGACTGAACAGTTCAACTATTCATCAGTTATGGCTGTGCCAAAAGTTGATAAAATCGTTTTGAACATGGGTGTTGGTGATGCAGTATCAAATGCTAAAAACCTTGAAAAAGCTGCTGAAGAGCTTGCTTTGATCTCAGGTCAAAAACCATTGATCACTAAGGCTAAAAAATCAATCGCCGGCTTCCGTCTTCGTGAAGGTGTTGCGATCGGTGCAAAAGTTACCCTTCGTGGTGAACGTATGTACGAATTCTTGGATAAATTGGTAACAGTTTCACTTCCACGTGTACGTGACTTCCATGGTGTTCCAACTAAATCATTTGATGGACGCGGAAACTACACACTTGGTGTGAAAGAACAATTGATCTTCCCAGAAATCAACTTTGATGATGTTGATAAAACTCGTGGTTTGGATATCGTAATCGTAACTACAGCGAACACAGACGAAGAATCACGTGCATTGCTTACTGGCCTCGGAATGCCGTTTGCAAAATAATATAGGAGGTAAAACTAATGGCTAAAAAATCTATGATTGCTAAGAACAAACGCCCAGCGAAGTTCTCTACTCAAGCATACACTCGCTGTGAACGTTGTGGACGTCCACACTCAGTTTACCGCAAGTTTAAACTTTGCCGTGTTTGCTTCCGTGAATTGGCATACAAAGGTCAAATCCCAGGTGTCACAAAAGCATCTTGGTAATTTAAGATATCAAGGGCGTTAAAACTCCAAGTGAAAATAGGAAACTTGACGAAGAAACTTTAGTTTCTAGGAAAGTTTATCTTTTTCACACAGAGTTTAGCCCGGGTTCAGTTGGGCTTGCCAATTTGAACACGAGCTACAGCTTTGGCAAAAAAGACCAATTTTCTTTGGAGCATCGCTCCTGCATCAAATTGCCTATTTTTGCTCTCGCTGTTACGCTCACTGTATCATGTATTAACTAGCAAGTGCAACTTGCAAACTACTAGTAAGAGGAGAAATTATAATGGTTATGACTGACCCAATCGCAGACTTCCTTACACGTATTCGTAACGCTAACCAAGCAAAACACGAAGTACTTGAAGTACCTGCATCAAACATCAAAAAAGGGATTGCTGAAATCCTTAAACGCGAAGGTTTTGTAAAAAACGTTGAATTCATCGAAGATGACAAACAAGGCATCATCCGTGTATTCTTGAAATACGGACAAAACGGTGAAAAAGTTATCACAAACTTGAAACGTGTATCTAAACCAGGTTTGCGTGTTTACAAAAAACGTGAAGATCTTCCAAAAGTTCTTAACGGACTTGGAATTGCTATCCTTTCAACTTCTGAAGGTTTGCTTACTGATAAAGAAGCACGCCAAAAGAACGTTGGTGGGGAAGTTATCGCTTACGTTTGGTAATATTTAGTTCCCGATTTCGTTGTGACTCTTCGTTATTGTCTCTTGCCTAACCCAAAGTTATGTCTGCGAGACAATGCCTTGATTCACTTAGAAAATGAGACCTAAACATTAACTTTTAAATCAAAAAGATTTAAACCCCGTGAAAACTGGCCCGCAAAGGTCTGACAATTTAACAGGAGAATAAAAAACATGTCACGTATTGGTAATAAAGTTATCGTGTTGCCTGCTGGTGTTGAAATCACTAACAATGACAACGTTGTAACTGTAAAAGGACCTAAAGGAGAACTTACTCGTGAGTTCTCAAAAGATATTGAAATCCGTGTGGAAGGTACTGAAGTAACACTTCACCGTCCAAACGATTCAAAAGAAATGAAAACAATCCACGGAACAACTCGTGCCCTTTTGAACAACATGGTTACTGGTGTATCAGAAGGATTCAAGAAAGAACTTGAAATGCGCGGGGTTGGATACCGTGCACAACTTCAAGGATCAAAACTTGTTTTGGCTGTTGGTAAATCACACCCAGACGAAGTTGAAGCTCCAGAAGGAATTACTTTTGAACTTCCAAACCCAACAACAATCGTTGTTAGCGGAATTTCAAAAGAAGTAGTTGGTCAAACAGCTGCTTATGTACGTAGCCTTCGTTCACCTGAACCATACAAAGGTAAAGGGATCCGTTATGTTGGTGAATACGTTCGCCGCAAAGAAGGTAAAACAGGTAAATAATGTAGTTTGGTTGTTTTTCAACCAACCTTCATCTTACCAACTCAGTGCTTAGCACATGATTTTAAAATTAAGAGGTGAAAATTGTGATTTCGAAACCAGATAAAAACAAAATCCGTCAAAAACGCCACCGTCGCGTTCGCGGAAAACTCTCTGGAACTGCTGATCGCCCACGTTTGAACGTATTCCGTTCTAATACAGGCATCTACGCTCAAGTAATTGATGACGTAGCGGGTGTAACGCTCGCAAGCGCTTCAACTCTTGACAAAGAAGTTTCAAAAGGAACTAAAACTGAACAAGCCGTTGTTGTCGGCAAACTTGTTGCTGAACGTGCAGTTGCTAAAGGTATTTCTGAAGTGGTGTTCGACCGCGGTGGATATCTATATCACGGACGTGTTAAAGCTTTGGCTGATGCAGCTCGTGAAAACGGATTGAAATTCTAATAGGAGGACACTAGAAAATGGCATTTAAAGATAATGCAGTTGAACTTGAAGAACGCGTAGTTGCCATCAACCGTGTAACAAAAGTTGTTAAAGGTGGACGTCGTCTTCGTTTTGCAGCTCTTGTAGTTGTTGGTGACCGTAATGGCCGTGTTGGATTTGGTACTGGTAAAGCTCAAGAAGTTCCAGAAGCAATCCGTAAGGCTGTTGAAGATGCTAAGAAAAACTTGATCGAAGTTCCTATGGTTGGAACAACAATTCCACATGAAGTAACATCAGTATTTGGTGGAGCTCGTGTATTGTTGAAACCAGCTATCGAAGGGGCTGGGGTTGCTGCAGGTGGAGCAGTTCGTGCCGTTGTCGAATTGGCAGGTATTGCAGATGTTACATCTAAATCACTTGGATCAAACACTCCAATCAACATCGTTCGTGCAACTGTTAACGGTTTGGCACAATTGAAACGCGCTGATGAAGTTGCTGCCCTTCGTGGTATTTCAGTTTCTGACTTGGCTTAAGAAAGGAGATTCAAATGGCTCAAATTAAAATTACTTTGACTAAGTCTCCAATCGGACGCATCCCGTCACAACGTAAAACTGTTGTAGCACTTGGACTTGGCAAATTGAACAGCTCTGTTATTAAAGAAGATAACCCAGCAGTACGTGGTATGATCACTGCTGTATCTCACTTGGTAACAGTTGAAGAAGTAAAATAATCTATTTAAAATAGAAACAAAGTTTTCAGGGGTATGAGAAGTTCTCATCCCCTAAAACTAAATATAAGTATAGGCGAGTTTGTAGTTAGGACACCTTTTCCTGATTACATGCGTTAGCAATTTACAAAAGAGGAGAAAATAAATAATGAAACTTCATGAATTACAACCTGCTACAGGTTCACGTAAAGTCCGCAACCGTGTTGGTCGTGGTACTTCATCTGGTAATGGTAAAACTTCTGGCCGTGGTCAAAAAGGTCAAAAAGCTCGTAGCGGTGGCGGTGTACGTCTTGGTTTTGAAGGTGGACAAACTCCATTGTTCCGTCGTCTTCCAAAACGTGGATTTACAAACATCAACGCTAAAGAATATGCTATTGTGAACCTTGATCAATTGAACGCCTTTGAAGATGGTGCTGAAGTAACTCCAGTAGTACTTGTAGAATCAGGAATTGTAAAAGCTGAAAAATCAGGTATCAAAATTCTTGGTAACGGAGAATTGACTAAGAAGTTGACTGTTAAAGCAGCTAAATTCTCTAAATCAGCTGAAGAAGCTATCACTGCTAAAGGTGGTTCAGTTGAAGTCATCTAAGTGAGGTGACCTATGTTTTTTAAATTATTAAAAGATGCATTTAAGGTGAAACAAGTACGGTCGAAGATTTTATTTACGATCTTCATCATTCTTGTTTTCCGCATTGGGACCACGATTACAGTGCCTGGTGTAAATGCGAAAATTCTGAACAACCTTCAAGATGTGTCCTTCTTGAACATGCTCAGTTTGGTTTCTGGGAATGCCATGAGGAACTTCTCAGTTTTCGCATTAGGGGTTAGCCCATACATTACAGCTTCGATCGTCGTGCAACTTTTGCAAATGGATCTGTTGCCTAAGTTTGTTGAATGGGGCAAACAAGGGGAAGTTGGTCGAAGAAAGCTCAACCAAGCAACACGCTATATTTCTTTGGTTCTAGCCTTTGTTCAATCCATCGGGATTACAGCCACCTTCCACACTTTGTCTCAGGCGAAATTAGTCGCAACTCCAAATACCAAGACCTATCTATTAATCGGTGCGATTCTGACGACCGGTTCCATGATTGTGACTTGGCTTGGAGAACAAATCACAGATAAAGGGTACGGTAATGGTGTTTCAATGATTATCTTTGCAGGGATTGTGTCATCAATTCCTGAGATGATTAAAGAAATCTATGAAAATGCATTTGTGAATGTTCGTTCTGGTCAAATGACCAATTCCCTCATTTTTGTTGGGGTATTAATCCTTGCTGTCTTGGTTATTGTTTACTTTACAACCTTTGTGGAGCAAGCACAATACAAGATTCCAATCCAATATACAAAGATTGCACAAGGAGCTCCATCAAGTTCTTACCTACCTTTGAAAGTAAACCCAGCAGGAGTTATTCCTGTCATCTTCGCTAGTTCGATTACAGCAGCGCCTGCTGCAATTTTCCAAGTGATTAGCGCTATGGGTTACAATGCAGGATGGGTGAAAACAGCTCAAGCCATGTTGGCTACAAACACACCAACTGGTGTGGCAATGTATGCCTTATTGATCATTCTCTTCACCTTCTTCTACACGTTTGTTCAGATCAATCCTGAAAAAACGGCAGAAAACCTTCAAAAGAGTGGTGCCTATATCCCAGGCGTCCGCCCTGGTAAGGGGACAGAAGAGTTTATGTCTCGTTTGCTACGTCGTTTAGCAAGCGTCGGATCAGTATTCCTTGGCTTTATTACCATCATTCCAATCCTGGCTCGAGATTTATTTGGTTTGACAGATGCAGTTGCTCTTGGAGGAACTAGTTTGTTAATCATTATTTCAACAGGTATTGAGGGAATGAAACAATTAGAAGGCTACTTATTAAAACGTAAGTATGTCGGATTTATGGACACAACAACAGAATAGAATAAGGTTGACTTTGTCAGCCTTCTATTTTGTTTTTAAATGGAAATAGGAATTCGCTCCTGCTTCCATTTAAAAACAAAATAAGGAGAATTCATCATGAATCTTTTAATTATGGGGTTGCCTGGAGCAGGTAAAGGAACTCAAGCAGCTAAAATCGTTGAAGAGTTTCACGTAGCGCATATCTCCACTGGAGATATGTTCCGCGCAGCGATGGCTAACCAAACTGAAATGGGTGTGCTTGCAAAATCATACATTGATAAAGGTGAGTTGGTACCAGATGAAGTAACCAATGGAATTGTAAAAGAACGCCTTGCTCAAGATGATATTAAAGAAACAGGTTTCTTGTTAGACGGATATCCACGTACCATTGAGCAAGCTCATGCTTTAGATAAAACATTGGCTGAACTTGGTATTGAGCTTGAAGGTGTTATCAACATCGAAGTAAATCCAGACAGTCTTTTAGAGCGTTTGAGCGGACGTATCATTCATCGTCAAACTGGAGAAACTTTCCATAAAGTATTCAATCCACCAGTTGATTACAAAGAGGAAGATTACTACCAACGTGAAGATGATAAACCTGAGACAGTAAAACGTCGTTTGGATGTTAATATTGCCCAAGGTGAACCAATCATTGAATTTTATCGTTCAAAAGGACTCGTACATGACATCCAAGGGAACCAAGATATCAATGATGTATTTTCAGACATTGAAAAAGTCTTGTCAAATTTGAAATAAAAGCGTTTTTCATGCTTGCAATATTGGACAACTAGTGTTACAATTAGTTAGTCTGACTTATAATTGTTACCTCTGTGCTCAGAGGAATGAATCGAAATTTATGGAGGTACTTTTGCGTGGCAAAAGACGATGTGATTGAAGTAGAAGGCAAAGTAGTCGATACAATGCCGAATGCTATGTTTACGGTTGAACTTGAAAATGGACATCAGATTTTAGCAACAGTTTCTGGTAAAATTCGTAAAAACTATATTCGTATTTTAGCGGGAGATCGTGTTACAGTGGAGATGAGTCCGTACGATTTGACACGTGGACGTATCACATACCGCTTTAAATAATCGAAAAACTTGGAGGGATAAAAATGAAAGTAAGACCATCGGTCAAACCAATTTGCGAATACTGTAAAGTAATTCGTCGTAATGGTCGTGTTATGGTAATTTGCCCAGCAAATCCAAAACACAAACAACGTCAAGGATAAGATAGAAAGGAGAAAACATGGCTCGTATTGCTGGAGTTGACATTCCAAATGACAAACGTGTAGTAATTTCATTGACTTATGTGTACGGTATCGGACTTCCAACATCTAAGAAAATCCTTGCTGCTGCAGGCGTTTCTGAAGATATTCGTGTTCGCGATCTTACACCAGATCAAGAAGATGCTATCCGTCGTGAAGTTGACGCAATCAAAGTTGAAGGTGACCTTCGTCGTGAAGTAAACTTGAACATCAAACGCTTGATGGAAATCGGTTCATACCGTGGTATCCGTCACCGTCGTGGACTTCCAGTTCGTGGACAAAACACTAAAAACAATGCTCGCACTCGTAAAGGTAAAGCTGTTGCGATTGCAGGTAAGAAAAAATAAAATAAAATAAGGAGGTAAAAATCTTGGCTAAACCAACACGTAAACGTCGTGTGAAAAAGAATATCGAATCTGGTATTGCTCATATTCACGCTACATTTAACAACACAATTGTTATGATTACTGATGTGCATGGTAACGCAATCGCTTGGTCATCTGCAGGTGCACTTGGATTTAAAGGTTCTCGTAAATCTACACCATTTGCTGCTCAAATGGCATCAGAAGCTGCTGCAAAAGCTGCTCAAGAACACGGACTTAAATCTGTTGAAGTAACTGTTAAAGGTCCTGGTTCAGGTCGTGAGTCTGCTATTCGTGCACTTGCTGCTGCTGGTCTTGAAGTAACTGCAATCCGCGATGTAACTCCTGTACCACACAATGGTGCTCGTCCTCCAAAACGTCGCCGTGTATAATCATCAACAATTACACAGCTTTTCGTTTAAGAGGGAGTATAGCAAATGATTGAGTTTGAAAAACCAAATATAACAAAAATTGATGAAAACAAAGATTATGGCGTGTTTGTCGTAGAACCACTTGAACGTGGCTATGGTACAACACTTGGAAACTCACTTCGTCGTGTACTTCTGGCTTCACTTCCAGGTGCAGCTGTCACTTCAATCAACATTGAAGGTGTACTCCACGAATTTGATACCGTTCCAGGAGTCCGTGAAGACGTTATGCAAATTATTCTTAACGTTAAAGGAATCGCCGTTAAATCTTACGTCCAAGACGA
Source organism: Streptococcus parasanguinis (assembly GCF_047463195.1). Taxonomy (GTDB): domain Bacteria; phylum Bacillota; class Bacilli; order Lactobacillales; family Streptococcaceae; genus Streptococcus; species Streptococcus parasanguinis_R. The sequence goes on from NZ_JASHEI010000007.1 coordinate 113,586, forward strand.
AAAGATTATTGAACTTGATGTAGAAGGACCTGCAGAAGTAACTGCTGGAGATATTCTTACTGATAGTGACATCGAAATTGTAAACCCTGATCATTATCTATTTACAATCGGAGAGGGAGCATCTTTGAAAGCGACGCTTACTGTAAACAGTGGACGTGGCTATGTTCCAGCTGATCAAAACAAAAAAGATGATGCACCAGTGGGAACACTTGCTGTAGATTCAATCTATACGCCAGTGACTAAAGTCAATTACCAAGTTGAACCAGCACGCGTTGGTAGCAACGATGGCTTTGACAAGCTAACCCTTGAAATTTTGACAAATGGGACAATCATTCCAGAAGATGCCTTAGGTTTGTCTGCTCGTATTTTGACAGAACACCTAAATCTATTCACAAACTTAACTGAAATTGCTATTGCAACAGATGTTATGAAGGAAGTAGATACAACTTCTGATGATCGCATTTTAGAACGTACGATCGAAGAATTAGATCTTTCAGTTCGTTCATATAACTGTTTGAAACGTGCTGGCATTAATACTGTTTACGATTTGACTGAAAAATCAGAAGCAGAAATGATGAAAGTTCGTAACTTGGGACGTAAGAGTCTTGAAGAAGTTAAAATCAAACTTGCCGACTTAGGCCTTGGGTTAAAAAACGATAAATAGAGGAGGAATACATGGCTTACCGTAAACTAGGACGCACTAGCTCACAACGTAAAGCGATGCTTCGCGATTTGACTACAGATCTTATCATCAATGAAGCAATTGTAACAACTGAAGCACGTGCGAAAGAAATCCGTAAATCAGTTGAAAAAATGATTACTTTGGGTAAACGTGGTGATTTGCATGCACGTCGTCAAGCTGCTGCATTCGTACGTAACGAAGTTGCATCACAAAACTTTGATGAAGAAACAGGTAAATACTCAGAAACAACTGCACTTCAAAAATTGTTCTCTGAATTAGCACCTCGTTATGCTGAGCGCAATGGTGGATATACTCGTATCCTTAAAACTGAACCACGTCGTGGTGATGCTGCGCCAATGGCTATCATCGAATTGGTATAATATCATCAATTTTGTTGAGTGTTATGATGATGGAATACACTGTTATTCTTAGTCTAGCTCTGGTCTACCGCTGGGGATTTTCCCCAGCGGGAACACTCATCATATTGAATGAATGGTAGACGCTTGTTTACGAAATTGCTTTAATTTAAAACAATTTCGTAAGCAGGCGTTTTGTCTTGCTTTTCATGAGTAGTCGAGAATAGCAAAAAATGATATAATGGAACCCATATCTCCAATAGAAGAAAAAGGATTCAATGACAAAACAACAAGCAATTAAATTACTAAAAGAGAAGTACCTTAGTAATATGAAAGAGGATTCGGAACTCTTTGTCGGAGTTGAATTAGAGTTTCCGATTGTAGAAACAAATGGAAACAAAACAAATATAGAGGTGACGAAAAATCTTTTTCGAACCTTAGCCAACTTATCAGATTTTGAAGTTGAAAAAATAGATGACGATCAAAATCCCATTCAATTGATTCACTGCTCTTCTAAAGATCGTATTCTATTCGAGTTGAGTTACAATACAATTGAATTTGCATTTGAGAGAGCTCATTCTATAAATGAGGTAGCCAAACGTTTTGAGGCCTATTTAAAGATCATTCAACCGATTTTGCAAGAAAATAATCACGAAATCCAAGGGCGCGGAATCCATCCTTTGTGGAAAGAAAATGATAATAGCCCAGTGAAAATCGAACGATACAAGATGTTAATGGCTTTCCTTGCAATGAATGGTACAGGGATGAAAACACACTCCTATCCTTCGTACGGAGCATTTATATGCGGAAACCAGGTTCAATTGGATGTAAGGCGCGATAACTATCTTCGCATCATTAATGCATTTAATAAAATTGAAGCAGTAAAAGCATATTTGTTTTCTAACTCAGAATTTTCAGCAGAGGTTTGGGATACAAAAATTGCCAGAGATATTTTCTGGGAAGAATCCTTACATGGTTATTATAAGGAAAATGTAGGGATTTATCCTAAGGACTACCAAAGCGAAGAAGAGTTTTTTAATAATCTCGCTAGAACAGCTATTTTTACGGCAATTAGAGAGGGCAAATCATATTATTTTAAACCAATTCGAGTGGAAAACTATCTAGATCAAAAAGAAATTACGGCCTATACGGCTGATGGAAATGAGAAGATCATTAACCCTGTAAAAGAAGATCTAAAACAACATCGAAGTTACCAATTTCAAGATTTAACTGCTCGTGGGACTGTGGAATTTAGAAGCGTTTGTACACAACCATTAGAAACCACCTTTGCCCCGATAGCCTTTGAGTTGGGCTTGTTTGTAGAATTAGAAAAACTGGAAAACTATTTAGAAGAATGTTCATTTTTTAAAAATGAAGAACAGGACTATCGAAAACTTAGAAAGAAATATTCAAAGAAAAATCTAAGTGAAAAGGAAAAAGAAGCGATACAATCCTTTTCAAAAGATCTTCTGGACATAGCTAAAGCAGGATTAATTAAAAGAGGTTATGGAGAAGAAAAATTTCTCATCATTAACAAAGAACTAGACTAATAGAAAAGCCTGTAATACAGGCTTTTCTTTGTTTATTTCAAAAAAACTTTCAAAAAAATAAAAAATTTTGGAAAAAAGTATTGACAGTAAGGGTAGGTCATGATATACTAATATAGTTGTCGCGCGAGAGCGACAAAGACCTTTGAAAACTGAACAAG
>NZ_JASHEI010000008.1:0-114915 GCF_047463195.1 Streptococcus parasanguinis
TCGTCGGGCTCATAACCCGAAGGTCGTAGGTTCAAATCCTGCTCCCGCAATTTGGCTCGGTAGCTCAGTTGGTAGAGCAATGGATTGAAGCTCCATGTGTCGGCGGTTCGATTCCGTCTCGCGCCATCAATTCAATAATCAGGAAGGGTAGCGAAGAGGCTAAACGCGGCGGACTGTAAATCCGCTCCTTCGGGTTCGGGGGTTCGAATCCCTCCCCTTCCATCCTTTACGGGCATAGTTTAAAGGTAGAACTAAGGTCTCCAAAACCTTCAGTGTGGGTTCAATTCCTACTGCCCGTGTTAATAATTATGGCGGGTGTGGTGAAGTGGTTAACACACCAGATTGTGGCTCTGGCATGCGTGGGTTCGATCCCCATCACTCGCCTATTTATTAATATTATTATTGGGGTATAGCCAAGCGGTAAGGCAAGGGACTTTGACTCCCTCATGCGTTGGTTCGAATCCAGCTACCCCAGTTAAATTTATGCCGGCGTGGCGGAATTGGCAGACGCGCTGGACTCAAAATCCAGTGTCCGCAAGGACGTGCCGGTTCGACCCCGGCCGCCGGTATAGTAATAAAGACAAGGTTTTCGGACCTTGTCTTTTTTTTATCTGTTTTTGTTGAGTTACCAATTTTTTCCATTTTAAAATAAATCGTCAAGTTTATTAGCCAATGTTTTCTGTTTGCTAGGGTACAAATGAGAATAAGTATCAATCGTTGTTGTAATAGATGCGTGTCCTAACCTTTCTTTGACAACAAGGTAATCTTCTCCTTGATTTATTAGTAACGATGCATGAGAGTGTCTCAGATCATGAATTCTTATTTTCTTTAAATCTTTATCTCTTTCTAGTATTTGCTTAAACTTTTTATCAATCATATTTTTTGTAATTGATATTGGTGTACTCTGTATTATTTGTAGTTCGTCTGTATTTTTCGTAAATTCCTCAAGTTTTTCTTTTTGTTTTACTTTCCAATCTTTTAGCATTACTGCTAATTTCTGATTTATTGTTATATTTCTAGTTCCTGATCGTGTTTTTGTTGTATTAATGTAGCTTGTATTATTTACAAAGTATACCGTTTTAGTAACGTAAATCGTATTTGTTAAAAGATTTATATCATTCCAGTTCAATGCGAGGATTTCTCCCATTCTCATTCCAGTAAAGAAAGCAATTACGAAAAACAGGTTATAGCTTATTTCATCATCTCGAATAAGTCCTCTAAATCTCGTGAATTCTTCTATACTCCAAAATTTAATATCAGGCTTCCTAATTGGTAATTTTCTCAGATTCTTAACTGGGTTTTTATCAATGAGAGATTTTCTTATACCAGTATCAAAAATTTTTTTGAGTAGAATTATAACCTTATTAATTGTATTATAGCTTAAAACTTCATTTTCATTTTGTTTTTTAGTTTTTGTTTTTAGGTATTCACGAAATTCGAATATATGGTCATACGTTAATTTATTTAAATTTGTATTTTTAAAATAAGGCTTAATATGACGCTCATAATTGTTTCTTTGTGTACTTGTATAGCTTATTTTTCTGCCATTTTTCAGATCATCTTCTTCAAGTAAGTCGAATAACATATCTGTTGTTACTACAAAGTCAAATTGTTTTTCTTTTAATTCTACAACTCTAATATGTTGTTCAAGTTCTAGGGCTTCCTTTTTAGATTTTAATCCTTTACGAATAATACGTATTCTTTTTTGTGTGACTGGGTGGAAACCGTTAGAAACATCAACGGTCCATTTACCACTTTTAGTTTTACGAATAGTCATTCATTATGCTTCTTTCTGGAGTTCAATTCCTAGTAGTTCTTCAGCAACACTAGCTGGAATTGTACCAATCCGTTTGTTATCGTAGATATTAAAACCACGATTTACTAATAGTAATTTGCCAGTATGGATAATCTTTCTTGCAGTTCCTGGAGCAAATCCAAGTTCGATAAGGTCATCTTTCGTTACGGTTTTAATCATGTGCTCTCCTTTTCTAATTAGATTTAGTAAGGGGAGGATTAACTCCCCTTGTCTAATACTTATTTTTGTTTTACATCTACTAAATGGATAGCATCCGCCTTGTAATACATTGTCGAACTAATCATAGTAGCTTGTAAATTGTCAAATGTAACTGGTACTTGATCCATTGCCTGAATATAGTCATTATCGACTAAAGCTTCTGGATTGTCTACTGAGACTTGGGTTGATTTCTTTTTGAATTGTCCATCCTTGATTGTTACATTGTATTTCCAACCAATGATTTTATCGGTATTAAAACGTCTTTCGCTACCATCTCGGTTTTTGATAATTTCTCCGTTTGCATCTGCTCGGACTTCCGTTTCAAATTTTGGAATAACTTCATCCAATTCAAATTTTGTTCCAATGTTATTAAAATTCCAGTCATTTTGTGAAAGCATTTTTGCCATAATTAATTTCTCCTTTTGATATTTTCTTTGATTATAGGGATCAAATCTTCTCTTTTAAAGAGAATTGCCCTTTCTATTAATCCACTTGCTAAATCTGGTGGATATTCCATATTGTTGAGAGCGAGATAGTTAACCTTCTCATACTCATGCAGTAAGTTATTGTCGTATAGAAACTTATATGCTTTTAGAATAGCTCCAGAACCTTTATAGGTAAACCATTCTAATTTTTGTTCTAGTTCTGTTTTTGGTTTTGAAATAATGATAGAGACAGGTTTTGAGTGACCTAAAAACTTTTCCCAAGATCTCAAAGGTTTTGAGAAATGACTATCACTATAGAACCTCACTTTTTCTTTGAGATATCCCTTGGTAAAGTTGAGAAGGTCTATTTCTGAATGCAACCATTCTTGAATGAAGTAGTGAGCTTTTTCTTTTCTAAGTTCTAACTCAGTTCTTATCCAATTTTCTATATACCGTTTGCTGATACCGAGCTTCTCAGCTCGTTCTAAGCGCTTATCGTAAATTCTAAGTCTTTCATCATCGTTTGGTTTTCTTAAATATAAGGTCTGACCGATCGTTTCATCTCCGTAGGTATTGTAGTAGGTGCTTTTTCCATATATAAAGCGTTTCTTCTGACAGATCTTTAGAAGTTGATTAGGAGTGAAATAGGGTGTTTCATTAAAATCATCTATTGCAATATCAATTCGTCTGATTGAGAAACGATTGTAATTGTAGTAGAGGTTGTCCAGAAACTGTCTTTCGGATAGACTATTTGGATCTAATACCATATCTCTATAGAATTCAAGTGCCTGTCCTGACATGACAAGCATGTAGGACGACTCTTTCGATCCATAGTAGATACGGATATTCCCATAATGAAGCTGGCTATCATAGTTATAGTATTTAAGGCTCCCCTTATTCTCAATAAATAGGTCAAAGTCAAGAAATAGGATATCTTCGATTATTTCTTTTGGCGAAAATTCAGTCTTATCAAACTGAATTTGAATCCAGTCAAATACAGAACGTAAATGCTCATTTTTTGCCATAGATTTTGATTCAACTTTTTGCCTAATTTTGCCACCCTTGAAATCTCCAAAACCCTTGGTAATACTGAATTCTTTCGATGGCACACCTAACTTGCAGAGGGTGGTGTTACTACACACCCTATCGGTCAAAAATGGTCCGTCCGCATATACGCTCATTTTCGGCTTTCTGCCTCATGGCTCAGCCGAAAACTCGCTATTAGCCGAACCTATTTTTTTGACCTCTTGTTAACAAACCCTAGTAAGCCGGTTTGCATCGACTCTTCAATATCTTGGATTTTCTTTTTTAGGTTGCTATTCTCAATTTTTATCAGTCGCATTTCTCGCTTAAATTCCTGTTTTAGGGCGCTCAGTTCATCGTAGAGCTCATCTATTACTTGGTTTAGGGATTCATGCTCATTGTCTGCTAGACTCCCAAATACGGCTTGTATCGCCTCTTTTAGACCTATTTCAAGTTTTAGTTTAGCTAACTTTTGAAATTGTCTAAGGTCTTCGTCTGTAAAGTCATAGGCAACTGTATAACTTAATTGATGAGTTCTGGGATTTCTACTGATAGGAACTTTAATTTTCTTAAATTCCTTGCCACTTATTTCTTTAATCAGTTGAATCCAATTTTTAAGAGTAGAGGTAGAGTTTAGGCCAGAAATTTGATTGACTAACTCTTTATTGGTCATCTTTTTGTGAAACCTCCGAAATTTTCTTGTGCAACTGAAGAGTTTTCTGTGGTATAATTGTTACATAATATGTTTTGATCTTGGAACGAACGGCACATTTGTTTCAAGATTTTTTATTTTGTCGAATCTTACCTCCTTTATTAAAATTTTTTAAATCGACTACTAGTTACATACGCTTTTACCTCCTTTTATGCTATAATATTCTCAATGGAATATTTAATCTTAAAATAAATATTCCTTATGGAATAATTCTATTTTATACCGTTTAGAATATTTTGTCAAGCTAAAATATACAGAATCGAATATTAAAGAGGATACAATGTTTAATAATATTTCTTTTGGAGATCGTCTTAAGGAACTGAGAAAGAGTAAGAAGTTAACACAGGTACAAGTTTCTGAGATGATTGATGTACAACAAGGTACTTATTCTCGTTGGGAAAACGGAACTCTAGAGCCTAATTTAGAAGCTGTTGTCAAATTAGCAAAGTTATTTGATACCACGACAGATTATTTATTAGGAAAAACGATTTACAGTACTCTAGATGTTGTTCCACATCCAATCACTAGAATTGATTTGAAGAAGTTAAAAGAGTTTAATAAAACTGAATTAGATGATCTGAAATTTGCAATTGTCATGAATGGGATTAAAAACCATTCTACTTTACCTAAGTATTTGGATGAGCTAGTCTCTGAAAATAATTTAGATGAAGAGGAGCAAGAAATATTGCATACCCTTTTTAAAGAGGTTTATGATTATTTTAATGCAGATTGATGATTTGTTTTTAGTTTCTAAATTCATTCTAGATGTTGCTACTATTTGTCATTGTCCTTCACTCTGCTTTTAAACGAGACACAGTGGTATTGAGGACAAATAGTTGAAATGTTGCAGAAGTTGATAACATAAATACAAACCTACGGTGAGCCTCCGTAGGTTGTTCAATGTCTAAAAATCGCTATTTTACTGATGAAGTAAAAAATATTGGTATTACAGCGAAACATAAAATATGATACAATAAAAACAATTAATAGTTTGAACATTTATCAAAGAGGAGTAAGTATTATGAAAAATATTTATATGTATGTTCAAGATACTATGGCCGATTGGGAACACGGCTATTTGATGCATGCACTAAGTTTACAGGCTATGTTAGGAGAACCTAAAGTAAAATTATTAACGGTTTCTAAAGGGAAAAAGTCTATAAAAACTGCTGGAGGAATGACAATTGTTCCAGATTTTAATCTATATGATATAGATACTGCAAATACAGATGCTCTATTGCTTATCGGAGGAGATAGTTGGTTGAACAATGAGCAAGATGACGTTTTAGAACTTGCCTCTAAACTATTACAAGAAAATATCTTAGTTGGAGCTATCTGTGGAGCTACTTTGGGATTAGCCGAAAAAGGAATTTTAGATAATCGATATCATACAAGTAATGCTTCATTCTTTTTAAGCCAGATGAGCCAACATTATCAAGGACATGGTTATTATAAAGATGAGATTGCAGTTCAAGACGGAAATCTTATTACTGCGAGTTCAGCCGGTTCTTTATTATGGGCTAAGTTTATTGTCGAGGAGTTGGGACTGTATTCAAAAACTACAGTCGAGGCATGGTTTAATTATTTTTCAACGGGAGATCCTCAATATTATGGCGAAATGATGAACTCTCTAGAAAAAGATGCATTGGAAAGTTAATATGAAAAAGATTATTTTCCTTCGTGGAGTAACACCAACTGGTACCAATAGAATTCCCAAAATGTCTTATTTAGTAGAAATCCTAACAGAAGTTGGTTTTTTAAATGTTCAAACATATATTCAGAGTGGGAATATACTGTTAGAATCAGAGTTATCTGACGAAGAAATCAGAAAGTTAGTTCATGATACGATTTTGGATAAAATTGGAGCTGATTTATCAATAATTATCAAAGAAATTAATCAATTAGAGATTGCTATTCAAGAAAACCCATTTGATAATACTTATGATAGTTCTCGTATTCATCTAGTTTTTACTAACGAAGAGATTCCCGAAAGTACTCTAACAGAACTTAGTAGAGAGAATTTTGGAGATGAAGAGTTCTATGGTGGTCACGAGTGTTGTTACCTATATTTACCACGTGATGCTCGAAAAAAACGTTTAAACACTAATTATCTTGAAAAGAAATTTGGAATTCGGATGACTATGCGAAAATTGAGTGTAGTTAACCGACTTTCAAAGTTTTAATCAGACAGAATCAGATAAAATTATATTATAAAAGTGGAAAAGCAAAAATTGATGACTATGAGATGATAAGGACAAGAACGATGATAGAAGAACGAATCCATGCTACAAAGCAGTATGTTAAAGCTTTATTTGCTGATCGAGCGGATGGCCATGATTAGGTAGAGATTAGTATATTCTTGTTGAATAATTTTATTTAATGAAGGTTGTTTATAGTTGAAAGGGGAAATAGATGGTCTCTAAAATTGATACAGCTTGGGACTTGTTTCTGGAGGGAAAAACATCAGAAGCTAAAAAGTTGGTTGAACAAGATTTTTCTATTGATACCTGTACAGATTTTAGCCTTTTAAATCTGATGGGATATTTATTGTTGGCAGAAAAAGACTATATTTCATGTACTCATATCTTTGAGAAATATATTTTATTAGCTCAACAAAATGAAAATAAAGAACATGAACATATTGGCTTACATCAATTAGCGATGATCTACAGAGATCAGGGGAATTTTCATAAGGCTTTAAAACTCATTGAAGATGAAAAGAAGATAGTTGAAGAGCATTTTCCAAATGATAATCTAAAGAAAGCTATAAATAACTACGAACAAGGCTATGTGAGATTTAAATTAAACAACCTTCATGAAGCTCTTACATTCATGAATCTGTCATTGGAACAATCTTTAGAGACTGATGACGTGATTTGTCAAGCTTGTGGCTATAGAGGGTTAGGTGAAATTTATTTAGCCTTGAAAGATACGGAATTATCCAATAGACATTTCAAACGAGCTATAGAACTTTTCGAAAGTGTTGGAGAGTTTGAAGGGATAAAGGAAATTGAGGAATTGATGAATGAATGATTGGACAGAGAAGGGAAATGACTCTGTGAGGTATGATGACCCAGCAACGCAGGAGGACTTAGATAAGTTCTAGAACTGCAAAGAAAATTTTGCAAATAGTATTGACAAGTAAACTTGGCAATGTTAGAATGTATGTAAAGAAAACTTGGCAGGAGGCTCAAAGATGAATAAAGAACAAATTCTGAAAATAGCTCGAGAAGAAAAAGAAGATGAAGGTAAAATTGCTGAAGCAAATAAGGGAAGAATTATAGGTGAAGTGACTTTTCTTGTTGTATTTGGTTTTATCTACATACTCAACTGGATCAAAGGGGTCGATAATGATTTATTGACAGCATTATTGTTTGCATATTTATCTGGCGAAAATATGTCAAGGTATTTTTTTCAAAAGAAGCGAATCTATATATTCTCGTATATTGCTACACTTTTAATCACGGTCATCTATTTATTTCTTTATATTAAAGGACTTAAGTGATTGCTTATGCAGGAAAAATTAGAATTAAAAAACAATATTAAGGAAGTACGAAAACAAAAGCAGCTGTCTCAAGCTGCATTAGCTGAAATGGTAGGTGTTTCTCGGAATACAATTAGTTCTATTGAAACGGGACAGTTTAATCCTACTGCTAAACTTGCACTTATCTTGTGCATTGCATTGGATAAGAAATTTGAAGAATTATTTTATTTTTAGTTAAAGGTAAATGATAAGGAGAAAAAACAGAATGTATGAATATAAGGTAGAAACATATATGGTGAAGGAAGCTGAAAGAAAAATAAACGATTTAGCTAAGGAAGGTTGGAGAGTTATTGCTGTTACACCAAATAATGGTGTAGGTGTAGGTCTTGTGGTAACCTATGAAAGATCATGCATTGAATAAAGGAAAACAAAACTGAAAATGTATTGCAATTAGTTATACATAGTGGCACAATATCCTTAGAAAGGAGGTGCTCACTATGGCAATTACAAAAAGTGCAAATGTTACAGCACGAATACAACCAGAAATTAAAGAACAGCAGAAGCAATTTTAAGCAAACTGGGTATTCCTGTATCAGTATTTATTGATATGACTTACAGACAGGTCATCATGCATGACGGAATTCCATTCTCGCTTGATATCCCTATGATAAGGTCCAAGTAATAGGCGTGATATATGGTCGAAGAGATCAGGTTGCACAACTTACAAAGTTAGACAGAGAATAATACAAATATAATATCTTAAGCATCAATCAGAAATGGTTGGTGCTTTCTTTATGCTCGGAGAAATCCGGGCTTTTATTTTGCACATTTTAGGAAGGTGACCGCTAGTGGCAAACAGAATAAAGGGCATCACTGTAGAAATTAGCGGTGATACCACCAAACTACAGAATGCCTTAAAAGGAGTCAATGGGCAGATTAGAAATACGCAGTCCGCCCATGGGACAATGTGAGACTAGAGGTCAAGAAGGTACCCTGGGGCATAGCTGTCGTAGAGTAAGGAGTTTACGACGAAATAATAAGGTAACAGCGAACCGCTGAGTGTGTAGCTTTGTTGGTAAAAACGTAAATATTTTTGAGCGAAAGGTATTATGAAGTCACTGGAAACAGTGGCTTTTTGATATTAGTAGGGATGTATTATAGTAACCAATCAAGTTGAGATAGTTGCTTTGATACTAATACATTTTATTTTAATAATGAAGTTTATTACTATAGACACTTGATAGATATGTAAACTAACTACGATACCTCTAATTTTTAACGGACTATAGTTTAATTTGTTTTTTCTGTACTTGATAAGCGAAATCGAATCCCAAGGAAGTCCTTGAACTACCAAACTCCGTATCAAGTTTTTCTGAGTCAGGTGAAATTGTCTAGCTTAATTTGACAAATGAGATAACTAAGAAATAAGATTATCGACTCACTATTTATGGAAGTAGTTATTTAAGAGAGAGATGAGTTACTAAAAAGGTACTAAATTCTGAAAAAAGTCCCCTTTTTGTGAAAACCAAAAGTTCCAAAAGTCTATTAAATCAATACCCTGCTACTTAAAAAATGCAAGAATGGAACTCAAAATCCAGTGTCCGCAAGGACGTGCCGGTTCGACCCCGGCCGCCGGTATAGATTATAAAGGAGTTTTACTCCTTTTTTTGTTTTAATTTTTTCTTTTTTGTGATATAATTAACCGGTAAAGTTTCATTTAGTGAATTAGAAGGAGTCAATTTTGTCTGAAGTTGCAAATAAAATCGATCGATTTTTAAATTCTATTTTATTGTTATCAGAAAATCAGCATGAGATTTTAGTTGGTTCTTGTACAAGTGGTGTTTCATTAACTAACACTCAGGAACATATTTTGATGCTGGTTGCTGATGAAGCTCTAACCAATTCTGTCTTAGCTAAGAAATTGAATGTCAGTCAGGCGGCTATCACGAAGGCCGTGAAGCCCTTATTAAGTCAGGGCATGCTGGAGACTTATCGAGATGAAAATGATGCTCGGGTTCTCTATTATCGCTTAACTGAGATTGGTAAGCCTATTGCATTAGAGCATCAGCACCACCATCAGCATACTCTTCACACTTATGAGGATGTTTTGTCGAAGTTTACAAAGAATGAGCAAGGGGTCATTTCGCGGTTTTTAGATCTATTGGAAGAGGAGTTATAGTTTGAGGTATATTACGGTTTCGAATTTATCGTTTTATTATGATCGGGAACCGGTTTTAGAAGGGATCAATTACTACTTAGATAGTGGGGAGTTTGTGACTTTGACCGGTGAAAATGGTGCTGCTAAGTCAACCTTGATTAAGGCTAGTCTTGGGATTTTACAGCCCAAGGTGGGGACAGTTGAGATTTCAAAGACGAATGTTAAGGGAAAGAAGTTAAGGATTGCTTATTTGCCACAACAGATTGCTAGTTTTAATGCTGGATTTCCAAGTACGGTCTATGAATTTGTGAAGTCAGGTCGGTATCCTCGTAAAGGCTGGTTTCGAAAGTTGAATGAGCACGATGAAAAACATATTCTGAAGAGTTTAGAATCTGTTGGGATGCTGGAGTTCAAGGATCGGGCGATTGGTTCTTTGTCTGGTGGTCAGAAACAGCGGGCCGTCATTGCTCGGATGTTTGCTTCTGATCCGGATATCTTTGTTTTAGATGAACCGACAACAGGGATGGATGCGACGACAAAGAGTGATTTTTATGAGTTGATGCATCACAGTGCGCATCACCATCAAAAATCTGTTTTGATGATTACGCACGATCCAGAAGAGGTTAACCAATTTGCGGATCGGAATATTCATTTGGTTCGTGACCAGAGCTCTCCTTGGAGATGTTTTAACGTCCATGATACAGAAGGGGAGGGTGACCATGCTTGATTTATTCCAGTATGATTTTATGCAGCGGGCCTTGTTGGCTATGGTTGCCATGAGTCTTTTTTCTCCTGTGTTAGGGATTTTCTTGATTTTGAGACGGCAGAGTCTGATGAGTGATACGCTGAGTCACGTCTCTCTTGCGGGTGTCGCTTTTGGACTTTTTCTTGGGATCTCTCCGACGCTCTCGACTATGATCATTGTCATTATTGCTGCGGTCTTTCTTGAGTATTTGCGGACCTTATTTAAGGACTTTATGGAGATCGGGACGGCAATTTTAATGTCCACTGGTCTTGCCCTAGCTTTAGTACTGATGCGTGGTGGTGGGAAAAGCTCGATGAGCTTGGATCAGTATTTGTTTGGTTCTACCCTAACCATTACGGATGAACAGGTGATCGCCTTGTTTGTGATTGCTTTCGTTGTATTAGTGTTGACGGCCTTATTCTTGCGTCCTATGTATATTTTGACTTTTGATGAAGATACGGCCTTCGTAGATGGCCTTCCGGTCCGGACCATGTCCATTTTATTTAATGTGGTGACAGGGGTTGCTATCGCCTTAATGATTCCTGCAGCAGGATCGTTATTGGTTTCAACTATCATGGTCTTACCGGCTAGTATTGCGCTGAAATTAGGGAAGAACTTCCGTGGGGTCATGCTGATTGCGGTCATCATTGGCTTTATCGGGATGTTTAGTGGGTTGATTTTGTCTTATATTGCAGATACACCGGCGAGTGCCAGCATCACGCTTTTGTTTGTGGCACTGTTCTTGCTTGTGAATCTTGGATCACGTTTGAGGAAGTAAATATGAAATTTAAAAAAATAGGTTTAATGTTGTTGGTGGCTTTTGCCCTTATCTTGACTGCTTGTGGTAAAAGTCAGAGTCAAAATGGAAAATTAAAAGTGATGACCACTTTTTATCCTGTTTATGATTTTACAAAAAATATTGTCGGAGATGAAGGAACGGTAGACCTGCTCATTGGAGCGGGATCAGAGCCTCATGAATATGAATTGTCTGCTAAGGGGCGGGCTATGATTCAAGATTCGGATGTTTTCGTCTATGAAAATGAAAATATGGAAACGTGGGTTCCAAATCTTTTGAAATCAATGAAGGATAAGAAAACCAAAGTGATCGATGCTACCAAGGGCATGGTCTTGCTTCCTGGATTGGAAGAGGAACATGAACACGAAGGTGGCGAAGAACACCATCATGAATATGATCCTCACCTTTGGCTCTCTCCACATCGTGCCATGAAGATGGTAGAGTCGATTCGTGATCAATTGGTGGCAGCTTATCCAGATAAGAAAAAGACGTTTGAGAAAAATGCCCAAGCCTATCTAAAGAAATTACAGGCCTTGGATCAAGCTTATCAGGATGGCTTGAAAGATGCGAAACAAAAGAATTTTGTAACCCAACACGCGGCTTTCCGTTACTTGGCCTTGGATTATGGCTTAAACCAGGTGGCCATTTCAGGGATTTCACCTGATAGCGAGCCTTCTGCTGCACGATTGCGTGAATTGACAGAGTATATCAAGAAAAATGAGATCAAGGTCATTTACTTTGAGGAAAATGCTTCTAAGTCCTTGGCGAAAACCTTGTCTTCTGAAGCTGGTGTTGAGTTGGCTGTCTTAAATCCTTTGGAAAGCCTGACGGATCAAGAAATGAAAGATGGCGAAGACTACGTGTCTGTTATGAAGGAGAATCTGAAGGCGCTAGAGAAAACAACGTCACAAGCTGGTAAGGATATTCAACCGGAACATGAGGAAGACGCTAAGACAGTTCAAAAGGGCTATTTCGAGGATAGTCAAGTGAAGGATCGTAGTTTGGCAAATTATGCGGGTGATTGGAAATCGGTTTATCCATACTTGCAAGATGGAACTTTGGATCAGGTATTTGATTATAAGGCAAAATTAAATCCAACTATGACGGCTGCTGAGTATAAGGAATATTATACCAAGGGTTACCAAACAGATATTGATCGGATTAAGATTGATAAGGATTCAATGGAGTTTTATCAAAAAGGATCTTCTAAGAAATATACCTATAAATACGTAGGTAAGCACATTTTGACTTATAAGAAGGGGAATCGTGGTGTTCGTTATCTCTTTGAAGCCAAGGAGAGCGATGCGGGAGACTTCAAATATGTTCAATTTAGTGACCATGAAATTACTCCGGTAAAGGCAGCCCACTTCCACATTTTCCATGGAGGAAAGAGTCAAGAAGCGCTTTATGATGAGTTGGAAAATTGGCCAACGTATTATCCTTCGAACTTATCTGGTTTAGAAGTAGCACAGGAAATGCTGGCTCATTGAGAGCTGTATCAAAAGAGAGACTAGGACTGATTATCCCGGTCTCTTTTTGATTAAAAATGGGGAGTGAAGCTTGTCAAATGCTTGAAAATACGTTACAATGAAAGGGCTTTAAATTAAAAAATGTATGGGGAATTTTAAATGAAAAAAGTTGGTGCAATTCTTGTGAGTCTTCTCAGCGTGGTCCTGTTGGTAGCTTGTTCGCAACAGGGAGCGAGTAAAAAATCAACCGCTTCTTCTAGTCAAACGAATGCCTCTTCTGAAGTCAAAAAGACGGCTGCTTCTAGTTCGGAAGTGAAGGAGAAAGAAAAAAAAGAAGAGAAAAAAGAAGAGAAAAAAGAAGTGAAGAAAATGGATCTTGAAGCTATTGCCAATGGAGACTACAGCAGTATTGCTGGTGTCTGGCAAGATGATAAAGGAAATAAGCTGGTCTTTAACGACAAAGGGTTGGTCTCACAAGAGTTAGAGGGCTATGGAGCTTCTTTGACAGATTATGGAACAGCATCAGAAGGCATTTATGGTGGTCGTGATGGAGGCTTCTTGTTGGAGTATATTCCTGCAGGAGTGACCATTGGTGATCAGGTCGATGATCAAGGACAAGTCGTCTTTAAAGATACATCAGATGCCTCTAAAAACCGCTTATGGTCTGGTGTTGGTATCGCTAGTTTTGGGGAACAAGGCTCGATCTACTATCATGTAGGAGATGAATAACAGAAAAAAGAGGCTGGGACAAAAGTCCTAGCCTCTCAATTATTTTTAGATTGTCGAGCAAGACGCAGTGGTTGAGTGGGCTCTACTACGCTGATTTCATCAGCTTTTACAGCCCTACTCAACTGTGCGGAGGTGGGACGACGAAATCGAATTCTAACGAATGACCGATTTCTGTCCCACTTTCTTTTTCTTATGCATGTGGGGGGAGCCATGAAAGGTCAAACTGGAGCAATTGGGCTTCAAGGAGATCTTGATGGGAAATCTCTTGTTTCTCTTTGCCATCTAATAGGGCTTTTTGGATGAAATAGGCGCCTGCAGTGTGTGAGTTGGCGCAAATCTTGAGCTCTTGCTTGGGAAGATGGAGAAGGACTTCTTTAAAGAGAGGGAGTCCCAGATCATAGATTGGTTTTCCTGGACAGGTTGGATAGAGTCCAAGGGCTGACCAGATGTACCAAGCAGATAGGCTACCATTGTCCTCATCACCTGGATAGGCTTGGAAATCTTGATGGAAAGCTTGGGAGCGGATCTGGTGGATCAGGAGATTAGTGTATTCGGGATGAAGACTGTAACGGAAGAGGTAGGGAATGTGAAAGCTGGGTTGATTGGAGATGGCGATCTGCCCAAATGGAGCTTGGGCCATTTCACTCATTTCATGGATTTCATAGCCATATCCTCTTACATCAAATTGAGGTCTTTGATTGGCCAGATCCAGCAGTCGTTGGGTGAAGGCTTTTTTACCGCCCATTAGCTCTATCAGGCCGGAGAGGTCGTGTAAGGCTCCAAAAGTAGCCTGGGTGGCAGAGCATTCTGCATAATCTCCTCCCCAGCTAGTAGGAGAGAAGGGTTCTTTAAAGTTTCCATTGGTGGATCGTGCTCTCATAAAGCCTGTTTGGGTATCATACAATGTTCGGTAGGAGAGGCTGGAAGTAGCATACTGAGTAGCCGTTTCTGTCTGACCCAATTGCTTGGCAACGGTAGCAATGCAAAAATCACTATAGGCATAATCGAGGCTATGGCTCACACTTTCGTGAAAATCATCGGGTAGGTAGCCAAGGGCCTTGTAGCTTTCATTACCATGGCGACCAAAATGTTGAGTGGGGTCTGTTTTTTGAGCCGTCTGGAGCATGGCTGTCAGGATGTTTTCATGTAGGTCTGGTGCGATCCCTTTTGTGACAGCATCCGCAAAGACGCCATCGATGAGGGTGCCTGGCATCATCCCTCGTTCATCTGGGGCCAACCATTTTGGTAGAAAACCAGTATCCTTGTAAGTGTTTAAAAATCCTTCGAGAAAGTGACGGTAGTAATCGGGGTAGCCAAGGCTAAAGAGCGGAAAAGAGGTCCGAAAGAGGTCCCAAAATCCGATATTCGTATAAGCTTTTCCTGATTTGATTTCATTATGGGTGACATCCAGGTGCCAGTCATTTCCCTCAGTATCCGTTTCATAAAAAGTTTGAGGGAAAAGGAGGAGTCTGTAAAGGCAATGGTCGAAAAAGGCTTGGTCACGCCCTCCGGTATCCTTCACTTCAATTCGTTTTAGCAGCTGATTCCATTGATCGGTTGCTTCTTTTTTAGCTTCCTCTAGGGAAGGGTTGGGAAGATGGCTGTGAGCCATGTCTTGGGACAGATAAGAAGTTCCTAATTGGACGGTCACTTCATTGCTAGAAAAGGTGAGAAAAAGATCTTGATCGATATGAGTGACGTTCTCGATCGGCTGGCTAAATTGCCACTGGAGAAAGAAAGAGTAGAAAGTATCTGCGGTATGGGCCTGATCCAGAATGTGGAAGTGGCAGGTTTGGTCTGTCAGAGTCAAGTCCTCTAGTTCCTTTGCTGCATGAAAGCAGAGTGTTAGCTTTTCTGGTGCTCGAAAGCGCATGACAGCCCCGTAGCGACTTGGAACCAGCTCGCTTTGAATCTGATAACGTTCCGAAAAAATACGAAGGTAGTGGGGCTGGAAAAGAGCTTCTTTCATTGAATAACTGCTTTGGCGACGGAAGAGGTCGGAACTTGTAACTTCTCCTGTGATGGGCGTGATGAGGCACCAAGCGTAGTCTCCTATCCAAGGACTAGGCTGGTGGGTGAGGCGAAAACCCTGAAAAATAGGAAGATTGGGGTTGAAAAACCAAGCCCCTTGTTCGTGTGTCGTCTGGGGAAGGAAGTAGTTCATTCCAAAAGGGACTCCAGTATAAGGGAGGGTATTTCCGTGGGAATAGTGGGGATGATTCTCGCTTCCCCAGCGGGTATCGATGGTCTGGCAAGTTGTGCGCATCTTGTCTCCTTTTTCTTCATCAACCTTAAATGATCTGTGTTTTTCTTGGAACACGCGGTGGTATTTTCTTCATTGTATCAAAGTGTTGTCAAATATGATAGCGTTTTTATCAAATGGAAAATTTTGTAGAAAAAGGGCTATAGTTTGCGTATGTATTTCCCCTTTGAAATCTTTTATACTGAATAGGAAAGAATCGATACGTGTGAGGAAAATAAATGACCTATTCAAAAGAAATTGTGCGAGAATGGTTGGATCAAGTGGCTGAGCGAGCTAAGGAGTACCCGGAGTGGGTGGATGTCTTTGAACGTTGTTATACAGACACTTTGGACAACACAGTTGAAATTTTAGAAGATGGTTCAACCTTTGTGTTAACAGGGGACATCCCAGCTATGTGGCTGCGTGACTCAACGGCTCAATTGAGACCCTATCTTCATGTGGCAAAAAGAGACCCTCGTTTGCGCCAGACCATTGCTGGTTTGGTCAAACGCCAGATGACCTTGATCCTCAAGGATCCCTATGCTAACTCTTTTAATATTGAGGAGAACTGGAAAGGCCACCACGAGACCGACCACACCGATTTGAATGGCTGGATTTGGGAGCGCAAGTATGAAGTGGATTCGCTTTGCTATCCCTTGCAATTGGCTTATCTCCTGTGGAAGGAAACAGGTGAGACTAGCCAATTTGATGAGACTTTTGTTACAGCGACCAAGGAAATCCTTCATCTTTGGACAGTGGAACAAGACCACAAGAATTCCCCTTATCGCTTTGTTCGGGATACAGATCGTAAGGAAGACACGCTGGTGAATGATGGCTTTGGGCCAGATTTCGCTGTGACAGGGATGACCTGGTCAGCCTTTCGTCCAAGTGATGACTGCTGTCAGTATAGTTACTTGATTCCGTCCAATATGTTTGCAGTGGTTGTCTTGGGTTATGTGCAAGAAATCTTCGCAACATTGAATCTAGCCGATAGCGAGAGCATCATTGCAGATGCCAAACGCCTGCAGGCGGAGATTCAAGAAGGGATCGAAAACTACGCCTACACCACTAACAGCAAGGGTGAGAAAATCTATGCCTTTGAGGTAGACGGTTTGGGAAATGCTAGCATCATGGATGATCCGAACGTACCAAGCTTGTTGGCGGCTCCTTATCTTGGTTATTGTGCGATCGAAGATGAAGTCTACCAAGCCACTCGTCGGACGATTTTGAGCCCTGAAAATCCTTACTTCTATGAAGGGAAGTATGCTAGTGGGCTCGGAAGTTCTCATACCTTTTATCGCTATATCTGGCCGATTGCTTTATCCATTCAAGGATTGACAACAAATGATAAAGCTGAGAAAAAACATTTGCTGGACCAGTTGGTTGCCTGCGATGGAGGCACGGGCGTCATGCACGAAAGTTTCCATGTAGATGATCCAACCAAATACTCGCGTGAATGGTTCTCTTGGGCCAACATGATGTTCTGTGAATTGGTCTTGGATTACTTGGATATTCGCTAATGAGCTGTCGCTTAACAGATTCTGGGAAAGAATCAAAAATATATTTTTAAATTTAAGTTAGAATGAGGTTTTACTCATGGAAAATGTTGTTGTACATATCATCTCTCACAGCCACTGGGATCGTGAGTGGTATTTACCTTTTGAAAGTCACCGCATGCAATTGGTGGAACTCTTTGACAATCTCTTTGATCTTTTTGAAAATGACCCTGAATTCAAAAGTTTCCACTTGGATGGACAAACCATTGTCCTTGACGACTATTTAGAAATTCGCCCTGAAAACCGTGACAAGGTGCAGCGCTATATCGACGAGGGCAAGCTCAAGATTGGTCCCTTCTATATTTTGCAGGATGATTACCTGATCTCTAGTGAAGCCAATGTCCGCAATACCTTGATTGGACAGGCTGAATGCGCTAAATGGGGCAAATCTACTCAGATTGGTTATTTCCCAGATACCTTTGGAAATATGGGGCAAGCCCCTCAAATCCTTCAAAAATCAGGGATTCACGTAGCAGCCTTTGGTCGTGGTGTTAAACCAATCGGATTTGATAACCAAGTCCTCGAAGATGAGCAATTCACCTCTCAATTTTCTGAAATGTACTGGCAAGGGGCGGATGGTAGCCGTGTGCTAGGTATTCTCTTTGCCAACTGGTACAGTAATGGGAACGAAATTCCAGTGGATAAAGATGAAGCTTTGGCTTTTTGGAAACAAAAATTGGCAGATGTTCGTGACTATGCCTCCACCAACCAATGGTTGATGATGAACGGCTGCGACCACCAACCAGTTCAACGAAACTTGAGTGAAGCAATTCGCGTGGCTAACGAACTATTTCCTGACGTGACCTTTATCCATAGCTCTTTTGATGAATATGTGCAAGCAGTGGAAAGTGCGCTTCCTGAGCAATTATCAACAGTTACAGGAGAATTGACCAGTCAGGAAACCGATGGTTGGTACACACTGGCAAATACGTCTTCCTCTCGGATTTATCTCAAGCAAGCCTTCCAAGAAAACAGCAACTTGCTCGAGCAAGTGGTGGAACCTTTGACCATCATTACTGGTGGGCACAACCACAAGGATCAATTGACCTATGCCTGGAAGACACTCTTACAAAATGCGCCACACGATAGTATTTGTGGATGTAGCGTAGATGATGTTCACCGTGAAATGGAAGTTCGTTTTGCCAAGGTCAACCAAGTTGGAAACTTCGTCAAGACCAACCTTCTGAACGAATGGAAGGGTAAGCTAGCAACTCAAAAAGCCCAGAGTGAGCACCTCTTTACGGTCATCAATACTGGCTTGCATAATAAGGTGGATACCGTCAGCACGATTGTCGATGTAGCAGTTTGTCCGTTTAAGGAATTGCATCCGACAGAAGGCTTCAAGAAAATGGCCGCTTTGACCTTGCCAGACTACCACGTAGAAGATTTAGATGGGCATCTTGTAGAAGCAGAGATTGAGGACTTGGGAGCAAGCTTTGGCTATACCCTGCCTAAGGATAAATTCCGTCAACCTTATATCGCGCGTCAAGTGCGCGTGACGGTTCCGGTTCACCTAGCGCCTCTTTCTTGGACCACCTTCCAGCTCTTGGAAGGCAAAGCACCTCATCATGATGGTCTTTTCCAAAATGGGGTGATTGATACGCCATTTGTAACCCTTAGTATCGATGATGGCTTGACCCTCTATGATAAAACGACCAATGAGGCTTATGAGGATTTCCTTCGTTTTGAAGATCGTGGTGATATCGGTAATGAATATATCTACTTCCAACCAAAAGGAACCGAGCCGATCTATGCGGAGTTAACAGCTTATGAGGTCTTGGAAAACAATGCTCGCTATGCCAAAATCTTGCTCAAGCATGACTTGACGATCCCGGTTAGCGCGGATGAACAATTGGATGCGGAGCAAAGAGGCATTATCGAGTTTATGAACCGCAAGGCAAGTCGCTCAGAAGAGATGACAACCATCCCTCTTGAAACGGAGATGACCATCTTTGTGGATGACCCGCAAATTCGCTTCAAGACACGCTTTACCAATACTGCTAAGGATCACCGCATTCGTCTCTTGGTCAAAACTCATAACACTCGTCCAAGCAATGACTCGGAAAGCATTTATGAGGTGGTCACACGGCCAAATAAACCGGCTGCTTCTTGGGAAAATCCTGAAAATCCTCAACACCAGCAAGCTTTCGTCAGCTTGTATGATGACGTCAAAGGGGTAACAGTGGCCAATAAAGGATTGCATGAATACGAAATCCTTGGAGACGATATGATAGCTGTAACACTTCTCCGTGCTTCCGGTGAACTTGGTGACTGGGGCTATTTCCCAACACCAGAAGCACAATGCTTACGGGACTTTGAGGTTGAATATGCAGTAGAATGCCATCAAGCTCAGGGACGCTTCTCTGCTTATCGCCGAGCTAAAGCTTTGCAGACACCGATGACCAGCCTTCAAGTTGAAAAACAAGAAGGAAGTGTAGCAGCATCTGGTAGCTTACTCAAGCATACAGCCTTGACACATCCTCAGGTTTGTCCAACAGCCTTTAAGGTAGCAGAAAATGAAGAAGGTTACATCCTTCGCTATTACAATATGAGCCAAGAAAATGTGCGCGTGTCAGAAGGACAACAAACGGTTG
Source organism: Streptococcus parasanguinis (assembly GCF_047463195.1). Classification (GTDB taxonomy): domain Bacteria; phylum Bacillota; class Bacilli; order Lactobacillales; family Streptococcaceae; genus Streptococcus; species Streptococcus parasanguinis_R. The sequence goes on from NZ_JASHEI010000008.1 coordinate 19,948, forward strand.
TCGATCTTCTTGAACAACCGTATCCGGTCCATACAGGTTTATTGGCACCGCAAGAAATCCGGACAGAATGGATTAAAAAAGAAGAAGTCTAGCTGGTTGCAGCTGAAGAAACAATAAAAGGAAAGGAGGAGCGAAAAAGTAAGAACCAACTGCTGACTCGCTCCTTTTTACAGGTAAAAGCAATGACCATTGCAACGATTGATATCGGAGGGACTGGGATTAAGTTTGCTAGTCTCACTCCGGATGGAAAGATTTTAGATAAGGCCAGCACCCCAACGCCAAAAACTCTAGAAGATTTGTTGGCTTGGTTGGACCAGCGATTGTCAGAACGTGACTACCGTGGGATTGCTATGAGTGTGCCAGGGGCTGTTAACCAAGAAACAGGGGTAATTGAAGGGATCAGTGCCATTCCTTACATCCATGGTTTTTCATGGTATGAGGCCCTTTCTCATCACAAGCTACCTGTCCATCTAGAAAATGATGCCAACTGTGTTGGACTGAGTGAATTGCTGGCGCATCCTGAGATTGAAAATGCAGCCTGTGTCGTGATTGGTACAGGGATCGGTGGCGCCATGATCATCAATGGCAAGCTTCACCGTGGTCGTCATGGCTTGGGCGGTGAGTTTGGCTACATGACAACCATCGAACCTGCAGAAAAGCTCAATAACTGGTCACAACTAGCATCAACAGGAAATATGGTGCGCTATGTCATTGAAAAATCTGGTCAGTCTGACTGGGATGGCCGTAAGGTGTACCAAGAGGCGGCAGCAGGCAATGCCCTTTGCCAAGAAGCTATTGAGCGGATGAATCGCAACCTAGCCCAAGGACTGCTCAATATCCAGTATCTCATCGACCCAGATGTCATTAGCCTGGGTGGCTCTATTAGTCAGAATCCAGATTTTATCAGAGGGGTTCAAAAAGCAGTAGATACTTTTGTGGACAGATATGAAGAATATACAATTGCTCCAGTGATTCAAGCTTGCACCTATCAGGCAGATGCCAATCTCTACGGTGCCCTTGTCAACTGGTTACAGGAGGAAAACCAATGGTAACTTTTACCGGAATCAGCAGTAAACAAGCGCAAGCTTTAGAGTTGCTCCAAAATCACATTTCTCTACCAGATGTAGAAGTGGCGGTTGGTCAGTCTGACCATGCTTCTATCTCTATCAAGGGTGAGAGTGGACAGTATCAATTGACCTACCGCAAACCGCATCAACTTTACCGCGCCTTATCCGTTCTAGCAACAGCTTTAGCAGAAGGGGACAAGGTAGAGATTGAAGAACAAGCGGCTTACGAAGATTTGGCCTATATGGCGGACTGTTCGCGCAACGCCGTGATCAATGTCGCATCTGCCAAACAGATGATTGAAGTCTTGGCTCTCATGGGTTATTCAACCTTTGAGCTCTACATGGAAGACACCTATCAGATTGAGGGGCAACCTTATTTTGGTTATTTCCGTGGAGCATACTCAGCTGAAGAGTTACAGGAAATTGAAGCCTATGCCCAGCGGTTTGACATGACCTTTGTCCCATGCATCCAAACCTTGGCCCACTTGTCAGCCTTTGTCAAATGGGGTGTCAAAGAAGTGCAGGAACTCCGCGATGTAGAGGACATTCTCCTTATCGGTGAAGAAAAAGTTTATGACCTGATTGATGGCATGTTTGCGACGCTATCTAAACTACAAACGCGCAAGGTCAATATCGGGATGGACGAAGCCCACCTGGTTGGTTTGGGTCGTTATCTTATCTTGAACGGTATTGTGGACCGGAGTCTCCTTATGTGCCAACACTTGGAGCGCGTGCTGGATATTGCAGATAAGTATGGTTTCCACTGCCAGATGTGGAGCGATATGTTCTTCAAGCTTATGTCAGCAGATGGCCAGTACGATCGTGAGGTGGACATTCCAGAAGAAACACGAGTTTATCTAGACCGTCTCAAAGACCGTGTGACCTTGGTTTACTGGGATTATTATCAGGATAGCGAGGAAAAATACAATCGTAACTTCCGTAATCACCACAAGATTAGCCAAGATATCGCCTTTGCTGGTGGGGCTTGGAAGTGGATTGGCTTCACACCCCACAACCATTTCAGTCGTCTCATCGCTCTTGAAGCCAATAAAGCTTGCCGTGCCAACCAGATCAAGGAAGTCATTGTGACGGGCTGGGGGGACAATGGTGGTGAAACAGCCCAGTTCTCGATCCTACCGAGCTTACAAATCTGGGCGGAGCTCAGCTATCGCAATAATTTAGAGTGTCTATCTGCTCACTTTAAGACTAATACTGGTCTATCCGTTGAGGACTTTATGCAGCTGGATCTGGCCAACCTCTTGCCAGACCTACCAGACAATCTCAGTGGCATTAACCCCAATCGCTATGTCTTTTATCAGGATGTTCTCTGCCCAATTCTTGACAAACACATGACACCTGAACAGGATAAGCCACACTTTGCCCAAGCAGCTGAGACTCTTGCTGCTATCAAAGAAAAAGCAGGCATCTACGCCTATCTCTTTGAAACCCAGGCTCAGTTGAATGCCATTTTAAGTAGTAAAGTGGATGTAGGTCGACGCATCCGTGAGGCCTATCACGCAGGTGATAAAGAGAGCTTGCAACAAATTGCTCGGGAAGAATTACCAAAACTCAGAAGCCAGATTGAACACTTACATGCTCTCTTTAGCCACCAATGGTTGAAAGAAAACAAGGTCTTTGGTTTGGATACCGTAGATATTCGTATGGGTGGACTCTTGCAGCGGATCAAGCGAGCTGAAAGCCGTATTGAAAACTACCTAGCAGGCGAAATCCCTCGTATCGATGAACTAGAAGTAGAGATCTTGCCATTCAACGATTTCTACGGGGATCAGGACTTCGCAGCCACAACGGCTAACCAGTGGCATACTATTGCGACGGCTTCAACCATTTATACAACGTAAAAAATGCCAAGTTGGATGACAGAAGTCTCATCCACAGTGGCTAGGAGTAGAAGAGGAGCTGTCTTTACGACCACCCTTTTCTACTCTTTTTTAAAGCTATGTCATAAATTTGTAGAATTTTTTCTATAATTAGGAGTTTGAAAATGTAAATGGGCTATCTTATAATAGGTGATGTAAACGCTACCAAAGCAAATAAACACGCTCAAGGCTCAAAGGGGGGGAGTTAAATGAAAAAGTTTGTAAGGACTCTGAGAGAAAATTTCATTTTTCTTTTAATGGTCTTACCTGGTGCAGCGTGGTTAATCTTATTCTTCTATATTCCGGTTTTTGGGAATATCGTAGCATTTAAGGACTATCATATTACGGGAGAGGGCTTCATTGACAGTGTCATGAAGAGTAAGTGGGTTGGCTTTGACAATTTCAAGTTCCTCTTTAGTTCCAAAGATGCCTACATTATTACAAGAAACACGGTATTGTACAACTTAGGATTCATCTTCTTAGGATTGATTGTTTCCGTTGGGATCGCCATCATCTTTAGTGAGTTGAGATCAAAAAGAGTGGTCAAGGTGCTTCAAACCTCCATGCTCTTCCCATACTTCCTATCATGGGTTATCATCAGCTTCTTCACCGATGCCTTCCTTAACGTGGACAAAGGATTGGTCAACCACATCTTAACTTCATTTGGTATGAAAGCCATCAATTTCTACTCGGAATTGTGGATCTGGCCAGCGCTTCTCCTCTTCTTAGGAATCTGGAAAGGCTTTGGTTATAGTAGTGTCATGTACTATGCAACCATCATGGGAATTGACCCAACTTACTATGAAGCAGCGACTGTGGATGGTGCGTCTAAGTGGCAACGCATTCGCAACATCACCATTCCTCAGTTGTCTTCCTTGATTACGGTTTTGACTATTCTTGCAGTCGGAAATATCTTCCGCGCAGATTTCGGTCTTTTCTACCAAATCCCGCATAATGCTGGAGCGCTCTATAGTGTGACCAACGTTATTGATGTTTATGTCTACAACGGTTTGACCAAGTCAGGGGATATCGGGATGACAGCAGCAGCCGGTCTTTACCAATCGGTAGTCGGTTTGGTTCTTGTTTTAATCTCAAATATCATTGCCCGTCGCATTGATAAGAATGCCGCTCTCTTCTAGAAAGGAGGATCGTATGAAAAAATCAACCATTCAAAAAGAAAAAATTGATAATGTCGGGATCCATTCTTTCAGTAAGAAGAGCAACTTCTTCTTTACCTTGTTGTTGACCTTGGTCGGCTTGACCTGTGTGCTTCCCTTCATCTTCGTTGTCATGATCTCTTTGACAGACGAACAAAGTTTGGCAGTCCATGGTTTCCAATTCTGGCCAGCAAAATTTGGATTTGATGGTTACCTCTTCTTGGTACAGTTCAAAGACAAAATCTTGCAAGCCCTCTTCATTACCTTGTTTGTGACCATTGTGGGAACAGCATGTAATGTCTTTATCACCACAACTTATGCTTACGCAATCTCACGGAGTACCTTTAAATACCGCAAGTTCTTTACCGTATTTTCACTCCTTAGTATGCTCTTTAGTGCAGGGTTGGTTCCAAGCTACATTGTGACCACTCAACTCTTGCAGTTAGGTGATACCATCGGGGCTTTGATTATCCCAATGTTGCTCAGTCCATTTAACATCATATTGATGCGGACCTTCTTTAAACGGACCATTCCAGAAGCTATCCTTGAATCCGCTCGGATCGATGGGGCAAGTGAAACACGGATCTTCTTCCAAATCTGCTTGCCATTGTCTCTACCAGGGATTGCGACCATCAGTTTGTTCACCGCTTTAGGGTTCTGGAATGACTGGTTCAATGCCCTCCTCTATATTAAGAGTGACAACCTTTACCCATTGCAATACCTCTTGATGCAAATCCAAAACAATATGGATTACATCGCTAAAAATGTCGGGGTATCCGGCCAATTGGCAGGAGCTGTACAATCCATCCCACGGGAAACAGGACGTATGGCCATGGTGGTTGTGGCAACAGTGCCAATCGCCATTCTCTATCCATTCTTCCAACGCTACTTTGTAAAAGGCTTGACCATCGGTGGTGTGAAAGAATAACATCGTTCATTGAAAATCAACAGGATTTTCAACTCATAACTTAGTCTAAAAAGAAAATAACATAAAGGAGATTTTTCTTATGAAAAATTGGAAAAAATATGCGTTAGCATCTGCTAGTGTCATCGCTCTTGGAGCTACTCTTGCTGCTTGTGGAAGCCTTACAGGTAACAACAAGAAATCTGCAACAACTGAAGACGGTAAACCAATCATCAAGATGTACCAAATCGGTGATAAACCAGATAACTTGGATGTTCTTCTTAAAAATGCCAACAAGATCATTGAAAAGAAAGTTGGCGCAAAATTGGATATCCAATATCTTGGTTGGGGTGACTACGCACAAAAAATGAACGTTATCATCTCATCTGGTGAAAACTATGATATTGCCTTTGCTAATAACTATGTCATTAACGCTCAAAAAGGTGCTTATGCTGACTTGACAGAATTGTACAAGAAAGAAGGGAAAGACCTTTACAAAGCACTTGACCCAGCTTATATCAAAGGGAACACTGTAAATGGCAAGATCTATGCTGTTCCAGTAGCAGCTAACGTTGCATCTTCTCAAAACTTTGCTTTCAACGGACCACTTCTTGAAAAATATGGTATCGACGTTTCAAACGTGAAAGACTATGCTTCTCTTGAACCAGTCTTGAAAGCCATCAAAGAAAAAGATCCAAACGTTGTTCCATTTGCAATGAACAAGAGCTACGGTGGACCTTCAGATGACTTCGACTACGTAGCTGTTGATGGACTTCCATTCGTGGTTGACTTGAAAGGTGACACTACGAAGATCGTTGACCGTTACACCATTCCTCGTTATGTAGAAAACTTGAAGACTCTTCACAAATATTACGAAGCAGGATACATTCCAAAAGACGTAGCAACAAGCGATACTGGTTATGACCTTTCTCAAGATACTTGGTTGGTTCGTGAAGAAACAGTAGGACCAGCTGACTACGGCAATAGCTTGCTTTCTCGTGTAGCAAACCGTAAGATCGACATCAAACCATTTACTGAACTTTACAAGAAGAACAATACTACTCAAGTAGCTAACTTTGTTATCTCAAACAACTCTAAGAACAAAGAAAAAGCAATGGAAGTATTGAACCTCTTGAATACAAACCCAGAACTCTTGAACGGTCTTGTTTACGGACCAGAAGGCAAGAACTGGGAAAAAGTTGAAGGTAAAGAAAACCGTGTCAAAGTCTTGGATGGCTACAACGGAAACACTCACATGTCTGGATGGAACACTGGTAACAACTGGATCCTTTACATCAACGAAAACGTAACAGATGAACAAATTGCACAATCTAAGAAAGACTTGGAAACTGCAAAAGAATCTCCAGCACTTGGTTTCATCTTTAACACAGATAAAGTGAAATCAGAAATCACTGCTCTTACAAATACTTTGAACCAATTCGCAGGTGCGATCAATACTGGTACTGTGGATCCTGAAGTAGAAGTTCCTAAGATGCTTGAAAAATTGAAATCAGAAGGTGCTTACCAAAAAGTGCTTGACGAAATGCAAAAACAATACGACGAATTCCTTGCTTCTAAAAAATAAGAAACAGGTCGTGTGAAAAGGCTTTGGGGCTGTCTCCAAGGCCTTTTTAAGTTTTTATGAAAATGAATCCTGGAAATGAAAATCAATATTTCAATTCACTAATGCAAATATGAGGAAAGCGTTTTATTTTTATGATATAATAGAATAACTAATTGGGAAAGAGGCTGAATGATGGGAAAAATCATCGAGTTCATTTTTACGAGAGTCTATGTTGCTATGCTGGTAACAGGGATTTTTTGGGTCTTGACGATCTGTGGGGGTGTTCTGCTAGGAGTAGGACCGGCTAGTGCCACTATCATGAGCCTCTATGCGGAAAATGGCATGACCTACAAGGACTATCATTGGTCACGCGCTTGGGAACTCTTCAAAGAAAATCTACGCCCGGCTAATCAAGTCTTTTACACCTTCTTTGCCATTGAAGGGGTTCTCCTTTATGGCATGTACCTCATGATCCAGATCCCTCACTTGAATTTCTTCCAAATTTTGGTTCTCTTGTTTAATCTGGTTTTCCTCTTGGTTGCGCCTCTAGCTTACGCCGTTTATTTGAAATTGCAAGTTCATTTCGATCTCTCTTATGCCAACAGTATCAAGCTCAGTTTGATCGGAATGTTGCTGGACATTCGTCCGGTTTTGAAGCTCATCCTTGGAACCGCGCTACTTGGCGTCATTAGCTATTATATGCCAGCACTTCTCTTTTTCGTCTTGATCGGCGTCTGGCATTTCTTTGTCAATGATATCTTTGACCCTGTTTATCAAAACATCCACGAAAAATTGGTATCCTAACGATGAAAAAAATCTGGTTAAGTACGCTTTTAAAATTCTACGCCTATGTCATGGTGGTCATTTTGACCATTATGGGTCTCGTCGTAGCGGGGATCTCTTGGAAAAACCAGCAAGCTGAAGCCGACCGGATCGCCCAACGGGTCTTGACCGAAGTGGTGACGGATCTCGAGACTTCTTATCAACGGGTCACACAAGAAGGCCGTAGCCTCGTTGAAAACCCTGCAAAATTAGAAGGAGTTTATCGCTATTTTACCTTGTCACCATCGGAGTATGAGACTTGGAGATTGAATGCCCAATTCCCTTCCTATATCCAATTGTCCCTACATAAGAATATTGACAGCCTCTATTTGAGCAATAAAAACATCGAGGGTATCGATGTCACCTTGTCTGATTACAAGACGGTATTTGTCTCTACCCGGCAATCACAGGGAGGCAAGCAAGTCTCAGCGGACCATTACAAGGCTCCTGCGACAGCCATTCCGGTTCCTTTGACAGATCCGACTACGGGTGCTGGAGTTGGGATCGCTTATATGACACTGGACCAAGAAATTTTAACGGCAGCGATTGATAATGCCAGAGGCGATCTTCCAGTCGCTGTGCAAATCTTCACTCCCTTTGGGAAAGAGATGTACCATGAAGGGGATAAGGGGCAATCAAAAGATGTTAAATGGCAAACCCGTAGCACGATTTATGGCTACAAGGTGGATGTAGCTGTCTCTGAAAGTTATCTGGTCAAAAAGGGTCTAGCTAATCTGACCACTTTTCTCTCCATTGCTTTCCTGATTTTCTTGATCCTTTACTTGTTATTACGGCAGATTTTCAAAAATTACCGGCGTCAAGTCCTCGATTTGGTCGATACCATGAATTTGATCAGTCAAGGTGAGAGTGAACGACGGATCGATACCTCGACCAAGGACCAAGAACTGCTGGTTATTGGTAATATGATTAATACCATGTTAGACAATATGGATAAGAATATTCGGGATATCTACCAGCTGCAGCTCAGCCAAAAAGATGCCAATATGCGGGCCCTACAAGCCCAGATCAATCCCCACTTCATGTACAATACACTGGAATTTATCCGGATGTATGCCGTCATGCAAGAGCAGGATGAATTGGGTGATATTATCTATGAGTTTAGTAGTCTCTTGCGCAACAATATCTCAGATGAGCGAGTGACGACAGTTGAAAATGAGCTCGAATTTTGCCGCAAATACAGCTACCTCTGTATGGTGCGTTATCCAAAATCGATTGCCTATGGCTTTAAGATCGATCCAGGCTTGGAAAAGATGAAAATTCCAAAATTCACCATCCAGCCTTTGGTCGAGAACTATTTTGCCCATGGAGTGGATCACAAACGCAAGGACAATGTGATTAGTGTCAAAGTCTTGCAAGGAGAAGGGCAAGTCATGATCCTGATCAGTGATAATGGGCGCGGGATGGAAGAAGAACAGTTAGAAAAAATTCAAGAGATACTAGCCAATCGCAATCCACGCTCAGAAATCGAAGAAAAGAGTGGCCGGCAGTCCATCGGAATTGTCAATGTCCATGAACGCATGTTGCTCTATTTTGGAGATCGCTACCATATCCAAGTCTTCTCCCAACCTCACCATGGAGTGACCTATACGATAACCATTCAAGATGAATAAAGGAGACAGAATGTACAAAGTCTTATTAGTAGACGATGAGTATATGATTACAGAAGGGTTAAAAAAATTAATCCCCTTTGACCACTGGAATATGGAAGTGGTCGCAACTGCAGAAGATGCCGACCAGGCCCTTGATTATGTGCGAGAACATCCGGTGGATGTGGTGATCACGGATGTCAATATGCCTGGAAAGACCGGACTTCAGATGATTGCAGAGATGAAGGATTTGATGCCAGATGCTGCTTTTATCATTATGTCAGGCTATCAGGATTTTGAATATGTCAAGACAGCTCTCAATTTGCGTGTGGCAGACTACCTGCTTAAACCTGTCAATAAGGTGGAGATGGGCAATATTCTAGAAAAAATTCAGCACCAAATCCAGCAACCAAGCCAAGAGTTGGCCAACCGCTTGATTCACGATGATATCTCTGAGGAAGAGTTTTGTCGGTATATCGCAGGACGAAATTCATTGTGGATTGGGGTTGCTAAGGAGAAAAAAGGCTTTATCAGCTCATCTTACCAAGTTCTCGAGCAAAATCTTCAACTCTTTATCTCAGATCAAGAAGAAGAAGCTATGATTGAGAAGGCCTTTGAGCCTCCTTATAAAGAGCACTTTCGTCAATTTAAGGACCTAGTGGAGCGGAGTCTCTTTTATGGAGCGACCCCTCTCAATCAAGACGAAGAGGTCTTCCATTACTACGAGCCAGCCTACCGGGTGATCATGCAAGGAAATATCCAACAGATCTTAGAAGAACTGGATTGGTTGGAAAAAATGATCCTTGAGAAGACACCCAAGGTTTCGCTGACCAAGCAACTCTTTATCCAATTTTTGATGGATGTCTTTCATTTGTTTGAATACCTGCAAGGAGATGATTTGGCCGATGTGGTCAAGAAAGTCCAAGAAGCTGCTACCTTTAGCGAGATGATTAGCTTCATCCAGGAAGAGTTGTCCCGTTTCTTATCCCACTATCGGATGAACGAAAATGTAGCGAGTGTCCTCCAAGTGATTAGCCGTGATTACCAAAAAGAGCTGTCACTCAAGGACATTAGTCAGGCTCTCTTTATTAATCCAGTTTATTTAGGCCAATTGATTAAACGAGAAACCAATGCAACGTTCGCAGAACTCCTCAATAAACAGCGGATTAAGGCTGCCCAGCAGCTCCTCTTATCGACCAATGACAGCATTGAAGATATCTGCTATAAAGTCGGTTACAGTAATGTAGGCTATTTCTACAAGGTTTTCCGTAAACTCTGTGGAAAATCGCCTAAAACCTATCGCTTACAAGTTATGACAGAGCAAGCAGAAGATGAGTAAAAGGCTGAGACGATTTGTCTCAGCCTTTTGATTGAAGACAACGTCTTCTTAGAAACTTTCCTTAGGTGAGTACATAACAGAAGGTCAGAGACTATGAAGCTAACTTTTGAGTATTTTTTTATTTGACAAATATAAGTAGACAGTGTATACTTTATAAAAAGTAGACGACGTATACTTTGATAAGAAAAGGTGGTCAAATGAAACGGAATACGGAAGAACTGAAAGAAAAGTTAATTTCGGTCGGCATTGAAGAAATCAGAACTAACGGGATTGACCGGATGTCTATGCGTACAATAGCTCAAAAATGTGGGGTGACTCATGGAGCTCCCTATAAGCATTTTGGAAGTAAAGATAGATATATTCAAGTTGTTATGGAACACTTATCAATGTTCTTTTTGAAAAATATGATACTTGGAATTGATACTTCCATAGATGCAAGAACTCAACTAACTCTGATGGGCTGTAACTTTGTAAGGTTTGCCCAAGAGGAAACCTATCTATTTGAAGCATTATTTATCAAATTTCCATATAACTATATGGAGTTATCCCAGGAAACTATTTCAGTCAACTCCTCTTTACCAGGATTTGAACATTTTAAGTCGGTAGCGTTAAGACTTAAAAATGAGGAAAATCTTTCTAGTGGTGACGCAGAAATTTTGATCCATTTTTGGAGTTTTATTGCTGGTTTGGCTCTATTGGTAAGGAGTCCTGTTGGAGAAAGCTTTAAAGAAAATGATGTTCAAAAGACCGTCAGAACGATGCTTGATATTTATATAAAAGGAGACAGCTGATGAATGTTTTAATAATCTATTCACATCCGAATGAAACAAGTTATAATGCATCAATCCTACAAACTGTGCAAAAACATTTAGCACCATATCATAGAGTTAAAATAGTAGACTTATATAAAGAAAACTTTGATCCGGTTTTACGTTTTGATGAAAGGCATAAAAGGAGAGATTTACAGCATAATGAAGACATGAAACCGTATAGAGATTTATTGAGTTGGGCGGATCAGTTGATTTTTATTTTCCCTACTTGGTGGAGTGGAATGCCAGCTATTTTAAAAGGTTTTATTGATCGTGTTTTTGTTGCAGGTTTTGCTTATCAGAATGGACCTCGAGGTCCGGTGGGGCAACTAGATGGAAAAGCGTGGATCATTACGACGCATAATACGCCAAAAATTTTTCTTCCTTTTTCTCAAGACTACGCAAAGGTTCTAAAATCCCAAATCTTGAAACCCTGTGGTATTAAACCGGTTAAAGTGACACAAGTTACACGAGTGGAATATATGAGTGATCGTCAACGGAAAGAAGAACTCGAAAAAATCGCACAAATAGCAAAAAGAATTTAAAAAGTGCTTTACAAGTCATGACAGAGCATGCAGAAGATGAGTAAAAGGCTGAGACGATTTGTCTCAGCCTTTTTACTTTTCATTTTACGTTCTTTGTATCTTGATTTTCCCAACCAATATTTGGGCCTCAATGGTGATTTCTGTGAGTTGGGTCCAGTCGATTTTTTCTTGGTCTACGTGAAATAGAAGAGGGGTCATGGCGAGGAGCGCCTGGCGTTCTTCAGGAGTTAAACTCTTGGTGAGGCTGACCGTTTCGGATGAGAGGATCTGGCAGTGGTCTTCAAAATGCTCCAAAATTTCCTGGTTGGAGTAAGATTGCTTGGTCAATTGATCTTGGGCCAACTGACGAATTTCTTTTAGATGAGAAGAGGTTGGGACGACCTTAATGATCACCCCTTCTGTCTTTAAGACACGTTCAAATTCAGCGTAATTAGCCGGGGAGAAGATGTCCAAAATGACCTCCATACTCTTAGATTGAATGGGTAAATGAGCCAAATCTCCTACAAACCAATTGACCTTCCAGCTAGCATCACTCTTGGCAGCTAGTTGTACGGATTCCTTTGAAAGATCAAATGCATAGAAAGTAGCCTTGGGATAGGCTTCTTGTAGCTTTCGGGAGTAATAACCTTCTCCGCAACCGATATCTAGAATTCTGGCATCACTGGTCGGAATTTTTTGTCCGATCGCTGTTAGAATCGGCTCATAAAACCCTGCTTCTAAGATCAGCTGGCGATTCTGAAAATTTTCTTTGTCATAGTCCTTTGATTGCTTGATCTGGGGAGCCAGGTTGACATAGCCAAATTTCGCCAAATCAAAAGAATGGCCCTTGGGACATTTAAAACTGGTCCCCACAAGTTCTAGGTCCAATTGACAGATGGGACAGGCAAAGGCAGTGGCTGTTTGAAATCGTTGTAATTTTGGTTTGATCGGTGTATTCATATTAGTAGTGTAACAAAAGAGCCTCTAGATAGCAACCGATGCTGTAATGGGACTAAGTCACACTTTTTTAACGGTTCTACGCGGTATTGAATGGACCTTGAGTCTCTTTATTTAATTTCCTCATTTTCGTCCAATGGATCGCTGAGGAGGGTTTTCAATTCTAGACAATACTTACTTGCTTCAAATTCAATGATCTCATATTGAGCAATCTCATTTTGATAGAATGGATCGTGTGCAATGATTTCTTGGACAGCATCTTTATTTTTTGCTCTCATGAGAATGATACCGCCAGTTCTTGGATTTTTTCTTCCAGATGCGATAAAAAGACCTTTTGTATAATACTGATTTAAAAAATCTATGTGTTTTTCTAAGTGTTTTTCAACTTCATCAAGGGGCTTGATATAGGTAAGGTTTACAATAAACATAAGTGACTCCTTTAAAATAAATGATAAATAGATTATAATACTTTACAAACTACCTGAATAGTAGGCACATTTTTGTAAGGAGAAAAAATGTTAACAAATAAAAATTGGAACTGTAGTATGTCTCGAGTCTTAGATGTGGTTGGTGGGAAATGGAGGATGAATATATTATGGGTTATAAACAAGCATAAGAGAGTTCGTTTCAATCAATTGAGAAGAGAAGTTGAAGGGATAACAACTATCAGTTTGACACGTGGCTTAGACGTTTTAATAGAGAACCAATTGGTTGAGAAATATGATTTTGAAACGATGCCACTCCATACAGAATATGAGCTGACAGAAAAAGGCAAATCACTGATGCCGATTTTAAAGGACTTGAATCAATGGGGAAAAGAATGGTTGCAATGAATTTTTCCCTCATTTTAATCTCTTCTATCTCGCCACTCATCTCTTCATTTTAACCACTTATCCCCAAAAGCCGTTTTTTAAACGGCTTTTTTGCTAGACTGGTTCTATCAAAAGGAGAGAGAACATGATATTACAAGCTAAAAACATCAGTAAACGATATGGAAATCATTTAGCCGTAAACAATATTCATTTACAGTTTGAAAAGGGAACCTTTAATGCGATTCTAGGACCAAATGGGGCGGGGAAATCAACAACGATTTCCATGTTGATTGGTTTGAAACAACCAACGCAAGGTGAAATCATCTATGAACCAGGTACGAAAATTGGTGTGGTCTTCCAGACTAGTGTCTTAGATGAGATGCTAACGGTTAGGGAAAATCTGACCATTCGTGCGAAACAGTATAAAGGCTTAAAACCTGATCGTGTGTCTGATCTTATTGATCGGCTAGGCCTATCAGCTTTCCAAAAGCAGAAATACGGGACGCTTTCAGGTGGTCAAAAGCGTCGGGTTGACATTGCGCGTGCTCTACTACACAGTCCAGACCTTTTGTTCTTAGATGAGCCAACGACAGGTTTAGACATTCAAACCCGGAAGTCCATTTGGGATTTGCTCTATCAATTGCAGAGAGAAGAGGGAATGACCGTTGTATTGACCACGCATTATCTTGACGAAGCAGATGAAGCTGATCAAATTTATATTGTAGACCATGGGGAAGTGATTGCTCAAGGATCGGCACTAGATATTAAGAGCCAGTATGCAAAAAATATCTTGAAGATTCGTTTCAAGGAGATGCAGCAGATAGAAAGTCTCAAATCTTCGGGAATGTCAGTAGAGCAACAAAGTCAATTGGAGTATATTTTTCAACCCAAGAGTGAAAGGGAAGCCATTGATTATCTGGCGCAAGTTAGAGATAATCTAGCCCATTTTGAGTTTCGTCCAGGGACCATGGATGATGCCTTTATTGCACTTACAGGAAGGGAGGTCCGCTAATGCTAGCCGTACTAAAGCGAAATTTTTTATTGTATTTTAGGAATCGTTCAGGAGTTTTCTTCTCCCTGTTGGGAGCCTTGATTTCCTTTGTTCTCTATATTATTTTTCTTCAAAAAAATCTGACAGATGCTTGGGCTCAGCTCCCAAATAGTGGTCCTGTGTTAAATAATTGGTTAATGAGTGGGACGCTGGCTGTGACAGGGATTACGACAAGTCTGGCTGCCCTGACTCAGTTAGTAAAGGACCGTGAACATCAAGTAGATCAGGATCTTTATTTATCGGATCAAGGAAAGTGGCGGTTACCATTTTCGTATCTAACGAGCGCAATCATCATCTCTTTTTTCATGCAAGTCCTTATGTATGTGCTGATGTGTGGCTATTTTAGAGAAGCTCCAGCACTATCTTTATTACCTGAAGTACTCCTCATCATGCTGTTTAGTAGCCTGCTTTCTAGTTTAGTGAATGCCATTTTTGTTTATTTTTTCCAATCCGTAGACAGTCTTGGAAAGTTTGCGACCATAGTGGGTACAGCTTCCGGTTTTTTGGTAGGGACTTATGTACCTTTAGGTGTTCTACCTGATTTTGCACAACTACTAATGAAATGTACTCCAGCAACTTATATTGCTGCACTTTATCGACAAGTACTCATGAAAGAAGCAGTGAGCGAAACCTTTAAGGGGCGAGATGATCTTCTTCGAGATTTTCAAGAAAAAATGGGCGTTCAGCTCAAATGGCAAGCTTTATTGACAAAGGAACAAACATACCTTATAGTGTTAGGAGGTATTCTTCTAGCTTTGGGGATTTGGATTTCCTTGGCAAAAAGATCGAGTAAAAGAAAGTAAGTGAGAATTGGAGTAGGAATGAAGATTCGTTTTGAGGAAAAACAGGATATCGCAGAAAGCAACCCCTGTGTGGTCATTCAAGCCAAGCAATTATCTGATCAAGCACGAGAGGTGATGGACTATCTCGAACAATTTTCGACAGTGAATCAAGTAGTGATTCCTATCAAAACAGATGATCATTTGATTATGGTGAAAATTGATGACATTATTCTAGCCGAGATTGATAAGAATCAGCTAACCATTTATACGACAGACAAAACGTTCACCGTCAGAGATACTTTGACAAATTTTCAACATCGGATTAATCGTCGTAATTTTTTACAGATATCACGCCACGCGGTGATGAATATCGACCATTTAGAATCGCTATCGGATAGTTTTTCAGGCAATATGATGGCTAAACTGACACGCGGAGTGAAATCAAGTGTCAGTCGGAAATATGTCAAATCCTTGATGGATTATTTAGGGGTATAGGAGAAAGTGATGAAACGAGTTATAGCTTATTTTGTATCTGGTATGAGGACAGGATCCTTCTTTTATTTGTGTTTGGTGTTATTATCCCATATCTATCCCAACATCGTCTATCCCGCTGTGAATGTACGCAACATCCTAGCGATCTTTTTAATGAGTGGAACAATGGGAGTTTTGACGTTCATTCTTGAGGAAGAAGAGTTTTTGACCTATAGTTTGCGTGTGGTCCTGCATTTAGTTGTGACAGCTACCATCTTAGCATTGACCTACTTATTTTTTGGCTGGGGGGCAGCCTTACGGAGCCCGATTCCTTGGTTGATCTTTCTAGCCATTTACGGCCTGATCTGGCTTTACCAGATTTGGCAACTCCATAAAAAAACTCAACGAATCAACCAAGCATTGTTGTATCGCAGAAAAGGGAAATAGTCCCAGAAAAAAGTGTATAAGAAAACCACGAAGTTTCGTATTAACTTCGTGGTTTTACTTTCTTAATAAGTCAAAACAAAGTATTTTTTCTTACCGCGGCGGATAACGGTCAATTCATTTTCTAATTTATCGCTATCGCTCAAGACATAGTCAAGGTCTTGAATGCGTTCGCCGTTGACGTAGATAGCTCCGTTTTGAACATCTTCGCGGGCTTGGCGTTTAGAATTTACCACACCAGCTGTGACCAAGAGTTCAACAATGTTGAGGTTGTCTTCTGCTTGGACCTGGTAGTTTGGCACACCACGAAGGCCTTGTTTGAGTTCTTTTACAGAAAGGTTTTTGATGTTTCCTGCAAAGAGTTGTTCGGTGATGTTGAGGGCTTCCTTGTAGGCTTCTTCGCCGTGGACGAGGGTAACCACTTCACGCGCCAAGATCTTTTGAGCCAAGCGTTCATGAGGAGCGGCCTCAAACTGTTTGCGGATCTCTTCAATCTCATCAAGTGACAAGAAAGTGAAGATCTTCAAGAAACGCACAGCATCCGCATCCATCACATTCATCCAGAATTGATACATTTCGTATGGAGATGTTTTGTCTGCATTGAGCCAGACCGCATTACCTTCTGATTTACCGAATTTCTTACCAGTTGCATCTGTGATCAAAGGCACAGTCATAACATGACCAGTTTTATCTGCTTTACGACGCATCAACTCAGTACCGGCTGTCATGTTTCCCCATTGGTCAGATCCACCGATTTGAAGGGTTACATTGTGTTCTTGGTTGAGGACGTAGAAGTCATAGCCTTGCATGATTTGGTAGGCAAACTCTGTGTAAGAAATCCCTGTTTCAATCCGTTTTTTAACAGATTCTTTACTCATCATAGCATTGACCGTAAAGTATTTTCCGACATCACGAAGGAAGTCAATAAAGCTAATGCTTCCAAACCAATCGTAGTTGTTGACCATTTCGGCTTTATTGTCACCATTTTCAAAATCGAGGAAACGAGACAATTGCCCTTGAATGGAGCGAACCCATTCTTGTACAGTTTCTTTTGTTTGGAGACTACGTTCAGCATCTTTGAAGGACGGATCACCAATGAGACCAGTCGCACCGCCAACGAGCGCATAAGGTTTGTGGCCTGCTAGTTGAAGGCGACGGCTCGTCAAGATGGCAACCAAGTGACCAAGGTGAAGGCTGTCAGCAGTTGGATCATAACCAGTATAATAAGAAACCTGACCTTCTTCCAGTGCTTTGCGTAAGGCTTCTTCATCCGTCGTTTGAAATACCAAACCACGCTCTTTTAGCTCATCAAAAATGTGCATGTGTCTTTTCTCCTTTATAAGTTTATTCATTTCTCTATTCTACCATAAACCAGGGAAATGGCAATGGTTTCCATCATTTTCTTGTCCTTACCCAGGAAGAATGAGTGACGATTTCTACGCTCTTGTGATTGAAAACAAAGGGCCTAATCTGCTATAATATAGGGAACAAGGAGAAAGAATCAGTGAATCAATTAAAAGAGAAGCTGCAAGAGTTTTGGAAGAAAGTCCAAAAATTCTTTGCAAAGATGTATACAGAAACTCCGAATAAGGAAAAAAATGAGGAAAGTAGCTGGTCTGTCGGCGATATTTTTGCGACATTTTTGAGGACCCTCAAACTCTTGTGGGATGTCATGATCGCCCTGTTCGTGTGCCTCTTTTTATTTGGTGCAGGGATCGGGATTGGTTATGCGGCGAGCCTCTTTAGCAATGTCAAGGTTCCAAAGACAGAAGAATTGGTCCAGCAGGTCCGCAACGTCAGCAGTGTTTCAAAACTGACTTATTCCGATAAGAGCTTGATTGCAGAAGTGGACAGTGATTTGATCCGCACACCAGTAACAGGAGACGCCATTTCAGACAATGTCAAGAAGGCTGTGATCGCTACTGAGGATGAGAATTTTGAAAGCCACAAGGGGGTTGTGCCTAAAGCCGTTCTTCGGGCAACACTCGGATCTGTAGCCGGTGTGGGCTCCTCTAGTGGGGGATCAACCCTGACCCAGCAGTTGATCAAACAGCAAGTCGTGGGAGACGCTCCAACCTTTACTCGTAAGGCGACAGAGATTGTCGATGCCCTGGCTTTAGAGCGGGGAATGGATAAAAATGAAATCCTAACCACCTACTTAAATGTTTCGCCTTTTGGACGAAACAATCGGGGACAAAATATTGCGGGTGTGGAAGCTGCAGCTCAAGGGATCTTTGGCGTCTCTGCCAAAGACTTGTCTGTTCCACAAGCGGCCTTTATCGCTGGCTTGCCACAGAGTCCGATTGTCTACTCTCCTTATGCTGCAGACGGTAGCCTAAAGAGTAAGGAGAACCTCGAGTTAGGTCTGGCCCGTGCCAAAGACGTTTTGTTCAATATGTACCGGACGGGAGCCTTGTCGAAAAAAGACTACGAGACCTATGCTCAGTACGACTTGACCAAAGACTTCATGGCTCCAGATGGTATCGAGAAAACACCGCATGACTACCTCTACTTCCAAGCCATGGAAGAAGCAAAAGAAGCCATGTATGATTACTTGATCAAGCGAGACAATGTCACCAAGCAAGACTTGAAAAATAATGAAACCGTCAAGGCTTACCAAGAATTAGCTGAGAGCGAGTTGCGCGAAGGTGGCTACACCATTCAAACCACGATTAACAAACCAGTTCACAATGCGATGCAGGCCGCGGTAGCGAATTTTGGAAGCGTCTTGGATGATGGGACGGGTCTTGTAGAAGTTGGGAATGTCCTTATGGACAACCGAACGGGTGCCGTTTTAGGATTTATCGGTGGACGGAATTTTGACGGCAACCAAAACAACCATGCCTTTGATACAGAGCGTTCCCCAGGGTCTACAATCAAACCACTGTTGGCCTATGGGATTGCCATCGACCAAGGCTTGATGGGAAGCAATAGCATCCTTTCTAACTACCCGACTAATTTCTCAAGTGGGGAGCCGATCATGCACGTGGATAGCCGAGGGACAGCCATGATGGATCTCCGTGAGGCCCTCAATACCTCATGGAATATTCCAGCTTACTGGACTTACCGGACTCTTCGTGAAAAAGGTGTGGATGTCCCATCCTACATGAAGAAAATGGGCTATGATATCCCTGAATATGGCATTGAGAGTCTGCCGATGGGGGGAGGAATTGAGGTCACTGTTGCCCAACATACCAATGGTTTCCAAACCATTGCTAACAATGGGAACTACCTCAAACGCTACATGGTAGAGCAAATCATTGATCGAGATGGAGATGTGGTATACAAGCACGAGGCAGATCCTGTTCGTGTTTACTCTCCAGCAACGGCAACGATTATGCAGGATCTCTTGCGCGGGGTTATTACGTCTGGTGCAACAACGACCTTTAAGTCACGGATTAGCCAAGTCAACCCAACGCTGGCAGGTGCAGACTGGATTGGAAAAACCGGTACCACTAACTCAAATGGAGATATGTGGTTGATGCTGTCCACCCCTAATGTTTCTTTAGGAGGTTGGATCGGTCATGACAACAATGCTTCCATGCAGACCTTGACTGGATACAACAACAATGCCCAATACATGGCGCAGTTGGCGAATGCAATCTACCAAGCAGATCCAAGTCTCTTTGGGATTCAGGATAAATTCACTCTCGATAAGAGTGTGATCCGCTCTGAAGTGCTCAAATCGACTGGTGAAAGACCGGGCCGCGTCAATGTCAATGGTCGGGATATCGATGTGAGCGGTCAAATGGTGACGAGCCTTTGGGCCAAAAACGGAGCGCCAACCACTCAATACCGCTTTGCCATCGGGGGATCGGATAGCGATTATCAAAGTGCTTGGGCAGCCATTCTCGGTAATACCAGTGGCAATCAGTCGAATAATAAGAACAATTCGACAACCAATAGTTCGTCAAGCAATAGTTCAAATCGAAATAGTTCCAATCGCGGCAATCGACGCTAGTCTGATCCAGTAGAAAACCTAGAGAAAGCCTTGATTTTTGGAGCAAAAAACGATATAATAGTGATAACTAATTTGTCGTGTGCTTTATTTGAAATATTGTCCAAATAAGAGCTTACAGCAGTTAAATCTTACTTGA
This sequence comes from Streptococcus parasanguinis, assembly GCF_047463195.1. GTDB lineage: Bacteria > Bacillota > Bacilli > Lactobacillales > Streptococcaceae > Streptococcus > Streptococcus parasanguinis_R. The sequence goes on from NZ_JASHEI010000008.1 coordinate 40,232, forward strand.
ATAAGTCGATTTAGCTGCTCTTTTTGTGCCTATTTTTCAGAAAAATCCTAGTTTGTTACACAAATTTAATTTTTCTAAAAATTACAAAAAGCGACGAATGAGGTGAAGAGATAGCTCTTCACGTGATGCAAATCACACAATTGTAGTTAAAACCGGATAGGTGGTGAAAGTCATTTTACCAAGCTATCCTAGTATGGAAAAAGGAGCTAAAAACTTTGGCAGGACATGACGTTCAATACGGGAAACATCGGACCCGTCGTAGTTTTTCAAGAATCAAAGAGGTTCTTGATTTACCAAACTTGATTGAAATCCAGACAGACTCATTCAAAGATTTCTTGGATCATGGCTTGAAGGAAGTATTTGAAGATGTGCTTCCCATCTCAAACTTCACGGATACAATGGAATTGGAATTTGTGGGTTATGAAATCCGCGAACCTAAGTATTCGCTTGAAGAAGCGCGCATCCACGATGCTAGCTACTCAGCACCAATCTTTGTGACCTTCCGTTTGGTCAACAAAGAAACAGGTGAAATCAAGACCCAAGAAGTTTTCTTTGGTGATTTCCCAATCATGACTGAAATGGGAACCTTCATCATCAATGGTGGAGAACGGATTATCGTATCTCAGTTGGTCCGCTCACCAGGTGTCTACTTCAATGATAAGGTGGACAAGAATGGTAAAGTTGGTTATGGATCAACTGTTATCCCTAACCGTGGGGCTTGGTTAGAGCTTGAAACCGACTCAAAAGACATTGCTTACACACGTATCGACCGCACACGTAAGATTCCATTTACAACTCTTGTGCGTGCTCTTGGATTCTCTGGAGATGATGAAATCATCGATATCTTTGGGGATAGCGAATTGGTTCGTAATACCATTGAAAAAGATATCCACAAAAATCCAATGGATTCACGGACAGATGAAGCCCTCAAAGAAATCTACGAGCGTCTTCGTCCGGGTGAACCAAAAACAGCGGAAAGCTCACGCAGCTTGTTGGTAGCTCGTTTCTTTGATCCACGTCGTTATGACTTGGCTCCTGTCGGTCGCTACAAGATCAACAAGAAACTCAATATCAAGAACCGCTTGTTGAACCAAACAATCGCAGAACCATTGGTAGATGCTGAAACAGGGGAAATCCTTGTAGAAGCTGGTACTGTCATGACGCGCGATGTGATCGACAGCATCTCAGAACAATTGGATAACGGTTTGAACAAAATCACCTACATTCCAAATGATGCTGCTGTTTTGACAGAACCAGTAGAATTGCAAAAATTCAAAGTTGTCGCTCCAACAGATCCAGACCGCGTTGTCACCATCATCGGAAATGCCAACCCATCTGACAAAGTACGGATTGTAACTCCAGCAGATATCTTGGCAGAAATGAGCTATTTCTTGAACCTGGCAGAAGGTATTGGTCGCGTGGATGATATCGACCACCTTGGAAACCGTCGGATTCGTGCCGTTGGTGAATTGCTTGCCAACCAAGTGCGTCTTGGACTTTCACGGATGGAACGAAACGTTCGGGAACGGATGTCTGTACAAGATAACGATGTCTTGACACCACAACAAATCATCAACATCCGCCCAGTAACTGCAGCAATTAAAGAATTCTTTGGATCTTCACAGTTGTCACAGTTCATGGACCAACACAACCCACTTTCTGAGTTGTCTCACAAACGTCGTTTGTCTGCCTTAGGGCCTGGTGGTTTGACACGTGACCGTGCCGGATATGAAGTGCGTGACGTGCACTATACCCACTATGGTCGTATGTGTCCAATCGAAACACCTGAAGGACCAAACATCGGTTTGATCAACAACTTGTCATCTTACGGACACTTGAACAAATATGGCTTCATCCAAACGCCATACCGTAAAGTGGACCGGGAAAAAGGTGTAGTCACCAACGAAATCGTTTGGTTGACAGCCGATGAAGAAGATGAGTACATCGTCGCTCAGGCTAACTCTAAGTTGAACGAAAAAGGTGGCTTTGCTGAGCCAATCGTTATGGGACGTCACCGTGGTAACAACCAAGAGTTCCCATCTGATCAAGTCGACTACATGGACGTATCTCCAAAACAAGTAGTTGCCGTTGCGACAGCATGTATTCCTTTCTTGGAAAACGATGACTCCAACCGTGCCCTCATGGGTGCCAACATGCAACGTCAGGCTGTGCCATTGATTGATCCAAAAGCCCCTTACGTGGGTACTGGTATGGAATACCAAGCAGCCCATGACTCAGGAGCTGCGGTCATTGCTCAACACGATGGTAAAGTTACTTATGCAGATGCAGACAAGGTAGAAGTTCGTCGGGAAGACGGTTCGCTTGATGTTTACCATATCCAAAAATTCCGTCGTTCAAACTCAGGTACGGCTTACAACCAACGTACCCTTGTAAAAGTTGGCGATGTCGTTGAAAAAGGCGACTTTATCGCTGACGGTCCATCGATGGAAAAAGGGGAAATGGCCCTTGGTCAAAACCCAATCGTCGCTTACATGACTTGGGAAGGGTATAACTTCGAGGATGCCGTTATCATGAGCGAACGCTTGGTGAAAGAAGATGTCTACACATCTGTTCACTTGGAAGAATTCGAATCAGAAACACGCGATACCAAATTAGGCCCTGAAGAAATTACCCGTGAAATTCCAAACGTTGGGGAAGATGCTCTTCGTGACTTAGATGAAACAGGTATTATCCGTATTGGTGCGGAAGTAAAAGAAGGCGATATCCTTGTCGGTAAGGTAACACCGAAGGGTGAAAAAGACCTTTCTGCTGAAGAACGTCTCCTTCACGCGATCTTTGGAGATAAATCTCGTGAAGTACGTGATACTTCTCTTCGTGTACCTCACGGTGGAGATGGAGTCGTTCGTGATGTTAAGATCTTTACGCGTGCAAACGGAGATGAATTGCAATCTGGTGTGAACATGTTGGTTCGTGTTTACATCGCACAAAAACGCAAGATCCGCGTCGGAGATAAGATGGCCGGTCGTCACGGAAACAAAGGGGTTGTGTCTCGTATTGTTCCAGTTGAAGATATGCCTTACCTTCCAGACGGTACACCGGTTGATATCATGTTGAACCCTCTTGGGGTGCCATCACGTATGAATATCGGTCAGGTTATGGAACTTCACCTTGGTATGGCCGCTCGTAACTTGGGTATTCACATCGCAACACCAGTCTTTGACGGAGCAAGCTCAGAAGACCTCTGGGATACTGTGAAAGAAGCTGGTATGGATAGCGATGCTAAGACCATTCTTTACGATGGACGTACAGGTGAGCCATTTGACAACCGTGTCTCTGTCGGTGTCATGTACATGATCAAGCTTCACCACATGGTTGATGATAAACTCCATGCCCGTTCAGTCGGACCATACTCAATGGTTACCCAACAACCACTCGGAGGGAAAGCTCAGTTTGGTGGACAACGTTTCGGGGAAATGGAAGTGTGGGCCCTTGAGGCTTATGGTGCATCAAATGTCCTTCAAGAAATCTTGACTTACAAGTCAGATGATGTCAACGGACGTTTGAAAGCTTATGAAGCAATTACCAAAGGTAAACCAATTCCAAAACCAGGTGTACCAGAATCCTTCCGCGTTCTTGTCAAAGAATTGCAATCTCTTGGTCTTGACATGCGTGTCTTGGACGAAGATGATCAAGAAGTGGAACTTCGTGACCTCGATGAAGGGGAAGACGATGATGTGATTCATGTGGATGACCTTGAAAAAGCACGTGAAAAAGCAGCCAAGGAAGCAAAAGCAGCCTTCGATGCTGAAGAATCAGAAAAATAATCAGTAAAAATGATTGTCTTGTGAGAAACCAATGCTTCTGACAGGATGATTCGATAACAAGATACAGACACAAGGAGGTGGCAAGAAAGTTTTCTTTCTTTCCCCACCTAAGCTGTATCCAAATGAAACAAGTATGAAAACAAGGAAAGGTAAGAAATAGTGGTTGATGTAAATCGTTTTAAAAGTATGCAAATCACCCTAGCTTCTCCAAGCAAGGTCCGTTCATGGTCTTATGGAGAGGTCAAGAAACCTGAAACAATCAACTACCGTACATTGAAACCAGAACGTGAAGGTCTCTTTGATGAAGTCATCTTTGGACCTACAAAAGACTGGGAATGTGCGTGTGGGAAATACAAACGGATCCGTTACAAAGGGATCGTTTGTGACCGCTGTGGGGTTGAAGTAACACGTGCCAAGGTTCGTCGTGAACGCATGGGGCACATCGAGTTGAAAGCGCCTGTATCACACATCTGGTACTTCAAAGGCATCCCTTCTCGTATGGGATTGACTTTGGATATGAGTCCTCGTGCCCTTGAAGAAGTTATTTACTTCGCAGCTTACGTGGTGATCGATCCAAAAGATACACCACTTGAGCACAAATCCATCATGACAGAACGTGAATACCGTGAACGCTTGCGTGAATACGGACCAGGTTCCTTTGTCGCTAAGATGGGTGCAGAAGCGATCCAAGACCTCTTGAAACAAGTGGATCTGGAAGCTGAAATTGCTCTCTTGAAAGAAGAATTGAAGACTGCAACTGGTCAAAAACGTGTGAAGGCTGTGCGTCGTTTGGATGTCTTGGATGCCTTCTACAAATCTGGCAACAAGCCAGAATGGATGGTCCTCAACATCCTTCCGGTTATTCCACCAGATCTTCGTCCGATGGTCCAATTGGATGGTGGCCGTTTTGCTGCCTCTGACTTGAACGACCTTTACCGTCGGGTTATTAACCGGAACAACCGTTTGGCACGTTTGCTTGAGTTGAATGCCCCTGGTATCATCGTGCAAAACGAAAAACGGATGCTCCAAGAAGCCGTTGATGCTTTGATCGATAACGGTCGTCGTGGTCGTCCGATCACAGGACCAGGTAGCCGTCCATTAAAATCATTGAGCCACATGCTCAAAGGGAAACAAGGACGCTTCCGTCAAAACTTGCTCGGTAAACGGGTTGACTTCTCAGGACGTTCCGTTATCGCCGTTGGTCCAACTCTTAAGATGTACCAATGTGGTGTACCGCGTGAAATGGCGATCGAGCTCTTTAAACCATTCGTGATGCGTGAAATCGTTGCGCGTGATATCGTGCAAAACGTCAAAGCTGCAAAACGCTTGGTCGAACGTGGAGATGAACGCATCTGGGATATCCTAGAAGAAGTGATCAAAGAACACCCAGTTCTCTTGAACCGCGCACCGACCCTTCACCGTTTGGGGATCCAAGCTTTTGAACCTGTATTGATTGACGGGAAAGCCCTTCGCTTGCACCCACTTGTCTGTGAAGCCTACAATGCCGACTTTGACGGGGACCAAATGGCCATCCACGTACCGCTTTCAGAAGAAGCCCAAGCAGAAGCTCGTATCTTGATGTTGGCTGCTGAGCACATCTTGAATCCAAAAGACGGTAAACCAGTTGTTACCCCATCTCAGGATATGGTATTGGGGAACTACTACCTCACTATGGAAGAAGCTGGTCGTGAAGGCGAAGGCATGGTCTTTAAAGACCGTGATGAAGCGGTCATGGCCCTTCGCAATGGCTATGTTCACTTGCATACCCGTGTCGGAATTGCGACCGATAGCTTGAACAAACCATGGACAGAAGCGCAACAACACAAGATTCTCTTGACAACTGTTGGTAAGATCCTCTTTAACGATATCATGCCTGCAGAGCTTCCATATCTTCAAGAACCAAATAATGCCAACTTGACAGAAGGCGTTCCAGCTAAGTACTTCTTGGAACCTGGTCAAGATGTCAAAGCAGCGATTGAGAAGTTGGAATTAAACGTTCCATTCAAGAAGAAAAATCTTGGAAATATCATCGCAGAAATCTTCAAACGCTTCCGTACAACCGAAACATCTGCTTTCTTGGACCGCTTGAAAGACTTGGGTTACCATCACTCAACCCTTGCCGGTTTGACAGTGGGGATTGCCGATATTCCGGTCGTTGAAGATAAGGCAGAAATCATTGAAGAATCTCACAAACGTGTGGAACAAATCACCAAACAATTCCGTCGTGGTTTGATCACGGATGACGAACGCTACAATGCCGTTACAGCTGAATGGCGTGCAGCCCGTGAGAAATTGGAAAAACGCTTGGTGGATAACCAAGATCCGAAGAACCCAATCGTTATGATGATGGACTCTGGAGCCCGTGGTAACATCTCAAACTTCTCGCAACTTGCCGGTATGCGTGGTTTGATGGCCGCTCCAAATGGACGGATCATGGAATTGCCAATCCTGTCAAACTTCCGCGAAGGTTTGTCAGTACTCGAAATGTTCTTCTCAACTCACGGTGCCCGTAAAGGGATGACCGATACGGCCCTCAAGACAGCCGACTCAGGTTACTTGACTCGTCGTTTGGTTGACGTGGCCCAAGACGTCATTATCCGTGAAGATGACTGTGGAACAGACCGTGGACTTGTGATCCGTGCCATTACTGATGGTAAGGAAATGATCGAGCCACTCGAAGAACGCTTGACTGGTCGTTATACCAAGAAATCTGTTAAACATCCTGAAACAGGTGAAGTCATCGTTGGTCCAGATACCTTGATTTCAGAAGACCTAGCACGTGAAATTGTCAAAGCTGGTGTTGAAGAAGTCACTATCCGCTCTGTCTTTACATGTAACACCCGCCATGGTGTCTGCCGTCACTGTTATGGTATCAACTTGGCGACTGGTGATGCGGTTGAAGTGGGTGAAGCAGTCGGAACTATCGCTGCCCAATCTATCGGGGAACCTGGTACACAGTTGACCATGCGTACCTTCCACACGGGTGGGGTTGCCTCAAATACCGATATCACTCAGGGTCTTCCTCGTGTCCAAGAAATCTTTGAAGCCCGCAATCCAAAAGGGGAAGCGGTCATCACTGAGGTCAAAGGGGAAGTCACAGCCATCGAAGAAGATGCTTCTACACGGACCAAGAAAGTCTTTGTTAGCGGAGCAACTGGTGAGGGCGAATACGTTGTCCCTTACACTGCCCGCATGAAAGTCGAAGTGGGAGATCAAGTCTCTCGTGGTGATGCTCTGACAGAAGGATCTATTCAACCAAAACGTCTCCTTGCCGTTCGTGATGTCTTGTCAGTTGAAACATACCTTCTTGCGGAAGTACAAAAAGTATACCGTAGCCAAGGGGTAGAAATCGGCGACAAACACATCGAGGTAATGGTGCGTCAAATGATCCGTAAAGTACGTGTCATGGATCCAGGAGATACAGACCTTCTCATGGGTACTCTGATGGACATTACAGACTTTACAGATGCCAATAAGGATGTCCTTATCTCTGGTGGAGTTCCTGCAACTGCTCGTCCAGTCCTTATGGGAATTACCAAAGCCTCTCTTGAAACCAACAGTTTCTTGTCAGCGGCTTCCTTCCAGGAAACAACTCGTGTCCTTACTGACGCAGCGATCCGCGGTAAGAAAGACCATCTCCTTGGACTTAAGGAAAATGTTATCATTGGTAAGATTATTCCTGCAGGTACAGGTATGGCTCGTTACCGTAACTTGGAACCACAAGCAGTTAATGAAGTTGAAATTATCGAAGAAGTGCCATTAACAGATGGAACAGTCGATGAAGTTCAAACAGCTGAAGTCGTAGAAGAATAAGAAAATAAGTCGGAACTACAAGTTCCGGCTTTTTTTTGCAAAAATAATAAAAATTTATTATTTGAAAAATAATTGTATAATTATTGAATTGTTTTTTTACCAAAAATATTAGCCCGGTAAAAGTCGTGCTGTAAATACTTACAATTAGTGATTATATGGATATGTATTCTAAACACCAAAATAATAAAATGACTAACTATTAGTAATTTCTTTATAAAACCCAAAATCGGTTTGACATTTAAAGTCATTGGCGGTAGAATGAAAAAAGATGTACACAAATTAAAAAAATGTCGAATTACATGCATGTCGACGGGGGAAGTTTATGGGAAAATTGAAAATTATGGTTGTGTTTGGGACGCGACCGGAGGCCATTAAAATGGCCCCTTTGGTGTTGGAGTTGCAAAAACAAAAGGAGGTTATTGAGACCATTACGGTGGTCACTGCCCAGCACCGTCAAATGCTGGACCAAGTCTTAGAAACCTTTAACATCGTACCTGATTACGATTTGGATATTATGGGGAAAAGCCAGACCTTATTGGACATTACCTCTAAAATTCTGAATCAATTAGATCCAGTTATCAAAAAAGAAAAGCCGGATATGGTGCTCGTCCATGGAGATACGACAACCACCTTTGCGGCGAGTCTGGTTGCCTTTTACAATCAAGTCCGCATTGGTCACGTCGAAGCTGGTTTGAGAACCTTTGATAAATATTCACCGTATCCAGAAGAGATGAACCGTCAAATGACGGATGATTTAGCGGATCTGTATTTTGCGCCGACAGGCGAAAGTAAGGCCAATCTCTTAAAAGAAAATCATCCGGAATCCTCTATTGTAGTGACGGGAAATACTGCCATTGATGCGCTGAAACTCACGGTTCAAGAGGACTATCACCACGAAGTGTTAGATCAATTGGATCCAGATAAAAAAGTCATCCTGGTCACCATGCATCGAAGAGAAAATCAAGGCCAACCCATGCGAGCGGTCTTTGGGGCTCTGAGAGAAATGGTGGATCAAGAACCGACTATTGAAGTGGTTTACCCAGTGCATCTTAGTCCAGCGGTCCAAGAGGCGGCAAACGATCTATTAGGAGAACATGATCGGATCCACCTCATTGAGCCTCTAGATGTGCTGGATTTCCACAACTTAGCTTCGAGAAGTTACTTTATCATGTCGGATTCAGGTGGGGTGCAAGAGGAGGCGCCATCATTAGGAAAACCGGTATTGGTATTGCGCGATACAACGGAACGCCCAGAAGGGGTTAAAGCGGGGACTTTGAAATTAGTTGGTACGGATCCTGCCGTCGTAAAATCCACGATGACAGAGCTCTTAACCAACGAAAGCCTGTATCTTCAAATGGCAAATGCCCGGAATCCTTATGGGGATGGAAAAGCTTCTGAGCGAATCGTACAAGCCATTAAACATTACTTTGGCCAGGGAGAGGCTGCCGAAGAATTTCATGAGGGAGAGAAAGAATAAATGAAAAAAACGGAAAAGTTAAGTAGATGGTTGCTGATTTTGATTGTTTTCGAAGTACTTCTTTTACTTTACTGCTTGTTTTTTGCAAGAGAGATTCTGATTGAAGAAGGATTGTTCTTTGTTTTAGGATTATTTTCTGCTATTGTTTTATCGGATTTATTGTTGACATGGACCATCCTGTTGTCATTTGCCCTTGGGATTGTCTTTTTGGTGGCAGGTGTCGTCTATATCCCATTTCATCAAGCCTTGCTCTTGCTCTTTAGTTTTCCGATCTTGATTGGAATTTTGACCCGAATTCGCTATCACCTCTTTAAAGAGATTGCAAAAGTGAAGGATCAAGAGCCAGAAGCTTACGCAGATTACCGCAACCGCATTGCTTCTTATGGTGGGGAAACCAATGATACGATTCAGGCCTTACTCATTCACTGGTCGCACGAGGAATTGTTTTTCCAATTGCAACCGAGAGAGTACAATCGGACCTTGAACCAAATCAACTATTTGTTAACGCATCATCTGAAGCCAAATGAAAGCTTGTATTATGTATCAGACGGTAATTTCTTGATCTTATCTTCTGATAGCGAGCGGGATCTGAAGAGCGATTATATGACGGTCTTAAAACCACAGTTGGAAGGACTGGTGTTCCAAGGAGAAGATGGGGTTCAGGGCATCCAATTTCAGTCAGGATTTCTTGTAGTGGATCAATCCAATCGAACCAAATACCATCGCTATAAAGAAATGATTCGTTACTTAAAACGTCAACTTGAAACAGATATTATTGTGGAATATTAGGAGGAAAACATGTCTCTTACAAATATATTTTTTAATATAGCTGTAGGCATCAGTGTATTTTTTGCCTTGTGCTTTATTGTATTATTTGTAGCTTATACGGTGATTTACCGCCGTGTCAATAAAAACTTTAAGGCGGTGGACCATGATTAGTCAAATTGTGATGATTATTGCCTTGATTTCGATTTGGTTATCCTTAGCCTGGGGCTTAGTAATCCTCTTTTCAGCCGTTCATTTTTGGTTTAAACACAGTGATTTTCGTGTCAATACGGATCCGCTTCCTTATTATCCAAAAGTGACGATCGTTGTGCCCGCCCATAATGAGGATGTGGTCATTGCACAAACAGCCAAAGCGATCCTTGATATGAACTACCCACATGATCGTGTTGAATTACTGCTCTTTGCGGATAATTGTTCCGATCACACCTATGAGGAGTGTTTGACGGTTAAAGCATTGCCAGAGTATGCAGGACGTGATTTGACCATTATCAATCGAAGTGGGACAGGTGGGAAAGCCGGTGTGCTAAATGACGCTTTGGCGATGGCAACCGGAGACTATATCTGTGTTTATGATGCAGATGCCATGCCTGAAAAGAACGCCCTTTATTTCCTTGTGAAAGAAGTCCTCAAAGATCCAGAACGTCATGTGGCTTCTTTCGGCCGCAATAAAACGCGGAATGCCAATCAAAACTTTTTGACCCGCTGTATCAACCAAGAGATTGTTGTCACCCAACGGGTTCATCATGTGGGCATGTGGCATCTCTTTAAGATTGGACGGATTCCAGGAACTAACTTCATTATTCAAACCGAATTTGTCAAGAGTATTGGAGGATGGAAAAACGGTGCCTTGACTGAGGATACGGATATTTCCTTCAAGATTATGCAAAGTGGGAAGTTGATTGCGCTAGCCTATAATTCAGAAGCTTTCCAACAAGAGCCAGAGACTCTGAAGAGTTACTATATGCAACGGAAACGTTGGGCCAAAGGGAATTATGAAGTGGTTCTTTCCAACTTCAAGCATTTATTTGGTAAGGGAAATTGGCGCGTGAAGTTGGAAGTGACCAACTATTCCTGTGTCTTCTTCTGGTTTAATGCGGCCATCGTCTTATCGGACTTGATCTTTTTTGCCAATATTCTGGCCATGTGTATCCATACAGTGGTGCCAGGTGTGCAAATTCCATTTGCCTTTGATTCTGAAAATATCTACATTGCGCAATTGATGCTCTTCAATTGGATCTTGATGATTGGGCTTTATCTGCTTCAGATTAATGTGGCTCTTGCCTCACAATTTGGTCAAGCCACTACCAAGCAAATTTGGTTGGCCTTGGCTGCCTATTTCACCTATTCTCAACTGTTTATCATTGTGTCGATTGATGCCATCTCTTCGATTGTGATGGATAAACTATTGCACCGGAAAGAAACCAAATGGGTTAAAACAAAACGATTCGCAGGATAGGAGAAATTATGAAAACGAAAAAGATGAGATATGTATGGTTTCTAGTCATCCTTTGCATTTTCTGTTTGACCTTGTTTTTAGCGAGAACGAGAAGTAAAGTGGAGATGCGAAATCGAATTTATCATCAGTGGAATGAGCATTTTGTTGTTTCAAAAGGGAAAGAATCCTATGTTCGAACCACCAATGATAGCAATCAAACAGTAGTGTTATCCGAGGCACAAAGTTATGGAATGCTCATTACTGTTGCAGCTGCCGAAAAAGGACAAGCCCAACAAGCAGACTTTGACCGACTCTATCACTATTATCTAAATCATCGCTTGGAAGGTACCCAATTGATGTCTTGGAAACAAACCATCAGCAATGGAAAAGCAAAGGATGAGGATCATAACGCTACAGATGGAGATCTCTACATCGCCTATGCTCTTCTAAAAGCCGCTCAGAAATGGCCAAAGCAAGCCAAAGACTACCAGGCTCAAGCCAAAGCGATTTTAGAAGATATTCTCGCACACAACTACAATGAAGAAACTGGTGTGTTAACGGTGGGGAATTGGGCTAATCAGGACTCGGAGTTTTATCATTTGATGCGGACGTCTGATACATTGCCAGCGCAATTCCAGATCTTTTATGAAGTGACAAAAGATTCGAAGTGGTTGGATATCAAAGAAAAGATGTTGCAGCAGCTCCAAACGATCAGCTCCCAAACCAAAACAGGTTTACTACCTGATTTCATCTGGGTAGATGAGCAAGGAACGCGCGTAGCGGATCCCAAGACGATTGAATCCAAGTATGATGGTGCCTACTCGTATAACGCTTGTCGCCTTCCATACAACCTTGTTCAAAGTAAGGACAAAACCAGTCAACAATTGGTGAAAAAGATGCTTAACTTTTTCAAGAGTCAAAGAAACCTGTATGCAGGTTATGACTTGAAAGGGAAGGCCTTGAACAATCATCAGGCAGCAAGCTTTTTGGCACCGATTGTCTATGCCTCTGAACATGAAAAAGGCTATTTGAAGTTGGTGCAACAGAACAAGTATATCTTTACACAAGATCTACCTCTAAATAACTATTACGATGCAACCATGACAACTATGATTGCACTAGAATTGTTCTAAATACTTGAGAAAAGAGAGTTCCCCAAGATGGCTCGCCATTTTGTTGGGACTCTCTTCTTTTGATTCTCGAAAAAAGGACCCAAGAGAAATCAAGTAGTCTATTTTTGAAAAATAACTGTGAAAATCGCCTGAAAATACTTGAAAAATCATGTCCTGAGCAGAAAACTTTTATTCTCAAAGGATTTTCTATATAATAGAGGATACAAAGGATGGAAGAGTTTATGTATCGAGTGATTGAAATGTATGGGGACTGTGAACCCTGGTGGTTTCTAGATGGTTGGGAAGAAGATATCGTCAGTAGCCGGAAGTTTGAAGACTATTACCAGGCTTTGAAATACTACAAGCAGAAATGGTTGGAGTTAAATGAGCATTTTCCAAGTTATAAGAGTCGGAGTGACCTCATGACGATCTTTTGGGATACCAAGGAGAAAGAGTGGTGTGAGGACTGCAGTGAAGATGTGCAGTTTTTCCATTCGATTGTCCTTCTAGAAGACGAGCACAAGATCCCTAAAAGCAAGCTCCGCCCAGGCTACGAAAAGGAAAGAGGCAGTCGCAAACACCGTTCTTGTCAATATACACTCGATTCAAAAAAGGGGACAACCCTGTCATAAGAGACATTCGGAAGATTTTCTAGAGCGATCTAGAAAGTCTTCTTTTTTTGTCTTCTTTTTCGAATAGTATAAGTGAGAGGAGGAACTATGGTTCAAGAAATTGCAAAAAAACTAATCCGTATGGGGAAAAAGGAAGAAGCTCAGGATCTTTACTTCATTCCTCGGAAGGAGGAGTACCAAGTTTTTATGAGGGTGGGAGACGAGAGGCGCTTTGTGCAGTCCTTCCCTTTTGAGGAGATGACAGCTATTATCAGCCACTTTAAGTTCGTAGCAGGGATGAATGTGGGAGAAAAAAGGCGCAGCCAGCTAGGATCGTGTGATTACCCTTTGGAGAATGGAGTGGTTTCGATTCGCTTGTCAACGGTGGGGGATTATCGTGGCTATGAAAGCTTGGTTATTCGGCTCTTGCATGATGAGGAGCGAGAATTACGGTTTTGGTTTGATCAGTTGCCAGACTTGCAGAAGAAATTGGCTGGTCGTGGCCTCTATCTCTTTGCAGGTCCTGTTGGTTCGGGAAAGACCACTCTCATGCATGCGTTGGCGCAAGAGCGCTTTGCGGACCAGCAAGTCATGTCTATTGAAGACCCTGTCGAGATCAAGCAGGACAATATGCTTCAACTTCAGCTGAATGACCAGATCGGCATGACCTATGACAACCTGATCAAACTCTCCTTACGCCATCGGCCGGACCTTCTCATTATTGGAGAAATCCGAGATAGGGAAACAGCTCGTGCGGTCGTACGAGCTAGTTTGACAGGAGTCACCGTCTTCTCTACGATCCATGCCAAGAGCGTTCGAGGTGTTTATGAGAGGCTCTTAGAACTTGGAGTGAGTGAGGAAGAGCTCAAGATTGTTTTACAAGGTATTTGCTACCAACGATTAATTGCAGGAGGAGGTGTGGTCGATTTTGCGACGGAAAACTACCAAGAGCACTCAGCCAGCCGCTGGAACCAACAAATGGATCTCTTGGCTCAATCGGGATATATCCAGCTGGCTCAAGCCCAAGCCGAAAAAATTATCTACCGCTAAACAAAAGCAAATCATCGAATTGTTTTTGAATCTTTATTCGAGTGGTTTTCATCTGTCTGAGATTGTCGATTTTCTGGATCGCTCTCACCTAGTGGAGAGTCGTTTGGTTTCCCAGATGCGAGAGGATCTCTCGCGGGGCCGGAGTTTTTCAGAGATGATGGCGGGGATCGGTTTTTCAGATGCGGTGACGACACAGCTGTCTCTTGCTGAGCTCCATGGCAATCTTGCATTGAGCTTGGAGAAAATCAGTGCTTACCTTGAAAACATGCGCAAGGTCAAGAAAAAGCTGATTGAGGTAAGCACCTATCCTCTTATCTTACTTGGGTTTTTAGTTCTGATTATGCTAGGCCTCCGCAATTATTTGCTTCCTCAAATGGATGCTCAAAATATTGGGACGCAATTGATTAGTTCCTTCCCCCAACTCTTTTTGGCCTTAGGAGCAGGACTGGTAACCTTCTTCTTACTCGGCTTTCTCTATTATCGAAAGTCAGGCAAGATCAAGGTTTTTAGAACCTTGTCTCATCTGCCTTTCGGAAAAGGCATGATTCAAGCTTATTTGACAGCCTATTATGCCAGAGAATGGGGCAATCTGATTGGGCAAGGATTGGAGTTGTCTCAGATTTTTTCCATGATGCAGGACCAAAAATCCCAGCTTTTTCAAGAGATTGGAAGGGACTTAGCTCTTTCTTTAGATCGTGGCCAGTCCTTTTCAGAGACGGTCAGGGGGTATCCTTTTTTCAAAAAAGAATTGCCCCTTATGATTGAATATGGTGAAGTCAAATCAAAGCTCGGAAGTGAGCTAGAGATCTACGCAGAAAAAACATGGGAAGATTTCTTTCGTCGGGTTCACAAGGCCATGAATGTGATACAACCCTTGGTGTTTGTCTTTGTGGCTCTTGTGATTGTCTTACTCTATGCAGCCATGTTGCTGCCGATTTATCAAAATATGGAGGTTCATTTATGAAAACATTAAAAACCTATAAGGTTAAAGCCTTTACACTGATTGAAATGTTGGTGGTCTTATTGATCATCAGTGTGCTCTTATTGCTCTTTGTGCCGAATTTGACCAAGCAAAAAGACTCCGTGAAAGAGACAGGAAATGCAGCGGTTGTGAAGGTAGTCGAAAGTCAGGCTGAATTGTACGAGCTCAATCATACCAATGACCAAGCCACTCTATCAAAGCTAATTGCTGATGGAAATATTACCAACAAACAAGCAGAATCTTATCGTGCCTATTATGCGAAAAATAGTGGAGAAACTCGTGCGGTTGCAGATTAAGGCCTTCACCTTGGTGGAGACCCTTCTGACCTTGATGATCGTTAGTTTTATTTATCTGGGCTTATCGGGATCGATCAAGACGAGCTTTCAGCAGGTGGAAGAAAAAGTATTTTTTGCAGAGTTTGAACACCTCTATCAAGAAAGCCAAAAGATAGCCTTGGCAAGGCAAACGGAATTGGATGTTGAAGTGACTGCAAGGAAGATTCAAACGCCCTACCAGACGGTGGAGATTCCTGATTCTATCATTTTGCAAGATCCTAAAACTATTCGTTTAGACCGTGCAGGTGGCAATTCATCCCTGGCCAATGTTCACTTTCAGACACAGAGAGGAGTGGTGACCTATCAACTGTCGCTTGGAAATGGGAAAATTAAAAAAAGCATCCGTTCCCGCTAGTATTCTCATAGAATCTTTGGTAGCCTTGGGTTTATTTGCCATGATTACGACCTTATTGTTAGGGGAGATCCGGCGTTCGCGCAAGGAGCGACTAGCGGATTTCAAAGAGGTAGAGGTCTTATCTGTCGCTCAAATGGCGCTTCAGACAGGGCAAAATCATCTAGAGGCCAATGGTATTCAGGTTCAAGTCGAAAAAGATGCCGATCAACTCACGGTCTATCATCAAGGAAAGGTGGTGCTGCATGTGGAATAAAGGAAAGGTCAAGGCCTTTACCCTGCTCGAAGCCTTGGTCGCTCTCTTGGTGCTTAGTGGGGGAGTGTTGGTCTTTCAAGGCTTGACCAAGCTCCTGCATGCTGAATTGGACTACCAGGCGCATCAAAAGCAGGAAGAATGGATACTTTTTCAGCAACAATTGCAGGTGGAATTGGATCGGAGCCATTTTGAAAAAGTAGCGGACAATCATATCTACTTGGTTCAGGATCAAAAACCAATTGCCATTGGTCAATCTAAAGGGGATGATATCCGAAAAACAGATGATAAGGGCAGGGGCTATCAGCCTATGATTTCAGGAGTTCGCTCTAGCCAAATTTGGCAGGAGGGAGAGTTGATTCATCTACGGTTGAATTTCGAAGAAGGTCTAGAAAGGGAGTATGTCTACCATGTGGTACCAGCGATGCAAAATGAAAAAAGTTAAGGCTGGTGTCTTGCTCTACGCCCTCTTGATGGCAGCGATTTTTAGTCTCTTGCTTCAGTTTTACCTGCACCGTCAGGTTGCGGAGAGACGGATCTTAAAGACGAGTCAAGATCGCCTTCGGGCCTATGCTTTGGTACAATTGGCTCTTGAAAAGAGAAAGAGTGATGAGAAGACATCAGAGATTCATTTAAAGTCTGGAGATGTTCAGCTACAGCAGGACACTGGTTTTCTTCATGCTCAGGCTAAGATGAATGGCGAAAGCTATGAGTTTGTCCTTCCTGTAAGGGAAGAAAAGGAAAACAAGAAGAGTCAAAAAGAAAAGAAGAAGACGCAGAAAGATAAGGAGAAGGCAGGGACCGAAACGCCTTCTGAAAAGACGCCAAACGAGACCAAGGAACCATCAGAAAATAGCGAAAAAGACTAATTTTTGGTATGATAGTGTGCGGAGGAAATCATGAATTTCGAAAAAATTGAACAAGCCTATACCTATCTATTAGAAAACACTCAAAGTATTCAAAATGAATTGTCGACCAGCTTTTATGACGCCTTGATTGAACAGAATGCCATGTATTTGGATGGTAAGACGGATCTAGACATTGTTAAAAACAATAGCAAAAAATTAAAAGAACTAGGTTTAAGTAAGGAAGAATGGCGTAGAGCCTACCAATTCCTTTTTATGAAAGCCGCTCAGACAGAACCTTTACAAGCGAATCACCAGTTCACACCAGATGCGATTGGTTTTATCATTACATTTTTGATCGATCAGTTGGCTAAAAGCGACCAACTGGATGTCTTAGAAGTGGGAAGTGGAACCGGAAATCTCGCTGAGACTATTGTCAACAATAGCCACCTCACGATTGATTACTTAGGATTGGAAGTGGATGATCTTTTGATTGACCTATCTGCTAGTATCGCAGACGTGATGGAATCCAGTGTTGTCTTTGCACAAGGAGACGCGGTTCGTCCACAAGTGTTGAAAGAAAGTGACTTGATCGTTAGCGACTTACCGATTGGTTATTATCCAGATGATGCGATTGCACAGCGCTATCAGGTAGCGAGCTCCGAAGGCCATACCTATGCTCATCACCTTATGATGGAACAGGCTCTGAAATACCTGAAACCTCAAGGAGTAGCCATCTTTTTAGCTCCAAACAACCTCTTGACGAGCCCTCAGAGTGATCTGTTGAAAGCTTGGCTAACAGACAAGGCTCAAATCCTTGCCATGCTGACCTTGCCAGAATCTCTCTTTTCAAATCCAGCCTATGCTAAGACGATTTTCGTCCTACGAAAACAAGAAGAAGAGTCTGTTCAGCCCTTTGTCTATCCGTTTACCGATCTCCAGGATCATGACCAGGTGGTTCACTTTATGGAAAGTTTCCAAAACTGGTTAAAGGATAGTGAAATTTGATCAAAGATCTGATATAATAGAGGAAGTGAAAACGCTTAATGAGGTGAATATATGTCGAAAACAATTTCTATTAATGCAGGAAGCTCTAGTTTGAAATGGCAATTGTACCAAATGCCAGAGGAAACTGTTCTTGCAAAAGGGTTGATTGAACGGATCGGTTTGAAGGATTCTATTTCAACCGTTAAATTTGATGGACGCTCTGAAAAACAAGTATTAGATATCCAGGACCATACACAAGCTGTAAAAATTTTGTTGGATGATTTGATTCGCTTTGATATTATCAAATCCTACGATGAGATTACAGGTGTGGGTCACCGCGTCGTTGCTGGTGGAGAATACTTCAATGATTCTGCCTTGGTAGATGACGAAGTCCTTCGAAAAGTAGAGGAATTGTCTTTGTTAGCACCTCTTCATAATCCTGCAAATGCAGCTGGGATTCGGGCTTTTAGAGAGATTTGTCCAGATATTACCAGTGTTGTAGTATTTGATACTTCTTTCCATACAACCATGCCAGAAAAAGCTTATCGTTACCCTCTTCCAACCAAATATTACACAGAAAATAAGGTCCGGAAGTATGGCGCTCATGGAACCAGTCACCAGTATGTAGCTGGTGAAGCTGCTAAACATCTTGGAAAACCGTTAGAAGAATTGAAATTGATCACCTGCCATGTCGGAAATGGGGTATCTGTTACAGCGGTTGACAAGGGAATTTCTGTCGACACATCGATGGGCTTCACGCCTCTAGGTGGCGTCATGATGGGAACGCGGACAGGGGATCTCGATCCAGCGATTATTCCTTACTTGATGGAACATACAGAGGATTTCAATAAGCCTGAAGACATCAGCCGCATCTTCAATCGTGAATCAGGTCTTCTGGGTGTTTCTGAATCTTCTAGCGACATGCGGGATATTCATACAGCGATGCACAATGGAGACGAAAAAGCCAAATTGGCTTACGATATCTTTATCGATCGTTTGCAAAAATACATTGGTCAATACTTAGCTGTCTTGAATGGCGCAGATGCCATCATTTTTACAGCAGGGATCGGTGAAAATGCAGTAAACGTTCGTTCTTCTATTATCAATGGGATCAGCTGGTTTGGATGCAAGGTTGACCCTGAAAAGAACGTTTTTGGAGTTGTCGGAGATATTTCCACAGACGATTCCCGTGTGAAGGTATTGGTTATTCCAACTGATGAAGAGTTGGTGATTGCGCGTGACGTTGAACGTTTCAAAAATCAGTAAACTGAAATAAAGTGAGAAGGCTAGAGGCGAAAGCCCCAGTCTTCTTATTTTATACGAGAAAGAGGTTGTCCATTGAAAAAAATACAGTCTTTTGTTCGAGAGCACCCATTATGTAAGAATGCTCTCTGGCTCCTGCTTTTTGTGCCCTTATTCTTCCTCTCGCAATTCCCCCTCATCACCATGGTTTATTCTCTTCAAGACGGAATGGCCGCTGAGTGGGTCACTGTTCTCACGACCTTAGCTACAGTGGTGGCGCTCTTTATTTTTTATATAGTCATCAAAAAGAGCCCTCTGGAGAACATAGATGTTCGGGTGATTACCTGGCCGGCTCTGGGGAGAAATTTTCTTTTTCTTCTCTTATTGATGGCTAATAACCTGCTCGCCTATCCCTTGTTGAAACAAGAGGCAGGTGGTACGACGGCAAATCAAGCAGCTCTAAATGAACTGCAATCTCATGCTCCTTTTCTTGCTATGGGAATGGTCGTGATCCTTGTCGCTCCGATTCTAGAAGAGCTGCTCTGTCGGGCCATCATCCCTCGTTTGATCTTTCGAGGAGCAGAACCGATCGGTTACCTAGCTGGTGCTCTCTTTTTTACTTACTTACATGGACCGAGTACCTTGGGGGAATGGGTAGCTTACGGAGGCATGTCCTTGATCTTAACTTGGGTGGCTTATCGCTACAAGCGGATCGAGTATAGCATCTGTCTCCATATGACCTTGAATGCGCTGGCTTATTATTATCCGGCTGTATTCCTCCTTTGTTTATTGCCGGTATCGAGAGTTTTCTTCCATGATAAATTATGATAAAATGGTAGGTACCAATGAGTTTTGATGCAGAATCTTCGTACAGAAGGTCAGAAATCCGTATGGAGAGCAGACTCAGAGGTTTAGAACACTTGTTCTAGCCTCTTTTGTTCGCAATCATGCTGTAGGAAGGAAATCAAAGGAGAACGAAAATGATTGATAATAAATGGCTGAGTGGCCAAGGGACCCTTCTTTGTGGGATCTTAAATGTCACTCCGGATTCATTTTCTGATGGCGGTAAGTATACGAGTGTGGATGCAGCCTTGCAACAGGCGAGAAAACTGATCCAAGAAGGAGCTCAGATCCTCGATATCGGAGGAGAATCAACAAGACCAGGTAGTCATTATGTAGAGATCCAAGAAGAGATTGACCGCGTGGTTCCAGTAATTAAAGCCATTCGGAAAGAAAGTGATGTCTTGATCTCAGTGGATACCTGGAAGTCCCAGGTGGCGGCGGCGGCGCTCGAAGCTGGGGCTGATATTGTCAACGATATTACGGGTTTTCTTGGAGATCCTAAGATGGCTGCTGTCGTCGCGGAGCATGAAGCGAGCGCAGTTCTCATGTTTAATCCAGTGATGGCAAGACCGCATCATCCAAGTTCCACTATCTTTCCAAGTTTTGGTTTCGAACCAGTCTTTTCAGAGCAAGAGCTTCAACAGATGGCTCAAGAACCGATTCAAGACTTGATGTGGACCTTCTTTGACCGCTCGCTTGCGGTAGCGAAAGCAGCCGGTGTCCAGACGGATCGTATTATGTTGGATCCTGGGATTGGTTTTGGTTTGACCAAGCGTGAGAACTTACTCTTATTACAAGAACTCGGGACGATTCACCAAAAGGGGTATCCGATCTTTCTAGGGGTCTCCCGCAAACGATTTGTGGTCAATATTATTGAGGAAGCTGGATTTGAGACAGATCCTGCAACGGAGACTGGTTTTTGGAATCGGGACCTGGCTTCGAGCCATTTGACCAGTATTGCAGCCAGTCAAGGAGTCGAAGTGGTGCGGGTGCATGATATTCCCCTTCACAAGATGGCAGCCAGTCTGGGCCAAGCCATTTTCCAAGCCCAAGAGGCAGCAGATACCAATTTAAAACAATACAAGTAAATGAAGACAAAAGAACATCAGTTGGATCTTCGTTGGCTAGAAGCCTATCGTTCCCAAGATCCACATTTCGGTTTGGATCGCATGGAAGCTCTCTTGGCTTTGAGAGGAAATCCTCACCTAGACTGTCGGGTTATTCATGTTGCGGGGACCAATGGCAAAGGATCTACCATTGCTACCTTGTCTCAACTCTTGAGGCAGGCAGGTTTACGGGTTGGAGTCTTTACCTCTCCTTATCTGATCCATTACAATGACCAAATCACCATTAATGGCGAAGCCATTTCAGATCAAGACCTGCAAGCCTACCTGGATAGCTACCAGCAGCTCCTGCAAGCTGAACAATCAAGGGCCATCTTTCAAGGTTTGACGGAATTTGAAGTGATGACGGCCATCGCCTATGATTATTTTGCTCACGAGGAGCTGGATTATGTGATCATGGAAGTCGGTATGGGGGGACGACTTGACAGTACTAATGTCTGTCAGCCTGTTCTGACCGCGATCACTTCGATTGGCTTGGATCATGTTGCCCTTCTTGGGCCAGATCTGGCTTCCATCGCCCGTGAAAAGGCTGGTATCATTAAGCCAGGAATTCCTCTGGTCCTAGGGAAATTAGAAGCAGAAGCCAGCCAAGTCATTGAAGGCATTGCGATTCAGAAGCAGGTACCGATAACAGCCTATGACAGAGATTACCAAGTTGAGCTAGCGGCCTCTTGTCTATCGGGCCAATCCTTTTCTTATCACAGTTCCAAAAGAGAAACAGCCTCCTATCAAGTAGCGCTCTTGGGTCATCACCAGGCCAGAAATGCAGCTCTTGCGATCAGTATTTGTGATGTACTTTTTGAAAGAGAAGGGCGTGAACTCTTGTCAAGAGAGTTAGTGGATGATGCCTTGCATCAGGTCATCTGGCCTGGCCGAATGGAAGTGGTCTCACAAAATCCCATGATCTTGCTAGATGGGGCCCATAACCCCCACGCCGTTGCGCCTTTGATCGCAAGTCTTCGGGAACTTTTTCCAAGTCAAAAAAAGACCATTCTTTTTACCTGCATCCGGACCAAAGCCTTAGAAGAGATGCTCATTCAGTGGCAGGAACTAGAAAATAGTCGCTTGATCCTCACGACCTTTGAAGATCCAAGAGCCTATTCTCAAGAAGAGATAAGAGCTGCTGCGAAAAACCATCAGCTTGAGGAAGTCAACTGGCAAGAGTTTCTACAAAACTGGCAAGCTGAAGGCGATGAGCTCCTCATTGTAACAGGGTCGCTCTACTTCCTTAGCCAGGTACGACCTTATTTATTAAAAAACAGAAAAATCCAACTAGGAGATGATATGGATACAAAGAAAATTGAAGAAGCAGTGAAAATGATCATCGAGGCAGTCGGTGAAGATGAGAACCGTGAGGGACTTCAGGAAACGCCGACCCGCATTGCCAAGATGTACCAAGAAATATTTGCAGGACTAGGGCAGACAGCAGAAGAGCACCTGTCTAAATCATTTGAAATCATTGATAACAATATGGTGGTCGAGAAGGATATCTTCTTCCATTCCATGTGTGAGCATCACTTTTTACCATTTTATGGAAAAGTGCACATTGCCTACATTCCAAATGGCCGTGTGGCTGGGCTTTCCAAACTGGCTCGTACGGTCGAAGTTTACGCTAAAAAACCACAGATTCAGGAACGTTTGACGGTAGAAATCGCAGATGCCTTGATGGAATATCTTGGAGCACAAGGAGCACTTGTCTGGGTAGAAGCAGAGCATATGTGTATGAACATGCGTGGTGTCCGTAAACCTGGGACCGCTACAGTGACAACTGCTGCGCGTGGACTGCTTGCGACAGATAAAGACTTAAAAAATGAAGCCTATAAACTCATGGGCCACTAATGGCTGGCTATAAGAGGTGAACAGAGTGGATCAATTACGGATCAAGGACTTAGAGGTATACGCCTATCACGGTGTTTTTCCAGCAGAAAAAGAATTAGGACAACGCTTTGTCCTAGACCTATGGGTAGATTATGAGATGACTCGTGCTGCCCGCACAGGTGATTTGGAAGCTTCAATCCATTATGGGATCTTGGCGGAACAGTTGACCGAGTGGATGCAGGCAGAAAAGATCGATCTGATTGAAACGGTGGCCTTTCAATTGGTTCAAAAGATTTTCGAAAGCTATGCCTTCGTAGAAAAAGTTCGTCTGGAGTTGAAAAAACCTTGGGCTCCTGTTCCCTTGCCACTCGAGACTTGTTCGGTGACAATCGAACGGGAGAAAAAACGGGCCTTTATTGGGCTTGGCACCAATATGGGAGATAAACAACTGCAACTAGAGACGGCGCTAGAAAAACTCAAGGATCGAGGCATTCGCCTTCTTCAGACATCCACAAGGATTGAAACAGAACCCTGGGGAGGAGTGGAGCAGGACACCTTTTTGAATCAGGTGGCAGAGGTTGAAACCTGGATGACCCCAGAGGATTTACTAGAGACCTTACTTGCTATTGAGCAGGAAATGGGGCGTGTCCGTGAGATCAAGTGGGGGCCACGTGTGATCGATCTAGATCTGCTCTATATGGATGACACCATTTGTTACAGTCCGAGCTTGATCTTGCCGCATCCTTATGTGGCAGAACGTGCCTTTGTCCTAGAATCTTTGAATGAAATTGCTCCTCATTTTGTGGACCCTGTTCAAAGAAAGCCCATTCGCCAATTATGGGAGGCTGTCAAATAGTTTCTCTTCTTTGCATTATAAAAAAACAATCCCTCGAGCAGGGATTGTTGAGAGCGTAGATAAACGAATCTTTAATAGAATCTAATCAATTCTTTAAAAATTATACTCGTTATAGTTATTCAGTCATCTAATGAAACTTTCCGCCGTGAGAAAAGTGCCTGAAACAATACCGTTTCAGGCACTCGGAATTATTGAGACCTTAGGCTCAATAATTAGTCATGGAACTTCGTAGAAGTTCGCTGACGTCCGTACTCACCTAAGGAAAGTTTTTTAAGAAGACTTTGTCTTCAATCTGAACAATTCCTAAAACAGGGATTGTTTTTGTTTGTCTTAGTTTATTTACGATACAAACGATCGTACTGGTAGACAGGGTCCATGGTGACGTTGATACCGAGCTTGCGAAGGACATTCTTGTCTTCGTCTGTTAGCATCACGGTTGAGTGGGCTTCACTGCCTTTCAACTTGCCTAATTCTTGCATAGCAAGCTTAGCGTCTTCATTGGTCATGGCTGTAATAGCAAGGGCAATGAGGATCTCGTTTGAGTGAAGACGAGGGTTGCGGCTACCCAAATGATTGATCTTCAAGCCTTGGATAGGTTGGACGTATTCTGGCTCGATTAATTTGGTTTCTTTATCAATATGCGCCAATTTCTTGATCGCATTGATCAAGAGGGCTGCGGTTGGGCCAAAGAGATCGGAGGTTTTTCCGGTTACCATCTCGCCGTTTGGCAATTCAAGTGCCAAGGCTGGCTCTCCTGTTTCTTCTTCTTTCTGACGAGCAAGAACGGTCACTTTCCGATTATTTGGAGTAATGCTCAAATCATTCATCAAGAGCTCAATCTTCTTGACAGCTCCTTCACCGACGCGTTCAGCTTTGACATCCAAGATAGTTTGGTAATAGCGACGGATGATTTCTTGTTGGGAAGCTTCAATCGCAGCGTCATTGTCCACAATGGCAAAGCCAACCATGTTGACGCCCATATCTGTTGGGGAAGCGTATGGAGAGGTTCCTAAGATGCGTTCCAACATGCGCTTCAAAACAGGGAAGATTTCGATATCGCGGTTGTAATTGACCGTTGTTTCTCCGTAGGTTTGGAGGTGGAAGGGATCGATCATATTGACATCGTCCAGATCTGCAGTTGCTGCTTCATAAGCCAAGTTGACTGGGTGGTGCAAAGGAAGATTCCATACTGGGAAGGTTTCAAACTTAGCATAACCTGATTTGATCCCACTTAATTGGTCATGGTACATATTGGACATACAAGTTGCCAGCTTACCAGAACCAGGTCCAGGAGCTGTCACAACGACCAAATTGCGGCTAGTCTTGATGTAGTCATTTTTCCCCATCCCTTCAGGAGAGATGATGTGGTCCATATCGGTCGGATAGCCCTTGATCGGATAGTGGAGATAAGAGGCGATCCCGCTCTTGTCCAGTTGTTTGCGAAAGGCATCTGCTGCAGCTTGTCCAGCATATTGGGTGATGACGACAGAGCCTACAAAAATCCCCAATTCATTGAATTTGTCGATCAAACGCAGTACTTCTTGGTCATAAGAAATTCCTAGGTCCCCACGGGCTTTTGAGTGCTCAATGTTGTTGGCGTTGATGGCAATGACAATTTCCACCTGGTCGCGCAATTCTTGGAGCAACTTGATCTTATTGTCTGGTTCGTATCCAGGGAGGACACGAGCAGCGTGGAAGTCCTCTAACATCTTACCACCAAATTCAAGGTAGAGCTTGCCATCGAATTGATTGATCCGCTCAATAATGTGGTCACGTTGCAAGTTCAAATACTTTTCAGAACTAAAAGCTTGTTTTTTCATGTAAAACTCCTGTATATAAGGGAAAGGTCTGCCACACAAATCCAAGGATGAGTGCTCCGTTCCCTACCATTTCATTCTTTCATATTATATCAGAAAACAGATGGAAGATAAAATATTCTAAGATACTTTCCTAAGGGAGTGTGGATGCCGAGGGGCTCAATGGTGACTCACGCTGGAAAGTTTCAAAGAGAACCTTGTTTTCCCCCTAAAAAAGCCCCTTACGGGGCTTCGTGATCGATGTTGCTTAATAGTGTTTGATCAAATCAACTGTAGAGCGATCCAATTTCTTAACCAATGCTTGTAAGAAGGCTTGTGCTTGCAAGAAATCATCCATGGCATAGAGGGTTTGGTGGGAGTGGATGTAACGTGCACAGACACCAATAGTGGTTGATGGGACTCCACCGTTCTTCAAGTGTGCTGCACCTGCATCGGTACCACCTTTGGCACAATAGTATTGGAATTTGATACCTGCTTCTTCAGCAGTAGTGAGCAAGAAATCTTTCATATTTGGTAGCATGATGTGACCTGGATCATAGAAGCGAAGCAGTGTTCCTTCCCCAATCGCTCCTTGGTCTCTAAAGACATCGGCCGCTGGTGAACAGTCTACAGCAAGGAAGATTTCAGGATCAAATTTAGTGGTTGAAGTGTGGGCTCCACGCAGTCCCACTTCTTCTTGAACGTTGGCCCCTACATAGAGTTCGTTGTTTAAGGCTTGTCCAGAAAGGCTCTTGGCCAATTCGCTGACCATCAAGACGCCGTAGCGGTTATCCCATGCTTTTGAGATGACGTTTTTACCATTAGCAGTGAGAATCGCAGAGCTATCTGGGACCAAAGTATCTCCAGGACGAACCCCATAACTTTCAGCTTCGGCTTTAGAGCTAAAGCCTGCATCAAAGATGATGTCGCTAATGGCTGGTACGGTTGGTCCACCCGTTCCACGTGTCAAATGAGGAGGAACAGATCCTGAAATAGCAGGGTATTCACGTCCGTCACGTGTAAAGAGTTTGAAGCGTTGGCTGCTGACGACCATCGGATTCCAACCTCCGATTGGGACAACACGGAAAGTTCCGTCAGCTTTGATTTCGCTGATCATAAAACCAACTTCGTCCATGTGGGCAGCTACTAAGATACGAGGAGCATCGGCAGCTGTTGAATGTTTGACCCCAAAGATCCCACCGAGACCATCTGTCACGATTTCGTCCACATGAGGGGTCAATTGTTGGCGCAAATAATCCCGTACAGGAGCTTCATGACCTGAGATAGCAGGGATTTCAGTTACTTCTTTGATTTTAGAAAATAAATCAGTCATAGGTTACCTTCTTTCTGATGCTATTTTAACACTTTTTCTACAAGGATGGTAGCGTTATTATGGAAATCAATCTCAAAAAGCAGAGGGAGAGATCCAGCCTAGACCGTTGTCCCTCTGCTTATTTTGTGTTACAATAGGCACTATGAAAGCTAAAAAAATTATTTTGTCTAGTCTGGCTGTAGCAAGTGCAGGAGCTCTTGCGGCCGGTGTTTATAAAATCGCCAAAGATCAAAAGCGTCTCCGTACCCAAGAAGAGTTGGTAGCAGAAGTACGGGAGCAAATGGAAGCCATGGGGACGATTGCGACCCTGTATGTGGAACTCTACGAGTCTAGTGAAGAACGCTTAGTAGGAGGCGTCATTTTTGAAGATGAGCGCCATTACCGCTTTGTCTATGAGGACGGTCTCTTGCATTATGAAGAGGAAAAACTATGATTACACCAAATTCTCTAGAAGAAATTGCTTCTTATGTAGAGCAAGATGGCAAGAAAGTGTTTGTCTTTTCAGCAGATTGGTGTGGGGATTGTCGTTACCTCAAGCCTTTTTTGCCGGAGATTGAAGCTGAAAATCCCGAATTTACCTTTATCTTGATTGACCGAGATGCCTATATGGATCTGGCGAAAGTCTGGGATGTTTATGGGATCCCAAGTTTGGTGGTTCTGGAAAAGGATAAGGAAATCGGTCGGTTTGTCAATCGGGATCGAAAAACCAAGGCGCAGCTTACAGCATTCTTAGCAGGATTAAAATAGGAGAAAAACATGATTGTAACATACAACAAAGAACAAGTCGGCGATGTCTTGATGCTGACCTTGAAAAATAGTGGAGAAGCAAAGCTCGCGGTGGAGAGAAAAGGAAAAGTGGCTCGCGTTTACCGTGAGGACAAGCAAGAAACCGTTGCCTGGAATATTTTTGATGCCTCATCTTTCTTCGCCATCGAAGGCAAGGGCCAAGTCTTTTTGACAGATGAGCAAGTAGCTCGTTTGAATCAAGAATTGGAAAGAGAAGGCTTCGCAGAACGTTTGGTCAATGATCGGGAACCAAAATTTGTGGTGGGAGAAATCCTTGAAATGGTAGCCCATCCAGATAGTGACCACTTGAATATCTGCCAAGTAGCAGTTGGACCAGATAAGACGGTTCAGATCGTAGCTGGAGCTCCAAATGCGCGAGTGGGTCTCAAGACCATTGTCGCTCTTCCAGGTGCCATGATGCCGGATGGTAGCTTGATTTTCCCAGGGGCCCTTCGTGGAGAAAAAAGCTATGGGATGATGTGCAGTCCGCGCGAATTGCACTTGCCAAATGCTCCTCAAAAACGAGGCATTATTGAATTGGATGACGCAGAAGTAGCAGGGACACCTTTTGATCCTGCTCGTCACTGGCACGAATAAAGAGAAGAATCTAGGATGTTTTGGATCCTAGATTTTTTTGATTTTGGTTTGTCACCTCCATTTTTTGAAATTTTTTCGAATAAATAGATAGGAGGTAAATGATGTATAATAAAGTTATTTTAATCGGTCGCCTAGTAGCGGCCCCAGAATTGCATAAAACCAGCACAGACAAATCCGTTGCCCGAGTGACCGTTGCGGTCAATCGTCGCTACAAGGACCAAAACGGGGAGCGAGAGACTGATTTTGTCAATGTCGTTGTCTGGGGGAAATTGGCTGAAACCATGGCTAGTTATGCTAGCAAAGGGAGCCTGATCTCTTTGGATGGAGAGATTCGGACGCGCCGCTACGAGAAAAATGGAGTTATGCAGTATGTGACAGAGGTCCTCTGCCAAAGTTTTCAGTTGCTAGAGAGCCGCGCTCAGCGAGCGATGCGTGAAAATGGTGGAACGGGAGATTTAGCCGATATCATCTTAGAAGAGGAAGATCTTCCCTTTTAGGATCAAAAAAGAAAGCTGGTTCGTTTATAGACCAGCTTTTTTGATACTTGCTAGGGATTTTATTCGGGAACGACTCTTTTAAAAATAAATCAAAAATATGCATCTGTACAATAAAAGCCAGCACTTTTCTTGAAAAAGTAGTAAAATAAAGTAATATATATTCAAAATTTTCAGAAAAGGAACGGAGTTTGAAGAGGAAAGAAGAAAGAAAAGAACTGTTAAAATGGCTGATAAAACGGGTTCTACTGGTGATTCCAGTGGCCTGCCTCCTCTTGTGGATCTATGCTGTTTGTCAAACCAGTAGCATCAAGGATCAGACCAAGATTGGTGTCACCTATATGACCATGAACAATGAGTTCTATAAAAGTATTCATTCGGAAATTAGTCGGATTGCCGATGAGAGAGGGGCTCTTGTATCTGTTCGAGATCCGGAATTGGATGAAAAAAGGCAGAGCCAGCAGATCGATGATTTTTGCGCTCAAAAAGTAAATGTGATTGTGATTAATCCGGTCAAAGGGGATAGTCAGCCGATTTTAAGGGCTCTTAAAAAAGCTAGAAAACAAGGAATTAAGATCATTGCAGTTGATACCCAGCTCAAGCATTTTAAGCCGGATGCCAGCATTGTCTCCGACAACTACCAAGCAGGAGTCTTGATTGCGAAAGAGTTGATGAAACGCTCTTCAAATGCTCGGATCCTTCTCTTGGAGCACAAAGGGACTGTTTCGGCAGATACGCGGATTCAGGGATTTAAGGATACCATCAAAGGACATGGGTCTTATCAGATCATCTCGGAACTAGAAACCAAGGGGCAGACGGAGATCGCCATGCCAGCTGTCCGTAAGTTCTTGCAGTCAGGGGGGAATGTCGATACTCTAGTCTCCTTGAATGACCGCTCGGCTATAGGAGCTTTAGCGGCGATCAAGGAGCAAGGAATCACCCATCCCATTGCGATCTATGGGATTGATGGCTCACCAGATATGAAAGCCTTGCTACACTCGACAGATGATGTCGTAGGAACCGTTGCCCAGTCTCCGTTGAAGATGGGAGACCGCGTGATGGAGGTCATCCAAGATATGGCTGATGGGAAGAGCTACCAAAAAGAAATAACCATTCCGGTTCAGATGATGACAAAGGAAAACATCGATCAATTTGATGTGAATGGGTGGCAGTAATGAGAAAATTTAGAGGTGTGAGATACAGTTTGGCCATTCTGATGGTCGTGAATTTTATCGCTGTGATGCTCAACAGTATCATCTATCTTCAAGCAACCAATTATATCATTGCTCAACGACAAGCTTCCCTATTAGTAGAACGCTTAGAGCGCATTCCTTTTGCGCCCTCTACAACTTTTTGGTTGTCTGCACTCTTATTTGCTGGGATTGCCTTGATCTCCATGAGTCGTTACCGGTCTCAAACGAGTCGATGGTCCATTTTTGATAAGTGGAACATTCTGGAGATCCTCCTGATGTTGCTCTTGATGTGGGTCCAAAATGTAGCTTATAACGGGCTTATTCTATTAGTTTTTGCGGATATCTTCTATGGTTCCAAAGAGTTGAATACCAAGCGAGACCGCAAGTATTGGTTTGCGTTTATCCTAGTGAGTTTCTTGATGCTTCTTGTGACCAACTCAGACGTCTTTTCGCTTTTCTTTCCGATACCTTCTCTGGATGTCTATATTCATTTTTATCCTGCCTCCATTCGGATTCTGGCCTTTTTCTTAAAGAATTCC
Source organism: Streptococcus parasanguinis (assembly GCF_047463195.1). Lineage (GTDB taxonomy): Bacteria > Bacillota > Bacilli > Lactobacillales > Streptococcaceae > Streptococcus > Streptococcus parasanguinis_R. The sequence goes on from NZ_JASHEI010000008.1 coordinate 70,676, forward strand.
CTCTATGCCTTGAATCTGGTGCTCTTCATTATTTCGCTTTTGTTCTATATTATGAATGTTCTTGCGGAAAACCACGAAGTGGAAGAAGAGTTGGCCATGGTTTCGAAGGTCAATACGGAATTGAACAACTATATGGCCTTGTCTGAGAAGATTGCAGAGGATCGAGAGCGCAAGCGGATTGCTCGGGAGATTCACGATACCTTGGGACACGCGCTAACAGGGATCTCGGCAGGTTTAGATGCTGTCGGAGTCTTGATTGATATCGATCCCAATCGGGCAAAAGAGCAGGTAAAAAGCGTATCAGAAGTGGTTCGTGAAGGGATCCAGGATGTGAGGGGCTCTCTCAACCGCCTCCGTCCAGGTGCCCTTGAGGGACGAACCCTCAAAGATGCTTTGGAAAAGATGATCCGCGAGTACCAGACACTTTCCAACTTGCAGGTTGATTTACATTATGAATGGGTCGATGTTGATATGGACGTCATGATTGAAGATACGATCTTTCGTGTGATCCAAGAGTCTATGACCAATGCGGTTCGCCACGGTCATGCCAGTCAGATGAGCCTTCATTTTTTTGAGGATGAAGAAGATTACCTGATCGAGTTGCAGGACAACGGGGTTGGGTTTGAAACCTTGACCTATGGCTATGGACTCAAGCAGATGATGGAACGAATTTCCATCCTAGGAGGACAGCTTCAATTTGAAAGCCGCGATGGATTTTTCACGCGCGTCAGTTTACCGAAATATAATGAAGGGAGATAGAGATGGTGATAAAAGTAATGGTGGCAGATGACCAGGCCTTGATTCGAGAATCTCTGAAAATTATTTTGTCAGCCCACCCCGATATCGAAGTGGTGGCCACAGTGGAAGATGGGAATCACGTCTTGTCTAGCATTCCACAGACACATCCTGACCTGATCTTAATGGATATTCGGATGCCAGGTATGGATGGGGTCTTGGCGACAAAAGAAGTCAAAGAGCACTATCCGGATATCAAAATTATTATTTTAACGACCTTTGATGATGATGAATTTATCTATAGTGCACTCAAGTATGGTGCTTCAGGTTATCTTTTAAAGGGAGCCTCGACAGAGGAACTCTATGAAGCGATTAAGGTGGTGTATCAAGGCGGAGCCATGATCAACCCGAATATCGCTAGTAAAGTCTTTCAAATTTTCTCACAAATGGCCAAGACCAACTTCTCTATTGCTGTGGATGAGGACAATGTCAAGGATTTGAGCACGACGGAATGGCGCATTATCCAAGAAGTCGGCTATGGGGAGTCTAATAAAGAAATTGCGGCTAAACTTTTCTTATCAGAAGGAACCGTGCGCAATTACTTATCAACAATTTTGGCGAAATTAAACCTACGAGATCGAACGCAATTAGCGATCTGGTCAGTCCAAACAGGAGTGACGAGACGTGATTTTTCTAAAGGAAATACAGAATGAAATTGAAGCGAAAGCATCTTTGTTGGGGGATCGGCCTCCTTGTTGTGCTCTGTGCGAGCGCGGGTTTCTATTGGTGGAAACAGCAACCGACCGTCCTCCATATCGGCGTTTATGCAGGTTCTAGCTGGGATGTGCCGACCAGTCAACGTTCCCATGCCTTGGATCGTGCGATTCAAAAATTTGAAAAATCCCATCCCCACGTTCGTGTAGAGTATGAAAATGGGATTCCTCAGTCGGATTATTCTGACTGGCTTTCCGAAAAGATTGTCTCAGGAAAGACGCCAGATGTGTTTATGGTCTCTGAGCAAGATCTTTCCTTATTAGCAGCGCGAGGCGTATTAGAAAAGTTAAACGGCTATATGGATCGAAAAGATCAAGCTGCCTTTTATCCCGTTGCCTTTGAATCCGGTGTCTATCAGGGGCAAACCTATGCCTTACCTTATGAAAGCAATCCGATTTTGATGTGTGTCAATAAAGATCTCTTGGATAAAGAAGGTATCGCGGTTCCCAAAGAAGGCTGGACCCTTGAAGAGTTCTATACGATTTGCAAGAAACTAACCAAAGATACCAATGGGGATGGGCAATTGGACCAATTTGGGAGTACAGAATACACCTGGAAAGAAGCCTTGGCGGCAAATGGAGGTCATCTCTTCCAAGGAGGCATGCTCAAGCTGACAGCTCCAGAGGTGAAAGAGTCTTTGACTTTTCTGCAAAAATTGGAAGATCTAAATAAAAATTACAAGGTGAGCTCTAAAGATTTTGACCAGGGGAAAGTCGCCTTCTATCCCATGACCTTGGCCCAATATCGGACCTATAAACCTTATCCCTACCACGTTTCAAAATATTCAAACTTCACCTGGACCTGTATCCCGATGCCTGCTAAGTCAAAAACGACCAAGGCAACCTTAGTCACGACGACTTCTTTTGCTATGTCAGCTCGGAGTTCTCATTCCAAGTTGGCTTGGGAATTGATGCAACTCTTAACAGAGGATCCCGAAATTCAACAAACCCTCTTTGCCCAATCCCAGGGGATCTCTGTCATGCCACAGGTCGTCAAGAGTCGCTCTAGTAAAGACCTTTTGCAGGTAGATGATTTTGGGACGGATTCCTTGACCAATCAGACCTTGAACCGCATCATGGAACAAGCTGTTGAAAGTAGTCCTAAAAATGTCTCAAAAGAGGTGTTAGAAAAGTTAGATTACTTGATTGGCAATGCCTTGCGCGATCAAGATGTTGAGAACCGCTTGCCTCAAATTCAGAGGGAGATTGAAAGTAGTCTACAGGTAGGAGTTTAGAGTAAAATAAGATGGCATTTTGTCAAGTGACAGATGTCATTTTTTTATTGCTAAATGTCATATTGGGAATGTGACATTTGACAATATAAAAACGCTTTCAAATAGTCTACAATAGAGTCAAATAAAGGAGGCGTAGAAAAATGAAATACCTCGTTTTGGTCAGTCATGGTGGACTGGCAGAAGGTCTAAAAACATCACTAGCCATGTTTGCTGGTGATAAGATGGATCAGGTCATCGCAGTTGGACTCAAAGAAGGAAAATCGGTCGATGACTTCGCAGTTGATTTCAGAGAGAGCATTTCAGGATTGACAGCTGATGATTCTGTTTTGGTCTTGGCAGATATCGTAGGTGGTAGTCCATTAACCACTGCAGCCACGGTTCTAGAAGAAGCTGGAAAGCTCGATGGAGCCTTGATCCTTGGTGGGATGAACCTCACCATGGCCTTGACGGCAGTTGTGATGAAGGATGTGTTGGATGGAGACGATTTGTCAGCCACCATCTTATCAGAAGCACGATCTGCACTACAGCCTTTTGAAGTTTCAGCCACTGGTGCTGAAGAAGATGATGACGATATTTAATAGGGAGGTACCTTATGGTAGTAACATTTGTACGGATTGATGACCGCATGATTCACGGTCAAACAGTCACACGCTGGGCAAAGGAAAAACCATGTGATGGTTTGATTGCCGTAAACGATGCAGCAGCATCAAACAAGGTTTTGATCCAAGCTTACAAAGGCGCATCAGACAAGAAAACCTTTGTATGGACAAAGGAAGCCTTTAAAGAAAAATCAGCAAAAGTAACAGAATCAGATAGTCGTTACTTCTTGATCACCAAAAATCCAATCGATATGAAGGAAATTTTGGTCGACCAAGGGTTTGTCCCAGGTGATGTTAAAGAAATCATTGTTGGCCCTGCAAATGATCGTCCTGGAGCTGTGAAATTGGGAAATAACCAATCCATCACTCAGGAAGAAGCAGAAGCCTTCCAAGCCATTCAAGCAGCAGGCTACAAGGTGAAATTCCAATTGTTGCCAGATGTTTCCATCGGTTATTGGGATGATTTCAAATCAAAATTTGGTTTTTAAAACTAACAGTCTTATCTGTTAGGTAAATAAATTTACAAACAAAAGGAGCGTTTGTTATGACAATTTCATGGATTCAAGCAATCTTGCTTGGTATTTTCGCCAGCTTGTCTTCAATGCCTGGTATGGGAGGTTCCAGTATCGGGAACTATACACTCGGTCGTCCTTTGATCGGTGGGTTGATTTCAGGTTTAATTCTTGGAGATGTGACAACTGGTATTATGGTCGGGGTTGCCCTTCAAGTCGTTTATATCGCCTTGGTAACACCTGGTGGTACCGTATCTGCCGATGTGCGTGCCATCTCTTACATCGGTGTTCCTCTTGCTATCTTGTTTGTGCATGCCAATAACATCACAGATGAAGCAGGAATCGCCGCAGCTGCAGCTCCAATCGGTGCAGCCGTTGGGACAATCGGTACAGTTCTTTTCTACGGTACCGCTACTATGAACTTGGTATGGCAACACATTGGTTGGAAAGCCGTTGAAGAAGGAAACTTCAAAAAACTCTACGCAGTTGACTGGGTTTACCCTTGGATCTCTCACTTCCTCTTCTCTTTCCTTCCAACAATGATTATCACCAAATACGGTGAAAACATGGTTGATTTGATGAAACAATACCTTCCTATGGATGGTTACTGGATGAAAGCCCTCTTTACAGTCGGTGCTCTTCTCCCATGTGTCGGTATTGCCATCTTGTTGAAACAAATTGTTACAGAAGCAACTGACTTCATTCCATTCTTTGTTGGATTTACCTTGGCAAAATCTCTCGGATTGAACTTGGTATCCAGTGCCGTTGTTTCATTAATCTTTGCAGTAATCTACTATGAACTTGAAGTGATCAAATCGATGAAAGCTGCTCCAGCCGGAGTGGTGGATCTAGACGATGATGAGGAGGATATTTAAAATGGCTGATAGAAAGAAAATTTCAAAGAAAACATTAGCAAAAGCATTCCATCATTGGTATTATGGTCATTTGACTTGTTTCTCTCAAGAACATATGCAAACCTTCGGGTACTTGACTTCTATGCTTCCAATCGTAGAAGAAATGTATGACACAAAAGAAGAACAAAAGGATGCTATGCAAACCTATACGGCCTTCTTCAACACTGAACCACAACTTGGATCTCTTGTTGTAGGGATCACAGCTGGTTTGGAAGAAGCGCGTGCAAACGGAGATGCAGTAGATGGCGAAACCATCAACGGTATGCGTGCCGGTTTGATGGGACCAATCGCTGGTATTGGTGACTCATTGGTCGTTGGTACCTTGATTCCAGTTCTATTAGGGATTGCCCTTGGACTTTCTAAAGGTGGTAACGTCGCTGGTGCTCTCTTCTACATCGTCGTATGGAACCTCTTAGTCTACTTTGGTATGCGCTTTGCCTTCTTCAAAGGTTACCAATTAGGGGATAAAGCCGTTGAATTCCTTGTAGGACCAAAAGGACAAGCTCTTCGTAAAGCGATCAGCGTTGTCGGTGGTATGGTTATCGGTGCCGTAGCAGCTACTTGGGTATCTGTTACAACAGCCCTTCAATTCAAGAATTCTGAAGGAAAAGTCTTCTTGAACATCCAAGAAAAGATCGATGGTGTTTATCCAGGTCTCTTGACAGCAGCCTTCATCACTCTTTGCTGGTGGTTGATGTCTAAGAAAAAAATTTCACCAAACAAAGTTATGTTACTTCTCGTTGTAGTTGCTTTGATCGGTGTTGCCCTTGGTATCTTTGACCCACATCTTAAATACTAAGGTAAAAAAAACGAATTTGCTAGTAGGAGTTTTTGAGAATGAAGTGAATGGACCTCCTTTATTTGCACTTCATTCTCAATTTTTATCAGGAGGAATCCCATGGTTACAAAACAAGAACTTGTCAATGGATATGAAACAGAAATCAAGTACCAACGCCACATGCTTGAAAACCTTGGTCGTTGGTTCAGCTTACTCTTTATCATTGCCAGTATTGGTGTGGTATTGATCTATCTCTTTCACAAAAGTTTCCTCCCACTCTTGATCCTCGGGATTTTACTAGCCTTGGTTGGAATTTTAGGCATGATTGTTTTTGGATATGGCATCTACCGCGGGCGGATCAATCTTCAAAAAGTGATCGACGATTTCAATCAAAAATTGACAATTTTAAATTGATATTTTAGAAACATCTCATCTATTTTTGAGGTGTTTTTTTCTTGACTATTTCTGACCAAGTGATACAATAGAAACATAAGTTAGCACTTACGTATAGAGAGTGCTAAAAACACGTATGGAGGAATGAACATGTTAAAACCATTAGGAGACCGTGTGGTCTTAAAAGTAGAAGAAAAAGAACAGACTGTTGGAGGTTTTGTCCTCGCAGGTGCGAGCAAGGCCGATACAAAAACAGCTGAAGTAGTGGCCGTTGGCGAAGGTGTGCGTACCCTAAGTGGCGAACTCATTGCTCCAGCTGTAAAAGCAGGAGACCACGTTTTGGTTGAAAGCCATGCAGGAATTGAAGTTAAAGATGGGGAAGAAACCTACACCATCGTTGGAACAGCGAACATTCTTGCAATTGTAGAGTAAGAGAAGAAAGAGGTAAGAGAAATGGCAAAAGATATTAAATTTTCATCTGATGCACGTTCTGCAATGGTCCGTGGTGTCGATGTCTTAGCAGATACAGTGAAAGTTACGTTGGGCCCTAAAGGTCGCAATGTGGTTCTTGAAAAATCATTTGGTTCACCCTTGATCACAAATGATGGGGTGACCATCGCAAAAGAAATCGAATTGGAAGACCATTTTGAAAATATGGGTGCTAAATTGGTGTCAGAAGTGGCTTCTAAGACCAATGATATCGCAGGTGACGGTACAACAACTGCAACGGTTTTGACTCAAGCCATCGTCCGTGAAGGAATCAAAAACGTCACTGCAGGTGCTAATCCAATTGGCATCCGTCGTGGGATTGAGACTGCTGTTGCAACAGCAGTAGAAGCTTTGAAAAACAATGCGATCCCAGTATCAAGCAAGGAAGCGATTGCTCAAGTAGCTGCTGTGTCTTCTCGTTCTGAAAAAGTCGGTGAGTACATCTCTGAAGCCATGGAAAAAGTAGGTAAAGATGGGGTTATCACGATTGAAGAGTCTCGTGGAATGGAAACAGAACTGGAAGTCGTTGAAGGTATGCAGTTTGACCGTGGGTACCTTTCACAATACATGGTCACTGATAATGAAAAAATGGTGGCAGACCTTGAAAATCCATACATTTTGATCACTGACAAGAAGATTTCAAATATCCAAGAAATCTTGCCATTGTTGGAAAGCATTCTTCAAAGCAACCGTCCACTCTTGATCATCGCAGATGATGTCGATGGCGAAGCTCTTCCAACACTTGTCTTGAACAAGATCCGTGGTACCTTTAATGTTGTAGCTGTCAAGGCACCAGGATTTGGAGATCGCCGCAAAGCCATGCTAGAAGACATTGCCATCTTGACAGGTGGTACAGTCATTACAGACGATCTTGGTTTGGAATTGAAAGATGCAACCATTGAAGCCCTTGGTCAAGCAGCTAAAGTTTCAGTCGATAAAGACAGTACCGTCATTGTCGAAGGTTCTGGTAACCCAGAAGCGATCGCTAACCGTGTGGCTGTTATCAAGTCACAAATTGAAACTACAACCTCTGAATTTGACCGTGAAAAATTACAAGAACGTTTGGCCAAATTGTCTGGTGGTGTTGCCGTGATCAAGGTTGGTGCTGCAACAGAAACAGAATTGAAAGAAATGAAACTTCGTATCGAAGATGCCCTTAATGCGACTCGCGCAGCCGTTGAAGAAGGGATCGTTGCCGGAGGTGGTACAGCCCTTGTCAATGTCATCTCTGCAGTCGCAGCCCTTGAATTAGAAGGAGATGAAGCGACCGGACGCAATATCGTTCTTCGTGCTTTGGAAGAACCGGTGCGCCAAATTGCCCACAATGCCGGTTACGAAGGATCTATTGTGATTGATCGCTTGAAAAATGCCGAAGTCGGAACAGGTTTCAATGCCGCAACAGGTGAATGGGTGAATATGATTGATGCAGGAATCATCGACCCAGTTAAAGTGAGCCGTTCAGCCCTTCAAAACGCCGCTTCCGTAGCGAGTCTGATCTTGACAACCGAAGCAGTCGTAGCCAACAAACCAGAACCAGCAGCCCCAGCAGGACCAGGAATGGATCCAAGCATGATGGGTGGGATGATGTAAGACACTTAGTCTAATGGGTGCTGAAGCACCTCATTAGGCTACGGCAAGCACCATGGTGCCTTGCCGAAGTGTCTTACTAAGAAAATAAAGAAGGCATTATCGGCCTTCTTTATTTTCTGTCGTAACTGTTACACGATTGAGGCTATACCTCTCATCGTTGGATAGTAGCCACTATGTTGCGGTCTGGCTAATCGTCTTACTAGCTCAAAGAGAGTGGGACAGAAATCGGTAATTCGTTAGAATTCGATTTCGTTGTCCCACCTCCGCACAGTTGAGTAGGGCTGTAAAAGCTGATGAAATCAGCGTAGTAGAGCCCACTCAACCACTGCGTCTTGCTCGACAATCCAAAAATAATTGAGAGGCTAGGACTTTTGTCCCAGCCTCTTTTTATCGTGCTTTGGGATTTTCATTTGTTATGGAATAATATTTTTATTTTAAATTTTGTAACAGAAATGATAAATACTAATTAAAGAGGACTTGCGTAGATGCTTGGGAATCAAGCATTTGCGGTGTTTTCAGGCAGAGGGATATTTGCCAACAAATTGCAATACAAATTAACTGATTTTGTAATAATTCTAGTGTATACTAGTAAGAGTAGATCACAGGTCTACATTGTTGCAAGGGGAGAACTTCCCACATACATGTCTATTGACAATAAAACTTGATCGTAATATCGCTGTTAGTAAAATGAGAGTTTGAACATAGCATAGATTTTATCGACCTTTTTCATATTAAAAAATATTTTTCAAATTCCCCTTGCGCAAGCTCTTCCGGATTTCTCCGGGGGAGTTTTTTTGTTAAGGAAAAAAGATAGAAGGCCTTTTGAGTCTCTTTTGAAAGAGTAGCTCAGCAGGCATCATTTATGGTAAAATAGAACATATTCGTAGAGGGGAAGGAGTGAGGACTTTGTTGAAGATTTTTGTGTTAGAAGATGAATGGATCCAACAATCGCGTATCGAAGCGGTCTTGCAGGATCTCATCCGTCAAAAATTCTTGCAATGCAAAGCGCCAGAAGTGTTTGGGAAGTCAAGCCAGTTGCTGGATGCTATCACAGAGAGAGGCGCCCATCACCTATTCTTTTTAGATATCGAGATTAAAGGTGAGGAGAAAAAAGGTCTGGAGATCGCAAAAGAGATTCGTAAGAAAGATCCCCATGCGACCATTGTCTTTGTCACCACTCACTCTGAATTCATGCCCATTACCTTTCAGTACAAAGTAGCTGCCTTAGATTTTATCGATAAAACGCTGGGTGAGGAAGAGTTCAAAGAGAGAATCAGCTCAGTTATCGATTATACCTTGGAGCAAGCTGGAACCACGATTGCGCAAGATGCCTTTACGTTTGAGAGTGCGATGGCGCGTGTACAAGTTCCTTTTAATAAGATTTTGTATGTTGAAACGTCTCCAACCATTCACAAGGTCATTTTACACACCCAGGAAGAGCGCTTGGAATTTTACGCTAGTATTGCCGATATCGAAAAAGCAGATCCCCGCTTGTATCGGTGCCACCGCTCCTTTGTGGTGAATCCGCAAAATATTACGAAGATTGATAAAGAAGCCAAGAAAGCTTTTTTTGAAAATGGAGACAATTGCTTGATCTCACGGACCAAGTATAGAGGCTTACTGGAAGCTTTGAAAAAATAGAGGGAGAAAGAATTGCTGTTAACTATTCTAATGTCTTACCTAAAGTTCTTCGTCAGCATGCTGATCTATCGTCATATCAGTAGACAAGAGTTCACCTTGCGCTGGCTCTTTTTGTGCCCCTTCTTCTTTGCAATTATCTTTACCCTTGTACCACCGGTAGGCTTTTTTGGCTATTTCTTAGTATTTATTGCCTATAGTTTCTACCGAAATCGTAACATACGACACCTTTTGAATATTTTTTATGGGCTCTATCCGGTTGTCATGGAGAGTCTCATTGGGCGTCTCTTAGCCTTTTATGTCTTTCCAATGTTAGGGATCGTACTTGTTCATGAGGCATCTGTCAGCTGGTATGATGCTCTACTTGAATTGCTGGTCTTTCCTGTTTATATAGGAATCACTAAATTGTTAAAACTAGATTTTACAGATTTAAAAGTAGGGTTTCAACGGCAGTATTTTAATCGTTTCCTACTCCCAATGGATCTTTCCATGTTTGTGTATTTGCTCAGTGTTGTAGGTCTGGTGGTTTTTGAGGATGCTATTCCTCATGCAGATGCTTTACGGGAACAGTTAAATAGTATTTATCTGATTTTGTTTTTTGTGATGCTCTTGTATTTCAATGCAGTGTCCAAAGAACGATTGAAACAAGAGATTCTAGAGCAAAAAGATAGGCAACTGCAGGAGTTAGCCACCTATAGCCAACACGTCGAAATGCTCTATGGGGAGATTCGTGCCTTTCGTCATGATTACCTGAATATTTTAACCAGTCTCAAATTAAGTATTGAGCACGAAGATCTTAACGCGATCAGGGAAGTCTATGAGAATGTTCTTCGAGAGAGTGGCCAGCAATTTTACAATAGTAAGTTTGATATTGCCAAACTCAGTCACATCGAAAATCCAGCTGTAAAAAGTGTTCTGTCCGCAAAATTATTGGAAGCTCAAAATAAAGGGATTGGGATCTCTGTCGAGATCGATGAACCAGTTCGTGATTTATTCATCGAGGTTTTAGATTTCATCACCTTCTTATCCATCCTTTGTGACAATGCTATCGAAGCGAGTCTTGAATCAGAGGACCCCCAGCTGACTCTTGCCATGCTCCAGGAGGAAAACTCCCTCATCTTAATAGTTGAAAATAGTACAAAGGCTGAAAAAATAGATCTGGCGAGAATTTTTGAAAAGGACTACTCGACTAAAGGAGAGGGCCGCGGTCTTGGCTTGTACAAGATCCAACAATTACTGGAAAAATATCCCAAAACGACAGTGTCTACCAAGAGTTCAAACTACCGATTTACCCAGAGCCTGACCTTTTGGAAGGAATAATAGAAGAGAGAGTGGGACAGAAATCGGTAATTCGTTAGAATTCGATTTCGTCGTCCCACCTCCGCACAGTTGAGTAGGGCTGTAAAAGCTGATGAAATCAGTGTAGTAGAGCCCACTCAACCACTTCGTCTTGCTCGACAATCAAAAATAATTGAGAGGCTAGGACTTTTGTCCCAGCCTCTTTTTTGACCATTCGCGACGATTTTCTGACCGATTCTGACAGAGAGCCACAAAGCCTGTCTCTTTGAAGTATACTGTACACAAGATCAATAAGAAAAGAGGGATCGTATGTTTCAGGTAGCATCTATTACAAAATCATTTAAGGAGAAAGCTGTATTAAAGGGAGTGTCTTTTTCGATAGAAGAAGGAGACAAAATTGCCTTGCTGGGAAATAATGGAGCAGGAAAAAGTACCCTGTTCAACATTATCGCTGGGCAGCTCCAGGCCGATTCCGGGACGATAAAGACTTCGCTTGATTTTCAAAAGGAAATTGGGATGATGCCTCAGGGGGATCTGCTCATCGAGGATCTTACCGTTGCTGAATTTGTCGAATTAAAAAGTCGGATGAATCAGTTGAAGCAGGCTGATATCAATGGACTCTTAGAGATGGTCGAATTAAGAGAATCAAGAGAGCAGATGGTGGGTAGTCTTTCTGGTGGTCAAAAGAGACGCTTGTCCTTGTTGGTAACTATTTTGAATCATCCAAAGTTGATTTTTTTAGATGAGCCAACGACTGGCATGGACTTGGAAGCAGTGGATAACTTTTGGAAACTACTGGAGCAGCAAGAGTTTACCTCTGTTGTGGTGACCCATGATTTCAACCAAATTGATGCCTTTTTTACAAAAGTCCTGATTTTAAAAGAGGGTCGAATTGCTGCAACAAAGGCTGTTGAGGACATTCACCAGGCTGGTCAAACCATTGAGCAGTATTTCCGAGAAGAGATGAATAAAGGAAGGGAACAAGCATGAAAAAGATTCAATTAAAACAAGTTTTACGAAATAAGCGCTTCGTATTATTCACCATTATTTTACCCATAGGCTGGTATATCTTCTTTTATCAGCTTCAAAAAGGGGTTTCACCAAGTATTTTATTAGGTATTGCCGTATTTATCGGGGTCATTGGTAATAGCCTTGCAACTTTTAGTAAGCGGATCGCCTCAGATATCGGGTTTTATTCTTTTGAATCCCACTTTACAAGCTATAGTGTCAAAAATTATTTATGGGACCAAAGCATCGTGCAACTAATTCTGAACAGCTTGATCTTTTTAGCAGTGCTAGTAGTTGCTGTCCTAGCTTTTCACTTTCCAGTGACGACTAGCCTGTTGGTACAATTTTTCCTCTTATCCTTGATGGGGATCTACTTTAGTGTGATTGGCTTTGTACTTGGGGTGAGGGTAGATGCCAAGACGATTGATACCATTGGCTTTCCAGTTATTATTTTAGCAGCCATGACCATTATTCCCTTTGATACGCTTGGCACAAGTGGAGGATTTATGGACTTAGTTGGCAAGCTACAACGGGTTTTCCCAGGCTATTATTATACAAAGCTGATCCAAGATTTGACCGAGAAACAAACGATTGATGCCACCCAATTAGCGCTCTTTGTTGCCGTATTTGGATTGAATTTGCTATTTTTCTATCTGCTCGTACCCAAAGGGAAAATGGGGAACTAAGAGCAGTTAAAAAGAGGCTGGGACAAAAGTCCTAGCCTCTCAATTGTTTTTGGATTGTCGAGCAAGACGCAGTGGTTGAGTGGGCTCTACTACGCTGATTTCATCAGCTTTTACAGCCCTACTCAACTGTGCGGAGGTGGGACGACGAAATCGAATTCTAACGAATTACCGATTTCTGTCCCACTCTCTTTTCTTTGCTATAAAACGGTTATTTGGTATTCGTTCGTCAAGTACTTGGATAGGTTTTGCCAATCTTCTTCCTTAAATTTACAGAAATTGACGAAGAGTTTTACGGTATGGTGCTCTGTGTCAATGATCGTATTAGATTTTGAGAGATTTTCTAGTGCAGTATTTTCCCTCAGCTGAAATTCGATGAAATAACTCTTACTATTTTGGTGATCGGGGTCACTAACGTCAGCCACTTTATAGGCTGCACTCACCAAATCTTCCTTTGGGATAAAGATGTCTTTTGTCAGGATCACTCCCTGATAAGCATAGATCCCATCAGAAGTCAGCTCAAAGGCGATCTGACGGTTGGTCAGTCTTTTGATCCCAGCAATGGTTGCATAGATCGCAATTAGAAATAAAAGGATTTGAATGAGGGTGACGAAACTGACTTTGGGAAACCCCTCAAAACCTAGGATCGATAAAAACGCTAAGTGGCTATAGAGCGCACAGGCAAAAGCCAAAAAGCCATATCCGACATATTTTGAATAATAGATTTTCATTTTTGACTCCTTACATTTTAAATGCTATGAAAACTCGGAATTTCAAGTACCCTTATCATAGCGGATTCAGGCAAGAACTGTCAATTGTTTGGTAGGGTTCAAAGGTGGTTTTTTATTTTAAATGGAATAACAATGGTGCAGAGTGATTTAACTTCGTAGGCTACATTACAGTATCTAAAAAAGTGATCTAAATACTCTTAAGACAAGCAAAAAAGCCTTGGATTTCAAGGCTTTTTGTGCATAAAAAATGCCCCCTACATGAATTTGTAAGAACTTTTCATATTGAAAATAAACAAAAATGTTGAAATATAGCTGATTTTAGGGAATTACTTTTAGGTGTTTTCAATGTCAGGATTTAAAAATGGTGCAAAAGTGGGGCAAAAACAAATTAACGAAAAAAATATTGAGTTCGTGCATCAAGTAAATGATAAGTTACAAGAATAAGTGCAATATTTACTCGAACTCATCCTCTAGAGCTTCACTAGCAGTTCTGTAAGTTAAACATTTTCGTGTTCGGTGATTGATATCAAATAAAGCCTTGGAAACCAAGGCTTTTTTAATGCTATAAACTCATTAAAACAACTCCCAGTAAGGTGTGGAATGTTTTTTAGTCTGTGTCATATAAAAATAAATAGAATGAATAGCTATAGCTAGAGCTAAAATGGTTGTAATACTTACTACTATTATAGGATTAGAAGCAAAGATTAAAGAGAGAATCAAGGCAGCCAGATAGAGTGTAGCTTGGACACAGTAGTAACTTTTCGAATAGCGAAGATAGTGTTTGTTATAGGGCCCATTTGCTAGGACAGCAGCTTGGAAGAGGCCAATTCCGATATAAAAGAAGCTGGTTGCAAAGAGAAGATTAGTTTCAGGATTCAGAAGAAAACTCATCGAAACGGTCATCATAAGAAGTCCAATGAAAATAGGATAGTGACTGTAAATTAGAAATAGTCCCTTTTGATTAGATTCTTCATCAATAGCATGGTCGAATTGAACAAAATAAAACAAGAACAGAGAAAGCATAATAATGAAATAAAGAACCGAATAAATCGAGAAATTCTCGATTGTAAAGAAGTTAACTAGCCCCATAATCATCTCTCCAAACGTAATAATGACAAGAAGGGAGATGCGCTCGATTAAATGGGGGAGAACTATCTGGAAATGATCATCTTTACTAATCGAGGTAATTGGCGTAATAAATGTTAGCAGAATACTAGCATAAAGGATATAGACTCCAATGTAAATAGGAAGAAGAGCTGCTAGATAGATTTCTAAACTTCGTAGACCTGTTATCCATAGAAAACCTTTGATACTTTCCCTATGAACATTATCGGTTGATTTTTTAAAAAACTCAACCAAATATTGAAAAAATAAGGTAAGGGTTAATGTACCAATAGCCCAACAGACATAATGAAAATATTGTTGCCAATCATCTTTAATCAAATTGGATATAAAGAGTAAAAGTCCCATATTGATAAACATGATTACCATGTTAAATACAGAGTTCTTTCCATAGCGATTGGTATAAACGGTTTGAATCATCCAGGCATTGATGAGAAGCAAGACAGACATGAAAAAATCAAGCAAAGAATTCCAAGTCAAAATACCGTTATGAAGATGGTGAATTAAAGCAGTTACTTTTGAAATCGCAAAAACAAAAACTAGATCATAAAAAAGTTCTGAATAATTTACACGTTTATGTTTAACAAGAGTTGTCATCTCAAGTCCTTTCCATTCTAGAAGTACGATTTATTATAACAGAAAATGGTAATGAGAGAAAAGGATATGCTTAAATAACTTCATGTGACGCGAATTGTCAAAACCTTGGAGCACATTTACCTCATGTACCAACTTACAGGCGGAGTGTTTGATGATTGGTAATAAAGAATGGGTAATGAAAAAATTATCGAAATGGATAGGGAATATCCCTTTTTATTTTGCTTTAAATCAGATTTTTGGATGGAATAGTAGATGATAAGACAAAATATCTTTGAAGATACAAAAAGACAAACGCCAAAAATGACGTTTGTCTACGTTCTGAGGTAGCCTTTAGGCTCCCTTTTTTCTTAGAAAATACCGATGAGTAATTGCATGCCAAGACTAGTCAGGATGATAGCGATCCAGCAAAGGGCTCCAAGAAGAATGGATTTTCCACTGGATTTGATCATAGCAACGAGGTTAGTTTTGAGACCAATAGCACTCATAGCCATGATGATGAGGAATTTGGAGAGCTGTTTGAGAGGTGAAAAGAAGCTATTGCTAACACCAAAAGAAGTAAGGACGGTAGTTAGCAGAGAAGCTAGGATGAAGTAGAGAATGAAAACAGGGAAGATTTTTTTAAGCTTTACTCCTTGGTTGTTGTCTTGTTGACGGCTTTGCCAATAGGAGAGGAAGAGAGTAATAGGGATAATAGCTAAGGTACGAGTCAGTTTGACAATGGTTGCAGATTCTAGAGTATTGGTATGATACAGACTATCCCAGGCGCTAGCTGTGGCTGTTACAGAGGAAGTATCGTTGACCGCAGTACCCGCAAAGAGAGCAAAACCTTCGTTGGAGAGATGGAGCCAAGAACCTAGAGTTGGAAAGATAAGAGCTGCCAAGACATTGAAGAAAAAGATAACAGAAATGGCTTGGGCTACTTCTTTTTCCTTGGCGTGAATAACAGGAGCAGTCGCTGCAATGGCAGAACCGCCACAGATAGAAGAGCCTACCCCAATCAAGGTAGCTAGCTTTGTATCCATGTTAAAAAATCGTTGGAAAAAGAAAGCAATAATTAAAGCGATAGAAATAGTCGAAAGGATGACAGGAAGGGAAGATTTTCCAACTGCGAAAACTTGAGAGATATTGAGTCCAAAACCAAGTAAGATAACAGCATACTGAAGCAATTTTTTGGAGCTATAAGTCAAACCAGCATCCAGTTGTTTATAGGGAGTGAGAAAGGGGTAGAGAATCATTCCGATAAAAATGGCGAAAACAGGTGCTCCCACAACAGGCAGAAAGCCTCCTAAAACCCAAGAGATGATAGAAATGATCAGACAGACTAACAGTCCTGCCCAATTTTTTGATAGAAATGACATAAAAACCTCCGAAAATAAATACTTCTTATTATAATCTTATCTGTCAGAAAAGTAAAATAGAAAGTAGGAATAAGGTTGTAAATTAACGGAATTTTGCGGTCAGAGAGCTTTTGTAGTTTAATAGATATATGTTCTTTGATCAATAAGGATGCAAATGTGGCATATGTTATTGAAAAAAATGAATTTGATGAGCCTGGATATGTGAAGTAATTATGTGAGATAAGAAAATAAATAAGAGAGTTGAAAATGTACTGCACCCCAAAAGTTAGACAGAAAAAATCTAACTTTTGGGATCAGTACAAACAGTGCTTTTTTTGTTGAAATCGCAAAGAATCTAAGCTTTCTTTTTGCAGATAACATTCGCTCTTTTATTTTCGGTATGATTGAGTCGATGCCCCGTTCTCGACCGGTTATTATTGCAACTTATCGAATGCTAGAGCACTATGCCATCACTTTTTGGAAGAATACTTGGAGCAATTCTACGCAGAATGGAATGCGAAAAAGTGATAATTAAAGAGACAAAAAAGCTGAGAATATGATTTCCCAGCTTTTTTGAATGCGATAGAAATAGCAACTAGACTATTTACGAAAGACCTCAATAATGTAGGTGAAGCCAGTAACTAAAAATGCAAAGGCAATGACATAAACGACAAAGACACCTGTAGCCACTGGATTGAACAGAATCACTAGACCTAGTAAAAATTCAAGCAAGGCTACCCACGTGATATTGCTACCAATAATAGGGAAAATCAATCCTAGACGATTGCCTTTAAAGAAAGCAATAATGGCTTCTACAATTAACCAAATTCCTACAATGGTCGGAATGACGACCGGCAGGGTCAAAAAGCCATAAGCAACGAGGTAAAGAGCTAAGAGAAGACTAACAAATCCTTGGAAAAGATAAACAGGTGAGCGAAGCTCTTTTGGTGCAGAGAAATAGCCTAAAATAGCTGCTATAGAAGAAACCAGTAAATCAAATGCAATCCACCAGCTGTAAGCAACAAGATTAGCTACTGGGTTTGTAAATAGGAAAAGTCCTAAAAGGACAAAAACAACTCCTGCAAGGAATAGCAGTAAACGATTAGAAAATTTCATTTCAATACCCCCTATATAGTATAGTTTGCTAATAAAACTATTGTACTTATTTTTATAGAAAATGTCAATAAAATAAATAAACAATTTGGAAGTTTCAGTCTGACTTACAAAAAGAAAAGGAGTTTTCACTCCTTTTCACAGATTGAAGACAAAGTCCTTATAAAAGTGTCTTCTAAAGATTTTAACTTCAATCTGAAGCGAGGTTATCCTCGCTTTTTCTATTTATCAAACAATTCCTTATTTTCAATTAAGAGTTCTAGTGGAGATTTATCCCTTGCTACAATAAAACCAGGTTCATATTGGTTATGAAGTGTTCTTTTCTGAGAAGTTGGATCAATATACAACTCATCTCCATCTTCTGTGTATAGTTGGTTGCCTCTTGTTAAGTAAAGTAAATCCTCTAAGTACTGTCCATCAGTTTCTAGAAAATCTTCGATGTATTTGACAGCTTTTAAAATCTCACTTACTTTATCAGAGTATTCATTAGATTCAAGAACACTCTTTTCTAACTCAATCTCTTTACTAGTTCCAAATAGTTGGGTTGGAGTTGCATTAAAATATTCTGCTATCTTATCTAAATTTGCAAAGGTAGGATAGCTTTTTTGTTTTTCGTAGTCAGAGATGTCTGGAAAGATTGCTCATAAAAAAATGTGGGGCAAATGATGGGGCAAATCAGTTATAGACAAACAAAAAAGCCTTGTAAATCAAGGCTTTTTCCTGTTGTATGTAGATGCCCCCTACAGGGCTCGAACCTGTGACCCATAGATTAAGAGTCTACTGCTCTACCAACTGAGCTAAGGAGGCAAATATAAAAAGCTGTATTGGTGCCGATACTTCACGATTTGTATTGAACCCGCGCAATTAAGCAGGTGGGCAACTCGCTCTGACTTAGCTGCTTCCGCGTGAAACGGCCTGCATACTGCCAGAAGTCTTTTGTTTCCCTAATAATACAAAAAATAGTCGGTCAACACTTAAGTGTGAAGTCGTACACCACAGCGTTTCTATATGTATATGATACCACATTTTGAAAATATTTCAAGGAAAAATCTCAATTTTTTGAAACCGATGTCACTTTTTCTTAAATTGATCAATCTTCTCCTTGGTGGCTCCGAGAGCACGCTCGTACTTGCCATTTTCATTGGGAATAAAGTAGGAAGCGTGTTTGAGCTTGTCTGGCAAGTAGTCCTGATTGACCCAGTTGCCAGGGTAGTTGTGAGGGTATTTATAGTTTTGCGCATTTCCCAGTTCCTTGCTTCCAGCATAATGACCATCGCGGAGGTGGCGAGGAATAGGAAGGTTGCCAGAACTTCTA
The DNA here is from genome assembly GCF_047463195.1 of Streptococcus parasanguinis. Classification (GTDB taxonomy): domain Bacteria; phylum Bacillota; class Bacilli; order Lactobacillales; family Streptococcaceae; genus Streptococcus; species Streptococcus parasanguinis_R. The sequence continues at coordinate 89,537 of NZ_JASHEI010000008.1, forward strand.
AGATCAGCCAGCGCCTTGTCCATGGCAACGTAGGCTGAGTTGGATTTCGGCGAAAGGGCTAGATCGATGACGATGTTGGCGATGAGAATGCGGGCCTCAGGAAAGCCGATGCGCTCAGCTGCTTGTAACGCTGTCACGGTATGAATCTGCGCATCTGGATTGGCCAGACCGATATCCTCATAAGCGATGACAGTCAAGCGACGAGCTAGGCTGGGTAGATCTCCGGCTTCGATCAAACGAGCTGCATAGTGGAGACTAGCATCGACATCCGAACCACGGATAGATTTTTGCAGAGCAGAGAGCACGTCGTAGTGGCCGTCTCCATCTTTGTCCATGGTGATGTAGCTGCGCTGGAGACTGTTTTCCATGATCTCTAGCGTAATATGGCGAATTCCTTCTGCATTTTCAGAGGTCGACAGCACCGCCAGATCGAGAGAATTAAAGGCAGAGCGAAGATCTCCATTGGTTGAGGTAGCGATGAAATCCAAAGCGTCCTCATCGAGCACGACTGGAAAATCAAAGCCACGGTCGGGATCGTCCAGCGCCGTTTTTAGAGCTTGCTTGACCTCCTCCGTCGTCAACGGTTCCAGCTCAAAGATTTGTACGCGGCTACGAATAGCGGGTGTGACAGAGAAAAAGGGATTTTCAGTCGTTGCACCGATCATGATGACCAGACCACTTTCGAGCAAAGGCAGGAGAAAATCTTGTTTAGTTTTATCGAGGCGATGGATCTCGTCCAAGAGCAGGACCAAGCCACCAGAAAATTTGGCCTCCTCTGCGATTTCTTGTAGGCGTTTTTTACTGTCAACCGTTGCATTAAAGGTCCGAAAAGCATACTTGGTCGTTCCTGCGATCGCAGAAGCAATACTGGTCTTTCCGATCCCCGGAGGTCCATAGAGAATCATAGAGGACAGACGATTGGCTTCGACCATGCGGCGAATGATTTTGCCTTCTCCGACCAGGTGCTGTTGACCGATGACTTGATCGATCGTCCGTGGTCGCATACGGAGTGCGAGATTGTCGGGCATTTCCTTCTCCTTTCTAGCTTTGTCTCCTTTCAAAGAGGCGTTTTTTATGGTAAGATTGTAGTAACTATTGTATCATATTCCGCTCTAAGAGTGGGAAATTAGAAAGAGGACGCTATGTCTAAATACGGATTTTTGGATGTTTTAGAAGAGGAGATGGACAAGGTTTTTCCCTTTGATTTTGAGATCAATTGGGATAAGAAAAACCATGCGGTAGAAGTGGCTTTTCTCTTGGAAGCACAGAATACGGGAGGGGTTGCCCTGGTTGATGAAGCTGGCGAAGAATCTGATGAGGATATTTTCTTTGAAGAAGCCGTGCTCTTCTACAATCCAGCCAAGTCTCATGTGGAGGAAGATGCCTATTTAACAGCGATTCCTTATGAGCCTAAAAAAGGCTTGTCTCGTGAGTTTCTAGCCTATTTTGCGACTTTCCTTAGAGATACAGCTGAGCTGGCCTTGGATGAGCTCATGGATTTCTTAGCAGACGAAGAAGCAGAGAGCTTTGAGATCGTCTGGAACCAAGAAGTTTTTGAAGAAGGCAAAGTCGGCCTAGAAGAAAGCACCTTTTACCCTTACCCGAGGTATTAGAAAGAAGACAAGCTTGATTTGAGTAAATGTAATGTAAAGAGAGGTAAATCTTGACAGCGGAAAAAAAATATATTGGTGCTTATAGCCGAGATGTTAGAGACTATTTTTCATTGTTGCCTACAGAACGAGAAATAGTAGAGCAGTTGCAGGCTATATACAGAGAAGAGAAAGGGCTTTTTGTCTTATGTGGTAACAGAGGGTCAGGAAAATCAAGTCTTAAAAATATTTCTTTGGAATTTGATAGAAAGTATAGTGGTGATAAAGATGACAAAGAAATTCTTGTAGTGAATGTGTCTTTTTTCAGTGGTAATAAAGATTTTCATAGAGAAATTTTAATGCAAATTCCTAATGCTATTTCCAAAAGAATGGAGGATATTGAAGACTATCTTGATGGTTTTATTAACGATGATAGAGGGTTTTATCCAACTCTAGAATTTAATGTTGAGAAAAAGACAAAAGAATACAATTGGTTAGAACAAAATCAAATTAGAAAAAAATTTTCAACAATTCATAAAAAGTTGAAAAAAATTGAGGAAAAAGAAAATACTTCAAATATTCATAATTTATGTAACAAGTTATTAAATAAAACCAGCGATGTAGAGGAACAATTTAAGATTTTAAATAAACAACATGGATTTCAAAAAAATAGCTGGTTTTCTTTTGAAAACAATCGAGTAGATATTTCAACTTTTCGTAAAAACATTGACGAACTGTATCAAAAGGTTGAGTATTTTGAAATAAAAGCGGATGAGCTGAAAAAATTAGAGGAAATCTTGCGTATTTCTCAACAACAACTGCAATATTTTGATATAGAAATAACAAATACAAAAAGATATTTAGAATCAACTACTTCAGATATATCAGCCGATTCATCTATTGATTTAAGTGCTGGTATAGGAGTAATAAAAACGGGATTACAATTAAGAGGGAAAAATTCTTCAAGCAACAATGAAGAATTGTCTCGGGAGTTAAAAAGTATTGTTACTGAGGAATTAAAAGAGCGTCAGCTACTACGACTTTTAAAAAACATGTCTGCATACTTTAATATTACTTTTTCTATAGATGAGTTAGATAAATGTAACACAGCTACAATTATTGATATGATTGATAAAAATAAAAGGTTATTTTTTGATTGTAATGTTTCGACATTGCTAATTACAGATATATCCACTGCAATATCTTTATTGGAAAAATCAGATTATATTTCTGAACCTAATATCATTGTTGTCCCTGACTTAGGTATTTTGGATTATATTCACAGGATTAATAATAAAGGGCTACCCCTAAGTTATAATTTTATTACTATTCTAGATTCCTATTTTGTGAATAGAATGAATAATAGGGAGTTAAATTATGGTAGAAAATATGAGGGAAGTACTTATTTTTCCAAGGGATTTGAACTTTACAAGTTTATGAATTCTACTCTTTATAAAGGTATAAATGAACTTTATAGACCGATGATATTGAAATTTTATTGGGAGTTAATTGACTTACTGGATTTTGTCGGGGAATTATCTAAAGAAGAATATGAACAGTTTGAGAATAGTTTTTTTAATAATAATGACTTGCATTCTTTAAAAATTAAGTTTATTCTGCATAAAATAATAGAGCAATTAACGACACAATCTTTTGATTACTCTTTTATTCTAAAAGATGATCGAAGCCAGTCTAGACAGACTGAAGTATTGGGAGAGTTTAATAAAAATGAATCCCATATTCGCAATTTTTTGCGACAGCTAGCTTTAAAACCAACGATACTTTCAGATGAGACTGCTTTTTTAAAAATAAATCATATAGATTCTCAAACTGAGGAATTTTACTACTTTGACATAGAATTCTCAGATTATCTAAGTAAATTGGGTATTGATGATGAAAAGTTTAAAAATATCTTATTGCAACTATCCGAGCCAGGAAAAAAAGGTTTATCTGATGGAAGAACTTATCGTTTTGCAACGGAGTTTTATGACCCTTCTCAAGGAGTTGATGATGCACGAGAAATTGTAAGGAGAGAGAATGTAGTTGGTGTCATTTTATTCTATCCTTATGACCATTCAGAGAGTGCTGATCCAAATCATCAGCCACTACAAAATGGAATTATTGTAACGGTAAATGATTTTGATGAAACTATATTATATCCATATCTGGGTTATATTGGTTTACATTCTCACAAACCGTATTATCTAACAGAGTTTAAAAAAGAATTAGAGAACCAAGATATTCCAATTCATGAAATAAAAGACGATGAGTTATGGGAAGCTTGTTTTGAAAAAGATAATAAAGAACTTAAAGATAAGATTTTTGAAGTGTGTAAAAAAGAAATAAAAAGTTGGCTCTATGAAATGAAAAATAGTAGAATCAATAGATAAAAAAATGGGCTAGACAAACAATTAATCTGAATAGTAAGTTTAGGAAATTGCAAGAGAAGTGTTCCACCTTCTTCACAATATATAGCAACCTCAATACTAAAAAATTTTAGTCAAATGAAAATTTGCTCTAAACTAAAAGGCTATTCAGCTTGCCAAACAAAAAAAGAATAACAGTAGAATGTTATGGGGCAGTATACGCTATTATTAAAACTGGTTAATAGAACTGGAAAGAAAATTAACCGAAGGAGTCTGATATGGAAATAGAAATTTCTGATTTTACAGGCTGTAAGATTGCTTTGTTTTGTGGGGATAAGATTCTAACCATCTTGCGCGATGATAAAGAAACGATTCCCTATCCTAATATGTGGGACTTGCCAGGTGGTGGTCGGGAAGGAAATGAGACACCTTTTGAGTGTGTGGCGCGTGAGGTTTATGAGGAACTGAACATCCAACTGTCTAAAGATGACGTCATCTGGTCTGGGATCTATCCTGGCATCTTGGATGAGAAGAAACAGTTCGTTTTTCTAGTTGGCAATCTAGCCCAAGAAGATTTTGATCGCATTGACTTTGGAGACGAGGGACAGGGCTATAAGTTAGTGAGCTTTGAAGAGTTTTTAATTTCAGATCGGGTTGTGCCTCAATTGCAAGAACGAGTGAGAGAATATGTGGAGAAGAAATTAGGATGAAGCGTAGTAAAAATATCAACATGTTTCTCATGGATGGAGAAGTTACTGGGATAATTAAATGTACCTTGTCAAATTGGACAGGGGTGATTTATAAAATTCCTCGAATTCAATTGGCTGATTTGAAATCTCGTGACGAAATGAAACAAAGTGGGATTTATTTCCTATTTGGTCGTAATGAGGATAAGCAAAAGGATGTTACCTACATCGGGCAGGCGACGAATCGCAAAAATGGTGAAGGTGTCCTTTTACGTGTGCAAGAACATACGCGGGATAACCATGCTGATTATTTTAATGATGTGATTATTTTGACGACGCAGAATAACTCCTTTGGTCCCACGGAAATTAGTTATTTGGAAAATAAATTTACACAATTAGCAAAGGATGCGGGGCGCTTCATTGTCAAAAATGGGAATGAGCCCAATTCTGGGAATGTAACAGAAGAAAAGCAGTCTGAGTTGGATGAGGTTGTAGAAAATACTTTGATGATTGTAGGAACCTTAGGGTACCGAGTGTTTGTTCCTATGACCAAGAAAACGGATCAGAATGTTTCTGATGAAAATTCAACTTATCTCTATTTGAAGCGAAAAACAAAGAAATCAAATCGAATGATTGAAGCCATCTGTGAACAGACTTCGGAAGGTTTTGTTGTTTTAGAAGGCAGTCAAGTGGATGAGGTTGATTCACCCGCAATACCAGCAAGTCTAAAAGAATTGCGTAAGGAATTAATCAAATCAAATGTGATTAAAGATGGTGTTTTACAAGAAAAACAACTGTTCTCCAGCCCATCTTATGCAGCTGCTTTTGTACTAGGAATGAATACGAATGGACGAACGGATTGGAAAAATAAGGACGGCAAGACCTTAAAAGAATTAGAAGAATTGATAGAGTGTTAAGGAGAATCAGATGGAAACATGGCAAGAGTTAAAAGTTACAGTGAAGCGTGAGGGTGAGGAGCTAGTCTCCAATCTCTTGATCGAGTTAGGCGCCCAAGGGGTCGCAATCGAGGACAGCATGGACTATGTGGGCAATGTGGACCGCTTCGGTGAGATTTTTCCTGATGTCGAGCAGCAGGAGGAAATCGTGGTGACGGCCTACTACCCGGAAACGGTTGATGTAGCAGCGGTTGAAGCGGACTTGCAGGCTCGCTTAGCAGAATTGACGGATTTTATGGATCTAGGAGAGGTCAAGATGGGGACGACTGCCTTGGCTGAGGAAGACTGGGCAGATAACTGGAAGAAATACTATGAACCAGCTCGTATCACTCATGACTTGACCATCGTGCCGTCATGGACAGACTATGAGGCAACAGCGGGAGAAAAGATTATCAAGCTGGATCCTGGTATGGCCTTTGGAACAGGAACCCACCCGACAACCAAGATGAGCCTCTTTGCCTTGGAGCAGGTTCTTCGCGGTGGCGAAACAGTGCTAGATGTGGGGACTGGTTCAGGTGTCCTTTCTATCGCCAGCTCACTTCTAGGTGCCAAGGAAATCTTCGCCTATGACCTGGATGATGTGGCGGTTCGTGTCGCTCAGGAAAATATTGAGCTCAATTCTGGCATGGAAAACATCCATGTAGCTCCAGGTGATTTGCTCAAGGGCGTGGAGATTGAGGCAGATGTCATCGTGGCCAACATCTTGGCGGATATTCTTATCCATCTGACAGATGATGCTTATCGTTTGGTCAAGGACGAAGGTTACCTGATCATGAGTGGAATTATCAAGGACAAATGGGACATGGTACGTGAGTCGGCTGAGTCAGCTGGATTTTTCCTTGAAACCCACATGATCCAAGGGGAATGGAATGCCTGCGTCTTCAAGAAGACCAAGGATATCTCCGGTGTGATTGGAGGCTAGCATGCAGCAGTATTTTGTAAAAGGTTTGGCTAGCTCACCTGTCACCATAGAGGACAAGGAGACCAGCAAGCACATGTTTCAGGTCATGCGCTTAAAAGAAGATGATGAGGTGACTTTGGTCTTTGATGATGGGATCAAGCGTTTGGCGCGCGTGGTAAATGTAGAAGCCCGTAAGTTGGAGCTAATCGAGGAATTAGCTGACAATGTGGAACTGCCAGTCCAAGTGACCATCGCATCAGGCTTTCCCAAGGGAGACAAGCTCGAGTTCATCACTCAGAAAGTAACGGAACTCGGTGCCAGCCAAATCTGGGCCTTCCCTGCAGACTGGTCCGTTGCTAAGTGGGACGGCAAGAAATTGGGTAAAAAGGTCGAGAAACTAGAAAAAATCGCCCTCGGAGCAGCCGAGCAAAGCAAGCGAAATCTGGTCCCAAGCATTACCCTTTTTGAGAAAAAGGCAGACTTTCTGGCTCAGTTCGACCAGTTTGACCGGATCGTGGTGGCCTATGAAGAGTCAGCTAAAGAAGGCGAGGCGGCCGCTCTGATTCAGTCGCTGACAGGCTTAGAAGCTGGATGTAAACTACTCTTTATCTTTGGACCAGAGGGCGGTTTATCCCCTGCAGAAATTAAAAGTTTTACAGCTAAAGGAGCAGTCCTTGCAGGACTTGGGCCTCGCATACTTCGAGCAGAAACAGCTCCACTCTACGCTCTCAGCGCCGTGAGTGTTGTCACAGAATTAATGAACTAACGAAGTGAAGGAATCGCTTCGTTAGTTTTTTTACAAGAATGATGAAAGCAAGGTGGATCCCAGAATGATCTTCGAGAAGTATCCGTATATTAAAGTAGCTTCATTGGTTCCCATCTGCTTCTAAAAGTGTTAAAATAGTATCCAAGAAACTGGAGAAAATACATGCCGAAAGAAGAGAATTTAACAGGGGACCAAGTCGTTGCCCTTACAAAAAAATATTTATCACCTGAAGATGTTGCTTTTGTGCAAAAGGCTTTGGTCTATGCGGTTGATTGCCATAATGGGCAATTCCGTCAGTCTGGCGAGCCTTATATCATCCACCCAATTCAAGTAGCAGGAATCCTTGCCAAGCTGAAACTGGATGCTGTGACGGTCGCCTGTGGCTTTTTGCATGATGTCGTAGAAGATACGGATGCGACTTTAGATGATTTAGAGCGCGAATTTGGTCATGATGTGCGCGTGATTGTCGATGGGGTGACCAAGCTCGGGAAGGTCAAGTACAAGTCCCATGAAGAGCAGTTGGCGGAAAACCATCGCAAGATGCTCATGGCCATGTCTCAAGATATCCGTGTCATTTTGGTCAAATTGGCAGACCGCTTGCATAATATGCGTACCCTCAAGCATTTGCGCAAGGATAAGCAAGAGCGCATTTCGCGTGAGACCATGGAGATCTATGCACCACTCGCCCACCGTCTCGGGATTTCCAGCGTCAAATGGGAACTTGAGGATTTGTCCTTCCGTTATCTGAATGAAGTCGAATTCTACAAGATTTCCCATATGATGAAGGAAAAACGTCGCGAGCGAGAAGAGTTGGTGGAAGAGGTTGTCCACAAGATTGAGACCTATGCTGGGGAACGCCATCTGCATGGAAAAATTTATGGTCGACCAAAGCATATCTATTCGATCTATCGCAAAATGCAGGATAAGAAGAAACGCTTTGATGAAATCTATGACTTGATTGCTATCCGCTGTATCCTGGATACCCCAAGCGATGTCTATGCCATGCTGGGTTACATCCATGAGCTCTGGAAGCCGATGCCGGGGCGTTTTAAGGACTATATTGCCAACCGGAAGGCCAATGGCTACCAGTCCATCCATACGACTGTCTACGGCCCTAAAGGACCGATTGAATTCCAGATCCGAACCAAGGAAATGCATGAAGTCGCTGAGTACGGGGTTGCGGCTCACTGGGCTTACAAAAAAGGCATCAAAGGTCAAGTCAACAGTAAGGAATCTGCTATTGGGATGAACTGGATCAAGGAGATGATGGAACTCCAAGACCAGTCAGGCGATGCTAAGGAATTCGTGGAAAATGTAAAAGAAGACATCCTGGCAGAAGAGATTTACGTCTTCACTCCAGATGGAACTGTGCGCTCGCTTCCCAAAGATTCCGGACCGATCGATTTTGCCTATGAAATCCACACCAAAGTTGGGGAAAAAGCGATTGGTGCTAAGGTCAATGGCCGGATGGTGCCCCTCAATACCAAACTTCGGACGGGAGATCAGGTGGAGATTATCACCAATGCCAATTCCTTTGGTCCGAGTCGTGACTGGTTGACCCTTGTTAAAACTAGCAAGGCACGCAACAAGATCCGTCAATTCTTTAAAAATCAAGATAAGGAATTGTCTATTAACCGTGGCCGTGACCTCTTGATGGCCCAATTCCACGAGCATGACTTGGTAGCCAATAAGTTCATGGACAAAAAGCACATGGACAAAGTGCTACAAAAATCAAGCTATAAGACAGAAGAAGCCTTGTTTGCGGCGATTGGTTTTGGAGAGATTGGGGCTATTACCATCTTTAACCGCTTGACGGAGGATGAACGCCGAGAAGAAGAGCGGGCTAAGGCACGCGCAGAAGCAGAAGAGCTAGTCAAAGGTGGCGAGGTCAAGGTTGAAAATAAAAAAGACACCCTCAAGGTCCGTCACGAAGGTGGCGTGGTCATCCAAGGTGCTTCTGGGCTCTTGATTCGGATTGCAAAGTGCTGTAACCCAGTTCCAGGTGATGAAATCGTCGGCTACATTACCAAAGGGCGCGGTGTTGCGATTCATCGTCGAGACTGTATGAACCTACGTGCCCAAGACAACTACGAGCAACGCTTGATTGATGTGGAGTGGGAAGATAACAACACGACCAAGGACTATATCGCTCACATCGATATTTACGGGCTCAACCGTGCAGGCCTTCTGAACGACGTGCTCCAAGTCCTCTCCAATACAGCTAAGATGATCTCAACTGTTAATGCCCAACCAACCAAAGATATGAAATTTGCCAATATACACATTTCCTTTGGGATTCCAAACTTGTCTATGTTGACAACAGTTGTGGATAAGATTAAGAGTGTGCCGGAGGTGTACTCTGTTAAGCGTACCAACGGCTAATTCGGCTGCTCAGAACTCTTTTATTGCTTGGTTAGCTCGTCTCGCCGTACTTAAGTACTGTCTTCGTCTCGCTGCCTTGCACTAAAAGCAACTGAACAGCCTTTACTTTTCAGATAGTGTGCCTGCGTCTCACTGCCTTGTCTGGAGCCGATTTTCTTTGAAGTAAGTAAGAACATGGTCAGAATTCTTTTATTAGTTGGTTAGCTCGCCTTGCTGCCTTGCTCTAAAAGCAACTGAACAGCCGTTGCTTTTCAGCTAGTCTGCCTGCGTCTCACTGCTTTGTCTGAAGTTGATGTTCTTTGAAGGTTAGTAGTGAATGCCCAATAGATTTATAAAATAGGATAGTAAAATGAAATTAGTGATTCAACGGGTTAAGAGTGCCTCAGTTTCCATTGATGGTCAAGTCTACAATGCGATCCAGCAAGGCTTGTTGCTCCTAGTGGGAGTGGGGCCTGAGGATGACCAGAAGGATTTGGATTATGCGGTCCGCAAGGTATCGCAGATGCGGATTTTCTCAGATGAGGAAGATAAGATGAATCTTTCGGTCAAAGATGTCCAAGGGGAAATCTTGTCGATCTCTCAATTTACCCTCTTTGCGGATACCAAAAAAGGCAACCGTCCTGCTTTTACAGGGGCTGCCAAGCCAGATATGGCCAGTCAGTTATATGATGCCTTTAATGATCAATTAGAAAAAGAAGTCCCTGTCAAACGAGGGATCTTTGGGGCCGATATGGCGATTGAATTGATCAATGATGGTCCAGTGACGATTTTGTTAGATACAAAAAATCCATAAGTAAGAAAACATGCAGTCGGTTTAGACTGCATGTTTTTCGATATAGAGTTGTTGGGCGATCACTTGGTTGATAGAAATTTCTTGTCCTTGGATGACTAAGTGATAGAGGCCTGTGTAGTCATCATATCGTTGAAACGCGATAGTATCCCCAATCTGGAGATGGATCTGGTCTAAGAATTTTAACAATTCATAGGTGTCATGGACCCTTTGCAGAATATACAGACCAGGTTGGGTCGCTTCGCTGAGACGGTCTTGGTAGGCTTCGACAAGCCTTTCGCCTTTCTTTGGAATTGTCCCACCGTGAGGGCAGGTCTTAGGAGTTCCAAGCATGTGATCCAGCTGGTCAATGAAATGTTCAGAAACGGTATGCTCGAGAACTTCTGCCTCTTCATGGACTTCTTCAGTTGTATAGTCAAGTTTTTCCAGAAGAAATACTTCGATCAAGCGGTGCTTGCGGTAGAGATCAGAGACCAACTGCGATCCTAGATCCGTTAGTAGATACCCATGGGTCTTATCCTTCACCAAGAGACCCTCTGAGATCATGCGCTTAATCATCTCGGTCACAGCGGGTGGAGAGACCTGCATGCGACTCGCGATTTCCTTGTTGCTAATTTTTTCTACTTCTGTGCCAATTTCATAAATGCACTTGAGGTAATCTTCTTTGTTTGGTGTCATGCTTTCCTCTTTTCTTCGCTCACTTCTAGTATATCAAAAATCTCCTCAAAAACGCTAGTGGAGTAATGAGAATTGTCTCAAGCTCCAAAAGATGGTAGTATAGAAGCATAGAAAGGACGGCACTATGAACAGACGGGAATTAGTGAGATTAGGCTGGAGAGAGAGTAGTTTAGCCTATCTAGAGAAGCACTTGCAGGGATTGAAAGATCCACAAGCCTACCAAGAACAATACCAGTCTGTCTTTTTCTTTGCCAGTCCTCTGTTTCAAAATATGTGGTTTCAAGAGATCAAAGATCTAACGGAAACGGCTGCCCAAGACTTGCTGAGGGGAGTCATGAAAATTCTTCTTATGCCAAGTGACCTGTCCGGAACTTGTGAAGAAACAGCCTTTCTTCTGAGTAGGATGGCTCCAGATTGTCCGCCAGGTTCCGACTTTTGGAAGGCTTTTTCACACGTCGTGCAAATCGCCTTTGAAAAGGATCCCTTAGCAGATCAGTCGGGAGATCAGCTCTTGAAACGCCAGGTTCACCAGTTACGCTACCTACTTTCAAGTTACCAAGCCCAGTGGATTCGGACGCATGAGGCCAGAGCTGGACAGACTGACGAGGAGGCCTTACAAGCTTACCTACAGGAGGCTAGAGCGGTCACGGTGGATGCTTATGCGGCTGCTCGCCTTCACAATAAGGTCTCCCTAGGGCCAGATGGTCACCTTCATTATCCATCAGGGACCTCCCAACAAGTCAATTTCAAGGTCTTGTTAAATTTCCATACGGAGTATATTCTCGATCAAGCCGGGCGTTTTCTCAATGAAGTCGATCCAGTAGAAGTTTCTGAAAATGGCATTGTCAATGGGGCTAGTTTTAACTACGGGCTGGCTAGGGGACGGACCCATAAGGACTTAGATATTGACCCCGTCAAAGCTTGGGATCCAGCCTTTCGCAAGCATGTCCTCTATCAGCAAGATGTTCGCTATCTAGCCCCTAAAAATGATCGCAGTGTCGAAGGCTACTGGAGTCGAAAAGGAGTCTTTGCACAAGGAGGCAAGAGCTACAAGCAACAAGTGGCACAGCGCGTGCGGAGTTTCCTCAGAGGCATCCCTCGCTTACGCTGGCGCGTCCTCCTACAGAATGGACTTCATCGGATTTTATAGCAATGGAAAAGAGGTCGCAGACCTCTTTTTTCATTTATCCAAGCGCATTGACGGCTTCGATTGCAGCGTCGTAATTTGGTTCGCTGTTGATATTGTCTAGGTATTCAACGTAAGTAACCTTGTTATCCGCATCTAAGACCAAGACAGCGCGTGCGAGTAGGTGCCATTCATTGATCAAGAGGCCGTATGCTTTCCCGAAGGAATGGTCGTAGTAGTCTGAGAGCATGATGGCATTGTCGAGCCCTTCAGCAGCGCACCATTTACCTTGAGCAAAAGGAAGGTCGACAGAGACCGTCAAGACGACAGTGTCTTCCATATCCGATAAGGTTTGATTGAAGTGACGTGTTTGCATCGAACAGATACCTGTGTCGATGGATGGGATAATGCTGAGGACTTTTTTCTTGCCAGCAAAATCAGCTAAAGATTTCTTCTCAAGAGCTGGAGTGATCAATGAAAAGTCATGAGCAGTATCGCCAACTTGAAGTTGAGATCCGGTAAAGGTAACAGGGTTTCCTAAAAATGTTGTCATAGCAAAGACTCCTTTTTTCTTTTCATTGTACATCAATGAAGGGGGAAGAGCCACTGATTTGTTTGAGAATCTAATCAGTTTGGAATCTTATTTGTTCAAACCTTCTGCGATCTTGTCTAAGTTCCATTTCATCATGCTGTAGTAGCTATCACCTTTTTCTCCCTCTTTGGCAATGGAATCAGTGAAGATCTTTGCATAGATCGGGATATTGGTATCTTTAGACACAGTTTTCATAGGACGTTCATCGACGCTAGATTCAACAAAGAGGGCAGGCACCTTGGTTTGCCGGAGCTTTTCTACCAGCGTTTTGATTTGGTCAGGTGTGCCTTCTTCTTCCGTATTGATTTCCCAGATATAGGCGGATGGGACGCCGTAGGCTTTGGAGAAGTATTTGAAGCAGCCTTCGCTGGTTACAATCATCTTCTTCTCTTCTGGGATATTGTTGAATTTTTGTTTGGCTTCTTGGTCGAGCTTGCTGAGTTTTTCAGTATAGGCAGCTAGATTTTTTTCGTAGAAGTCCTTGTTTTTGGGATCTTTTGCGATCAATTGTTTGGCAATGTTTTTAGCGTAGAGGATCCCGTTTTCGAGATTGAGCCAAGCGTGAGGGTCTTCTTTTCCAGCTTGGTTTTGGCCTTCCAAGTAGATGACGTCGACTCCGTCGCTAGCTGCGAAATAGTCTTTGTTTTCAACTTTATTGGCATTTTTGACCAATTTAGTAAACCAAGCATTGCCACCGGTTTCGAGGTTGATCCCGTTGTAGAAGATGAGGTCTGCTTGCGAAGTCTTTTTGACATCTTCTGGAAGCGGTTCGTACTCGTGAGGATCTTTGCCGACAGGAACGATACTGTGCAGCTCGATCTTATCCCCAGCTATATTTTTGGTGATATCTGCAAGGATGGAGTTGGTGGTGACCACTTTCAATTTATCAGAAGCTCCAGAAGAAGAGCCTTTGCTACAGGCCAACAGACCAAATAAGAGTGCCACAAAGAGGGCGAGGATAGAAGCGGTTTTTTTCATGTGTTTCTCCTTTAATGAGATGAAAGAGCGTGCTTATTCTTTCTCTGCTTAGGAGCGATAAAGAAGCTGATGAGAAAGAAGACAGCAGAAGTGAGGACAATACAAGACCCGACGGCGATGTTTAAGCTATAGCCAATAAAGAGTCCCAGGATGGATGCAAGAGCACCTAATCCGGATGAAAGGAGCATCATGGACCAGAGACTATTGGTATAGAGATAGGCCGTCGCAGCGGGTGTAATGAGCATGGCGACGATGAGAATGGTTCCGACACTCTGCATAGCAGTGACAGAAACCAAGGTCAAGAGCACCATAAGGAGGTAGTGATAGACCTTGACCCGGACGCCCATGGATTGAGCCAGAACAGGATCAAAAGATGTGAGCAGTAAGGGTCGAAAGAGTAGGACAATCACCAGCAAGACCGCAGCACCAACACCGATGGTTATCCACATATCCCGGTCTTGGACGGCCAAGATATTCCCAAAGAGGATGTGGAAAAGGTCGGTGGAACTTTTAGCGACTCCAATCAGGATGACTCCTAAGGCGAGGAAAGAAGAAAAGGTAATCCCAATTGCAGTGTCGCTCTTGATGATGGAGTTGCTCTTGATATAGGTGATAAGGACGGACGCCAGGAGGCCAAAGACAATAGCGCCAATAAAGAAATTGATGCCTAGGATAAAGGAGAGAGCCACACCAGGAAGAACTGCGTGTGAGATAGCGTCTCCCATGAGAGACATGCCTCTTAAAATAATGAAGCATCCAACGGCTCCAGCGACAATCCCGATGGCGATGGCTGTGATCAGGGCATTCTGTAAGAAGTGGAATTGCTGTAATCCATCGATAAATTCTGTAATCATCCGACGCCACCTCCTATAAAGAGTTCATGCCCATAGGCTGCATGCAGATTTTCTTTGGTAAAGGTTTCCTCTGTTTTCCCAAATGCAATCAGTTTACGATGAAGGAGGAGGACCTGGTCGAAATAAGCTGGGACCTTGCTGAGGTCGTGATGGACGATCAGAATGGTCTTGCCTTCTTGTTTCAAGGTCTGGAGGGTCTGCATGATGATGTCTTCGCTGACAGAGTCAATCCCTGCGAAGGGCTCATCCAAAAAAATGACATCCGCTTCTTGGACCAAGCAGCGGGCGATCAGCACCCGTTGGAATTGCCCTCCTGAAAGCTGGCCGATCTGGCGATCCGCTAGATCAAGAAGATTGACAAGTTTCAAGGCATTTTCCACTTTTTGGAGATCTTCTTTGCTTTTTCTCTTGAAGATAGAAAGGTGGGGATAAAGACCCAGTGAGATGCACTCCCGCACCGTGATGGGGAAGTGGAAATCAATAGCGGATTTCTGTTCGACGTAGGCCACTCGTTGAAGAGCTTGGCCGAGATCTTTTTGATCGAGCAGGACCTTTCCCGCATGAGGGAGAAGTCCTAGCATGGCCTTGATTAGGGTTGATTTTCCAGCCCCATTGGGGCCAAGAATGCCTAGGATGGTTGGACCCTGGATGGTGAGGGAAAGATCCTCCAAGGCCAGTGTTTGCTGGTAAGCAACACTGAGATGTTCAATTTGAATCATGATTTTGCTCCTTTACCATTAATATACATGAATAAAAAAATTAAGTCAAGTTAATTTTTGAAATAATTATACACGAATAAAAAGTTAAGTCAAGTTAATTTTTAAAATAATTCAACTTAAATCTCTTGAAATCATTGAAAAAAGTTCCTATTTTTGATAAGGTTATTAGAAAAGAATGAAAGCGAGAAGATCATGGTACGTTTACAAGATGATTTTTATGATTACGTCAATGGGGAATGGGCTGAGACAGCTGTGATTCCTGATGACAAACCGTCAACTGGTGGTTTTATGGACTTGATCCAAGATATCGAAAACTTGATGTTGGATATCACTGGAAAATGGCAACGGGGAGAAGAGCTGCCTGAAGACAGCATTCTGCAAAACTTCGTCAAATACCACAAAATGGTGGCAGATTTTGATGCGCGAGAAGCAGCCGGTGTCGCTCCAGCTATGCCTTTGATCAATGAAATTAAGGCTCTGTCTTCTTTTGAAGACTATACCAGCAAGTTGGGTACCTATGAACTAGCTGGCAAACCAAATCTCATGCCATTTAGCGTGTCACCAGACTATATGAATGCTCAAATGAATGTCTTGTGGGGAGAAGCGCCGGCTCATATCTTGCCAGATACGACCTACTATGAAGAAGGCAACGAAAAAGGACCAGAATTGCTGGCTATCTGGCGCCAAATGATGGAAAAACTCTTACCTAAATTTGAATTCTCAGAGGCAGAAATCAAAGATATCCTGGATAAGGTCATTGCGTCGGATGCAGAATTGGCCAAATATATCTTGTCAAATGAAGAAAGATCCGAGTACAACAAACTCTACCATCCTTATGAGTGGGCAGATTTCAAGGCCTTGGTTCCAGAATTGCCACTCGATACTTTCTTTACAGAAGTGATCGGACAAACTCCGGATAAAATCATCGTTCCAGAAGAGCGTTTCTGGAAGGAATTCGCACCAACATTCTATTCAGCAGCCAACTGGGAAACTATTCATGCAAGATTGAAACTCGGTGCAGCCGTAGATTGGACTTTATTCTTGACCGAAGAAATCCGTGTCTTGGCTGGTGAATATAGTCGTACGATTGCAGGTGTTCCAGAACCTCGTCCAAAAGAAAAGGCGGCCTTGTCATTAGCAGAAGTACCATATAGCCAAGCGCTTGGACTCTGGTATGCGGGAGAAAAATTTTCACCAGAAGCAAAAGCAGATGTAGAGCATAAAGTAGCGACCATGATTGACGTCTACAAGGAGCGCTTAGAAAAAGCAGACTGGCTCGCTCCTGAAACTCGTGAAAAAGCCATTGTCAAACTCAATGTCATCACACCACATATCGGCTACCCTGAAAAATTACCAGAAACATACGCCAAAAAGATCATCGACGAAAGCAAGACCTTGGTTGAAAATGCTCAAGCCCTTTACGAAATTTCCATTGCCCATACTTGGAGCAAGTGGAACCAACCGGTTGATCGAAGCGAATGGCACATGCCAGCCCACCTGGTCAATGCCTACTATGATCCGCAACAGAACCAAATCGTCTTCCCAGCAGCGATTTTACAAGCCCCTTTCTATGACCTTCACCAATCATCATCAGCCAACTACGGCGGAATCGGTGCAGTCATTGCCCATGAAATCTCCCACGCCTTTGACACCAATGGTGCTTCCTTTGATGAGCACGGTAGCTTGAAAGACTGGTGGAAGCCAGAAGATTACGAAGCCTTTACCGCTCGGACTCAAAAAGTCATCGATCAGTTTGAAGGACAAGACTCTTACGGTGCCAAGATCAACGGGAAATTGACCGTTTCTGAAAACGTAGCAGACCTCGGTGGTATCGCTGCAGCCCTTGAAGCCGCTAAGAAAGAGGAAGATTTCTCAGCAGAAGAATTCTTCACCAACTTTGCTCGCATCTGGCGCATGAAAGCTCGGACAGAGTACATGCAACTCCTCGCAAGTGTCGATGTCCATGCACCAGGAAAACTTCGCACCAATGTCCAATTACCAAACTTTGACGAATTCTTTGAAACCTTTGATGTCAAAGAAGGCGACGGCATGTGGCGCGCACCAGAGGATCGTGTGATTATTTGGTAAACTAAGATAGGAGAGACGATTCGGTTTACCGAAACTTCCTGCAGAAAAATAGGAAATCAATGCCGCATTCCCTGAATGCCAATTGATTTATCTTTTTTCCAAAGGAAGTAGTCTCGACTTCAGTTAAGCAATTGATTGATTTTCTTGACCATGTGGGCCATGCCCACCAGGCAATCTCTCTTTTTCTCGACGCTTTTAGGGCGAGTTCAATTTCGCGATACTCGTTTCGTTGATCAAAGTAAGTAGTCTCAACTTCAGTTAAGCGATTGATTTTCTTGATCGCTCGTGAAAAAAATAAAAATCCCCAAAGTCAAGTTTCAACCTACTGAAACTAGCTTTGGGGATTTTTGAGTGGATTAGAAATCATAAGAGAAATCAAATAATCAAATAATAATGAAGCGTTTTCAATGGCTGCCTGAACAGATAAATTTAATTGAGTGGAGCCTTGTATAATTCTTTGAATTTCATAGAAATAAATGCTACTATAGGTGTGAACTAAATAAATTTTAAAGGAGCAGACTATGAGAAATTTTGCAAGTCCGTCACGTTACATTCAAGGTGAGAATGCCTTATTTGAAAATGCGCAATCTATTTCAGAATTAGGGAATCACCCTGTTTTGCTATGTGATTCAGTGGTCTATGATATCGTAGGGAAGCGTTTTGAAGAATACCTTGGTCAAAATGGGCTCACGGTTTTGCCAGTCTTCTTCAATGGAGAAGCTTCTGATAACGAAATCAATCGTGTGGTTAGTTTGGCAGAAGAAAATGGCTGTGATTTGGTCATTGGACTTGGTGGAGGAAAGACCATCGATAGTGCGAAAGCTATTGCCGATCTTTTAAAATCACCAGTTGTGATTGCTCCTACCATTGCCTCTACAGATGCTCCCGTTTCCGCTTTGTCAGTTATCTACACGGATGAAGGTGCCTTTGCTCGCTATATTTTCTATTCTAAAAACCCAGAATTGGTCTTGGTGGATAGCAAAGTCATCTCTCAAGCACCAAAACGTTTGCTCGCTTCTGGTATCGCAGATGGATTAGCGACTTGGGTCGAAGCGCGTGCGGTAATGCAAGCCAATGGAAAAACCATGTTGGGTCAACGACAAACCTTAGCGGGTGTCGCCATTGCACAACGTTGTGAAGAAACCTTATTTGCAGACGGTCTTCAAGCCATGGCTGCTTGTGAAGCCAAAGTCGTAACCCCTGCTCTTGAAAACATTATTGAAGCTAATACCCTTCTCAGTGGGATTGGATTTGAAAGTGGGGGATTAGCAGCTGCCCATGCCATCCATAATGGCTTTACTGCCCTTACTGGGGACATCCACCATTTGACTCATGGTGAAAAAGTAGCCTATGGAACCTTGGTTCAATTGTTCTTGGAAAACCGTCCGAAGGAAGAATTGAACAAATACATTCGTTTCTATCAACAAATCGGTATGCCAACCACTCTGAAAGAAATGCATCTTGAAACTGCAAGTTATGAAGATCTTCTCAAGGTTGGCCAACAGGCCACCATCGAAGGAGAAACCATCCATCAAATGCCATTTGAAGTGAAGGCTTCTGATATTGCCCAAGCCATCGTAGCAGTAGATGCCTACGTTCAAGGTTTGGCCTAAGATGGCTTTGTCGACAAACCAAGAACTCCCATACCTTATGGTAATGGGAGTTCTTTTCCTATTTTCTTCTTTTTGGATCGGTTTGTTTAAAGATCAGGTATAAAATTCCGGCAGGCAAGAAGCAGAAGAGCCACATAACATCGAGTCCCTTGCTTTTACTGCTAGAGGTCGTTGCTTTAGACTCACTGACGGCCACTCCCGGTTTAATGCTTGGAGATACCTGTTGCAAGCCGTTCTGGACGACTAGGCGGTTATTTTCTAGTTTTAGCGCTGGCTTCGTCCCCTTCTTAACGGTCGCATAGAAGTCTTGCTTCAAGTGAATTGTCTTCCCGTCGATGGTATGATCGCCTGCAGAGAGGATTTTTTTATACTGGTAGTCTGCGAACATTTTCTCAGCCAAGGTATTCCCGATTTGATTGCGGTAGCTTTCGGCGATCTCGACATCGTAGTTCCCAACCCCCAAAATCACTTCGATAATCCGCTGTTTACCCCGCTTGGTTGTCGCGGTGTAGTTGTAGTCAGCAGTCGGGCTGGATCCAGTTTTGAGTCCATCTGTTCCTTTAAGGGCGAATTTTCCACCTTCGAGGGAAGTGTTGTAATTATCGTAGCTTTGCTCGTAAGGGGTTCCTTCCATGATGGTAGTATGAGCTTGCTTGGTGTATTCCAACATTTCTGGCAGGTCGTTTACGATGTGATAAGCCAGAATAGACATGTCTCGCGCTGTAATTTCGTTATTCGCATTGACGTCGTGGCGCTGAGGATTGTAGTAGCCCTGAAGGACCGAGATCATCGCCCCATTTGGATTGTGCCATTCGGTATGGCTCATCCCCATTTCTTGTGCGTACTGATTCATTAAGTCCAAAAACTTATCGGGATCATTGTCAGTGACGGCGTTGGCGAGCATAATCACAGCCGCACTGGAAGATGGAACAAAGAGCATCTTGATCAATTCAGATACTTTGTAGTCTACACCAGCTACAATCGGTGAGTTACTTAACAGATTGTTTTCTGAGATGGCTTGGTCTGCCTCTGTTGCTGTAACCACGGTATCATATTTGATCTTGCCTTCTTTGAGGGCCCGAAAGACTACATAGGCACTCATGAGTTTGGCCATGCTTCCTGAGTCCCGGACCGTGTCGATATTGTCTCCGTACAATATAGCTCCAGTATTGGCGTCGATGACGATGTCAGCCTTAGGCTTGTAAAAATCATCCAATACCAGTCCAGCATCAGCTGCGATTTTCATGATATCTTCTTGCTGGTAGATGTCGTCCGCAAAGGCAGTGGAAATAGGGCCTAATGTCAAGACTCCTACAAGGAGGGACAAGAGGCTGTGTTTTAGTCGTTTGTGTAAATGTCTCACATAATTCATAGATTCCATTATATCATACAGGCCAGGGATTCAACTTGAAAAAATTCTAGAAAAAGAAGAAATTGAAAAAATAAAGAAGAAATAGAATAATTTCACAGTAAAAGCGTTTACATTTCCCTAGAAAGTGCTATAATTTAAATTGAGTATAACATTTTTTACAATGAGGTGATTTATATGAACAAAGGGAAGGTACTCTTAGCTACCAGCGCTCTGCTTTTATCAGCTGGTGTACTGGCAGCCTGCTCAGGAGGAAAATCTGGAAGTTCCGGCGATCAGACTTTTAGCTATGTCTATACCCAGGATCCGGATACTCTCGACTATTCGATTTCTAATAAAAAATCGACTTCCGAGTTTACAGGAAATGCGATAGATGGCTTGTTGGAAGTGGACAAGTACGGGAACTTGATCCCATCGCTTGCTAAAGACTGGACTGTTTCCAAGGATGGCTTGACCTATACTTATAAACTCCGTAAAGGGGTCAAATGGATGACTTCTGAAGGGGAAGAATACGGAGAAGTCAAGGCCAAAGACTTTGTCACAGGTCTCAAGCACGCAGCAGACAAGAAATCACAAGCGATTTACTTGGTCCAAAAATCTGTCAAAGGCTTGGATGATTATGTTTCAGGGAAGACATCTGATTTCTCAACTGTTGGAGTGAAGGCTATTGACGATTACACAGTCCAATATACCTTGAGCCAACCAGAAAGTTTCTGGAATTCTAAGACTACGATGGGGATCTTGATGCCGGTCAACGAAGAATTTCTGAAATCTAAAGGAGATGACTATGGTCAAGGAACTTCTCCGTCTAGTATCCTATACTGCGGTCCTTATTTGATCAAGTCCATCACATCTAAATCTTCTGCGATATTGGAAAAGAACCCAACATACTGGGATGCGGATAATGTTAAGATCAGTAAAGTGAAGCTGACCTATTATGATGGACAAGACTCAGAATCCTTGATTCGTGGATTTGATAACGGCGACTATACAGTTGCCCGTGTTTTCCCAAATGGTTCCAACTATAAGAGTGTAGAGAAGAAGCATAAAGACGACATTGTCTATACTGACCAAGGTTCCTCAACCTACAACCTTTCCTTCAACATTGACCGTCAGGCTTATGAAATCACAAAGAAGACTACTGATGCTCAAAAGACTTCAACTAAGAAAGCAATCTTAAATAAAGACTTCCGTCAAGCCATTATGTTTGCCTTCAACCGCAAGGCTTATGTAGCGCAAACTAACGGGGAAGCGGGTGCCAATAAGGTTATCCGTAATACCTTTACGCCACCAAACTTTGTCCAAATCGATGGCAAACAATTTGGTGATGCAGTAGAAAAAGACTTGGAAGTTTATGGGGATGAATGGAAAGGGGTCTCTGTCGCAGATGGAAAAGATACCCTCTACAATCCAAACAAGGCCAAAGAAGAGTTTGCCAAAGCCAAGGCAGACTTGCAAGCTCAAGGAGTTGAATTCCCAATTCATTTGGACCTTCCAACTTCTTCAACTTATACGGAAGGAATTAAACAGGCCCAATCCTTTAAACAATCAGTTGAGTCTACATTGGGAGCAGAAAATATTGTCATCGACCTGAATATGGTTTCTGAGGACGATCTTCAACGGGTCACTTACTTTGCTGAAAATGCTTCGCAACAAGACTGGGATTTGAACAATAACTTGGGTTGGGGACCAGACTATACGGACCCATCTTCTTACATCGATATCACTAGTGGTAAATCTGGCGAAAATGCCAATGCCTACTTTGGATTCGATGCTGGTACGGATAATGCGGCCGCAAAAGCAGCTGGTTTTGATGAATACGATCAATTAATTGAGGATGCTCAAAAAGAAACCACAGATGTGAACAAGCGTTACGAAAAATATGCTGCCGCTCAAGCTTGGTTGACCGATAGTGCCCTCTTGATTCCGATCCATTCAGATGGAGCTTCTCCAGTCGTTCGTAAGACTGTACCATACTCTGCAGCCTTTGCTTGGACAGGCCACAAGGGTCAATCCTTCAACTATAAATATTTGGAAGTTCAAGACAAGGTCGTATCGGCAAAAGACTACGACAAAGCGCGTGAACAATGGAAGAAAGAAAAAGAAAAATCCAATAAAAAAGCGCAAGAAGAACTTGAAAAGCATGTAAAATAGACTTTTCTTGAAGAAAACAGGAAAGACAGGTCCCATATGGGACCTGTCTTTTTCTTTGTCTGAACCTTTAAAAATCGCCTAAAAATGGTATAATAGGAGCATCACGAAAATTGGAGAGACGCTATGAGTTTTTACGATCATAAAGAAATCGAGCCTAAGTGGCAAAAATACTGGGCTGACCATCACACCTTTAAGACAGGAACAGATGCTTCAAAACCTAAGTTTTATGCATTGGACATGTTCCCTTATCCATCTGGAGCGGGTCTTCACGTAGGACACCCAGAAGGTTACACAGCGACTGATATCCTTAGCCGTTTCAAACGTGCCCAAGGTTACAATGTCCTTCACCCAATGGGATGGGATGCTTTTGGTTTGCCTGCAGAGCAATACGCTATGGATACAGGGAATGACCCAGCGGAATTCACAGCAGAAAACATTGCCAACTTCAAACGTCAAATCAATGCGCTTGGCTTCTCTTACGACTGGGACCGTGAAGTCAATACGACAGATCCAAACTACTACAAGTGGACGCAATGGATTTTCACCAAGCTTTACGAAAAAGGCTTAGCTTATGAAGCGGAAGTGCCAGTAAACTGGGTGGAAGAATTGGGTACAGCTATCGCCAACGAAGAAGTTCTTCCAGATGGAACATCTGAGCGTGGGGGCTATCCAGTTGTTCGCAAACCAATGCGCCAATGGATGCTTAAAATCACGGCCTATGCAGAGCGCTTGCTCAACGATTTGGATGATCTAGATTGGCCAGAGTCTATCAAGGACATGCAACGCAACTGGATTGGTAAATCAACTGGTGCCAATGTCACTTTCAAGGTGAAAGGAACTGACAAGGAATTCACCGTCTTTACGACACGTCCGGATACCCTTTTCGGAGCGACCTTCACTGTTTTGGCGCCTGAGCATGAACTAGTAGATGCCATCACGACACCTGAACAAGCTGAGGCTGTAGCGGACTACAAACACCAAGCCAGCCTCAAGTCAGACTTGGCTCGTACAGACCTTGCTAAGGAAAAAACAGGAGTTTGGACTGGTGCTTATGCTATCAACCCTGTAAACGGCAAAGAAATTTCAATCTGGATTGCCGACTATGTTCTTTCTAGTTACGGAACAGGTGCTGTTATGGCTGTGCCTGCCCATGACCAACGTGACTGGGAATTTGCCAAACAGTTTGGCCTTCCAATCGTAGAAGTGCTGGAAGGTGGAAATGTAGCTGAAGCTGCTTACACAGAAGATGGACTTCACGTCAACTCAGATTTCTTGAACGGCCTCAATAAAGAAGAAGCGATTGCTAAAATCGTGGCTTGGTTGGAAGAAAAAGGCTATGGTCAAGAGAAAGTTACCTACCGTCTCCGTGACTGGCTCTTTAGCCGTCAACGTTACTGGGGTGAACCAATCCCAATCATTCATTGGGAAGACGGCACTTCAACAGCTGTTCCAGAAAGTGACCTCCCACTTGTCTTGCCAGTAACTAAGGACATCCGCCCTTCAGGTACTGGGGAAAGCCCACTAGCTAACTTGACCGACTGGCTGGAAGTGACTCGTGAAGATGGCGTCAAAGGTCGTCGTGAAACCAATACGATGCCACAATGGGCCGGTTCAAGTTGGTACTACCTCCGCTATATCGATCCACACAACACAGAGAAATTGGCTGATGAGGACCTCCTCAAACAATGGCTACCAGTAGATATCTACGTGGGTGGTGCAGAACACGCCGTGCTTCACTTGCTTTACGCTCGTTTCTGGCATAAATTCCTCTATGATATCGGTGTTGTTCCAACCAAAGAACCGTTCCAAAAACTCTTTAACCAAGGAATGATCTTGGGAACCAGCTACCGTGACCACCGTGGGGCTCTTGTAGCGACTGACAAGGTTGAAAAACGTGATGGTTCCTTCTTCCATGTGGAAACAGGAGAAGAATTGGAGCAAGCACCAGCTAAGATGTCTAAATCCCTCAAGAACGTGGTCAACCCAGACGATGTGGTGGAACAATACGGTGCTGATACCCTTCGTGTCTATGAAATGTTCATGGGGCCACTCGATGCTTCTATCGCTTGGTCTGAAGAAGGATTGGAAGGAAGCCGTAAATTCCTTGACCGTGTTTACCGTTTGATCACAAGTAAAGAAATCGTTGCAGAAAACAATGGTGCTCTTGACAAGGTTTATAACGAAACCGTTAAAGCTGTCACAGAGCAAATCGAGTCCATGAAATTCAACACAGCCATTGCCCAGCTCATGGTCTTTGTCAACGCGGCTAACAAGGAAGATAAACTCTATGCGGATTACGCCAAAGGCTTTATCCAATTGATCGCCCCATTTGCGCCTCACTTAGCAGAAGAACTCTGGCAAACAGTCGTAGCAACAGGTGAGTCAATCTCTTACGTGGCTTGGCCAACATGGGACGAAAGCAAATTGATTGAAGACGAAATCGAAATCGTCGTTCAAATCAAAGGAAAAGTCCGTGCTAAACTCATGGTCGCAAAAGACCTATCACGCGAAGAATTGCAAGAAGTTGCTCTCTCTGACGAAAAAGTCAAGGCAGAGATTGATGGCAAAGAAATCGTGAAAGTGATTAGTGTCCCTAATAAACTCGTTAATATCGTTGTGAAATAAAAAATAAATCCTTCAGAGTTTGTACTGACCCCAAAAAGTTAGACAAATAATTTAAGTTAAGGATTTAGTCCTGTATTGCACAGGACTAAGTCCTTTTAGTTTTACCTTA
The DNA here is from genome assembly GCF_047463195.1 of Streptococcus parasanguinis. Lineage (GTDB taxonomy): Bacteria > Bacillota > Bacilli > Lactobacillales > Streptococcaceae > Streptococcus > Streptococcus parasanguinis_R. The sequence continues at coordinate 114,878 of NZ_JASHEI010000008.1, forward strand.
ATTCGTTTGTTGTTGTAATAGTCAATATAGTTTACAAT
>NZ_JASHEI010000009.1:0-104208 GCF_047463195.1 Streptococcus parasanguinis
GACGCAGTGGTTGAGTGGGCTCTACTACGCTGATTTCATCAGCTTTTACAGCCCTACTCAACTGTGCGGAGGTGGGACGACGAAATCGAATTCTAACGAATTACCGATTTCTGTCCCACTCTCTCTTGTTTCGTCCCTTATTGCTTGGTTAAAACGATAATCCCTTGATCATCCTCTGCTTGCTCCAGATCTTCTAGCGACAACTGATTCCCTTCGATCCGATAGCGATAGGGTTCATCCCCGATACGCATGGATTGATTGACCGGATCAATACTGACCTCTTTGGTCTCTTCTTCTCCATCAGCATCTTGTACCGTAAACGTGCCTTTTCGCCCCGTCACAACTAAGAGAATCGTATTTTCCTCGTCCTGTCCTCGATAACTGCCATCTATGGACACTCCTTCTTTCTGTTCTTCACTCGCCGAAGTCATAGTCTGTGATGAAGTTGACGTCTGTTTGCTCGAAGTCTGTGTTGCTTTTTCTTGCTGGCTACAAGCAGTCAGGAAAAGAGCTACCGCCAAGGTCAGTATAGACATGATTTTTTTCATTAAGATCGACTCCTTTCGCCATAACCGTATACTATCTACCACCAGTATACGCCAAGAAAGTCTTTAGGTCAATTGTTTACCCCTCTAATAAAAATGCCCTTACTTCTGCAATAAAATACAAGGAACCTGTCACAAATAAAACCTCATCTGGATGGCTCTGATCCATAAACTCTTTGATATAGGCCTTGTAGTCAGCCACATAAGGCAGGTCTTGTCGATCACCCTGCGCCACCACTTCTCCGTAATGGAAGGTCGTCAAAATCAATTCAGCTTCTGGCAATCCCGCTTGAAGCGTTTGGAGCATCCCGCTATAATCTTTTCGCTTGAGGGCTCCAAATAAAATCTTCACGCGCTTTCCTGCTAAGCTATTGGCAAACTCGATCAAGCGCAACATAGCATGAGGATTATGAGCGCCATCCAGATACACCTGGTCGCCAAATAACTCTAGACGGCCCGGCCACCTTGTCTCTTGCAAGGCGTGTTTGACCTGCTCCATATCCACTTCTTCATCTAGGCCCTCCATATAGAGGAAAAAGGCCTCCAAAGCTACTGCAGCATTTTCCCGTTGGTAATCACCCTTCAAACCCAGAGACGGCAAGACAAGTTCCACGTTTTCATTCCAAAAACGATCCTGCTCTAAGCCAAAATCGTTCTGGAAGGCGTAGAGATCCACATCCAATTGCTCGGCTCTGTCTTGACAAACAGCTGTAGCCTCAGCAGGCAAAGGGCCCACAACAGCCTTCTTGCCCTTCTTAAAGATTCCTGCCTTTTGCTGGGCGATTTCTGCAATCGTCCCTCCCAGTGTTTCCTGGTGATCCAGGCCAACCGAAGTGATCACTGCGATCTCTCCTGTCACTACATTGGTGGTATCTAGTAGCCCTCCGATACCAACTTCCAGCAAGACCACAGCCACAGCTTGTTCCTTAAAATACAAGAGGGCCATGAGGCAGATAATCTCAAAATAAGAGAGTTGGTCCTGGGTTTGAAGCAAGGTCTGCTCCATTTGTTGGACTTCTTGGCCAATCCGAGTAAAATCTTCATCTGAAATCGGCTGATCCCCAATACAAATCCGATCATGGATACTGATCATATGAGGAGAAGTAAAGGTTCCAACCTTCTTTCCGTGAGCCATCAATAATTGACGCAAAAAGGCGATTGTGGATCCCTTCCCATTGGTTCCTGTCACATGAAGGATCGGATAAGCCTTATCCGGCCTCCCTAAAAGGCTCACTGCCTGCTCCATACGATCCAGTCCCGATCGAAAATTTAGACCGATCCGACTATTCATCCATTGCTCAATCTTATTCACATCTTCCTCCTAAAAGAAAAAAGCGACAAAACCTCTTCTGACGTTTGCGCTCCTTTCTTTTGTAATTGTTTCGTTCTCATTTTACAGCAGGTCCATCGGACTTCCTGCTTTTTCTTGTTTCTTGAAGCAGAGCTAAAAACGTCCACTGGACTTACTTGCGGTCTTCATTTCTAGCGCAAGGGTAAAAATGTCCCCCGGACTTACCAACTCTTTCTAGTTTCTAGGAGTTGGGCTAAAAACGTCCCCCGGACTTACTTGCGGTCTTTATTTTTAGCGCAAGGGTAAAAATGTTCACTGAACATTTTTACTCCTCCATAAAGCTGTTGAAGACTTCTTCGATCATATCCCATTCTGCATCTGAGTCTTCTGGGATTGGTTGAAGGTCGCCCTCTGTTCCGTCTTCGTTTTCTGTAAATGAATAAGCTTGAATTTCAACTTCGCCATTTTCATCTTCTTCTGCATTTGCAGGGATCAAAAGGACATAGTTCTTTCCAAACTCTTCTTTGCCATCGATGGTCAAAAGAATTTCAAACAAGGTTTCATTTCCTTGTTCATCCACCAATGTGATTAATTCACGTTCTTCATGGTCGTGGTTATGATCATGTGCCATACTATTCTTCCTCGTTTTCTTTCTAAAAATTACGATCTAAATAATTTTGTAAAATGAGCTGCGCCGCTAACTTATCAATAACTTTTTTGCGTTTGCTACGGCTAACGTCTGCTTGCTCAATCAACATCCGCTCTGCGGCAACTGTTGTCAACCGTTCGTCTTGGTAGTCGACTGGCAACCCAAACTTTTCAGCAATCATTGCGCCATAAGCCTGACTGGCTTCCACACGCGGTCCGCTTGTGTTGTTCATGTTTTTCGGCAAACCCACAACAAAACGGTCTACCTTGTATTGAGCTACTAATTCAGCTAATCGTTCTAAGCCAAATTCTTTTTTGTCCTCATCAATTTGAATGATTTCAAGACCCTGAGCTGTAAAACCGAGAGGATCACTCACAGCAACCCCGACGGTCTTTGAACCGACATCCAATCCCATAATTCTCATTAGAGGTCTATTCCTTGCCCTTTCAAATAATAACGTACCAATTCTTCCACGATCTCGTCACGTTCATATTTACGAATTTGGTTCCGTGCATTATTATAACGAGGTACATAGGCAGGATCACCACTGAGTACGTATCCTACGATTTGATTAATTGGATTGTAGCCTTTTTCATCCAGTGACAAGTAAACATCTTTCAAGGTCTCGCTAATTTCCTTACGATTTGAATCATCAAGATTAAAACGTACTGTTTCATCTGTAAATCCCACAAGAACACCCTCTTTCCTTAGAATATTACTATTATACCATAATCAAGAGTTTTCCACAACGGCCAAGCCCTTGATTTTACGGCTTTTTCAAGCATTTTTGAGCTATTTTAGCTAAACTGTTTTTTTATTTTTGCTCACTCGCTCCAGCATTGATAAGATTATCCGCAAATTGACTCGGTGTCAGCTTCAACAACTCTGGTAAGTGATTGTTTTTGAAGTAGGTCATGCCTTCAGCCTTCTTCACATCCATTGCTTCAAAATCATAGGTGATGGTTACCTTGTATTCATTCTCATTTTCCAAGGTCAAATCAGCTGTGAAACCTGGCACTGTCAAAGCTTCCTTAAATGCATCGTCCTTGTTAAAGGATTCTCTCAATTGCTTTTGTGCTTCCTCGACTCCAACCTGTTGGATCCCTTTTTTCAACTCCTCATCGGTTGCCGTCACATTGATGGTCTCCAACTTTTTAAAGGTATTCCCCACATAGGTGACGATTTGCGTCTGTTGTGTCCCCTTGTCATCTTTTGGAAAGACAAAGGTTCTAGTGATGACTTTATTTTCTTCAGCTTTTTGCAGGATACTCTTATTATCCTTTTGCAGTTGCTCTGCTTTTGCTTGGATTGCCTTTTGTTCACTTGAATTTGGCGTTTTCGCTTGTTTTTTTTGACCGCATCCAGTCAAACACAAGGCAAGTGCACCCAATAAGAAGATTTTCCTTTTCATTTTCCATTCCTTACTAGTTATTGTTTTCTAAAATATTGTATCATAGATTTCGTAAAATGGCGCAGTAAACTGCTTTTCATTCCGATTTTTAAAAAGAAAAAAATCAGAAACAAATTGTTTCTGATTTTCAATCGCTTTAAAGAGCTGCACGCATCCGCGCTTCTGCATTTTCTACATTTCGAACTGATCGTGGCAAGAAGGCACGAATATCGTCTTCTTTGTAGCCCACTTGGAGACGTTTGTCATCTACCAAGATCGGACTTTTAAGAATACGAGGTGTTTCCATGATGATGTCAATGACTTCATTGACACTCAAGTCTTCGATGTCCACTCCTAGATTTTTAGCGTATCGATTTTTTGAAGAGACAATACTTGCCACTCCATTTTCAGTCTTTGTAAGGATATCCAACAATTCTTCTTTGGTGATCCCTTCCTTACCGAGGTTTTGTTCTTTATAAGTTAGCTGGTGAGCGTTGAGCCAAGTCTTTGCTTTTTTACAGCTGGTGCAACTTGACACTGTATAAATTTTAATCATGCATGCACTCCTTTCGCTACACGATAATACTATCGTATTAAATTATAACACAAAAACCATCAGTCTAGCGACCTATTTTGAAAAAAATTAATCTTCAATTTCAATCGCGTCATCTAAATCTAGAGTTACTTCTTCTACGACAGGAGCTGCTTCTTCAGTTTTATCAAGGGTTTTCACTGCTTCGTCTTCTTCGATCAAACCAAAATGAACCCGAACCTTGTGGTCAATTTCGTCAAAAATTTCTGGGTGGTCAGCCAAGAATTTCTTAGCATTTTCAGATCCTTGACCAATTTTTTCGCCATTATAGGAGTACCACGCACCCGCTTTTTGGATGATATCCAAATCTGTTGCAATCTTCACCAATTCACCTGTACGTGAAATTCCTTCCCCGTACATGATTTCGACCATGGCTTCTTTGAACGGTGGAGCTACCTTGTTCTTCACAACCTTGATCTTGGTTTCCTTACCAACGTTGGTATCTTTTTGGTCTCCAGTACCCTTGATTTGAGTATTTCCACGGACATCTAGACGGACTGAAGCGTAGAATTTCAGGGCACGACCACCAGGTGTGGTTTCAGGGTTCCCAAACATGACCCCAACTTTTTCACGCAATTGGTTGATAAAGATAGCAATGGTCTTCGTCTTATTGATCGAAGCTCCAAGCTTACGCATCGCTTGGCTCATCATCCGAGCTTGTAAACCAACGTGGCTATCTCCGATATCTCCATCGATTTCCGCACGTGGTACCAAGGCCGCAACAGAGTCGACAACCACCAAATCTACCGCACCAGAGTCGATCAATTTACCAGCAATTTCAAGTCCTTGTTCCCCTGAGTCTGGTTGAGACAAGAGAAGTTCGTCGATATTGACCCCAAGAGCTGCTGCATAAGATGGATCCAAGGCATGCTCAGCATCGATAAAGGCAGCAATGCCTCCTTCTTTCTGTGCTTGCGCTACTGCATGGAGGGCAACGGTTGTTTTACCAGATGATTCTGGACCATAGATTTCGATGATCCGACCTTTTGGATAACCACCAGCACCCAAGGCAATATCAAGCGCCAAGGAACCAGAGCTCATGACTTGTACTTTTTGTTCTGCACGTTCGCCCAGACGCATGATCGATCCCTTACCAAAGTCTTTTTCGATCAATTTCAGGGCATCATTGAGCGCTTTTTCACGCTCATCTCCAAATTTCTTAGAGATATCATCTAATTTTTTCTGTTTTTTCGCCATTCTTTTCTCCTATGTTTTTACTATACAGGAAATGCATGCAACTCACCGACGTTTTCCGTCATTTGAAAGGCACATTTCCTATCCATTTTTAGAATTATTCTTCATTTGGCACAAGCTTCATTATACCAAATTTTCACCATTTAATACAGCCAAGCGCACCAAATTAAAGGCATGAAGGACTGCAATTTCGCGGACATCCGCCCGGCTACGTCCAGCGATATTGACTTGGACACTATCCACTCCATGTGGAGTCGCAAGTCCGATAAAGACGGTCCCTGCTGGATGCCCTTCTAGACTATCTGGCCCCGCAACTCCGGTTAGGCTAATGCCATAATCGGATCCTGTTAACTTACGGGCCTGTGAAGCCATGGCTTGAGCTGTAAAGTGAGACACCACTCCATGTTGCTCTAACTCTTGAGCTGGAATAGACAACATCTTGCTTTTTTCTTCCAGACTATAGGTGACAAAACCACCTGCAAAGATGCTGGACGCCCCTGAAAAATCTGCCAGAGTCGCTTGGAAAAGGCCAGCCGTCAGGCTTTCTGCAGCTGTAATGGTCTTACCAGTCCGTTTCAAGAGATCAAAGGCCACCTTGGCCATCGAAGTGTCATCCCCATAACCGTAAAACAGTTCATGCAAGGGTTGATGGTCCAGGGTATGGCGTGATAAGATTTCCTTTTCTAAGATATCGAGCTTAGCATCCGCTGAGGCTTGATCCTTCGCCTTTGTAGACAGACGCAAGGTTACTTCTCCCGTCTTGGCATAAGGGGCAACCGTCGGATCACTCTGCTCTTCAATGATATCGGCTAGGATCGTAACCAGCTGGCTTTCCCCAATCCCAAAGAAGCGCAAGACTCTAGAAAAGAGCTCTTCCCCTGTTGTCAAATGAGGCACCAATTGTTCATTGACCATGGGTTTTAACTCACTTGGTGGACCAGGTAGAACGACATAGGTCACACCGTCGACTTCAATCAAACCTCCAACCGCGAGACCTGTACGGTTTTGAAGGGGGATTGAACCGGCAATCAATTGTGCTTGTCGCTCATTATTGGGCGTCCGGACATAATCAGGGCGACTGGCAAAGAAGGTGTCGAGTTTGGCAAGCGCTGTTGGATCAAAAACCAGTTCTTTCCCTAAAAACTTAGCAAGGGTTTGCTTGGTCAAATCATCCTCTGTTGGCCCAAGTCCACCACATAAAATCACCAAATCACTGCGTTTTGAAGCTGTCTCAATGGTCGATAAGAGACGACCTTCATTGTCTCCTACCGCCACATGATAATAGACGTCAATCCCTAAACTAGCCAATTTTTCAGACAAGAATTGAGCATTGGTGTTGACAATTTGTCCTGTTAGAATTTCTGTTCCAACTGCAATAATTTCCGCCTTCATGGTGCCTCCTACTTATACTATTCGTAATTTTCATTTCATTTTAACACAATTTCCTAAATTATTTAAAAAACAGATTGAAGATAAAGTACATTTTGGACAACTTTCTTCAATCTTTTTCTTTTAGAGTATAAAGTAAAAAACTCTTAGAAATACTATTACATCAGCATCCCTAAGAGTTTTAACTATGTGGCAATCAACTTCTAAAGGGCTATTTTCTGTTGTTGATAGAGCTTATCTATATTCTGAAGAGGCTGGAACAAAAGTCCTAGCCTCTCAATTGTTTTTGGATTGCCGAGCAAGACGCAGTGGTTGAGTGGGCTCTACTGCGCTGATTTCATCAGCTTTTACAGCCCTACTCAACTATGCGGAGGTGGGACGACGAAATCGAATTCTAACGAATTACCGATTTCTGTCCCACTCTCTTTTTTACTACTTTCTTGATCTAAAAGCCTTCTTCTGACTCTAATTCTTGTTGTTCCCCCTCATCTTTTGTGATACAATAGCATCAATTTATTTCTAGGAGGATGAGATATGGTTTCTACTATTGGTATCGTAAGTTTATCTAGTGGGATTATCGGAGAGGACTTTGTCAAGCACGAAGTGGACTTGGGGGTCCAACGACTCAAAGACCTCGGACTCAATCCTATCTTTTTACCTCATTCACTAAAAGGCTTAGACTTTATCAAAGAACATCCCGAAGCTCGTGCGGAGGATTTGATTCAGGCCTTTTCTGATGATAGTATCGACATGATATTATGCGCCATCGGTGGAAACGATACCTATCGCTTGCTACCTTATCTTTTTGAAAATGACCAACTACAAAAGGTTATCAAACAAAAGATTTTTCTTGGCTTCTCGGATACGACCATGAACCATCTCATGTTGCATAAACTAGGAATCAAGACTTTTTATGGGCAATCCTTCTTTGCAGACATTTGTGAGTTAGACAAAGAAATGCTGCCATATAGCCGCCACTACTTTAAAGAATTGATTGAGACTGGAAAAATCTCAGAAATTCGCCCTAGTAACGTTTGGTACGAGGAACGGACTGATTTTAGTCCCAAGGCTCTGGGAACACCTCGTGTCAGCCATGCAAATACAGGTTTTGACTTATTACAAGGCAATGCTCAATTCGAAGGGGAAATCCTCGGTGGTTGTCTCGAGTCTCTCTATGATATTTTTGACAACTCTCTACACGCAGACAGCACGGACCTCTGCCAAAAATACAAACTTTTCCCTGACTTGTCAGACTGGGAAGGAAAGATCCTCTTGCTAGAAACCAGCCAAGAAAAGCCTAATCCTGAAGACTTCAAAAAGATGTTGCGGACTTTAAAGGGCACGGGTATATTCGAGGTCATCAGTGGACTATTAGTCGGAAAACCTATGGATCAAACTTTCTATGACGACTATAAAGAAGCACTATTGGATATCATTGATAGCAATATCCCGATTGTCTATAATCTGAATGTTGGTCATGCAACTCCAAGAGCAATTGTCCCCTTCGGAGTCCACGCCCATGTAGATGCAACGGAGCAAGTCATTCGCTTTGACTATAACAAAGAAAGCTGAGAAGAATTTCTCAGCTTTTTTCTATATTCTCAGATACTCTAGTTACCTATATTCACTAATCACCGTTTTTCCAATCACAATCATTCTCGTGATCATTGACCAGGCCTGCTGCTTGTAGGTAGGACAGGACCGCAACGGGACCTGTAAACTTAAAACCACGCTTTTTGAGGTCCTTGGCTAGCTTCTCAGAAAGAGCTGTCTTCGCTGGAGCCTGTCGGTAATCTGGAACATCATTGACGATGGTTTTCCCATCGACAAAAGACCAAAGATAAGCATCAAACGATCCAAATTCCTCCTGGACTTGTAGAAAGGCTTGTGCATTGGCCCGTGTCGCAAAAATCTTTGCACGATTGCGGATGATGGCTGGATTGTCTAACAAAGTTTCCAGTTCAGAGTCGGTCATCTCTGCGACGCGTTGAAGGTGGTAACCATGAAAAGATTCTCGGAAAGCCTGCCGTTTATTGAGCACCGTTTCCCAAGATAGACCGGCCTGATAAGTCTCCATACAGAGCAACTCAAAAAGCGCCTGGTCATCATGGAGGGGCCGACCCCATTCTTCATCATGGTAAGCTACATATAACGGATTGGTCATTTTGACCCAGCCACAGCGTTTTGGCATCTTCTTCTCCTATTTCACCAACATCTTAAGAGCAGACTTGATGTAGTTTTCAGCAGTATCAGAAGTTCCTTCAAAGAATTTCTTGATTTTCTTGAGTTCCGTTGCCTTGTAGCCCAATGCCAACATGGCTTCCATAGCTTCTTCAAGAGCTTGGTTTTCTTCTGTTGCTTTGGCTTTGGATTGAGCCGGTGCATCTTCTAGATCAAGATTGATCTTACCTTCTAGGTCCAAAACCATCTGTTGAGCTGTTTTCTTGCCGATCTTTGGAAACTTGGTCAAGTAGGTAATGTTCTTGCTTTCGATGGCTTGGACAAGGCCTGCATTATCGTCTGCAGCAATGATGGCCAGAGCTGAGACAGGTCCAATCCCAGAGACTGAGATCAAGTTTAAAAAGAGCTGTTTCTCTTCTTCGGTTGCAAAACCATAAAGAAGGTGGGCATCTTCACGGACCACTTGGTGCAGGTAGACTTGCACCTCTTGATTCATTTTGCCAGAGTAGGCATAGGGATTGGCCACATGCAAGAGATAGCCTATTCCAGCTGTTTCTACCACGATGTATTTGGCGGTGATTTTCGTCAAAATTCCTTTAATGTATTCGTACATAATCTTCCTTTATTGTTTGATTAATATTTGCCCAATTCCCGTAAACTGGTGTGATTTTCCTGAATGCGTCGGAACATCTTTTCCATATCCGACTTGGTGAAGTTAACCAAGACCGGACGGCCATGAGGGCAGTTATAGGGGTTGTCACATTGGGACAATTGGTAGATCAGGTCGCGTGCAGAGTAATCGTCCAGCGTGTGGTTGGCCTTGATGGAGCGTTTGCAGGACATCATGATGGCCAACTCCGCCCGGTATTTCTTGATAGACACTTCCTTGGTCAAAAGGAGCATATCACACATTTCGTAGATACCCGACTCGATCTCTTCTTCCTTCATCCAGATCGGATGCTCCCGCAAGATCAACTGGTTAGCTCCATATTCTTCTAAGTAGACGCCCACTTCTTCTAGAAGGTGTTTGCGCTGTTGCAGGCGGATCAGATCGTCTGTAGGGAACTCAAAGATATAAGGCACCAGCAGTTGTTGCTGACTGCCGTCTACGTCCCCGATGCTCTCCCGGTATTCTTCGTATTTGACCCGCTCTTGGGCTGCGTGCTGGTCAATGATATAAAGGCCCCCATTGCCTTGGGCAAAGAGATAGGTTCCATGCATCTGACCAAAATATTCCAACTCTGGGAAGGTCGAATGTTCTTCCCCATCCAACTTATCATAGGCCTTGTCTAGACTAGCCAGATCCAGCTCTGGGTGATCCAGTTCATCATAAACCGCAGTCTTTCTTTCCGCAAACTTGATCGCGCTTGTCGGTTTTTCTGCTGGGTTTTCTTGACTTGTAGAATCAGCAGTTACCTCATCTGTCAGAGGCCGTTGAGGATCTGCCACTTCTGGTCGAAGTTTGAAATCTTGACTTTCTCGGTCATAATAGAGACGGTTTTCCTTTAAAGGCAGGGTTGTCTGTACTGGCTTTTCTGTTCGGCGAATGGTCGACTTGGCTAGATTTTCTAGAGCATCCGGAATCAAGTCCTGCTCTTTCAAAGCGTTCGCAATAGCCTGGGAAATCAAGGCCATTAGTTCTCGTTCTTTGGAGATACGCACTTCTTGCTTGGTCGGGTGAACATTGACATCGGCTAAGTAAGGGTCGATCTGGATATTAATGATCGCAAGTGGAAAGCGACCCACCATGAGTTTACTGCCGTAGCCGTCTAAAATAGCTCGATTGAGCAAGAAATTCTTGATGTAACGGCCGTTGATAAAGAGACTGATGTAATTGCGATTGGCACGAGTCAATTCAGGCAAAGACACAAAGCCCGTCACTTCAAAATCTAGGTCGCGATTTTCAATGGCCACCATCTTCTTAGCAGACGCGAGGCCATAGACGCCCGCAATCGCCTGCCGGAGATTACCCGTCCCCGCTGTTTTGGTCATTTCTTTTCCATCATTGATCAAGGTAAAGGCAATCTCAGGATGGGCCAAGCTCAAGCGATTGAGAATATCCACGATATGGGACAACTCTGCCTGCTGGCTCTTTAAATACTTGAGACGAGCAGGTGTATTAAAAAAGAGATCTTCCACTGTGATCTTGGTCCCGACAGGGCTTGTCGCTGGCTCCACTTCCTCAATTTCGCCACCCTTTGCGACCAATTTGGTCCCGTGGGCAGCTCCTTCTTGCGCCGTTAGAAGGGTTAGAATACTGACAGAAGCAATGGAAGGCATGGCCTCACCACGAAAACCAAGCGTTCGAATACGAAAAAGATCCGCTTGACTCTTGATCTTACTGGTCGCATGTCGACGGAGGGCCAAAGCGACCTCATCGTGCGCAATTCCTTCCCCATTGTCTGTAATCCGAATCGACTTCAATCCTGCTTCTTCGATTTCAACAACGATCTGGCTAGCTCCAGCATCGATCGAGTTTTCAACCAATTCCTTGACCACGCTAGCAGGTCGTTCAATCACTTCACCTGCCGCAATCTGATTGGCTAGGACTTCTGGCAATTCAATAATCTGTGACATGTCTGCTCCTTTACCTATTTTTTCACCGATACATGTAGCTCTATTATACCACAGATCCACAAGACTCCCTTTCTTAAAAAATAGAGGCCAGTCCCATCTTCTTCCTTAAAAACCGCATAGGCAAAGAAAACGACCACATAGACAAATCTCCTTGTCTTCCCTTTGGAAAAAGTGTTTAATAGTAGTGTAAAGAAGGAGCCGGGCTAGCAGGCCAACCGACTTTACCCAAAGGAGGGAGAAACGATCTTATGAAAGTTGAAGTACACATTGATTCCCACTTCCAAGAAGAAGCGGTGATGATCACAGCACCTGCACTATCTGCGCGTGTAGAGAAAATCCGTGACTTTGTGGAAGAATTGGATCAAAAAGGACGCTTACGTGCCAAAAAGGATGGGGAAGCTTACCTGATCGAAAGCCAGCTATTCCAACGTTTTTACATTGAAAATCGGCAAGTAATTGGTGAGACCATGACAGATCAATTTATTCTGACTGGGCCACTCTATCAGTTATCTGAAGACTTACCGACCTGCTTTCTCAAAATTTCCCAATCTGAAATTATCAACACAAAAGAAATCGATCACCTGCACTTTACTAGTGGAGGATCGGTGCAAATCTATCTTAAAAACGGGAGTCTGACCTACTCCTCCCGTCGTTACTTGAAAGCCATTAAGGAGAAATTATCATGCTAAAACAATCTTTTTCTGACGCCCTAAAAGGGATTTTCATCGGGCTCATCTTATCCATCTTCTTTTCCTATCTCTTCTCACCTGAGTTGTACCTTCCCTTAAGTCCCAACTCTGCAGTCGGTCGCTGGATGTTCTTGCATCATGTTCACGGCTCACTGGTCATGCTCTATTGTGCTCTCGTTTGGGGTGCGATTGGGGTCCTCTTTAGCTTCGGAAGTCTCCTCTTTCAAAAAGACTGGAGCCTCTTACGGGCTACTCTGAGCCATTACCTACTCATGTTACTTGGGTTTATTCCCCTAGCTACCTTGGCCGGCTGGTTTCCAGCACGACTCGGATTTTACTTCTCACTCGTTGTCGAATTCACCCTCGTTTACGTGATCATCTGGTTGGTCTCCCATCATTTTTATAAAAAACAAGTCCAAGAAATCAATCAAAGCATTACTAACCACTAAAATAAAAGATCCTCGCCATCACGAGGATCTTTTATTATAATTTCTTTTTCAATTCGGCGACTGCCATCATGACTTCCATGGGAGTCATATTGTAGAGATCCAGATTTTTCAATTCTGTGATCACTGTATTTTCTGCCTCCTCCTCAAAGAGGGACATTTGTTCAGCAACCTGCGAAGACACTTCCTTTTTAGGAGTTGCATCTGCAAGCGGTACTTGCTGGGCTTGTCCTTCGAGCTTGGTCAAAATCGCATCCGCCCGCTTCAGCAATTCTTCTGGTAAACCAGCGATCTTGGCCACGTGAATCCCATAGGATTTATCTGCTGGGCCGGATTCAATCTTGTGCAAGAAGGTAACCTGACCATCTCGCTCCAAGGTCGCAACATGGACATTTTCCAAGCGAGACAAGGTCTCTGAGAGAGCCGTCAACTCATGGTAATGGGTTGCAAACAAGGTTTTGGCACCCGTGCGATCGTGAATGTATTCGATGATGGATTGGGCGAGGGCCATCCCATCATAGGTCGCCGTTCCCCGTCCCAACTCATCAAACAAAATCAAGGACTGGGGTGTTGCCTTGCGAATGGCGTGATTGGCTTCCATCATTTCCACCATAAAGGTAGACTGACCCGATACCAGGTCATCAGCAGCTCCGATTCGGGTATAAATCGCATCAAAGATTGGCAACTCGGCCTTTTGCGCTGGTACATAGGAGCCAATTTGGGCAAGAATCACAATGATCGCCAATTGGCGCATATAGGTAGACTTCCCACTCATATTTGGCCCCGTAATCAGCTGAATATCCCGTTCTTCATCCATAAAGATGCTATTAGGAATATAGGACTGGGCTCCCATCACTTTCTCAACAACCGGATGGCGACCTTTGTCGATCGCGATTCGTCGTTCTTCATGAAAGAGGGGACGATTCAACTGTTGCGACTCAGCGACACTGGCTAGACTTTGTAAAACATCAACCGTCGCAATCGCCTGAGCTAATTGTTGCAGACGTTGGATATACTTGCCAACTTCTTCCCGAATCCGCATAAAAATCGTATATTCCAAATTAGCAGACTTCTCACGCGCCTCTAGCATATCTCCTTCGATGCGAGCCAATTCCTCCGTACCAAAGCGTTCTGAATTTTTCAAGGTCGCCTTGCGGAAAAAGTGAGCAGGCACATGGCTCAATTGAGAATTGGTGACATGGAAATAGTAGCCATCCTTCTTGTTGTAATCGATTTTTAGACCTGTAATGCCACTGGCTTCGCGCTCCTTGGCCTCAATCTCAGCAATCCAACCAGTACCATCCCGAAGAACGACACGATACTGGTCCAATTGCTCGTCAAAACCTGTACGGATGATATTTCCCTCCGTAATAACAGCAGACGCTTCCGGAGCAATCGCTGAGGTAATCAAGCGGTGCAACTCAGGAAGTTCATCCAAGCGTGCAATCAAGACATCTAAGACTGGATCACCAATCACCAGTAGAATCGACTTGATCGTCGGCACATGCCCCAGAGTATCTCCTAGCTGCAAGAGATCCTTAGGGTTGATCTTGCCAAAGGAAACCCGACTCGCTAAGCGTTCAATGTCATAGACCCCTTTGAGGCTGTCGGTCAAATCGCTCCGTTCAAAGAAATGATCCATAAAGACTTGAATGATGTCCTGGCGCTCTCGAATCCGTTTCAAATCGACTAAGGGTTTCTGAATCCAGGACCGCAACAAACGACCTCCCATGGCCGTCTTGGTTTCATCCAAATACCAATACAAGCTACCATGTTTCTTCCCAGTTCGCGCATTCTCTGTCAAATCAAGACTAGCCTTGGTCGCAAAGTCCATCTGCAAGAAATCGCAAATCTCATAATGATGGGCTTTTTTGAGGTGGCTCAATTCCCGCATTTGTGTCTGGTGGACATACTGGAGAAGTTTTCCAGCCGTTTTCTTTTCTAGCTCACTCAACTGATCCCCTAAGAGTTGAACATCGTCGAGCGCCGTCTCTACATGTGACAACAAGAGATTCATCTGGCTAACAAACACACGCTCTTCCTGTTCTGGCAACTCATAACCCAGGACCACTTCACGCGCACGTAAATTGCGGATTTCTCCACAAACCATGCTAAAGTCATTGAGGGTCGTCACCTGAAACTCCCCTGTCACCAGATCCATATAGGCTAGCCCATACTCATTTCCTGAACGATCCAAAGCAACCAGGAAGTTGTTCTCACTATCTGGCTTGGTCGAATCCACCACTGTACCCGGCGTAATCACCTGTACGACTTCCCGCTTAACGACCCCCTTAGCTTCGTTGGGGTCTTCCATTTGTTCTGCAATCGCGACCTTATAGCCCTGTTCAATGAGAACATCAATATACTGCTGGGCCGAGTGGTAGGGAACACCTGCCATGGGAATTGGATTCTCTGCATTTTTATTCCGTGATGTTAAGGAAATCTCTAAAATTTGAGCTGCATTCACTGCATCTTCATAAAATAATTCGTAAAAATCTCCCATTCGAAACAGCAAAAAGGCATCCGGATAATCTTTTTTGATATCTAGATACTGCTGCATTCCAGGGGATATTTTCTCTACTGCCATACTTCTTTATTCCTTACTGTTGCGTCGTTTCTTGACACAAGCTCCATAGATGAAAACAGGAGTAGATAGCTCACTATCTTCCTCCTTTTGACATCTCTCTTTCTCTCCAACGGGGCTTGACTACTGCATCATCCCTAAAATTTCATTTTGAATTTCAATAGCCGCCTCTTGGTCACGGCAGACAATCAAGAGGGTATTAGCCCCTGCTACAGTTCCCAAAATACGCTCATCTGACATTTCATCTACACCATTGGCCAAGAGAGCTGCTTCTCCTAGCTCTGTCCGCAAGACCAAGGTGAATTCTGCTCGTGAGACAGACTTGGCGTGGCTGGACAACATAATATAAATCTCTGCCACCTCAGGTTCATTGGGCAAAATATAATACAACTGGTCTTTTCGTTTCACCTTGACTAGACCCAGATCGCGCAAATCTCGTGACAGAGTTGTTTGCGTCACAGCAATTCCTTTTGCTTCTAATCGATCCTGAATCTCTTTTTGAGTCGACAATTTTTCATTTCGAATCATTTGTTGAATCAAAAGGTGACGTTCTGTCTTTTTCATTGGACCTCCACTTTTGAATAAATATACTTTAAATTATACCAAAAAAATTGAAAATTCGCTCAGAATTGTGTTAAAATAATAGTTAAAAGGACTAAGGAGCTAATATGAACAATAAAGAACTCATTGCTAGTGAATTGGCCAAAGTGATTGACTCTCTTGACCAAGATGCTATTTTAAATTTGCTTGAACAACCAAAATCATCTGATCTTGGTGACATTGCTTTTCCAGCCTTCTCACTTGCAAAAGTGGAACGCAAGGCTCCTCAAGCAATCGCTGCAGACATTGCTGAAAAGATCGACCAAAGCGCCTTTGAAAAAGTCGTTGCAACTGGACCTTACGTGAACTTCTTCTTAGATAAATCTAAGATCTCTGATCAGGTGATCAAATCCGTCATCGAAGCAGGTGCAGACTACGGCCAACAAGACGAAGGACATGGTCAAAACATTACCATCGACCTTTCAAGTCCAAACATCGCAAAACCATTCTCAGTTGGTCACTTGCGTTCAACTGTTATCGGGGATGCTCTTTCAAACATCTTCCGCAAAATGGGCTACAACACGATTAAAATCAACCACTTGGGGGACTGGGGTAAACAGTTCGGTCTCTTGATGGTAGCCTACAAAAAATGGGGTAGCAAGGAAGCTGTCGAAGCCAACCCAATCGATGAATTGCTAAAACTTTACGTTCGAATCAACGCTGAAATCGAAAACGATCCTGAGCTTGATGAAGAAGGACGTAAATGGTTCAAAAAATTGGAAGATGGGGATCCAGAAGCAACAGAATTGTGGCAATGGTTCCGTGACGAGAGCTTGGTAGAATTCAACCGTATCTACAAACTCCTCGGTGTTGAATTTGACAGCTTAAACGGAGAAGCTTTCTACAATGACAAGATGGACGAAGGGGTTCAAATCCTTGAAGACAAAGGCTTGTTGAAAGAATCTAAAGGGGCTAGCATCGTTGAGTTGGATGATGTGAACCTTCCACCAGCTATGATTAAAAAATCAGACGGTGCTACTCTTTATATCACTCGTGATATCGCGACTGCTATGTATCGTGCACGGACTTACAACTTTGTGAAAAACATCTATGCTGTAGGTCAAGAACAATCCAACCACTTCCGTCAGTTGAAAGCTGTTTTGAAGAAAATGGGATTTGACTGGAGCGACGATATGGTACACGTTGACTTTGGTTTGGTGACAAAAAACCGCCAAAAATTGTCAACTCGTAAAGGAAATATCATCCTTCTCGAACCAACTCTTCAAGAAGCCATCTCTCGTGCCAAAGCTCAGATCGAAGAAAAGAATCCTGAACTTGAAAACAAGGAAGAAGTGGCACATGCAGTCGGTGTTGGTGCGGTTAAATTCTACGACTTGAAGACAGACCGCCGCAATGGGTATGACTTCGACCTCGAAGCCATGGTATCCTTCGAAGGAGAAACTGGCCCTTACGTTCAATATGCTTACGCTCGTATCCAATCCATCCTTCGCAAAGCCAACTTCACACCATCTACAGATGCGACATACAGCTTGAGCGATCCTGAAAGCTGGGAAATCATCAAGCTTCTCCAAGACTTCTCTCGTGTTGTCAAACGTGCCGCTGAAAACTATGATCCATCCTTGATCGCAAAATATGCCATCAACTTGGCTCAAGCCTTCAACAAATACTATGCACACACTCGTATCTTGGATGAAAGCCCAGAACGCGAAAGCCGTCTTGCTCTTAGCTACTCAACAGCAGTTGTTTTGAAAGAAGCCCTTCGCTTACTTGGTGTCGATGCGCCTGAGAAAATGTAATTTCTTATCTAATGATTGATAAGTAGAACATCTCTTATGGGAGTGAGAGGAGAAACTAAATGAGATTCAATTTAGTTCTTTCTCACTCCTTTTCTCATGCCCAATGCTCTACATTTTCAGATCCTTTATATACAGGAGAAATCTATGAATCAAACCGTTTACATCTTAATCCTCATCAGTTTAGTGGTTCTCTTTTTATTTAACAAGT
Organism: Streptococcus parasanguinis; assembly: GCF_047463195.1. Classification (GTDB taxonomy): domain Bacteria; phylum Bacillota; class Bacilli; order Lactobacillales; family Streptococcaceae; genus Streptococcus; species Streptococcus parasanguinis_R. The sequence goes on from NZ_JASHEI010000009.1 coordinate 18,093, forward strand.
ACGAAAGAGAAAAACTACAACGGCTCTTACAAGAGCAACTCTTGAAAGATCAAGCTTTCAAAGATAGCATCAAGGAAAAAATCCAAGAGACCGACAATATCAACGATGTCATCCATGCCATCAATAAAGACTATCGATTGGGACTCCTACTTGCTAAAGAAATCACAGAAAAATTAAAATAAGCCATAGAAGAGGAGTCATATAAAATGTGACTCCTCTTCTATTCAGTCGCAACAAATAAGAGGCTGGGACAAAAGTCCTAGCCTCTCAATTATTTTTGGATTGTCGAGCAAGACGCAGTGGTTGAGTGGGCTCTACTACGCTGATTTCATCAGCTTTTACAGCCCTACTCAACTGTGCGGAGGTGGGACGACGAAATCGAATTCTAACGAATTACCGATTTCTGTCCCACTCTCTTTATTTTAAAGATGATACAAATCTTCTACAATGGCAGCTACTTTTTTAATATCTCCCAACATCCCCCGCATTTCAAAATCGGCTAACATGGGGAAACCAAAGCGTTGGCTGTATTGCTTAGCGGTTAAACAATATTGATTGTTAAAATTCCGATTGCCTGACCCAACCACTCCTAAACACTTGCTGGCGTTGTCTCCGTAAGCAATAAAATCCGCAACATCTGTCGTCAAAATTTCCACATCGCCATTGTCGACACCATTTCCACCCTCCAAATAGGTAGGCAAAAAAGTGATAAAAGGATTGGTCATTTCAAAGAAGGGCTGGCCCTCTTTGACTAGGTCTTTCACATGAACTTTCTCGATTTCAAGTCCGGGATGGGCTTCCAGCAAATAGTCACTTAAACGGCGGACAAAACTCTCTGTATTCCCACTCAGACTAATATAAACAAAGGATACTTTCATCTTTTTTCTCCAATCAAGAAGCTCTCTTATCCTCTAAGAGAGCTCCATTCAAACTTATCTATTATGCCCTAGCTTGAGCTTTTCTCAAACGCAAGGTTTTATACAAAACAATTCCAAGGAAGAGAAGAGATAAAGCAGTCAAGAGTAACAAAGCAAGGGATGAAGATGCTAGATATCGTTGACGAAGTGCTTGGTTTGAAAAACTAGCTAATAGTGGACGCCCTGCAAAATAATTATAGCAAGAGAAGGCTTGACTTAATAAAATCTGCCCCATGTAAGTATAATGGGCTGTTAACAGATCCTGCTTCATAAATAGGAAATAGAAAGTTGCAAGCAAGGCAATCAGAATCAGGGAAACAAATAAAAAGGTTAGTGGAGACTGATTGAGTTGGGCCGATTTCTCATAATATGTCACGTAGTCAGCCTTGTCTTGAGCCGTTGTTAAACCAAGTTGTTTCGCAAAATCATCTGTCAGCTCAAAACTCTTTGAAGCTCCAAAGGTTGAGACAGCTGAAGTCAGGGTTCCAACCGTAGAGAAAAATAACAGGATGTAAAGATAGATAGGTTTCTTTTTCATACAAACTCCTTTTCATTTCTTACACCCTATTATATCGCGATACAGATAGAAAGGCAAGCGCCTCAAAACCGTGGAAGCACTTGCCTGATCACTGATACGTTCAAATGAAATTCATTTGGAAAATAATGGGTGCAAAAGATGAAAAGCCATCGCAACTGTATCATTGGAATGATTAGAGATATAACGGAGTCCTATAAACTTTCATTCGAACACCACCAGTATACCTCATTCTCTTCTTCTTGTGTCATCCATTTCTATTCTGCTTCATTTCGACACGATTTGGTCTATAAAAGCCATTTCCGTTTTTTGTCCAAGAACTATTCTGTCTTTTTTTACAACTATTTGGTCATCACTCCATCAAAAAAGCCAGAAGGACTTGCCTTCTGACTTTTTTTATTTAGATGAATGAACGAAAGAAACAAGAATTAATCTTCTTTTTTCTTGCGAGCAAGACCCAATCCAAGCAATCCAGCCATCGCACCTGCAAGAACAGCTGCAGCTGAGCTTTCTGTACCTGTATTTGGAAGCGCAGGTGTTTGTGGTTGCGCAGGTTGTACAGGCTGTTCCGGAACTTCAGAAGTTGGTTCGGTTGGAACCTCTGGAGTTGGTGGAACGATTGGTGTAGGTGGAACAATTGGTGTAGGTGGGTTGTATGGAGTTGGTGGAGTTGGAGGAACTGGCGTTGGTGGGGTTGGAATATCTGTTTCCGTTACCACTTTATTCTTATGCCATTTCACTTCAGCTTCCGGTTTCACCGGATTCGTATTTGGAACAACTTCAGGAGTCGGTGGGGTTGGCTCTGTTGGTGGAGTTGGTGATTTTGGTTCCTCCACATCGACCGTAATCACAGTGTAGTTAGGTGCTGTTGGCGGAGTTGGTGATTTTGGTTCTTCTGGTTTCGTTGGCTCTGCAGGTAGATTTTCCACTGTAATCGTTGGTGGCGTTGGAGCCTTTGGTTCTGTTGGTTTTGTTGGCTCTTTCGGTTCTTCTCCCGGCTCTTTAGGAAGACCTACATTTGAGTTGATGGCAAACCAATAAACCGTTGGTTGACCAGCCGCATTGGCACCATTAGCCGTAAAGACTAAGTGTCCATCTGACATCTTCAAGCCTGCTCCACCATAATAGAGGTATGGAGAAGATGGATTATCCCAACCTTCAAGAGTTGTTGAAGATTCACCGTTAAAGACAGATCCATGTTCAATATATTGGTTATCTTTAAAGGAAGTTACTTCTTTAGTAGCAGCATCATAAGAAACACTTGAGTTTGGAATTGGAATAAATTTATTATTTCCAACATTTACAGACTCTTGGTGTTCCACGTTTTCAAATTTCTTCTTAGGTGTGAACGTAATTTGACCTGTAGTTGCATCTACTTTGTATGATCCGATAACATCATCCTTACCTTCAAAGGTAAATTCTTCTGTACCAATAGAATGAACACTTCCTGAACCCGAAGCATTTACAGTTAACGCATCCGTTACTTCTTCCTTCTCAGGTGTCGTACCAGGAACCCATTTACCTGTGTCATCTTTAACATAACCATATTTCTGAGTCAAAATTTTGAGAGGGTTGTCTGCTGAAATGGAAACAGTTGCAGTACCAAAGTCTGCTTTTCCTGTTTTAACCTTCACTTCATTGTTTTCAATGCTCATGGATGAACCATCTGCATATGGATCCCAAGTTCCACGAACAGTGTTACCATCTTTATCTTTGGCTTCTACTGTAAGGGCACGAGGTTTATCTCCACTATCGACATAGGACGCACCTGTCCAGTGGTTGAGCGAGTTCAAAGCGACAATGGCATTGCGTTGAGTCAAATCAAATTTATTGCCATCACCATCATAGAATTCAACATCGACAGCAACCTTAACAGGTTTGTCTTGGTCTGTTGAAGCACCCACTGTCATGGTTACCGTTGGATCTGCGTTGACTGCTGCAATCCCTTTGCCATCATTTGATGGAAGACTTAAAATCTCATAGCGGTAAATCACACGTTTGATTGGATGCATATCCGTATTTTCACGCATGCTAGACTGATTCAAGTTATCATAAGTAACGACAAATTTATCGCCTTCCTTCACTTGAATGTACTCAGTTTCATTATTGGCCCAAGGACTAGCCGCTACAATATCTGAAGCTTCCAATTTATTGGAATCATATTGATGGACATTGCTTGTATTTAAACGAGCTTGAGCATCACGAGTTAGATAAGTGCTGATGCCGTCAATGGTGTGAGTTGCACCACCTTCACGTTGGAAGGTCAAATCTTGAACAGTTGAAACATTTTTAAGGTCAGCATACGCATTGTCTGTCATATATTTGTCGTATGCTTGTTTCGCGTCCGTATATTGTTTTTTGGCAATTTCGTATTCAGCTAATTTCTTTTGATAAGCAATATAATCATTTTCGTACTGTACTTTTTCTACATTGTATTTTGCAAGATCAGCTTCGTATTGAGCCTTAGCAGCATCTTCTTCTGCCTTCTTCGCTACCAATTGATCATAAGCTGCTTTATCTTTATCGTATTGCGCTTTCTTAGTTTGGTATTCTTGTAAATCTTTATCGTATTGCGCTTTCGCTGTATTGTAAACAGCCATTTCTGCTTCATACTTAGCTTTTGCTTCTGCATTGGCCTTATCTGCTGCTGCTTTTTCTGCTACTTTAGCATCGTAGGCTGCCTTTTTAGCATTGTACTCTTCTAAAGCTTTATCATAAGCTGCTTGTTGGGTTTTGTAGTCTTCTACTTGTTTCTTGTAAGCCGCTTCTGCTTCTGCATTTCTCTTTTCAATCAATGTGATTTCTTGAGATTTTGCTTCATACTCCGCTTTTGCCTTTTTGTAGTTATCAACTACTGTGTTGATTTCAGCTGTTTGAGCTTTATTATCTGCTTCTGCTGCTGCGATAGATGGTTGGACTTTTTCAGCTTCTTCTGTAACGGTCACACCTTCTGTAGCCGCATCAGCTTTTGCTTTTTCAAGTTCTGGTGATTCTACATAAGTCGTCGTAACTGTTTTATTTCCTTCTGTCACAGTTGTAGATGTCAACTTAGAACTTGTTGAAACAGCTGCATCGCTTGTTGCTGTATCCGTAGTAGTCGCTTCAGTTGCAGGCGCTGTTGCTTCATCTGCTTTCACTTCTGCTCCGTAGGTATTAACAGTAGCCAATCCAGCGATGGCCAATGAAACAACACCGACTGATAACTTACGAATTGAAAATTTTTCCTGCTTCGAAACATGTTCACGATAGCTTTTCATTTTCAAAACTCTCCTTTTTTGTTTAAAAAAATCTCACTGTAGAGGCAAAAATATGCTACTTCCAGTTAACTTCATTGTATCACAATCAACCATTTTTATATATTTGTCAATTTAATTTTTTATTTTACTTTAAATATATAACAACTTGAATCCCCAAACTTTCCTTGCCTTCCCCATCTTTAGTTGAAAATATATGCAAACGCCTGTGAAAAAATCCTTTATTCTCAAGGGTTTTCAAGACACTTTCTCTTTTTATAAATTTCACCGAAAGGCTTTTTAAAGGGAAGTATTTTTTTATACCAATAAATTAGATTTGAAGACTGAAATAAAAATTATGTAATTTTTTCCCTTTAGGGGTCGCAAAATTCAAAAAAACAACACTTTTTGCAGAGTGTCCATTCCCTAAACTAGCTCCATTTCTTCTCCCAAATGAGAAGTAATGAAAAAGACCAAGGTCTTATGGACCTTGGTCTAACAACTAATGATTAGTTTAAGTGCCAGATATCTTCATTGTACTGAGCGATCGTACGGTCAGATGAGAAGAATCCTGCTTTAGCAATGTTTACGATAACTTGATCCAACCATGCATCACGGTCTTCGTAATCAGCCAACATGCGTTCTTTGGTTACAATGTAGTCTTCCAAGTCAAGAAGAGTCATGAACCAGTCTTTGTTGATCAATTCCTTGTGAAGACGAGTCAAGCGTTCCTTGTTACCAACTGCAAGAACGGCATCGCTGATAATGAAGTCTACCAATGGTTTGATAGCTTCACGTTCATAGAAGTCCGCTGATTTGTATGCTGATTTCTCATATAGATCGATTACAGTTTCTGAATCTTCACCGAAGATGTAGATGTTATCACGTCCAACCAATTCAGCGATTTCCACGTTTGCTCCATCCATAGTACCAAGTGTCAACGCACCATTCAACATGAATTTCATGTTACCAGTACCTGAAGCTTCCTTAGAAGCAAGGGAGATTTGCTCAGAAATATCGCTAGCTGGAATCAAGTAGCTTGCAGCAGTCACGTTGTAGTTTTCTACCATAACGACTTGCAAGTGTGGAGCTACTGCTGGATCGTTTGCAATCACTTCAGACAAGCAAAGGATCAAGTGGATAATATCTTGTGCAATGGTGTAGGCAGGAGCTGCTTTACCACCAAAGAGAACAGTGATTGGGCGAGCAGGGATATTTCCAGCTTTGATGTCCAAGTATTTGTGGATCACATACAAAGCGTTCATTTGTTGACGTTTGTATTCGTGGAGACGTTTGATTTGGGTATCAAAGATAGAGTTAGGATTGATTTCCACACCTTGATGGTCTTTCAAGAAACGAGCCAATTTCCGTTTGTTGTGAGACTTGATGTTTTCCAATTTTGCTTTGACTGCATCTTTATCTTCATAAGAAAGAAGGTCTTCCAATTTAGATGCGTCATGGTGCCAGTCACGTCCGAGGATATCATCCAAGTAGTGTGACAAGGTTGGGTTGGCATGCATGAGCCAACGACGGAATGTGATACCGTTTGTTTTGTTGTTGAATTTTTCAGGGTAAATGTCGTAGAAGGCTTTCAACTCAGAATTCTTCAAGATTTCTGTGTGAAGTGCTGCTACCCCGTTTACGCTAAATCCATAGTGGATATCCATGTGCGCCATGTGTACGCGATCATTCTCATCGATGATTTGAACAGCTGGATCTTTGTATTCAGCGCGAACACGGCGGTCCAATTCTTCAATGATTGGAACCAAGTGAGGAACCACTTCTTGCAAGAATTCAAGTGGCCATTTTTCAAGGGCTTCTGCAAGGATTGTGTGGTTAGTGTAAGCCGTCATGCTACGAACGATAGAGATGGCTTCATCCATTCCAATACCACGTTCTGTCAAAAGACGGATCAATTCAGGGATGACCATTGATGGGTGAGTATCGTTGATTTGGACAACAGCATAGTCAGCAAGGTCATGCAAGTTGCTTCCTTTTTCGATGGCTTCGTCGATGATCAATTGTGCACCGTTTGATACCATGAAGTATTGTTGGAAGATACGGAGCAATTCCCCTTGACGGTTACTATCATCTGGGTACAAGAAGAGGGTCAAGTTGCGAGCGATATCTGTCTTGTCAAAGTTAATACCATCTTCAATAATAGATGAATCAACTGAATCCAAGTCGAACAAACGCAAACGGTTCTTGGTTTCAATCTTGTAACCAGGGACATCGATATCATAAAGGGTAGAAGTCAATGTGAAGTGTGCAAATGGCACTTGGTAGCTACGGCTTGAACGAACGAGCCAGCTTTGGTCAGTCAACCATGCATTTGGAATCGTTTCTTGTTGGTTGTTTTTAAGGACTTGTTGGAACAAACCAAAGTGGTAGTTCAAACCAACCCCATCCCCTGTCAAACCAAGGCTTGAGATAGAGTCGATAAAGCAGGCTGCCAAACGTCCCAAACCACCGTTACCAAGTGATGGTTCCAATTCCACTTCTTCGACTTCGATCAAGTCTTTACCAGCATCTGACAATTCTTTTTTAACATCGTCGTAAAGACCCAAGTTGATCAAGTTGTTAGACAAGAGTTTACCGATCAAGAACTCAGCTGAGATGTAGTAAACTTTTTTCTTACCAGTATTTAATTTCTTTTGAGCGCTTGCTTGCTTGGTATAATTTAGCAAGGCAATGTACAATTCTTCATTTGAACATTCAGCAATTGTTTTTTGATGATGATCAATCACATATTTTTGTAATGATTCCATGTTGGGAGTCTCCTTTGTTTCAACAATTTTAATAGGGGGAAAGATTATTTTTTTGCTTTCTTAACTTCTTTTTTCAAGTCTTTATTTTCACGACGATAGATCGTAGTGAAATCAAGCAATTCTTGCTCAACAGCTGGAGTCAATTGATCCGCTGTCATTCGCCATGACCAGTTACCACCAAGAGTTGATGGGAAGTTCATCCGAGCTGAGCCATCTAACTCAAGCAAGTCTTGCATCGTAGCAATCGCCATGAAGCTGACGGAAGCAAAGACGGTGCGAAGCATCGCATGCGGTACAGATTCGTACTCTTTCCGGTTGGTATAACGAGCAAGATACTCACGAGTTGGATCGTCGATTTCATTGCGGTACCATCCAAGAACTGTGTTGTTATCATGTGTTCCAGTGTACATCACAGAGTTGTTTGGTGCCAAGTGAGGGCTATCGATACTTTCATCGTCAGGATTGAAGGCGAATTGAAGAATCTTCATTCCTGGGAAGCCAGTGCGTTCACGAAGTTCGATGACTCCGTCTGTCATGAAACCAAGGTCCTCAGCGATGATGTTCAAATCACCGAGCTCTTCCTTCACGGCTGCAAAGAGTTTGTAGCCAGGACCTTTGACCCATTTACCTGGTGCTGCAGTTTCAGAACCAGCAGGGATTTCCCAGTATGATTCGAAACCACGGAAGTGGTCGATCCGAACGATGTCATAGATCTTGAAGCTTTCACGCAAGCGTTCAATCCACCATTGGTAGCCATCTTTGTCCATTGCTTCCCAGTCATAGATTGGGTTCCCCCAAAGTTGACCAGTTGCGGAGAACTCATCTGGCGGGCATCCTGCAATGCAAGTTGCTTTTCCGTTTTCATCTGTTTTGAAGAGATGAGGATTAGCCCACATGTCGCTTGAATCTTCCGCTACATAGATTGGCATATCTCCCACAATTTCAATGTGGTGGTCGTTGGCATAAGCTTTCAAGGCCAACCATTGTTGGAAGAAGAAGAATTGAGTTACACGATGGTAAGTCAATTTATCAGCCAATTCTTCACGGTATTTAGCCAAAGCTTTTGGCTCACGCGCACGAATAGCTGCATCTGGCCACTCTGTCCAAGCTTTCAAATCAAAGTGTTCTTTAATAGCCATGTATTCTGCGAAGAGCTCCAACCAAGAAGCATTGGCTTCACAAAATTCTTGGAATTCTTTTTGATCACTTGATTTTAAGAAATTCGCAACTGCTTTTTCAAGCAAGGGACGACGTTGTTCGAAAACCTTTGCATAATCCACTTGAGTAGGATCTTGACCAAAGTCCACTCCTTTAAGGTCTGCTTCTGTTAACAAACCTTGCTCGATCAAAAGATCGAAATCAATAAAATGAGTGTTCCCAGCAAAAGCTGAGAAAGATTGGTATGGAGAATCTCCATAACTAGTTGTACCAAGCGGCAAGATTTGCCAGTAACGTTGCTTGGTCCGAACGAGGAAATCAACAAAATCATATGCTGATTGTCCGAATGATCCGATTCCGTATTGTCCAGGAAGGGAAGAAATGTGCATCAAAACACCACTTTGACGTTTTTTCATGGGTTACCACCTCTTTTTATTTCTTTGAAGCCTGCGATTCGGTGCACGGTATGGGTATCGTTGCAGAGTCGTATCCAGCTCTCAAGCGGCTCTACTCTTTGTTAAAATCGAACAGGCGCAACTCAGTTTACGCAATTTTTGCGAAAACGTTTGCGTACCATGTCATTATAAACTTTTTCCATATTTTCTGCAAGGGGTTTCTTAAAAAACTTTATATCTTTTTTAAAAAAGCCCCTTATCACTAGTTTAGTATTTATTATTAGCATTGTCAATGAATTAGCGGTTTTTATAGAAGAAAGTTTAGAATTAAAATATTTTTAAAAAATTTTCTCAAAATCACTTGCAAACGTTTTCGCCTTGTGATATACTTAAGTCGTTTTAGGAAAACGTTTGTCTAAAACGGTTTCTAATTATTATCTTTTTTTATTCTTTAGGAGGAATAAATCATGAAACGTACAATTTTACGTAGTGCTGCTGTACTTGGTACAGTTGGTTTTGCCGGCTTCTTACTTGCTGCTTGTAGCAATAACTCATCAGGTTCTTCTGAGGCAAGTAAAGAAATCAACGTCTATGTAGACAAAGGCTACAAATCTTATGTTGAAGAAGCTGCAAAAGCTTTTGAAAAAGAAAATGGCGTAAAAATTAACATCAAGACTGGTGATGCTCTTGGTGGATTGGATAACCTTTCTCTTGATAACCAATCTAAAAAAGCTCCAGACGTTATGATGGCACCATACGACCGTGTAGGTGGTCTTGGTAGCGATGGTCAATTGGCTGAAGTGACATTAAACAAAGATAGCCATACAGATAAAACAACTGAAGCTCTTGTAACAAACGGTGGTAAAGTTTACGGTGCACCTGCTGTCATCGAAACATTGGTTCTCTACTATAACAAAGATCTTGTAAGCGAAGCTCCAAAAACATTTGGTGATCTTGAAAATCTTGCAAAAGATAGCAAGTACGACTTCGCTAGCGAACCTGGTAAAACAACTGCCTTCTTAGCTGACTGGACAAACTTCTACTACACTTACGGTTTACTTTCAGGTAACGGCGGTTATGTGTTTGGTAAAGACGGTACAGATCCTAAAGATATTGGATTGAACAACCAAGGTTCTATCGATGGTATCGAATATGCAAAAACTTGGTATGCTAAATGGCCAAAAGGTTTGCAAGATACAAAAGCTGCTGCTAACTTCATCCAAACACAATTCCAAGAAGGTAAAACAGCTGCTATCATCGATGGTCCTTGGAAAGCTGCTTCATTGAAAGAAGCTAAAGTAAACTACGGTGTCGCAACGATTCCAACTCTTCCAAACGGAAAACAATACTCTGCCTTTGGTGGTGGTAAAGCTTGGGTTATCCCTGCAGGTGCGAAAAACCTTGATGGCGCTCAAAAATTCATTGACTTCTTGACAAGTACTGACCAACAAAAAGCTTTGTTTGACAAGACCAATGAAGTTCCTGCCAACACAGAAGCTCGTAAATATGCGGTTAGCAAAAACGATGAATTGACAACTGCCGTTGTTGATCAATTCAAGAATGCTCAACCAATGCCAAATATCTCAGAAATGAGTGCTGTTTGGGATCCAGCTGCTACTATGCTTTTCGATGCTGTAAGTGGTAAAAAATCTGCAAAAGCATCTGCTGACGATGCAGTGAAATTGATTAAAGAAACCATCGAACAAAAATTCGGTAGCAAATAAGACAGTTTTTAGGTGTGAGTAAGAGGTTGGAGACAAAGTCCCAACCTCTTATGTTCAATTTTCAAGCACAACTTACTGTCTGACTTGTCTTCTTGCTCTCTAGCAAGGACATTATAAGGAGATTTGAATGACTACAGAACAAAACCCTAAAAAGGCTATGTGGCTCTCTTTGATCCCGGGTCTTGGGCAAATTTATAACAAACAAAAAACCAAAGGCTATATTTTTCTTGCCGTAACCATTCTCTTTCTCGCCTATTTCCTAGGAATTGGAGCTGGAGAATTAGCGAAATTGGTTACACTTGGAACCGTCCGTGGACAAGATAATTCTCTCTTTATCTTGATTCGTGGCGCCTTCCACTTGATCATCACTGTTGTTTACTTCCTATTTTATGCCTTAAATATTAAGGATGCTGGAACAGTTGCTAAACGCATCAACAACGGGATTGCCGTTCCAAAAACCTTGAAAGAAATGGTTCAAGCCATCTATGAAAATGGCTTCCCATATTTATTGATTATTCCTTCATACATTGCTATGACATTTGCGATTATCTTCCCAGTTTTAGTAACTTTGATGATCGCCTTTACCAACTACGACTTCAAACATACCGCTCCAACAACCTTGCTTGATTGGATCGGGTTCCAAAACTTCACTAATATGTGGACCTTGAGTACCTTCCGCTCAGCCTTTACATCGGTTCTTGGCTGGACCTTGATTTGGGCCCTCGCAGCTTCTACTCTTCAAATCGTACTCGGTATCTTGACCGCTATTGTTGCAAACCAACCATTCGTAAAAGGAAAACGAATCTTTGGGGTTATCTTCTTGCTTCCTTGGGCTGTTCCAGCCTTCATCACTATCCTAACTTTCTCAAATATGTTTAACGATAGTGTCGGTGCTATCAATGCACAAGTTATCCCATTGTTTGCGAAGATCTTCCCATTCTTAGATGGCGTTTTGATTCCTTGGAAAACAGATCCTACCTGGACAAAAATTGCTTTGATTATGATGCAAGGTTGGCTCGGCTTCCCTTACATCTACGTCTTGACTTTAGGGATTCTTCAATCGATTCCAAACGATCTTTACGAAGCTGCTTATATTGATGGTGCCAACGGTTGGCAAAAATTCCGCAGCATCACTTTCCCAATGATTATGGCTGTTGCAGCTCCAACTTTGATCAGTCAATATACCTTCAACTTTAATAACTTCTCCATCATTTACTTGTTTAACGATGGGGGACCTGGTTCTGTCGGAGGAAACGCCGGATCTACAGATATCTTGATCTCATGGATCTACAAGTTGACAACCAATTCTTCTCCTCAATATTCAATGGCTGCAGCGGTAACCTTGATTATCTCTGTGATTGTGATCTCAATCTCTATGGTTGCCTTCAAGAAACTACATGCATTTGATATGGAGGATGTATAAAATGAAAAATTCAGTTCAATTTAAACGCCGCCTCAATCATTTCTTGACTTACCTGTACATGGTGGTTCTTTCAATCGTTATCATTTATCCATTGTTGATTACGGTTCTATCAGCCTTCAAATCAGGGAATGTCAGTGCCTTTACACTTGATTTTAGTGGCAATCTTAGTTTTGATAACTTCTCAAAACTTTTCTCTGAAACCCATTATGGCACTTGGTATATGAACACCTTGGTTATCGCCATTATCACCATGATTGTACAAACAAGTATCGTTACCTTCGCAGGTTACGCATACAGCCGTTACAATTTCTTGGCGCGTAAACAAAGTTTGGTCTTCTTCTTGATTATTCAAATGGTCCCAACCATGGCAGCCCTCACAGCCTTCTTCGTTATGGCTTTGATGCTGAATGCCTTGAACCAACCTTGGTTCTTGATCTTCCTTTATGTTGGTGGTGGTATTCCAATGAATGCCTGGTTGATGAAGGGATACTTTGATACTGTTCCAATTTCCCTCGATGAATCTGCGAAATTGGATGGAGCTGGACACTTCCGTCGCTTCTGGCAAATCGTCCTTCCTCTTGTTCGTCCAATGATTGCCGTTCAAGCACTTTGGGCTTTCATGGGGCCTTTCGGAGACTATATCTTGTCTAAATTCTTGCTTCGTGACGAAGTGAACTATACGGTAGCCGTTGGTCTTCAAACCTTTATCAGTGACCAAAAAAATCAAAAAATCGCCTTCTTTGCAGCCGGTGCTATTTTGATCGCGGTTCCAATCTGTATCTTATTCTTCTTCCTACAAAAGAACTTTGTTTCAGGCTTGACAGCTGGTGGAGATAAAGGATAAAATAGAATCTTATTTCAAGCACATTTTATTTTTAAGTTGAGGGTAGTATGGTGGATGCTTTACTACCCTTCGTTAAGAATAAAATCAATGCAAAGAGATTTCTCTTTGCATTTCTGATACTCTTATATTTAGAAAGGTCATCTTATGCCCTATCCTTTTAATTATTTCGCAAGTATCTTCAATTTCCGCTCTTCTTTTGCAAACCGCAAAAAACTGAGCTGGTTCCAAATGATTTTTACTTCTTTCTTTCTAATCTCTATCACACTATTACCTGTGGCTCTGCAAAATGCTCAACTCAAAACCTATCCTTTGACAACCTTTGTTAGCGATGTGTTTGATCCTTTATCAACAGACGTTATGAAAGATATCCAAGAACACGTCGTGATCAAAGACCAAGAGCTCACCTATACAGGGACTAACCCTGTACACAAGACTTCAAAAGGACAGGTTATCTTAGGCCAAGAGGCAAAGGCTAGTGAAGGCAAGGAGTTAACACTCCATTTTGATCGCAAACAATTGATTATCTCAAAAGAGAATAAAGAACTCGCTACAGTCTCATACCAGGCTATTAATCAAGAGAGCCTTCGGGATAAAAAAAGCTTCACTCAAGCTATCTCTAGCGATTGGTTTCGCGACAATCGACTCCCTGTCAGTCTCTTTCTCGTGATTTTCTCTGGCTTCTTATCGACAGTCAATTATTTGATTCTCATCGTAGGGGCATCTTTCTTCCTCTACTTGACACGAAAATCTCGACTCTTTTCACTACAAACTTTCAAGGAATGTTTCAATTGTATTCTGAATTGCTTGGGACTCCCTATTTTACTGAGTGTCTTCATCAGTTTACTATTCCATCAAGTATTTACTACGACGATCATGATCCAAAATGTCTTATTTGTACTCTATCTTGCTATGGTATTTTATAAGACCCACTTCCGTGATCCAGACTATCACCGCTAGGAGGTTTTCTCATGCGTGTTACCATCAAAGATGTGGCGAAACTCGCTGGCGTCGCGCCTTCAACTGTCACGCGCGTCATCCAAAACAAATCCACGATTAGTGATGAAACAAAAAAACGTGTCCGTGAGGCCATGGTCGAATTGGACTACCATCCCAATCTTAATGCTCGCAGCCTTGTCAGCCAATCTAGTCAAGTCATTGCTTTGGTCCTACCAATCGACAGTGACGTCTTCTACCAGAATCCTTTCTTCCCAACTGTTTTAAGAGGGATTACCCAGATCGCGTCAGACAATGATTATGCCATCCAAATCTGTACGGGGCAAAATGAAGAACGGCGGCTCGACAACCTCAAACAACTCATCTACGGAAATCGTGTAGATGGTTTGATTTTCCTTTATTCCAACCCGAATGATCCCCTCGTTGAATTTGCGATCAAAGACAAGTTCCCCTTCCTCATTCTCGGAAAGGCAGCTTCACCTTTTGTATCGCTAGTGGATAATGATAATATCAAGGCTGCATTTGATGCGACGGATTATTTCATTCAACAAAACTACCGAAAAATTGCTTTTATCGGGGGAAACAAAGAACTGTTCGTATCTCAAGACCGCTACGAAGGTTATAAAGAAGCCCTCCAAAAAGCAGGGATTCCTCTCGATGAAAAACTGGTTCATTTCTCATTTGGTTTTATGTTGGAAGACAATTCTTATCAAATGATGGAGAGCCTTCCCCTAGCAGAGTTAGATGCCATCATGACAACCGATATTCTCGTTGCTGAAGGGGTGCGCCAATACCTATTAGAACATCAGCTGACAATCCCGATTATTTCCTTTGATTCGATCAAGCCACGACTCGATATTGAAGCCTATATTGACATCAATGCGGTGGAACTCGGGCGTGAATCTGTCCGGACCATCCTTCAAATCATCAAAGATCACAAAGAAGGAAAAACCGTCTGCTACCGTCAATTGATTGACCATACCATTACGAAACTTTAGGAGTCTTTATGTCTACATTTACTGCTTATTTAGATGACCAAGACCTGATTCGTATCCAAAAGGGAGAGGAGCATATCCTTCCTTTTTATTTGAAAACGAACCAAGGTCATCTTGCCTTAATCCCTGTCAAAACGTCAAGTGCAGCGACTGACACAGGAGACTATTTCTTAAGCCCTATTCCACTTGAACTCGGAGAAGAGTACACCATCTACGATGCTACTGGAAATTCTTCTATACTCCACTATCGAAACATCGTTCGCAAACCCATTTTCGATCAAACCTTCACCTATACTGGAGAAGATCTAGGAAGTTTCTACACACCACGTCAGACGCAATTTAAATTCTGGGCACCGATTTCGCAAGATGTGAGTCTCCATATCGAAGATCAGGTCTATCCGATGAATCGTACAGAAAACGGTGTCTGGGAACTCGTGCTCAAAGGGGATTGGGAAGGAGCTGCCTACCACTATGAGTTTCGTGTCAATGGCCTAGAACGTCGGATTCACGATCCCTATGCTCTATCCTCTTTGGCCAACTCTGGAGATAGCTTGGTCATCGACCGGAAGAAGATCACACGTCCTATCACGCGTGCCACTCGTCAATTAGACCCAACAGAAGCAATCATTTACGAGATGAGCGTTCGTGATTTCTCTGTCCAAAAAGAGGCTGGCTTTAAGCATCCTGGTAAGTTTAAAGGCTTGACAGAATCGCCCCAACTAAATGGCCAGATCCTTGGATTTGATTACCTTCAAAAACTGGGCATTACCCATGTACAGTTACTTCCAGTTTACGATTTCGGTAGTGTCGATGAAGAGGATCAATGGAAAGCCTACAACTGGGGCTATGATCCTGTTCAATACAATGTTCCAGAAGGCAGCTATGC
The DNA here is from genome assembly GCF_047463195.1 of Streptococcus parasanguinis. GTDB lineage: Bacteria > Bacillota > Bacilli > Lactobacillales > Streptococcaceae > Streptococcus > Streptococcus parasanguinis_R. The sequence goes on from NZ_JASHEI010000009.1 coordinate 33,925, forward strand.
CAGTGACCCCAACGATCCTTATGCACGGATTTGGGAACTCCAAGATGCTATTGCAACCTATCACCAATCTAATCTTAGTGTTATCATGGATGTAGTCTACAATCACGTCTACCAGGCCGATGAGTATGCATTTGAACAAATCGTACCCGGTTATTTCTACCGCTATAATGCAGAAGGAGAGCGGACCAATGGAACCTTCTGTGGAAATGACGTAGCAAGTGAACGCTCCATGGTGAGACACTATATCAAACAATCTCTCAAACAATGGGTTTCCCTCTACGGCTTTGATGGTTTTCGCTTTGACTTGATGGGAATCTTAGACATTCAAACCATGACAGAGATTGCAGAGGAGCTCCGTGAAATCTATCCTAAAGTCTATCTCTATGGCGAAGGGTGGAAGATGGATACAGGCCTCTCTGAAGACCAGCTCGCTCACCAGTACAACTCAAAACGATTACCAGATTTTGGCTTTTTCAGTGATAATTTCCGGGATACGGTCAAGAGAACACTCTTAGCCGATCACCGTCGTGATAGTCAACATCCAGCCAATGATTTTTCTAATATCCTAACAGCAAATGTCGGGAAAGTAGGACCTGCTCATTTCATCCAACCTCAACAAGCCATTCAGTACGTCGAATGCCATGACAATGCAACTGTTTTTGATTATTTCCAACTTGAAAAAGAAGAGATTCGTCTAGAGGAGCGAAAAGCTCTCTCACGCCTCGCTCTTCATTTGGTATTATTATCCCAAGGTGTACCTTTTATCCATGCTGGTCAAGAATTTTACCGCACAAAAGGGCTCGAAGACAACACCTATAACTTGCCAGATAGTCTCAACCAATTGGACTGGACATCCCTTTCAAAATGCCAAGAAGAAATTGCTTTTCTTGAAGAATTGATTGCTTATCGGAAATCACAGCCACTCCTTCGTTTGAAAAAAGGGCAAGAGATTCGCGACTACTGTGATGTCAAATGGTTGTCTGATCATCATTTGATCTACACGATTGAGAAAGATCGTGAAAAAATAACGATTCTCGTCAATATCGGTGATCAAGAAAAGACCTATCAACATCCGAGCGATAGCCAGCTGTTATTTGCCTATCCTCATGCCAACCTCCAAGCGCCTATTCCTAAAGGAAAGGAACTTTCTATTCCTGCCCATAGTTGGCTCCTTCTCCACGAAACTGAATCAACAAAATAAAGGTCACCACAATGTGGTGACCTTTATTTTTATTCTTCTGTTTCCACAAAGCGTCCAATGATATGAACGTTTTCTGAAATGGTGATAAAAGCCTGAGGATCAGCTTTTTTCATAATATATTTGAATTCATTAAACTCTGCACGCGTAATAACTGTCAGCAGAACCGCTTTTTCCTGATGGTTATAGGTTCCCTCTGCATTGTGGATAATGGTTGCTCCACGATGCAATTTTTTATGAATCTTTTCAATAATGGCATCCGGCTGGCTCGTTACGATCATTGCCTGCATCCGTTTTTGCTTGGTAAAGACAGCATCCGTTACTCGACTCGATACGAAGATGGTAATCATAGAGTAAAGAGCATACTTCCAACCAAAGGTCAGACCAGCGATCAACATAATGGTCCCATTGACCAAAAAGGAGATACTGCCGACATTCTTTCCTGTCCGTTTTCGAATCGTCAAACTGACAATATCCGTTCCCCCACTGGAAATGTTGTTCCGAAGAGCAAAACCAATCCCTGTTCCCATGACAACCCCACCAAATAGGGCATTCATGATCGGATCGTTGGTCAACGTAATCACTGGCACGAACTGAATAAAGAGGGAACTCATCGAAACCGTAATAAAGGTAAAGATGGTAAATTTATGGCCAATTTGATACCAAGCCACAATCATCAAAGGGATATTGATGGCATAAAAGGTCAAGGAAACGGGAATCGTAAAGCCAATAAAGCGTTGGCTCAGAACAGATAAAATCTGAGCTAGCCCTGTTGCACCGCTGGAGTATACATGTCCTGGTTGAAAGAAGAAGTTGACGGCAATCGCTGATAGAAAACCATACAGCAAGGAAGCTGACACTTTTTCATCGTATTTCTCACGGGAGATGCTCTTCAGCACGCGCAATAATTTAATGTTATAAGCTAGTCGTCGCACATGATAGCGAAATAGCTTATGAAAGCGAGTTTTTTTCATTTTCAATCCATCGATTAGTAGAAAAGGTAAATCTTAGAGCAACTGATTCCTAGACTTTCCCTTTTCTCTCTTGTCCTATTCTTGCTCTGCTACTTCTACTTGAAGATTTAACTCATCCAACTGCTTTTCAGAAACGACAGAAGGAGCTTGTGTCATTGGATCTGTCGCCTTGTTATTCTTAGGAAAGGCAATTACTTCCCGAATATTATCCTCACCTGCAAGGAGCATCACGAAGCGGTCTAATCCAAGCGCCAATCCTCCATGTGGTGGGAAACCATAATCCATTGCTTCCAACAAGAAACCAAATTGTTCATTGGCAGCTTCTTTTGTAAATCCAAGTGCCTTAAACATCCGTTCTTGTAAATCTTTATGATTAATCCGTAGGCTTCCTCCACCTAATTCATAGCCATTTAAGACGATATCATAGGCAATTGCTCGAACTTTTGAAAGATCGCCTTCCAATTCATGCTCTGTTTCAGCTTGTGGGAGTGTAAATGGATGGTGAGCAGACATATAACGGACTTCTTCTTCAGACCATTCAAACATTGGCCAATCCACTACCCAAAGGAAGTTGTATTGATTGTTGTCAATCAAGTCAAGCTCTTTCGCAAGACGAACACGCAAAGCACCAAGCGTTGCATTGGCTACTTCAAGAGTATCTGCTACAAAGAGAACTAGATCCTTGTCTTCTAACTGTAAAGCAGCTGTCAAGTCACTTGTCAAGTCTGTCAAGAACTTCGCAACAGGACCGTTCAAAGCACCTTCAGCATATTTCACCCAAGCAAGACCTTTTGCACCGTATTGCTTCGCAACTTCTGTCAATTTATCGATGTCTTTACGAGAGTAATGATCCGCTGCACCTTTGACAACAATCGCCTTAACTGCTGGAGCTTCTGAGAAGACTTTGAAGTCTACACCCTTGACAAGCTCTGTCAAGTCTTGGAGCAACATGTCAAAACGTGTATCTGGTTTATCTGAACCATACAAGGCCATAGCCTCATCATAATTCATCCGTGGGAATGGGAGTGTTACTTCAATTCCCTTGGTTTCTTTCATGACACGTGAAATCAAGCCTTCTGTGATATCCTGGATTTCTTGATCACTCAAGAAAGAAGTTTCCAAGTCGACTTGTGTAAACTCAGGTTGACGGTCTCCCCGTAAATCCTCATCACGGAAACACTTCACGATTTGATAATAGCGATCAAAACCGGCATTCATCAACAATTGTTTTGTAATCTGAGGACTTTGTGGAAGGGCATAGAAATGACCCTTATTGACACGGGAAGGAACCAAGTAGTCACGTGCTCCTTCTGGAGTTGACTTAGAAAGAAAGGGTGTTTCCACATCAATAAATTCTAATTCATCTAAGTAATTGCGGATTGAATGGGTCACTTTTGCACGGAGTTTGAGGTTTTCCAACATCTCAGGACGACGAAGGTCTAAGTAGCGGTAACGAAGACGAGTATCATCATTGGCTTCAATACCGTCCTTGATTTCAAATGGTGTTGTTTTAGCGGTATTGAGAACCGTAATAGCTTCTACCTTGAGTTCTACTGCTCCTGTAGGCAAGTTTGGATTAGCTTGTTCACGAGCTTCTACAAGACCTGTCACTTCTACAACATATTCACTACGGATGCTTTCAGCTGTAGCCATCACTTCTGCACTAACTGTTTCTGGATTGATCACCAATTGCATGATTCCTTCGCGGTCGCGTAGATCGATAAAGATCAAACCACCCAAGTCACGACGACGGCTAACCCATCCTTTCAAGGTAATACGAGTTCCAATGTGTTCTTCACGAACACGTCCAGCATACATTGAACGTTTCATTTCTAATTAATCTCCAAACTAATATTCTTCCTTCTATTTTACCATAAAGACCAGCAGAAAGTGGCCTTTAGCTCAACTTTTTCAGTCACCAACTTCTTTAATTATCGTGGCTCTCTTCTTTCTTTTTGGGATCATCGTAGAGAGTAGGTGCTAGCACCTTCATTAAAGTCGCCGTCCCAAATCGCAAGACAGCTGCTGCTAGTCCAAAAATAGGGGATAGGTAGCGGAAAAAGAAATCTCCCCTAAGTACATAGGTCATGCCACCCACAATAAAAAAGATCACAATTCCCTGAACGATTGCGTAAAACCAAATTTTTTTCACACTATTCTCCTTTTCACAAACCAGCTGACTTATCCACTGTTTTTTATCACTTATCCACAAAAATGTGGATAACTTTCACCTATTGCCCCCTCAAAAAAGGAAGCGTCATCAGCACCAGGACTTGTTTTCATCCATTTACAAGTAAGTTTCCCACAGACTGTGGATAACTCTCTTGCTTATTGTTACTTTCTCGTCACTTTCCTCACAAATCAAGGAGCCAGGATTTGATCCTGCCCCCTTTGATCAAGCATTATTTAAATTCGTCTGGTGTCCCTTTATATTGGGCCCAGTCTTTGCTGAAGAAGCGATCATTTAGATGGTAAGTTGGTGCTTTTTCAGCCTTTGTGACAAAGGGATTGACCGCTTTATCAAAGGCTAGCCAACCATTCCATCCCATATGAATCGTATCTTCCATAAAGTAAGGCTGATCACCATCTTTAGAAAAGTCTGCAATATTGGTGAATCCTTGACTTTCCAATTGGTAACGAATCTTTTGAACAGCCTGTTCATACTTTTCTTGGCTCAAGCCTGTGTATTTCATCCATTTGGCATTAACTGGAGGAATGACAAAGATAACATTGGTCCGAGATTTAGCAAACTGGTCTAGAACCAACTGCAAGTCATTGTACTCAGGAGATTGAACATAGGATTCGTTTTTTTGGAAACCTTTTAGTTTCTTCAACTTCATTTTTAAACGAGTATTGTAAAAATGATTGCTGATTCCAAGGTCGTTGTTATTGGTTTTGACTTTTGCTTCAGCCGTTGCAATTTCTTCCAATTTCTCATATGAGAATTGATCTGGTAAATCTTGTAGACGTTTTTTAACCTTCTGATCATAATTCCCATTTGTACGCGTTGCAAGATTACTAAACAAAGCATCTTCGCGTTGGACAAGGTGGGAAACAAACTGGTTCAAAGACTGATCAAATCCGGAAATTTTCTTTCCTTGAGAAATTTTCGTTACAACACTTTGAAAAGCGACGTTTGGATACTGTTGTAATAGACGCTTTGCAGCATACTGGGATGCAGCATCCTGTTTATGATTGGCAATAAAGCTATTCAACTGATCGCTATTAAAGAATTGTTGAAAGGCAGAGGAATCATAGCCCTTCTTGGTGAACCATTGCGGAGAAACTACATAAACAGCTGTATTGTCCTTGAGTTCTGGCAAAATCTGTTGCATTCCAAAATATTGGTTCAAAGAAGCCGCACCACGTTCTCCTAAAAAGTAGGGTCTGTAATTGCGGTCATATTTTTCAGCCAAAACTGCTGGATGCACCACATCAAAACGCAACCACTCACTGGAGCCGAAATAAGGAACAAATCGATGCTGTGGATCAGAAAGTGCTTCTTGTTTCTTTGTACGACTCTTGAATCCTTCTGCATTCAGACTAACCGCAGCTTTTTTCTCTTCGGTATAGTTGTGCTTATGATTAATTGGATAAAAGAATAATAAAGCTGTTACCATGAGGAGCGCGCAAAATACGGGCCCTAAAATCAGCCACAAACGCTTAAGCATTCTGAAGCTCCGTTACACCTTCTACGATCTTGTTAGCAGTATTCCAATCATCACGTCCAAATTCAGATACAGGAACACGGATGCCAAAGCGATTTTCCAGTTCTACAATCAATTCGACTGTTCCCATACTATCAAGGACACCCGCATCAAAGAGATCCTCATCCATCATGTCTGAGACATCTTCCATAAACAATTCGTCAATAATTTCAATTACTTGTGATTTTACATCCATTTTTCTATTCTCCTTTTATTTCAATTTTGGAAACCATTGTTGATCCAAGAATCCTGAGAAAATCAGGAAGGACAGCATCACTGTGTTAAAGGTGATAAAGATCCCTAAAGCTTTGGTCCAACGATTGTCCGGTATAGGATCCAATCCTTTTGCTTTTCTTTCTTTATTGATGGTCTTTTTCTTACGAATCCAAGCATCATTGATAACCAGTCCAAGCCCATGGAAGAGCCCATAAGCGATGTAGTACCAAGTCACCCCGTGCCAGAAGCCCATGACCAACATATTGATAATATAGGCAACATTTGAGGTGGTAATTCGGCTCTTGAATACTTTATTGCGCATCAATACCATCACGAGACGCATAAAGACAAAATCACGGAACCAGAAAGATAAACTCATATGCCAACGATTCCAGAATTCCTTTAAGTCACGTGATTTAAAGGGACGATCAAAGTTGATGGGACTTTTAATTCCCATCAGATTTGAAGCTGCTAAAGCAAACATCGAATAGCCCGCAAAGTCAAAGAAAAGGTCAAAGCCATAGACATACATGACTCCCAGCGTTCCGATATTGAAGAATCCACCTTGAGACAAGGCATAGGTCTGCACATGTCCTAACAATAAGTGGCCAAAAATATGAGCTAGGATAAATTTATAAAGGAAGCCATACATGATATACTTAACAGCTTGCTCCAACATATCCAATAATTCTTCACGCTCAGGAATGGTTTTATAATCCTCATTAAAACGCTTGAAACGATCAATCGGCCCACTTGAGAAGGTCGGCATAAAGAGCATAAAGCGTAAGAATTCCCAGAGTGTGAATTCTTTCAAGACACCATCTCGCATTTCGATGATCATTCCGACAGCTCGGAAGGTTAAATACGAAATCCCTAAAAATCCAAACAAGGATTGGTGCCCATTCTTGATCGCTGGCTCTACCTTAACAAAGATCAGGGGCAAGACAGACAAGAAGGAATGAAGATAGAAAATCCACTTGTTGTCCGCTTTCTGACGATAGATCTTGTAGGAATACACAATCAAGATTTGCCAGACTACGTAAAAGAGCAGGGCATAAATTTGCTTGAGATTCGAACCTGTCAGCATCAAAATGATAAAGATCAGACTCACCAGTCCTTCATATACCGGAAATCTCTTTTTGAAAAAGAGACCCACAAAGATCGGTAAAAAGGCTAGAATGAGGTAGATAAAATAGATCGGTGTTCCATAGTGTTCTAAATGAGGGAGCTGTTTCAAAAACTCGATCATCGGTTGTTAACCTCGCTAATCAACCCTTTGATGTCGATTTTCCCGTTTGGTGTTAATGGCAGGCTGTCACGATAGAGGAATTTTGAAGGCATCATATAAGACATCATGATGTTTTCTAAATCTTCCTTAATGGCTTTCGTGATATCAATTTCGCGCTCAAATTGTTCTTTGACGCCCTCTTTTAAGATGACATAGGCCAAGAGATTTTGGACCTTGTGATCTTTATTATAACGCGGTACTGCGACTGCTGAGTCAATATACTTCGATTTATTCAAGTTTTGAGAGACATCCTCTAGCTCGATCCGATAACCGTTAAACTTGATTTGGAAGTCCATCCGACCACCATAGAGAAGAAGGCCTTCATCCGTCATGGTTCCGACATCTCCCGTATGGTAGGCTGGAAGACCTTCAAATTCGAAGAAGGCTTCTGCTGTTTTCTCTGGATTATTCATATAACCTTTTGAAACGGCTGGGCCAGATACGATGATCTCCCCTTGTTCACCATTTGGCAATTTGTTTCCTGCCTCATCAATAATGAAGGTTGGAGAATCTTCTTTGGTATAACCAATTGGTAGACGTTTCAAAGTCGCTAACATCTCATCTGTTACGGCTACAGCCGAAAGAGCTACAGTTGCTTCTGTTGGCCCGTAAGCATTGATGATACGCGCATTTGGGAAACGCTCGCGCAATTTTTGAGCGGTTTTAACGGTCAACTCTTCTCCATCAAAGTAGAAATGGGTGATTCCTGGCATCTTTTCAGCATTGAAATCTTCAGACAACATGGCCATATCTGCGAAAGATGGTGTTGAAGTCCAGATCGCAATCGGAAGGGAAAAGATGGTCGCGAAGAGTTGTTTGAAGTCTTGAGTAATGGCTGATGGAAGAGCAAAAAGGGTTCCTCCAAGAGCCAAGGTCGGTGCCCAGTACATGACAGACAAGTCAAAGGAATAGGGCGGTTGCGCCAACATTTGCGGACGCTCTGGCGTTGCAAATTCCTTGTCCGTAATCATCCAGTTGGTAAAGCTGAGCAAGTTATCGTGCGAAATTTGCACCCCTTTTGGTTTCCCAGTTGTCCCTGAGGTAAAGATGATGTAGTAGTTATCATCCCCTTTGACCGGATGTTTCAAGTCATAGGCATGCTGAGCCGCATAAGCTTCACGCACTTGCTCCAAGGACATGATTGGAGCAGCTGGGTTTTCCAATGGAAATTCATTGATGGCAATAATCAAGCTTGGCTCTGCTACTTCAACAATGGCAGACACGCGCTCCAAGGCAGAGTGGCTATCAATTGGGATATAGGCATGGCCAGATTTTGTCAAGGCCACAAAGGTTGCTAACATTTCATATTCTTGACCACCAAAGACCACTACAGGTGACTTTTCAGGAAGTCCCATTTGGTCGATGTGGGCAGCCAAGCTATCTGAATCAGCCTTCAATTGGCCATAGGTATGCTCCTCACCAAGGACATTGTAAACCGGATAGTCTGGTTGTAGTTGCGCATAACGTTCAATTGTCTCGATCATATCAGTAATTGGTTGGTTTGACACGGCTAGGAGTCTCCTTTTCTAAAATTCGTTGTAGATAAAGCCACCCTGACCTTGACCAAGGTAACTAAAGAAATAAAGTAGGGCTAGGAAAATGGCGAAATATAAGACCGTCTGCCCGATAAATTTATAAAGTGTTTTATGTTTCATAAGTTTCACTCTTCATTTTGATTGTTATTCACTATTTTACCATTTTTTATACCAAGTAAGCAATCTTAAACATAGTGAGAATGTGGTAGAAAACGTTATCATTTCAGACATTTATCCCTTCTAACCAAAGGATTTTTTTCTTTAATCAGTTTTTCTGATTGAAATCCTGTTTTATTTAACATTCCCCTGACGAATCAACTCCAGACACTTGTCCAGATCCACATCTCTCTCGAAATGGCTAGGTGTCCAAGGAATCTCTATATCGGGTAGAACACCCTGATCCGTCATCCCTTTCCCTTTATCCACGCTTAAACAGCGAGAGGTGGGAAACATTAAACAAAAATTGCCATAATCAACTGTACAACAATTAGAGTAGTCTAGAATCCCAAGAGTTGGTCGACCCACCACCGTTACCTTCTTAAACTGCTTCATCATCTGAACAAAGTTATCCCCAGATGAAGCACAATAAATATCTGATAAGATAAAGATCTGTTCAGGATAGTGACTTCCTCTGACCTCTGGGAAAAATTCCTCGCCTTCTCCCTTATATGCTACATAACCTTTTCCCCGATGGCGAAGCAAGTCCTCTTTCATATCTTCAAGCAGTTTAGCTGTTTCAGGACTAATTTCTTCCTGTTGCATCCAGTCCTCAAAGTCTTTCAAGCGCAGATCAACATTACGTTCCGTGTAGAGAATTTCCATACCATCATCGTCCCAGTCAAGCGAATCATAGCCCTGATCCTTCTCTAAGCCTAGATGTAATAGAGGGAAATATAAAGAGTCTGTCCCTCCGCCGTTCTGTCGGACATCAATGATAAGAAACTTGACTTCCGTCATCATCGGTAAACACTCTTGATATACCCGACTAATGGCTCCTTCATCCATAAAATTATCCAGACGAAGATAAAGAATCTCATCGTCTAATCTTTTCCAAAAAATCTGATCTTGGATCGGTTCTCGACTAGGGACTACTTCAATGGTCTTTTCTATCCCTTCTCGAAGCAGGGTGACACTCGTTGACTGAGAGACCAAATCTGCCCATTCTCGGTAGTGTCTTTCAGGGGTCTTGCTGATAAAATAGTCTTTATGAAGAGAAGCTATCTGATCCAAGTCACTTCCATCCAGAGCTAGGATCTGATCTCCTACTTGAAGACCAGTCTCTTCATTAGCTTCCTCAACATACAATTTCTGTCCATTTATTCTCAAAAGGAACCCTTTTTGACTGGCCTTTTTATCTCGAAAGGAAACATGCCCGATCACCCCAAAACTAGCTAGGTAAGTCTTAACTTGATAGAGAAAGGCATCATCTGTCATATCATCTGTAATGTTTTCTCGAAAAGGCTCTGGATCGCATCCTTTTCGATCCTTGATGGTAGATGAATCATGGGTCATAATAGAGACGACATCTTCAAAAATAGCAGTCTTTTTCATAAGGGATTCCTTCCATTTTTTAGAAACAGTATACCACTTTTTCTTAAAAAGTTCTTAAAATCCTAAAAAACTATCCTAAAGTAGGATAGCCGTTATAGATTCTTTCTTTTCTTCGCTTTCTTTGTCAGAGCGACATCACAATTTTCAATCTTGCTAATCAATAGATTGGCAAGAGCAAAATCATCGATGTTCGATTTCATATTTACCTCGTAGTTCAAGGTCAGTTGTTCTCCAGCTTGGGCCGTTGTGACAGAAATAAAGTCAATTTCTGAACAACTTTGGTCCAACAACTGACTGATTTGTTCTGCAACAGAATCTTGTTCTGAGACGGTAATAGTCAAATGGCGGCGCCGTTGATGGTCTGCCTTACTCTGTTTGTTCTCTAATACCAGCCACACCCCTAGTAAAGAGAGAGTTGATAAAATGGCCAATAAAAGATAGCCCGAACCTGCAGCCAATCCTATAATCATAGCTAAGAAAATGGCAATCAACTCTCTCGAACCACTCGTAGCCGAACGAAAACGGATCAAACTAAAGGTCCCTGCCACTGCAATCGAGGTTCCCAAACTTCCATTGACCAAAAAGATCACTAAGGTCATCATACAAGGAAGCAAGGTCAAACTAATGACAAACTCTCGAGTGTAAAGTGTTCGGTATTTATAGGTCCAAGATAGGGCCAACCCTAGAAAGAGGCTGACCAAAAGGGCCAGCAGTAAGCGCAAGGGATCCACCGCTGCTGTGGCATTATTAAAAATAGAATCAAATAGATTAGACATAGGCAGCACCTACCGTTTCTTGAACTGGTCTTGGGGCATAATCCAAGCCTTGTGATTTATGATAAGCACAGCTATATTTTGAAAATTTCTGTTTCACCAAACCATACTTCTCTAAAATATCCTTTAGCCATTTAGGTTCTTGGCCAGGAGCCTTAATTTCCATGATCACGAAGTCATCCTCTAGTAGAGGTTCTCCTTTCTTCCCACCAAAAAGGCTAACAGCCTGGTCTCGAAAGACTAAGTTTTGATCGATTGTCACGCGAATCTTCTGATAAGGATAACCCTGAATGGATTTCTTTTCTTTGAGAGACAAACGATCATAATAAATGAACATCCGTGGTTCCAATCGATGACCATAACGTTTGCGCAATCTCTGAATCTCTTGCACTAAGTCTGGATCTTGTATCTGATGATCTACTGTCCCATCTGTCATCAAGTTGATAATGGCTTGCGAAGTAGCGACTAGGCGGAATTTATGGCCAATTCCTTCTTCATCTTTTGACTTCACCTCTAGAAATACCGGACTGTCTGCTTGAGGTGTTTCTATATAAGTCCGCATCCGAATTTTTTCACGGCGGTGTTGTTTCGCAAGAGCATCTTGAATGACCTCAAAGTTTTCCGTATCAAAATAAATGTTTGAAATAGTTGAAGTTGGATAATCATCTTCTACGACGTATTCTTTTAAGTCTTTGATCAAGTCTTTTACGTCATCTTTTGCGACGATATATTTTGTTTCGATTCGTTTAAAACTTGTCTCAATTGTTTTTTTCATGTTTCTACTCCTTTAAGGGGGGATATTGCTTCTAATCTTCAGTAAGTATGGATACGACTTACGTGTTTTCTAGTTTAATGGGACTTTCTTAACTGGTCATTAAGCCAAACTTAAAGAAAACTAAAGTTAAGATTCTTTTCAGAAAAACTTTAGGAAACTTTCAGCTAGCAACTTTAGACTAGGAGCATATCAATTGAACGAGAGGAAAAGCTCATGAAATCAAACAAATGGAAATTTTTATTAACGGGGGCCACAACCCTCACCTTACTGACAGCTTGTGCCCAGGCGTCATCACAATCAGCTACAAAAAGCAATACTGCACAAACAACCACTACTTCTACTTCAAAAAATAAAACAAACAATTCCAACTATTTTACAGATAAGGACAAGGACAGCTCTTATGATGAAAGCAAAGCATCTACTGTAAAACTATCTGCTTCGTCTGCAAGTGTATCAGGTGACGGCGTAGCTGTATCTGGATCAACTGTGACCATCTCAAAGGCTGGAACCTATGTCATCTCTGGTGAATCCGATGGGGTTCAAATCAAGGTTGAAGCGGGTGACTCAGACGATGTTCACATCGTCTTGAAAGGCGTTACCATGACCAACACCAACGCGCCAATTTCTGCTACGAAAGCAGGGCATGTCTACCTCACTCTAGCAGACGGCACGACCAATACCTTGTCTGATTCAAGTTCAAACAATGATGAAGATGCCGATGCGGTCATCTTCTCTAAAGGCGACCTCACCATCAATGGTTCAGGTACGCTCAACATTGACGCCAAGATGAACAACGGTATCAAGGCCAATGACACTCTCCATATCACAGGTGGAACCTATAAGATCACGGCTGTAGGAGATGCCTTCAACGTCAATGACGAACTCAATATCACTGGTACGACCATGACCATCGATGCAGATGAAGATGCCGTCAAGGTAGATAATGATGAAGATACTTCGGTCGGAACCATGTATCTTTCAGACAACAAAATGACCATCACTGCAGGAGACGACGGAATCCATGCTTCTGGTGATCTGATCATCGATAGCGGAACCTATGAGGTAACCGAGTCTGTCGAAGGCCTCGAAGGAAAATCGATCACCATCAACGGCGGAGATATCACCATCTATGCAACCGATGATGGGGTCAATGCAGCCAATGCCAATGCCAACCAAGATGAAATTTTCTTCACCATGAATGGTGGAACCCTCAACGTTGAAGTTGGACAAGGCGATACCGATCCAATTGATTCGAATGGAAATATCACTGTTACCGGAGGAACCATTAAATTAACGGGTCAATCTGGATTCGACTTTGATGGTACTGCTACCTACACTGGCGGAGACATCTATATCAACGGTGAAAAACAAACGGAAATTGTCAACTCCATGCCTGGAGGCGGTGGCGGACCTCAAGGCGGTGGACCTGGAGGTGGGCATCCATAATAACAAATAAAGGCAGGATTTCTTCCTGACCTTTTTTTGTTACCCTTTTTATGATAGAATAGAAAATCAATCAGCTTATCGAAAGGAACATGATGAAAAAACAAACACTCCCTCTTTTCTTCACACTCTTGCTATCTCTTCTTTTTCTATCAGCCTGTGTGCCGGACCTTAAGATCGACTTTAAAAAAGAACCAACTACTACCAGCTCAAAAAAGAAAACCTTTAAAAAAAGTAGCTCGAGTCGTTCTAGCCACCCGAGTCGTTCAACTAGTTTAAATAGCTCAAGCAACTCCTCTAGCTCTCCTTCAACCACAACGCAGCCCTCTTCTGACAGCGTCACAACCGAAGGACTCCCTAAAAATGCTCAAGAAGCTCCAAAAGATAAGATTTATGCGACAGGAAACCTAAAAGTGGCCTACTCTAGAAATGGCGATACTATTTTTGCCCAGACGCCGGACTATGAAGGATATACCACTGCCCTTGTCCAAACAATTCTTGGGAATCCAGAGAAACAAATAACAGCCCCTGCTTATATTGCCGAATCTTTTGAAAATACCGAATTAGAAAATATTAAAGCGCTCTACCATGAGGGAAAAATAACAGAAGAACAAGCGCATGCCTTTTTGATGGGAGCTGTTGATCTCAAACAAGCTTCTAAATCCGGAGTAGACTATACCATTTACACCTATAAAAATAACACCATCCAACTGGTCTTTGAAAACGACCAACTTCTCTATATTACTCCAAATCCTGATGTTGTCTTCTTTAAATAATAAGAGAGTGGGACAGAAATCGGTAATTCGTTAGAATTTGATTTCGTCGTCCCACCTCCGCACAGTTGAGTAGGGCTGTAAAAGCTGATGAAATCAGCGTAGTAAAGCCCACTCAACCACTGCGTCTTGCTCGACAATCCAAAAATAATTGAGAGGCTAGGACTTTTGTCCCAGCCTCTTGTTTCACATGAAACAAAAAACTCCCAACACATTCTGTTGGGAGTTCCCGAAGATTAGTCCTCTTCATATTTTTTTGGATTATAGAACCACATTCCTAGCCCTGCAAAAAGAACAATAGTCATCAGAAGGAAGGCCACTTGATTTCCAATTTCTCCTGTCATCGAAATCGTTTGACGAAGACCAGAAACGGTATAACTCATTGGCAAGAATGGATGAATGGCTTGGAAAAATCCATTTGTCAAAGCAAGAGGATAAGTTCCTGCACTAGAAGCCAATTGCAAGAGCAAGAGGATCAAGGAAAGGAAAGCACCGATCTTTCTTTGCCATGTTGTCAAAGCAGTCACGATAGACATGAAGGCCACACTACCAATCACACAAAGGAAGAGAGTAGCCATCTCATGATTAGCTGATAAACCAATCAAGTGAACGGCACCATAGACCAAGACTCCTGCAATCACCGCAATCGTTCCGTTGACCTCAAAGCGAGATTTAAACCATGCCCAGCGACTTTCAGGATGACGACCGGATGGCAATTTTGCAAAGATCATATTGGTTGACAAGGCACAAACAAAGAGTGCTACAGAGATCATATAAGGAGCCATTCCGACACCATTCACCGGGACATTGTCACGGTCTGTTTTAGACAAAGTGACAGGATCTGCTAAGGTTTTAGCGTTTTCTTTTTCAGTTGTAGCCACATTCAATTGTCCCTTAGCATCGTTTAATCCTTGACTCAAGGTTTGGCTTCCTGTTGCTAATTCACCTAAACCATTTGTCAATGTTTGGCCACCTGCTGCTAATTTGCTGGACCCATCTGAGATTTGATTTGCACCGTCGGCTAGTTTATCAGCACCAGTCACCAATTGACCTGATTTTTCTGTCAACTGATTGACACCAGTGACAAGTTTGTTGACACCACCTGCCAACTCTGGAGTTTTGCTGTTCAATTGTCCTACACCGTCAGCTAATTTTCCAGCACCGGCAACCAATTCACCCGACTTACCTGTTAATAGAGTCGCTCCTGAAGCCAGTTGATTCATGCCTGATGTCAAGGCAGGCATCTTCCCATTTAACTCACCTAGACCAGAAGCTAATTGATTGCTTCCTGCAAGTAATTCTGATGATTTACTATCTAGTTGGCCAACACCTGCTGCTAACTGACTAGCACCATCCGTTAAAGTGCTACTATTGGTCTGAAGTTGGGTTGCTCCATTAGCGATTTTATCGACACCTGCTGTATAAGCGTCGATCCCCTGACTGATGGTTTGACTAGCTGGTAACAATTGTCCACTAACTGCGGATTGGATCTTAGACAAACCACTTGACAAGTCTGTCAAGGTAGAAGAAGCTGTCGGTAAAACTTGATTGGCTGCCGTTTGCAGTTGTGTCAAGCTATTTCCTGTATTCAAACTAGCTTGGATCGTTTGAATCGTAGTCAAGATCCCTTGAGCCGCCGTTTCACTCGAGCTTGGGCTCGATGAGATCGCCGCATTGATTTCCGCTTGTTGGTCAGCTGTCATTGCTTGATAGGCTGCTGTCCCTTGTACACTTGCAAGGGCATTTGCACGATCCGCTTGGGCTGAAGCAAGGATTGATTGAGCTGAATTCGCAATACTCGTCAATCCAGACGAAAGTTGACTGGTATCTACTGAAGCATTTTGAATCGCTGCATTTAATTGGTTTAAACCAGCTGCCAATTGATCAATCTGAGCAGATTGACTTGTAGAAGCTTGTAGCTGGCTTGATAATGTTTGAATACCTGATTCTAATTGTGAAACCCCATTTCGAAGGGTAGCAGATTGACTACTTAATTGACCCGCTCCTTCTGATAAAGTAGCGACTCCATTTGTATAGGTTGCTAAACCATTTGAAAAGTTAGATAGGCCTGAATTCAATTGACGCACGCCATTGGTATAATTCCCAAGACCATCATTGAGGGTCCCCATACCACTGGTTAATTGACCAACTCCTGAAGCTAACTGAGGGGTTTGACTCGCCATTTGATTGAGACCATTTCCTAATCGATCCACTCCGGTAGCGTAAGCCATCAAGCCTGTATTAAAAGTACCAAACCCATTATTTAATTGATTGACGCCAGATACCAAGTTTGGAAGTTGACCAGCCATTTGATTGAGACCATTTCCTAATTGACCAACACCATCTGTATAGGCTGCTAGACCCGTACGAAGAGTAGTCGCACCATCTGAAAATGCTAAGCTTGAACGAGCCAATGTATTCAAATTAGTAGACAGTGTTTGACCACCATCTTCCAATTTACTTGCACCATCTGCTAATTTAGCACTTCCATCTGCCGCTGTCCCCATACCAGATTTAAGCGATCCCATTTTGGAAAATAAAGCTGTTGTATACGTATTGGTCACTTTTTCGGCCACTGACTGCTTCATCTTTGTCATCGCAGTGTCGCTCATTTTCCCTGCGATAAAACTATGACCACTGGATGTTTGGTAATCAATGGTCATCTGTTCCGGATGATTGGTTAAGATGGAGCTAGCTTTCTTTGAAAGATCCTCAGGCAGGGTTACAATCATATAATAATCGCCATTTTTAAGACCATCTTTCGCAGCTTTCTCATCTACAAAATGAAAATCAAGTGAGTCATTGTCCTTCAAATTGGACACCATGTCTTTTCCTATTTCCATCTTTTGTCCATTATATGTAGCAGATTGATCCTTATTGACAACCGCTACAGGAAGATCCGAAACTTGGCCATATGGATCCCACATGGAAGATAGAAAAATAATATTATAAAGAGCTGGAATCAAAGCAACTCCAATCATGACAATGATAAATGTTGGCTTTTTAAGAATAGCCTTCCATTCTTTCATCATATTTTTTGTCTCCTTTTTTATACACATTGTCTAAATTTCTGATATAATAGATTATACAGTTTCTAGAAATTTTCACAAGTAGGAAATCTTTATTTTTAGACACTGTGTATAATTTTGTGCAAAAAGGATTAACAGATGACTGAGAGCAATAAACGATTAAAAACAAAACGAAATATCGAGGAGGCGATGGTTCGACTACTAGAAAAGGAATCATTCGACCAAATCACAACGGTTGAGTTAGCACAAGAATCCGGCATTAGTCGCTCTAGCTTTTATACCCACTATCGAGACAAGTACGATATGATCGAGCGCTACCAACAAGCACTCTTTCACAAGCTTGAATATATCTTTGACAAACACCAAGACGACAAGCGCCAAGCGATTACAGAAGTGTTCGAATTCCTAACCAAGGAGCCACTCTTTGCAGTTCTTCTGACAGAGAATGGAACCAAAGAGATCCAAACCTTCTTACGACATAAATTACAGATTCTCCTGGTTGATAGTTTGCAAGAGCGCTATAGTCATAAATCATTAACAGATATTGAAAGAGTCTACAGTTCTGTCTATCTGACCAATGCCTTCTTCGGAGTCTGTCAAATGTGGGTTTCTCGGGGAAAAAAAGAAAGCCCTCAACAAATGGCTGAATTTTTAATGAAAATGCTACGGTAACAGTGCCTCCTGGTCTAGATAGATCAGGATTTTTTTATTGGCAGTTTTAGGTTTTAAGAAAACAAAAAACTGTCTCATGTAATGAAACAGCTTTAGAAAATTTGTAACTGAACAAAGCCAGAAATCAACCCTTTAAGACAAAACAAAAAGCCCACTGTTGTAGGCTTTCTGTAAGGTATATCTTAAAATTAAAGCATTTTGTTGTAGAATTCAACGACAAGTGCTTCGTTGATTTCTGGGTTGATTTCATCGCGTTCTGGAAGGCGAGTCAATGAACCTTCAAGTTTGTCAGCATCGAATGATACGAATGCTGGACGTCCAACTGTAGCTTCAACAGCTTCAAGAATAGCTGGAACTTTAGCTGATTTTTCGCGAACTGAGATCACTTGACCTGGAGTTACGCGGTATGAAGGGATATCAACGCGTTTTCCGTCAACAAGGATGTGACCGTGGTTAACGAATTGACGAGCTTGACGACGAGTAGTCGCAAGTCCAAGACGGTAAACAACGTTATCCAAACGACGTTCCAAAAGAAGCATGAAGTTGAAACCGACAGTTCCTTCTTTAACTTTAGTAGCTTGTACGAACAAGTTACGGAATTGTTTTTCACCAAGTCCGTAAGAGAAACGAAGTTTTTGTTTCTCAGCTAATTGCAAACCGTATTCTGACAATTTTGAACGGTTGTTTGGTCCATGTTGACCTGGTACGTAGTTACGACGTGCCAATTCTTTACCTGTACCAGTAAGTGACAAGCCAAGACGGCGAGATTGTTTCCAAGATGGTCCTGTATAACGTGACATTTAAAATGTCCTCCTATAAAAATAATTTTTGTAGGAAATAACGTTTTAGACAAACCTGATTCGTTCAGAAAGCCTTCGCCCAAACAGCAAAGGTTACTTTTCTAGCTGACTTCCTGTTGACGAGCTTCATTTTGTCCTGCTGTCATTTCGCACAAATTCTATTCTATCACGGAATAGAAACTTTGTAAAGTCCTTCAAAACAATTTCAATGAAATTCAGACAATAATTCTATGATTCGTTTTTTATATTGCAATTGTTGCCAGTCTCTATCCGTTGCTGGATCCCATTTTAAAGGAAGATCTGCAATAATTTCACCGGGATTATGATTCAAGATATAGACCCGGTCACTCAATGTCAAAGCTTCTTCGATACTATGAGTGATCACCAGAGTGGTGAGACCAAGACGTTCCTTACTTTCTAGATACCAGTGATAAAGGTCCTGCCTTGTCAATTCATCTAAGGCACTAAAAGCTTCATCTAATAGGAAGACAGAATGACCCAGAAGATAGGTTCTCAATAGCGCCACCCGTTGCCGCATCCCCCCACTCAGCGCATTAGGATAAAGGTTGGCGATACTTCCCAATTTAAATTCATCTAACAATTTTAGAGCTGTAGATGTCGCCTCTTCCTTAGGAATCTTTTTTAATTGAAGGGGAAGAATAATATTTCCCAATACTGTCTTATGTTCCAACAAAAGATCTTTTTGTAGCATATAGCTGACTTTCCCAAAGGAGATCGGGGCATTATCTACTTCTATTGCGCCCTTTTGTATGGGAAGGATCCCAGCAATTAAATTAAACAAGGTTGATTTCCCTACCCCACTCGGACCTAGAATAGAGACGATTTCTCCTTTTTGCACTTCTAGTGATACATTGTTTAAAACTGCTTTATCTCCAAAAGAGAAACTTACATCTTTTACGGTTAAAATATCAGTCACCTACCAATTCATTTGTAAAACCTTTGTCTTCTAAGTCATTTGAAACCAATCCTTGCTCTTTTGCCCAAGCATAAAAAGCATTCCAACGCTTGGAGTCAAACTGCCCCCATTTATCCTTGTCTGAAGCATATTGACTGGAAAGATATTTTTGAGAAGCTAGTACAAAATCACGCTGGTTAGCCAAAGCAGGGGCCTGTTTAATCAAGATATCTGCTGCTTCTTCTGGATGCTCTATAGCATATTGGTAGCCTTTTTTCACCGCTTGAATGAATTTCTTTGCTTCCTCTTTATTAGACTTCAAATAGTCATTGTTAGCAATAATAACAGGCGAATAGTAGTCAAATGCAGGAACAAAATCTTTCATATAGAAGAAATTGGTCTTCATTCCCTTTTGCTCAGCCAAAATTCCATCCCAACCGTGATAAATCCAAGCAGCATCAAAGACCTTATTTTCAATCGGAGTAATGGAATTTGAATCACTATTTGGAACCAATTTTACTTGATTAAAATCAGCCCCCTCTTTTTTCATCATCGATTTGATCATTTCCAACTCAATCGGATCATTCCAGGTACCATACTTCTTACCAACCAAATCTTTTGGACTTGTGATCGCTGCATCTTTTCTTGAAATAATCCCTGACGTATTGTGTTCGACGATAGCTGCAACAGCGGTAATCCCCGCACCTTTATCCAATTTCTTGGCCATAGAATCTTGGAAATAAATACCAAATGGAGCTTTCCCATTAATAATCAAATCAGAACTACTGTCTTCCGGCGGAAGTTTTATATCTACATCCAGTCCTGCATCTTTAAAATACCCTTTTTCCTTTGCTACATAGAGACCCGTATGATTGGTATTCGGGGTCCAATCTAGAATAAAATCAATCTTTTTCAAACCACTTGACGATTGCTTGACAGAATTTTGACAAGCACTCAAGAAAACAAATCCCAATATTATTGAGAAAAATAAACCTATTGACTTTTTCATTAGCTATACCTCTTTTACATTTTTGTCAATTTAATTTTTACACCATTTACAAGTTTGTCAATCCTTTTTCCATTTTAGAATGGTTCGTTCTAATTGGTCAACGAGAAACATACCGAGTAAACTAATAGCAGAAATCAATACAATGATCGCAAACATCGTATCATACTGAAATAACTTCTTCGATTGGATCATATAGACCCCCAATCCATCAAAACCTCCTAACCATTCTGAAACTACCGTACTGATAAAAGCATAGGAAACGCTCACACGTAAACCTGCAAAAAAATAAGGAAGCGCTGCAGGAATTTTATAATGAGCTAAGGTCTGAAAGTGATTGGCTTGCATAATCTGAAACAATCTCAGAATATCTTGATCGCAATGCCGAAAACCATCTAA
Organism: Streptococcus parasanguinis; assembly: GCF_047463195.1. GTDB lineage: Bacteria > Bacillota > Bacilli > Lactobacillales > Streptococcaceae > Streptococcus > Streptococcus parasanguinis_R. Next base: position 54,980 of record NZ_JASHEI010000009.1, read on the forward strand.
CAGACTGACTACGATGGGAAATACCACCGTAATAATGATCAAAACCAGTTTTGGAAGCATACCATAACCAAACCAAAGAACCAGGATAGGGGCCAAGGCAATCGTCGGAATGGTTTGAATAACAACCATAAAAGGATAGACCAGATCATTCACCCATTGAAAACTATCCATGAGAATCGCAAATCCAGCAGCAAGAAGAACCCCTATAACAAGTCCAATCAAGGCCACTTGAAGGGTAGACAAACTGTGATGAATCAGGAGAGCTCGATCTCGTACAAAGGCATTCCCAATTTCAAGTGGCGTTGGTAATACAAATTTGGGGAGGATATTTAAAAATCCTGCTAACTGCCATAAGACAAGAAGACTGCTAAAACCTGCAAATCCTATCAATTGTTTTGAATATCTTTTTACAAGAGACATCGTAACCTCCTTTCTCACAAATAAAAAACGCCTCCAAAATAGGAGACGGATTGCACAAGGTCACTCATAACGAAAAATACATTTCATTTGTTTCCTACGCTGGCATTACCCAGATCAGGTGCGGTCGAAGCTTACACTTCCTCTCAGACTGTACACAGACTCCCATATGTATTTATTATAATAACTGATTTAGACGATAAAAGCAAGAAATTAATCCAAATAACGAATTAAATTCTTCTCTGTTAAAATATCTGAATAGGTGTAAGACTCCACGTATGTATTGGCTGGTTCACCTGGTAAGCTGTTGTCGTTCGTATACTCGATAATAAATAAAGAAGGATAGACCTCAATCAAGCGTCCAAATTTATTTTTTTGACGTTTCCGTCCATTTTCAAGCGTCATTTCAACCACTTGTCCTTCATGAGCCTTGATCTCTTCTTTAATTTTTTTCATTTTTGCAACATCTGTAAATGCATCACTCATCTTATTGATCCTCTCTCTTTGAAATACTTGAGAATTTATTGTATTCCTTTTGGAATATTAATTCGACTGTCCCACGCGCACCTGAACGGTTTTTCTCGATAATCACTTCAACCGTATTATTAGGCATTCCATCTTCTTCCTCTTCACCAGCTCGATCATAATAATCATCACGGTACAAGAAAGCAACAATATCCGCATCCTGCTCAATCGATCCAGATTCACGAATATCAGAAAGAACAGGACGTTTGTCTTGGCGCTGTTCCACACCACGTGATAGCTGACTCAAAGCAATAACGGGAACTTTTAGTTCCTTAGCCAAAATCTTTAACTGACGAGAAATTTCTGAAACTTCCTGTTGACGGTTTTCTCTTCCAGTCCCTGTAATCAGCTGCAGGTAGTCAATCAGAATAAGACCGAGATTGCCTGTTTCCTGCGCTAATTTTCTTGCTCTCGAACGAATCTCAGTGATCCGAATTCCTGGAGTATCATCGATGTAAATACTCGCATTGGCCAAATTCCCTTGAGCAATGGCATATTTTCGCCACTCTTCATCCGTCAATTGACCTGTACGAATCGAATGGGATTCAATCAAGCCTTCAGCTGCTAACATCCGGTCAACCAAACTTTCAGCACCCATTTCTAATGAGAAAATAGCCACTGTCTTATCCAACTTTGTCCCGATATTTTGAGCAATATTTAGAGCAAAGGCTGTTTTCCCTACTGCAGGACGAGCCGCTAAAATAATCAACTCTTCCTCATGTAGCCCTGTCGTCATATGGTCCAAATCGCGATAGCCTGTCGCAATACCCGTAATATCAGTGGTTTGAAGCGAGCGGGCTTCCAAGCTACCAAAATTTATATTCAAGATGTCTCGAATATTTTTAAATCCACTACGATTTGCGTTTTCACTAACATCAATCAGAGCTTTTTCAGCACCCGCAATGATTTCATCTGAAGGGCTTGCACCATCATAAGCTTGATTAATACTTTCCGTTAATCGAGAGATCAATCGACGTAAGACAGCTTTTTCGGCAACAATCTTCGCGTAATACTCCGCGTTAGCTGAAGTTGGTACCGAATTAATGACTTCTACCAAATAGGAGAGACCGCCAATATTTTGGAGATCCCCCTGACTATCTAAAATATTTCGAACAGTCGTCGCATCAATCGCATCCCCGCGGTCAGCTAGATCGATCATGGCTTTAAAAATCAAACGGTGCGAGTACTTAAAGAAATCGCCAGGCTCGATATATTCACGAACAAAGACCAATTTCCCCTCATCAATAAAGATGGCTCCCAACACTGATTGCTCCGCTTGGATATCCTGAGGTTGTGTTCGTAATTCCTCTATCTCAGCCATAAAAAAACCTTTCTATCGATCGTGTTTACCCTTCGTTTACACGAATATTAATCACACCTGTAACATCTTGATAAATTTTTACAGGGACGTCAATCAAACCTGTTGAACGAATTGGAGAGGAAACTTGGATATGACGTTTATCAATTTTAATGCCAAATTGCTTCTCAAGTTCTTCTGCAATCTTTTTATTGGTAATAGAGCCGAAAGTACGGCCATCTGGCCCAATTTTTTCAGTGAATTGAACAACAGTTGCTTCTTCTTCTAATTTTGCTTTAATCTTTTGCGCTTCCGCTAACAATTCAGCATGCGCTTTTTCTTCTGACTTTTGCTTTCCACGAAGTTCACCGATTGCTTGGGCATTGGCTTCTTTCGCAAGATTTTTCTTGATCAAAAAGTTTTGTGCATAACCAGTAGGCACTTCTTTAATTTCGCCTTTTTTACCTTTACCTTTTACATCCGCTAAGAAAATAACTTTCATTCTACATTCTCCTTTTCAATAGTTACTTCGTTTTCAATAGTCTCAATCAGTTGTTGACGAATACTCATCAAATCTTGACCCTCAATTTGAGAGGCTGCCGAATTGAAATGACCTCCTCCGCCAAGCTGTTCCATGATACGCTGTACATTGACTTTGCTTCGACTTCGCGCAGAAATCGAGACAGTCCCACTTTGATTGCAAGCAATGACAAAGGTTGCTTCCACCTCAGACATGGCTAGCATACTATCAGCTGCTTTACTAATAGTTACTGAATCATAGGCTTTAGTCGTATTGGCACAAGCTACGATGATATGTGGCAAAATCTTTTCACCAGTCAAGATCAGTTCGTTCACTTCGCGGTACTCGTCAAACTGAATCGCAGAGATCTCCTGGATAGCTACACTATCACTACCTCTTGAGCGAAGGTAACTCGCCACATCAAAGGTCCGACTTGTAACACGTGTGGAGAAGTTCTTAGTATCCAGCATGATTCCAGCCATCAAGACACTAGCTTGAATCTTCGTCAACCGATTTTTTTTCGACTTCTGGAACTGAATCAGCTCACTAACCAATTCGCTCGCACTACTTGCTCCACTTTCAATATAGGTGATCAAAACATTTTCAGGGAAATCATCATCCCGACGGTGATGATCAATGACAATAATCTGTTGAAATTCCTGATAAAACTCTTTAGAAAGAGTCAAGGCTGTCTTAGAATGGTCAACCATAATTAACAAAGAGCGATCCGTCACCATTTGCATGGCTTCCTCTAGGGTAAGGATTTTCGTCACCTGCTCTTCTTCTAGTTTCGCAATCGCTCTTGAAATATCACTAGCCATTGCATGCGGGTCATAGACCACATAAGAGGAAACCAAAATATTGCTAGAGAAAAACTGCATTCCCACAGACGCTCCTAAAGCGTCCATATCCAAGTTTCTATGCCCAACAATGAAGACTTGATCAACGGATTTAATCTTATCCGAAATAGCTGTCATCATAGCGCGTGTCCGTGTCCGAGTCCGCTTAACAGCCGAAGCTGTTCCACCACCAAAGAAAATAGGGTTTTTCTGTTCATCATTTTCTTTGACAACTGCTTGATCCCCACCACGAACTTCCGCAAGGTTTAGGTTCAAGAGGGCCACTTTACCAATCTCATCATGCTCCCCGTCACCGTACGAGAATCCCATACTTAAGGTAATAGGTAGCTCACGATTTTTGGCTTCTTCACGGAATTGATCGATGACTGAAAATTTTGATTCCATCAACTGTTCTAAGACCGTGTAGTCTGTAAACAAATAGAAACGATCCATCCCCACACGTCTGTAAAACATATGGTAATGAGCTGTAAACTCTTCTACAAAGTTGGCAATAAAACTATTGATATTGCTAATATCAGAGTCTGAAATGACATCTTCTAGATCATCATAGTTATCAACAGAAATAATACCGATAACGGGACGAGTTGTCACCAATCCCACAGTTGCTTCATACTCACTTGAAACATCAAAAAAGTAAACAACACTAGACTTCTGATCAAAGTAAACGGAATATTTCTTATCGGCTACAGTGACATAATGACCTTTATCCTCAAACAAAGTATTGAGTAACTTTTTCAAGGATTCAACATCAAAGTCCCCATCATCTGTTGAAAAAATCAATTCAGCATAAGGGTTGAACCACTCTACTTCATTTGACTCTTCATTAATTTTAATAACTCCAACAGGCATTTTATCAAGAAGAGATGCTAGCCCGCTTTCTGCCTGATGGTTCACATATTGTATTTGTTCTAATTCATCTAACTCTGAAATTTGTAACTGGTATTCAAATAAAGCAATCAATCCAGCTAAGACTAAAAAAATTGCAATGAGAGTTACATAGCCTTTGCCAAAGATTCTTAAAAAAATTGCTAAAATTGCAAATGAAATAAAACCAATTAACACATAATGGATGAACGATAAACGAAATTTTTTCATCATAAACCTCTTCTCGGCATTATACCATAAATAGAGGTAAAAAGCGAGGTTTCTCTCTATATTACAGAGAAGATTGACCCGTAAAAAGCTCTTCATCCGCTTCACTACTTTGTAAACAAGGTTTACAACTGTGTAAATAGTAACAACAGATTTCAATCCATAAAATTGAGGCTGAAACATCATCTCAGCCTCATTTGATTAGTGGTTTGCTTTGTTTTTGGAGATACTCCGAGATTTACCTTCCAAGTAAACCATTAAAATAGAGATATCCGCTGGATTGACACCTGAGATACGACTTGCTTGACCAATCGTTTCTGGATTAATTAATTTAAATTTTTGACGCGCTTCGGTTGCGATGGAGTCAATATCATCCCAGTCAATATTCGCAGGAATTCGTTTTTCTTCCATACGCTTCATTTTTTCGACTTGGTCCATTGCTTTTGAAATATAGCCTTCGTATTTAATTTCAGTTTCAATCAATTCAATGATTTTATCATCCAGTTCTTCAGCTGCAGGACCGATAAATTCTACCACATCTTGGTAAGAGACTTCTGGTCGTCTCAAGAATTCTTTAGCAGTGACAGCATCTGTCAATGGTTTAAAGCCCATTGCAGCGACCTTCTCATTGGTTTCCTTTACAGGCTTTAACTTAATGCTATCCAAACGCTTCATCTCGTTTTCAAACTGATACTTCTTGGTTTCGAAACGTTGCCAACGTTCATCATCTACCAATCCAATTGCTCGTCCCATTTCTGTCAAGCGCATATCTGCATTATCATGACGCAAAATCAAACGGTATTCTGCACGACTTGTTAACAAACGATACGGTTCGATCGTTCCCTTTGTTACCAAGTCATCGATCATAACCCCAATATAGCCATCACTACGTTTCAAAATGAGTTCTGGTTTTCCTTGGATTTTTAGAGCCGCATTAATCCCTGCAATAATCCCTTGACCAGCGGCCTCCTCATAGCCAGACGTTCCATTGGTTTGGCCAGCTGTAAAGAGACCTGAAATTTTCTTGGTTTCCAAAGTTGCGCGCAATTGATGAGGCAAAACCATATCATACTCAATCGCATAACCCGTTCGCATCATTTCTGCCTTCTCAAGTCCCTTAATAGAATGGACGAGATCCCGCTGAACATCCTCTGGTAAACTCGTTGACAGCCCTTGAACATAGACTTCTTCTGTATTTCGTCCCTCAGGTTCTAAAAATAGTTGATGACGCTCTTTGTCAGCAAAACGGACAATTTTATCCTCAATGGACGGACAATAGCGAGGACCTACTCCCTTTACAATCCCTGTAAACATAGGTGCCCGGTGTAAATTATTCTGGATAATTTCATGGCTATGCCCATTCGTGTAAGTCAACCAACAAGGAACTTGATCCTTTACATAATCTTCATCACGCGATGTATAAGAAAAATGATTTGGAGCTTCATCTCCAGGTTGAATTTCCGTTTCGTCATAATTAATTGACGATGCCTTTACACGAGGTGGTGTCCCTGTTTTGAAACGTCCAATTTCTAATCCTAGCTGTTTGAGATTGTCGGCCAAATTGATAGAAGCTAGACTATGATTAGGTCCTGACGAATATTTGAGATCTCCAATGATAATTTCTCCGCGTAAAGCTGTCCCAGTAGTGACAATAACAGCCTTTGCCCCATACTCTTGGTGAGTCGCAGTTCTTACACCAACAACCTTACCATTCTCCACCAAAATCTCATCAATCATAGTTTGGCGAAGAGTTAAATTTTCTTGGTTTTCAACCGTTTTCCGCATTTCTTTTGAGTAAAGTTCTTTATCTGCTTGAGCCCGAAGTGCACGAACCGCAGGACCTTTACCAGTATTGAGCATTTTCATTTGGATGTAGGTCTTGTCGATATTTTTCGCCATTTCTCCACCGAGGGCATCGACTTCACGCACGACAATCCCCTTAGCAGAACCACCAATAGAGGGATTACAAGGCATAAAAGCCAGCATTTCAATGTTAATAGTCGCAAGTAAGACCTTACAACCCATACGGCTAGCAGCTAGAGAGGCTTCTACTCCCGCATGCCCCGCACCGATTACAATGATATCGTATTCTTCTATAAAGTTATAAGTCATTTCTTAACCTTTCAAAAATTTCTCGCAAATAAGGAACTAGCTTCTCCTCCTCTAGAGCTTGATCCATGGTAACCCATTTAAAATGTGTATGCTCTTCAGGATCTAATCTGATAATTGGCTTCTCCCCAACCCACTCTGCTTTATAAACTAAGCGAGTAAAGACAGTATCCTTAGAGGTATCCAGTTGACTATCTTCGTGAAGAAGTTTGAGCGAACTGCTATCTAGCCTAACTCCCGCTTCTTCAACACATTCTCTAAGAGCCCCATTTCGCGGAAGCTCACCCTTTTCAACCCCACCACCAGGAATATCCCAGTAAGTTGGATAAACGTTGGGTTGTCCTCTTTTAATTTCCGAACGCTGAATGAGCAAATAATCATCACCACTATGAACAAGTACATGGGCAATAAGCTTAACCATTATTTTCTCTCCTATTTCTCAAAATGGATGTGTCTTAGTTGCCCGTCCCATTCTGGTAAGACTATTTTTAAAAAGCCTGGTTTCAGAGGAACTGTATGCAATTGATTCAGAGCTATCCACCGACAAGGTAATTGCCTTGCATCTTCCTGCATAGTCAATGGAGCATCCTCAAGCAAGTCCACCAAATAATGAAACTCGATATTATGGAAGTGGACACCAGCTTGTTCAAAACGATTTTCAACCACAAAAGCTAGTTGCCCAGCTTGAGCTTTGACACCCAGCTCTTCTTTCACTTCACGAATTACAGCCTCTTCCGTTCTTTCGCCGACTTGGATCGCACCACCAATCGTGTAAAAACCATCCTCATCTTCTACCACTAACAACTTGCCCTCTTCTACAATCAAGGCTGTCGCCCGAACACCAAAAACCGTATTCCCCACTTTTGTCCGAAAGTCTTGCTGACTCATTTTTATCCTTTCCCTTAAAAGACACAAAAACAGTCAAAACTCTGAGAAGTGCAGGACAAAAAAGCCTGCAACATCCATGAGCTTTGACCATCATTTCTATTGCTTTTCTTATTGTAGCAAATTGCGAAAATTTGTCAATTTAAATATACTGACAAACTTCTCCATCCCGGTAGGCATTATCAATCAAACCACCTCCGAGACACTCTTCACCATCGTAAAAGACAACAGCCTGCCCAGGCGTAATGGCCCGTTGAGGTTCTGCGAAAATCACTTCTGCCTTGTCACCTTTAACGTGTACAGTCACCTTGGAGTCAGGTTGACGATAGCGGAACTTAGCTGTACACTCTAATGTAAACTCTTCTGGCATATCTCGTGTAAAGTGAACTTGACTAGCCTGTAAACTTGTTGACATCAATGCTTCATGGTAGAAGCCTTGACCGACATAAAGAATATTTTGACTGAGGTCTTTACCAACTACAAACCATGGAGCATTGTCTCCACCTTGTTGGCCACCAATTCCAAGCCCACCCCGTTGACCGATTGTGTAATACATCAAACCAGCATGTTCGCCCATATCTCGTCCATCGATGGTCATCATTCGACCTGGTTGGGCAGGAAGGTAGTTCCCTAGAAACTCTTTGAAATTCTTTTCTCCGATAAAGCAAATTCCAGTTGAGTCTTTCTTTTTAGCTGTTGCCAATCCAGCTTCTTCAGCTAGACGGCGAACCTCAGGCTTTTCCAAATGTCCCAATGGGAACATGGTTTTTTGAAGTTGTTCTTGTGACAGTTGGCTTAAGAAATAAGTTTGGTCCTTCCCGTTGTCAACGCCACGTAACATATGAACAATGCCATCCTCATCACGCGCCACACGCGCATAGTGCCCTGTCGCTACATAATCTGCACCGAGTGTCATAGCATAATCTAAAAAGGCCTTAAATTTGATTTCCTTATTACACATGACATCCGGATTTGGTGTTCGACCAGCTCGGTATTCAGCAAGGAAATATTCAAAGACACGATCCCAGTATTCTTTCTCAAAGTTGACAGAATAGTAAGGAATGCCAATTTGGTCTGCGACCGCTGCTACATCTTTGTAATCTTCTGTAGCTGTACAGACACCATTTTCGTCTGTGTCGTCCCAGTTTTTCATGAAGATGCCGATGACATCGTAACCCTGTTGCTTTAATAATAAAGCTGTTACAGATGAATCCACACCACCACTCATACCAACAACAACACGTGTTTTCGAGTTATCACTCATAGATTTCTCCCATCTTTTCGTTTCTCACGATTGAAGGTCGTGGTTTGCTTCAACGATTGAAGGTCGTTTTGAGCAGTTACCATTTTAACACGCTTTATAGTAGAAAACAAGCATCTTACTATTCTTTTTGTTGATCAGGATCAATGGGTTTACAGGTCTGTAAATTAAAAAAGAGTCCTATTCAAGAACTCTTTTCATACGAATTTAATACCAGCCATTTGCCAACCAGAAATTTTTAGCTGCTGACCATGATCCATAACGGTTGACAACATATTGATTGGCCACTTTTTCTTGGTTTGCAGGTGATAAATCACCATTCAAATAAGTGATAGTCAATTGGTAACGACCATAATATTGGCCATTTTGTGCTGTATAACTACCACTTGACTCTTTTTGGGCAATCCATTCCTTAGCAGCTGCATCTTCCGCACTCAAGCCATCTGAAGCAGAGACAGTAGTTGTTGCTTGTGTAGTATCCGTTTTACTAGCAGGAGCTTGCTCCGTGGTTTTCTGCGTTGTATTTGCATCTTCAATCTCAAGAACTTGACCAACTGAGATGAGATTCACGTTACTAATCTTATTTTTCTTAGCAATTGCATCAACCGTTGTGTTCTTCTCTTTAGCAATAGCTGATAAAGTATCACCTGATTTTACAGTATAAGAATCTGCATTCGCTACAATTGGAAGGAAAAGTCCTGCAAGTAAACTAAGTCCAATAATATGTTTCATCATTTGTTTTTTATTCATTATTATGTACTCCTTTATTGGTATACCTCTATACTACACAAGAAATATTTCATATTTATTGAAATAATGTGTCAAATATTTCAGTCAGATGTTAGAAATACTAAAAATCCAGGATAATATAAATGCTTTAAGCCCCCTTTAAGATTTCTCAGATATTTCGGGAAAAATAGAAGAAATCATCAGCCATATCTGATATAATGAAGTAAAGTGATCACAAAGGAGCAGAGCATGAACTCTTTAAAATTCCAATCAGTTTTTGATATTATTGGACCTGTGATGATTGGCCCATCCAGTAGTCACACTGCAGGTGCTGTTCGAATTGGTAAAATTGTTTCTTCTATCTTTGGAGAGGAACCAAAAGAAGTTGAGTTCCAATTATTTAATTCCTTCGCTAAAACCTATCGTGGTCATGGAACAGATTTAGCCTTAGTAGCAGGCATCTTAGGAATGGACACAGATGATCCTAGAATCCCAGATAGTCTAAAAATTGCACATGAACGAGGCATTCGGATTGTTTGGTCTATTCAAAAAGAAAGCAATGCTCCTCACCCAAACACAACGACTATTACTGTTAAAAATGATCATAAAACGATTTCTGTCACTGGAATCTCAATTGGTGGTGGGAACATACAGGTTACTGAGTTAAATGGCTTTGCCATCTCGCTAAATATGAATACTCCAACCATTATCATTGTTCACCAGGACGTCCCTGGAATGATCGCCCATGTGACAGAAGCTCTTTCTCGCTATGATATTAACATTGCACAAATGAATGTGACGCGGGAAAAAGCTGGAGAAAAAGCGATTATGATTATAGAAGTTGACTCAAGGAGTTGTGAAGCAGCGATCGACGATATCCGTAAAATTCCTCATCTTCATAATGTCAACTTTTTCAAATAAGGAGTTCATATGTTTTATTCAATTGTAGACCTCGTAGAACAAGCAAGCACGCAATACCAAGGAAACGTCGCAGAGTTAATGATTGCAACTGAATTTGAACTAACTGGTCGTGAACGAGAAGAAGTCCTACGATTAATGACCCGTAATTTAGAAGTGATGATTGATTCTGTAAAGTTAGGGTTAAATGAAAACCACTCTCGTAGTGGGTTAACCGGTGGGGATGCCGCAAAATTAGATCGCTATATCAAATCAGGAAAAACGTTATCTGACTTGACCGTCCTAACCGCAGCGAAGAATGCTATTGCTGTCAACGAACACAATGCTAAGATGGGACTGGTCTGCGCAACACCCACTGCAGGATCTGCTGGCTGCCTTCCCGCAGTTCTCACTGCAGCAACTCAAAAATTAGGGTTAAACCGTCAGCAACAATTAGATTTTCTACTGACAGCTGGAGCTTTTGGTTTAGTGATCGCAAATAATGCTTCTATTTCAGGTGCAGAAGGTGGTTGTCAAGCAGAAGTTGGTTCTGCTTCAGCTATGAGTGCGGCAGCATTGACACTAGCTGCTGGGGGAACTCCTTATCAAGCGAGTCAGGCAGTCTGTTTTGTCATCAAAAACATGCTTGGGCTCATTTGTGATCCAGTAGCAGGACTCGTGGAAGTTCCATGTGTTAAACGGAACGCAATGGGAGCTAGCTATGCCTTCATTGCTGCTGATATGGCCTTAGCAGGTATTGAATCAAAAATACCTGTTGATGAAGTTATTGACGCCATGTACCAAGTTGGTTCTAGTCTTCCGACTGCCTTTAGAGAAACAGCTGAAGGAGGATTGGCAGCAACACCAACCGGACGTAGATTACAAAAAGAGATATTTGGAGAATAACATGCAAGCCTTGTTTTTTGATTTAGATGGAACATTAGTTGACAGTTCCAAGGGAATTACAGAGAGCTTTCAACATACATTCGATACTTTGAAGGTTCCTCAACCCGATCTCAAAACCATCCGTAGTTTTATGGGACCACCTTTGATTTCTAGTTTTGAAGCTACTCTTCCTGAAGCTTTGGTAGATCAAGCCGTAACTATCTATCGCCAGTATTATCATGAAAAAGGTCAATACAAATCAACTCTGTTTCCTCAGATAGTAGAAGCTTTGGAAGCATTACAAGACGAAAACATTCCTCTTTATGTAACCACTTCAAAACATGAACCAGTTGCTTTACAGATGTGTCAAGATTTAGGTATCGCTAAATACTTTAAAGGAATTTATGGATCAAATTCAGATCGTATCCACAAAGCCGATGTCATTCGATACGCCTTGTCAATCAATGACCTTCCAAAAGAGGAGACAGTGATTATTGGAGACACAAAATTTGACCTCATTGGAGGTCAAACAGTTGGCATAAAAACCATGGCAATCACTTGGGGATTTGGAGATCTTGATGAGCTACTTCTTTACTCACCAGATTTTATTTGTCACTCTCCACTTGACATTCTTGAGACATTAAAAAAATAGGTTTACAAATTGTAAACCTATTTTTTTAATAACCCCAAGCTGACAAACCTTGTGAGCTATATGCATTGTATGCAGCCTGGATTTGATCATCAACTGTTGCAGTTGAACCCCAACCTGGCATTGTTTGGAACAAGCCACTGGCACCAGAAGCATTTGCTGCATTTACTTGACCATTTGATTCACGGGCAATAATTGCTTCCCAAGTAGAAGCAGGTACACCAGTCATTTCAGCCATACGAGCAGCTGCATAAGATCCTTGTTCTCCAGCAGTATTCCCATTTGATAGAACAATTCCACCATTTGTTGATTGTGCAGAAGTCACTGCAGCATTTGCTGCATAAGTTGTTTGTTTTTGAGCAGTTTGTGCTGTTGCAGTTGCTGTAGGTGCACTTTCAGCAGGTTTTGCTTGCTCTTGTGGAGCAACTTTATCAATCATAGATTTTGAACGCTCACCTAACTCAATAATTTGTCCTGCATAGATCAAATCTTCATTGGTCAGATTGTTAGATGCAATAATATTTTCTACTGAAGTGTTATTTTCTAGTGCAATTTTTGATAGAGTATCTCCAGACTTCACTTCGTAAGTTTCAGCATTCACTGTAGCAATACCAGAAATGAAAAGTGACGCTGCTGAAAGTAGGGAAGTGACTGTCCATTGGAACTTTTTACTGTTCATGAATTCTATTCTCCTTTCGAACATAATTCTATCATACACACAAAATGTTACAGTTTATTGTAGAATATATTACAAATGTTACAAGAATATGTGAATTTAATGTAAAAAGCGCTTTGTATAGTGCTTTTTCCTTATTTTTGAACCAATACAACTAGCTCTATCCATTTTTTAGATAAAAAACTATCAACATGAGGCACAGAATAACGAGCAATGCCAAATTATCTTTTACTCCCCACTGCAGAGTCCGATAGCGTGTTCGTCCCTCACCGCCTTTGTACCCTCTCGCTTCCATCGCAATTGCTAATGCATCTGCGCGTTTAAAACTTGAGGCAAACAAAGGAATGAGGATTGGAATAAAGGAACGGATCCTTTTTAATAGATTTCCTTCACCAAAATCAACACCACGCGCCCTTTGCGCATTCATGATTCGATTCGTATCATCTACTAAGGTTGGAACAAAGCGCAAACTCATAGATAGCATTAACCCAATCTCATGGGCCGGAACCTTAATAATTTTTAGTGGGGTAAGGATCTTTTCAACAGCATCTGCTAAACTCAATGGTGTCGTCGTCACGGTTAAAATCGTCGAATAAAAAATGATTAAAATAAATCTACAAAATATGATGGCGGCTTGCATCAATCCTTGGTCGGTTAATTTAAAAAACCACCATTGATACAAAATAGTTCCTTGAGAGGTCGCAAATAATTGAAAAATAGTTGTAAAAGCAATGATAAAAATCATTGATTTTAAGCCTTGAATATAAAAACTAACCGAAATCCTCGTTAGATACATTAAAACAAAAATAAAACCAAAGAGAAGAACATTTGTCTGGATATTATTTGCCCAAAACAGAAGAAATATGAATAAAAACATTGAGAGCAACTTCCCACGAGGATCTAGTTGGTGGATAATGGAGTTTCCAGGAATATACCTTCCTAAAATCATATTATTCATGAAGTAACAGCTCCTTTAGTTCCTCAATTTTGATTGGTAGTCTGTCCAGAGGAAGTCCTCTTCGTTTCAATTGAAGAGCAAAATTCGTAATTTGTGGGACTCCTAATTGAAGTTTTTGTAAATACTCAACCTGTTGAAACACTTCCCTTGGGGATCCGTTTAGGACAAGTTTTCCCGCTTCCAAAGCAAATACAGTATCAGCAAAATTTGCTACATCATCCATCGTATGAGTTACCAGAACTAGGGTCATCCCATTTTTATGTAATGTCTCAAACAGCGCCATCAATTCCTTTCTTCCAGCAGGATCTAGACCTGCTGTTGGCTCGTCCAATACTAAAATCTCTGGTTCGATAGCTAAAATACCTGCGATCGCAACCCGTCTCATCTGTCCACCAGATAGTTCAAATGGACTTTTATCATAGATAGACTCTTCTAAACCAACGATCGCTAATTTTTCTTTGGCTATTTCCTCCGCTTTGTCCTTAGGTACCCCAAAATTCTGTGGTCCAAAGGCTACATCAGCTAGAACGGTTTCTGCAAACAGCTGACTTTCTGGAAATTGAAAAACCAAACCAACCTTTTTTCTCAGGTACTTCATTTCTTTTGGCTCAGAATGATTATCTAAAACAAAATCTTCAAATTGAATCGTTCCTTTAGTCGGACGCAGTAAACCATTTAGTAATTGCAACAAAGTAGACTTGCCACTACCAGTATGCCCGATAATGGCTGTATAAGATCCATCTTTTATTTCCAAACTAATATCAGAAAGCGCCTGCCCTTCAAAAGGACTTCCCTCTTGATAAGTATAATAGACATTCTTTAAAGAGATTCCCATAATTGGTCTAATAACTCACTTTCTGTTAGATAATCCTGTTTTAGCGGAAAATGCGAGCTGAGAGATTCTTGAACCTGCTTACTAAAAGGCTTATCTAGTCCAATCTCATTGAGGTCATTTCTTGAAAACAATTCCCGCGGCGTCATAGAAGACTCTAGTTTTCCTTTTTGAAACACGAGTGTTCGATCACTTAAGGCAATTTCGGTTAAATCATGGGTAATGGAGATAATTGTTAATTGAAATTTTTTCTGAAGTTCTCTCATTACCGCCATTAGATCCTCTCTACCTTCTGGATCTAACATACTAGTTGCTTCATCAAGGATAATAATAGTTGGTCTCAAGGCGATAATACCTGCTATAGCCACCCGTTGCTTTTGACCACCTGACAAACGAGATGGTTCGCGATCTTTAAACTCCAGCATACCGACTTGCTCAATAGCCTTCTCCACACGTTGAAGCATTTCTTCCCGTGGAATTCCTTGATTTTCTAAACCAAAGGCAACATCATCTTCTACTGTCGCACCAACAAATTGGTTGTCAGGGTTCTGAAATACAATTCCAATTTTACTACGGATTTCCCATATGGTTTCACGAGTCAGTTGTTTTCCATCAACGTAAATCTCACCAGACTCAGCTTCCAAAAGACCATCAATCAGGCGTACAACTGTAGATTTCCCACTACCATTGTGTCCAACAATCGAAAGCCACTCTCCTTGTTTCACGTGAAACGAAACCCTGTCAATTTGATACTCTTCTACTGTTTTATCGTATCGAAAGGATACATTTTTTAGCTCAATCATCTGTTTCATTTATTTAAATGTGTCTTTAAAGAGATAGCTACTTCCCTTAAAGTAGTCGTAACCAGAATAAATTGTGAAAATCAATGCAATATAAAGCAATACTTGCCCTAGAAGTGTCCAATGGCAAAGCAAAAAGATAATGGCAAACATTTGGCTAAAGGTTTTAATTTTTCCTGGCATGGCTGCAGCAAGAACTGTACCACCTGTCTCAACAAGTAGAAGACGCAAACCAGTAACAGCTAACTCACGACAAATGATAACGGCTGCAATCCAAGCAGGAACCATTTTTAATTCAATCATCATGATAAAGGCTGACATGACCAATAATTTATCTGCCATTGGATCGGCAAATTTACCAAAATTACTTACCACATTCCATTTTCGTGCAAGAAAGCCATCTAAATAATCTGTAATACTAGCAATTGCAAAAATAACTGCTGCTACAATATGTCCTAAGTAAGAGTGACTTAAACTTAAAATGGCAATAAAAATAGGAATCATCACAACCCGAATTAATGTCAATGCATTAGGAATATTTTCTTTTTTCATACTTCCTCCAAAAAATAAACTATCTTTACATCTATTTTACAGATGCTGTAAACTTATAAAAATATACGATATAAATCACAAAACCAAGAATGGCAAAACTCACTAGTAGATAATACAGGATTGGTAACCAGCTCGCTTTCTGTCTTACTTTTCTTGAATGAAGCTCTTCGTCATCTACAAGTATCTCTTCATCAAATAACAATTCTTTTCCTTCACGAAAAGCTGTCAATAGGATAGACTCATCTAATCCCAAAGCCCATGCTAACTTTTTGAGATAGATCTGGGCGTAAAAGGGACTCGGTAGTAGATCAAACTCATCGTTTTCCAACGCTTCTATATATGGAATTTCGATGGCTGTCTTACTTGACACATCTTGTAAACTCAAGTGTAAATTTACTCTTGACAATCTTAACACTTGACCAATCGTTCTCTTCTTCATGTTTTCCCTTCTTAATACATTGTGTACTACTTTTGAAAAATCATATAGTCAACCATCTCAGCCTGGTCGACGAATTGACGACCTAATTTGATGATATCTTGTAAACTAATACCTTGTAAAATCTTTGGAAGATCATAAGAAGTGCTACCGTCTGAAAAATATTCAAACTGAGTTGCACTATACTCAAGCGAATTTAAACCTTGTAAGAAATCACCAAACATTTCACTTTTAATCGTATCCAAATGTTCCTGATTGACATCTGGATCCTTTTCAAATTGTTTGATCGCTGACCTAAATTGATGAGACAAGGAGACCGGTTCTTGAGTATCCATTGTCAAAATAACGAAATGAAATAATTCCTCAACCTCGACCTCAAGTGTCAATGAGTTGTCAATCTTCCCGGCTTCATATAAACTTTGAAACCGTTGCGAGGTCCAACCAAACATCATCGAAAATAGTAATTTCAACATCAATTTATAACGAAATTTTTCCTCTTCCTTAATGATATCATTTCCTCGAATTCCAATTGCCAACTTAGGAGTAGCAACTTCCATTCTACAAGATTGATTCAATCTTACTTCATTTTTTTCTACAGGAAAACGTTCTAACTCCACAGAAGGACGAGGAGAAGTCAGATCATATTTCTTTACTACTTGCAATACTTCATCAACATCAAAGTTTCCGATCACTAATAAATGCATTTGAGAGGGATGATAGAATAGATCAAAGTTTTCACGGAGATTATCTATTGTAATGTCAGAAATAGACTCCCTAGTTCCAGCAATATCATCTGCTAACGGTGTTCCAGGATATAAATTTTCTAAAGCACCAAAAAATAATCGATAGTCTGGACTATCTTGGTACATTCCAATTTCTTGTTGAATGATTTCTCTTTCCTTAGATACAGATTTTTCTGTAAAGGAAACATTTGAAACCATCTCCAATAACAATTGAATATTTTCAGGGACTTTTGAAGTTGTTGAGAAAAGATAACTTGTCTTTGTAAAGCTTGTAAAGGCATTACTTTCCGATCCTAAATGAACGAATTTTTTTAAATAATCTTGACCATTTTCATCTTCAAACACTTTGTGTTCTAGAAAATGTGCAATTCCTGCAGGATATTGCCTTTCATCACCATTCACTAGAATTCGTGTATCCACTGAGCCAAACTTAGTTGTGATTATTCCATAGGTTTCATAATAATCTTCTTTGGGAATTAAATGAATAGTCAACCCATTTGACAAGCGTGTAAAGTAAACTTGCTCACCAACCGATTCATAATATTTTTCTTTAATTTTCAATCTTTACACTACTTTCCTTCCATAAAATAAACAGACTGTAAATTAATTGTTTTTGCTACTTCAATAATTTCTTCTCTACTAACCTTATCGATAGATTCTAACCACTCTTCTAGAGAAAGAACTTTCGTTCCTAGGATCGTTTTCAAATATTCCCTTTCAATCAAGGTATTTTGCCGATCCTGTGCTAATAAGGTCGTATTCACCAACATTTCTTTTGTCAATTGAAGCTCTGACTCTGTAAACTTGCCTCTTTTTAAATCATTCAACTGTCTCATAATCAAGGTCATTACTTTGGTACGAGATTCCTTATCAATGCCTGCAAAAACTCTCATGAAGCCTGTAAAAATATCAAAATGGCTTGAGATAGTATAAGCAAGGCCTTCTTTCTCACGTATTATTTGAAAAAGTCTCGAATGCGAGAAAGCTCCCAGCATCCCATTTAATACAACTAGAGGGATATGGAGAGATTCTCCATACTGGGTAGAAAAATGATAACCTAATTCTAAAATAGATTGTTGGTTTTGTTTTTGCTCTAACTTTTCTCTTACAACATTTGTAAAAGGTTGTTGATAGGTGACAGACAAATTGTTATCACGTGGCTTGAATTCAAACTGGTTCACTCGATCCACAATAGCGACCTCATTAAAGTCACCTATGAAAAAGAAGTCAATGTTATCTAATTGGAGCATCTGATGAAACTGTTCAAGAGAACTTTGAGCTGTTTCTTGTCTCACTAAATCAACTTTCCCCAATCTTGACATCCCGATTGTTTCGTCTTCAAAAAATAGTTGATTCAATTGCCCATGTGCATAATAATAAGGCTCTTCAATTTCTGACTCCAAATCGGAAATCGTATTTTTCTTTTCAACGTCAAATGTATCACTGTCAAAGTGATCTTCTACTACCAAAGGTGAAAAGAAGATAGTTTCTATAATGTCTAAAACCTCATCAGTAAGAACATTTTTCTTGCTCAAAAAGTCATCGCGCACAAAGGAAATATTCAAATCAACATAATGAACACGACCCCTCTTAGAGACTGAGGTTGACAATTCTACCCCGTATAGACTCGCTAATTTTTCACGGAATAATTGTGAAGTTGGATATTTTTGATTTGCAGTTTCCATCATACAGGCTACTAAAACACGCGCAGCCACGGTATTTTCATCTAATGGCGATGAAAAACGGACCTTAATTTTATTGGTTTTAAATTTTTTTGATTGAAGAAAGTGAAGATTCACGCCCTTTACTAATTCCATTTTCATCCTCGTTCTACTCAATAGTAACTTTCATTATAACACGAAATCACACTAAAATCCTAATTCAAACTGTGAAAAAGCTCCTCAAATCACTCAACATTCTCTACCCTAGAAAAACTAAAAATATGGTATAATAACACGCAAAGAGGTGAACTATGAATTACAAATTATTTGATGATTTTATTACATTACAAGCAATCTTAAAAGAACTCGGTATTATACAGAGTGGTGGTGCAATCAAAGCCTTTCTTCAAGAAAAAGAAGTCTTTGTTAATGGTGAATCAGAACAACGGAGAGGCCGTAAACTTCGTGTCAATGATCAAATTGACATTCCTGAACTGAGCATAACTATCACCATTCTTGAACCTTCTCAAGAAGAAATAGAAGAGCATCTTAAAGAGAAGGAAGAAAAGGAACGTGTTGCTAAACTTGTCAAGCAACTCAATCAACAACAAAAGAAACAACCGAAAAAGTCTAACAAAAAAGAAAAAGCGATTCGCTTTCCTGGTATCTCGTAATGTGGTTAAAACACTTATCCATTCAAAATTTTCGTAATTATCAAGAACTAGAAGTCGAGTTTCATCCTGGATTAAATATTTTCCTAGGTCAAAATGCTCAAGGAAAGACTAATATTCTCGAATCAATTTATTTTCTAGCTTTAACCAGAAGTCATCGAACACGAAATGATAGAGATCTCATCTATTTTGAATCCACCGATTTTAAAGTGTCTGGTCAATTACAAAGAGAAACTGGTCCCCTTCCATTAGAAATTTCCTTGACAACAAAAGGTCGGATAACTAAGGTAAATCATTTGAAACAAGCCAAATTATCGAACTATATTGGCCATATGAATGTTGTCCTTTTCGCACCCGAAGATTTGCAACTGATCAAAGGATCACCTGCAGGGCGTCGAAAGTTTATTGACATTGAATTAGGTCAGATGAAACCTCTCTATTTATCCGACTTATCTCAATACAACCATGTACTGAAACAAAGAAATAGTTATCTAAAAAATTCAGAAAAAATTGATGCTACATTTTTGGAGGTCTTAGATTCACAACTAGCTAGTTTTGGAAGTCGCGTCATCCATCATCGGCTTGAGTTTATTAAAAAATTAGAAGCTAAAGCAAAAGAAAAACACACTCGACTTTCTGACAACAAAGAAGACCTATCTATTCAATATCAGTCAACTGTTTTTTCTGAAGAAGGAAATGATATAGAAGAGCAGTTTCTCTCTATGTTGGAAAAAAACCGTCAGAAGGATATTTTTAGAAAAACAACAAGTATTGGGCCTCACAGGGATGATTTGGCATTTTTTATCAATAATATGAATGCTACCTTTGGTAGTCAAGGCCAGCATCGAAGTGTTGTTCTCTCTCTAAAATTAGCAGAAATCGAATTGATGGAAGAAATCACAAGAGAAAAGCCTATTTTATTACTTGACGATGTCATGAGCGAACTTGACAATTATCGTCAACTTCAACTACTTGAAACTATCTCTAATAATATTCAAACATTTATTACAACGACCACTCTTGATCATTTAAAAGAACTGCCTGAAGAGTTGAAAATTTTCACTGTTCAAGCCGGTCATATCAAAACAGCATCTTGACAATACTGTCAAGATGCTGTTGTTTTTGTTTACAAATGTGTAAATTTATTGTGCCGAGTAGTTAGGAGCCTCGTTTGTAATTTGCACATCATGAGGATGGCTTTCTTTCAATCCGGCGCCACTCATTTCGACAAATTGTGCATGATCATGTAAATCTTGAATGGTTGCTGCACCAACATAACCCATACCTGAACGAATACCACCGATCATTTGGAAGACCATATCTGCTACAGAACCTTTATAAGCAACGCGTCCTTCAATTCCTTCAGGGACTAATTTATTGGCTTCATTGACAGATCCTTGGAAGTAACGGTCGCTAGAACCTTTCTTCATTGCTGCAATAGATCCCATACCACGGTATGTTTTAAACTTACGACCTTGGAAGATTTCTGTTTCACCTGGTGCTTCATCTGTACCTGCAAGCATTGAACCAAGCATTACTGCATTTCCACCAGCTGCGAGTGCTTTGACAATATCTCCTGAATACTTGATACCACCATCAGCAATGATCGTTTTTCCATATTCACGAGCTACAGCGGCTGCGTCATAAATAGCAGTCACTTGAGGAACACCAACCCCTGCAACAACACGAGTTGTACAGATTGATCCTGGACCAATTCCGACTTTAACTACGTCTACCCCTGCATCAAATAATGCACGAGCACCTTCAGCAGTTGCAATATTTCCTGCAATCAAGGTACGATCTGGGAAGTGGGCACGAATTTCTGCAATCTTACGAAGAACACCCGCAGAATGTCCATGAGCAGTATCGATGACAATTGCGTCTGCACCAGCTTCAAAAAGAGCTTCTGCACGTTCAAAAGTATCTGAAGTAACCCCTACGGCACCAGCCACAAGCAAACGACCAAATTCATCCTTAGCCGCATTTGGGAACTCAATAACTTTTTCAATATCTTTGATTGTAATCAAGCCAGAAAGACGACCATTTTCATCTACCAATGGTAATTTTTCAATACGGTGCTCTTGTAGAATGCGTTCAGCTGTTTCCAAATCAGTTCCAACCGGTGCAGTCACCAAATTTTCACTCGTCATATGATTTGAAATGGGTTGATTGTAATCAGAAATAAAACGCAAATCCCGGTTTGTAAGGATACCAACTAATTTACGATTTTCAAGTGTTTCAACAACAGGAACACCACTGATTCGATATCGTCCCATCAACTCATCTGCTTCTGCAATTGTATGAGACGGAGTCAAATAGAACGGATCAATGATAACTCCATTTTCAGAGCGTTTTACTTTGCGTACTTCATCTGCCTGTTGCTCAATTGACATGTTTTTATGGATAACACCAAGTCCACCAGCACGTGCCATTGCAATTGCCATTTGACTTTCAGTCACTGTGTCCATGGCAGCAGTAATGATTGGGATATTCAAGCGTAAATTACTTGCTAATTGTGTACTTAAATCTGCATCATTAGGCAATACGTGACTTTCTGCTGGAATCAAAAGCACGTCATCGAATGTAAACCCTTTTTTTAAAAACTTTGTGTCCCAATTAGACATTAGCTGGATCCTCTTTTCTTTTTATTTGAGCAAGGCTCGAATTTTTATTGTTAATATCATACCATTCTATGGCAATTTGTCAATCATTTATTGGTAAATTATCAATGAACAGTAAGAAATGTTCGCTTTTAATGAAGTCGTTTTATTTTTTAAAATAGCTAATTCCCATCGCTGATTTTACTTCATCCAATGTTTGAGCAGCTACATTTCGAGCACGCTCACTTCCTTTTTCAAGAATAGAGTATACCTCACCCATATCCTTTGCAAACTCAAGTCGTCTTTCACGAATCGGTCTTAATTCACGATCTAAAATTTCTAAAAGATATCGTTTGGTCTTTACATCACCAAGTCCACCACGTTGATAATGTTCTTTCATTTCTGCAATTTCAGCTGCATCTTCTGGACGGCCAAATACATCCAGGTAATGAAATACCATATTGCCTTCGATTTTTCCTGGATCCTCTACTTTAATATGATCAGGATCAGTATACATACTCATCACTTTTTTCTTTAAAGTATCTGCATCATCAGCTAGGTAAATGCCATTATTCAACGATTTAGACATTTTAGCATTTCCATCTAAACCAGGTAAGCGACCAGCTGCTTCATTTTCAGGATAAATCCCTTCCGGTTCCACCAAAGTATCTGTATTATAAGCATGATTAAAGGAACGAACAATCTCACGAGTTTGTTCAATCATTGGCTTTTGATCATTTCCTACTGGAACAAAATTCGCTTTAAATGCTGTGATATCGGCTGCTTGTGAAATAGGGTATACCAAAAATCCTGTTGGAATACTCTCACCAAAACCTTTTTGAGAAATCTCGGTTTTTACAGTTGGGTTTCTTTCAAGTCGCGCCAAAGATACTAGATTCATGTAATACATTGTCAATTCCGCTAATTCAGGAATCTGACTTTGAATGAAAATCGTAACTTTTTCAGGATCTAGTCCAGCTGCCAGATAATCCAAAGCAACATTACCAATAGATTCTACAATCGTTTTTGGATCTTTTGCATGGTCTGTCAAAGCTTGCTGGTCTGCTAGGAAAACAAACATATTATACTCGTCTTTATTTTGCAACAAGACGCGATTTTTTAAAGAACCAACATAGTGGCCGATATGGAGTTTTCCTGTCGGTCTATCTCCTGTCAGAATGATGGGTTTTGTCATACTCTTCTCCTTAATCGTTATCCCTATCATTATAGCACTTTCTAGTTGAAAATGTTAGTCTATCCTCTATGTTTGTAAGGAATTAACACTTTACTAAACTGTCAATTTCGTTTACATAGTTGTAAAAACAAATTGACAGTAAAAAAGTTGAATTTTCCCCTATTTTCTAGTAAAATGAAGACATTATAGAAAGAGGAGAATATCATTGCTTACAGTATCAGACGTCTCACTACGTTTTAGTGATCGAAAATTGTTTGACGATGTCAATATCAACTTTACAGAGGGAAATACATACGGTCTCATCGGTGCCAACGGTGCTGGAAAGTCAACCTTTTTAAAAATTTTAGCTGGAGATATTGAACCAACAACTGGTCATATTTCTCTTGGCCCTGATGAACGTTTGTCTGTTTTGCGTCAAAATCACTTTGACTACGAAGACGAGCGGGTCATCGATGTTGTCATTATGGGAAATGAAAAGCTCTACAACATTATGAAGGAAAAAGATGCTATCTACATGAAAGAAGATTTCTCTGATGAAGATGGTGTCCGTGCAGCTGAACTTGAAGGTGAATTTGCCGAACTTGGTGGATGGGAAGCAGAAAGTGAAGCATCTCAATTGCTTCAAAATCTAAATATTTCAGAAGACCTTCATTATCAAACTATGAGCGAGTTAGCCAATGGGGATAAAGTGAAAGTTCTCTTAGCTAAAGCCCTTTTTGGTAAACCAGATGTCCTTCTTTTGGACGAGCCGACCAATGGATTGGATATTCAATCCATTACCTGGTTAGAAGATTTTCTGATTGATTTTGAAAATACGGTTATCGTTGTATCCCATGACCGCCACTTTTTGAATAAAGTCTGCACCCATATGGCGGATCTCGACTTTGGAAAAATTAAACTTTACGTCGGAAACTATGATTTCTGGAAAGAATCTTCTGAACTTGCAGCAAAATTACAAGCAGATAGAAATGCAAAAGCTGAAGAAAAAATTAAACAATTGCAAGAGTTTGTCGCACGTTTCTCAGCCAACGCTTCAAAATCAAAACAAGCAACTTCGCGTAAAAAAATGCTTGACAAGATTGAACTTGAAGAAATTGTTCCATCTAGTCGGAAGTACCCATTTATCAACTTTAAGGCAGAACGAGAAATTGGTAACGATCTCTTGACAGTTGAAAATCTTTCTGTCAAGATTGATGGTGAAACTATCCTTGACAATATCAGCTTTATCTTACGTCCTGGTGACAAAACCGCCCTTATCGGACAGAACGATATTCAAACAACCGCTTTGATCCGTGCATTGATGGATGATATTGAATATGAAGGAACTGTCAAGTGGGGAGTTACAACTAGTCGATCATATCTACCAAAAGACAACAGTCGTGATTTTGCAGGTGGTGAAAGTATTCTTGATTGGCTTCGTCAATTTGCAAGTAAAGAAGAAGATGACAATACTTTCCTTCGTGGTTTCTTAGGACGGATGCTCTTTTCGGGTGACGAAGTTAACAAGTCTGTCAACGTCTTGTCAGGGGGAGAAAAAGTTCGTGTCATGTTGTCTAAATTGATGCTCCTCAAGTCAAATGTTCTTGTACTGGATGATCCAACCAATCACTTGGATTTGGAGTCTATTTCAAGTTTGAATGATGGATTGAAGAATTTTAAAGAATCGATTATCTTTGCTAGCCATGACCACGAATTCATTCAAACACTCGCCAACCATATTATCGTTCTTTCAAAAAACGGCGTAATCGATCGTATTGATGAAACCTATGATGAGTTTCTTGAAAATGAAGAAGTTCAAGCAAAAGTGAAAGAACTTTGGAGTCAATCATAAAAATAAAGAGCCCTGAAATAATGATTTCAGGCTCTTTCAGTAGAAATATATGAATAAAACAAAGCTAAAAACATCCCTTTTTATAGTATCTTCTTTCCTGATTCCAGCTATCATGATGTTCTTTATTTACCTCTCACAAGGAATCTACTGGAACAGTGATACATCCCCCTTATTAGGAGATGGTTATCATCAGTATGTCATTTTTGATACCACACTTCGAAATATTTTACATGGGACAGATAGCCTATTTTACAGTTTCCAAAGTGGATTAGGCATTAATTTCTATGCACTCAGTAGCTATTATCTAGGAAGTTTCTTTTCTCCTCTTGTCTACTTCTTTAATGCACAATCCATGCCAGATGCTGTTTATCTCATCACTCTTCTTAAATTTGGAGCTATTGGATTAAGCACTTATATTAGTTTGCATGGAATGTTTTCTAAAATTCCTAGATTCCTGGTTCTTACCCTTTCAACATCATTTGCTCTTATGAGCTTTGCTATCAGCCAAATTGAAATCAAAACTTGGCTAGATGTTTTTATCCTAGCACCATTAATTCTTTATGGATTCAAAAAACTCATTTACAATGAGGGAGAGATTCTCTACTTTATCAGCTTAACCAGCTTGTTTATCCAAAATTATTATTTTGGGTTTATGATGTCTATTTTTCTTATTTTATGGTACTTGACACAACTGTCATGGGACATCAAAGGAATTGGAAAACGCTTCTTTCATTTTGTGATTGTATCTCTTTTATCAGTTATAACAAGCCTTGTGATGTTATATCCAACCTTCTTAGATTTACGCACTCATGGAGAAAGTTTTTCAAAGGTTGACAGTATCTTTACAGAAAAAAGTTGGTATCTTGACGTATTTGCGAAAAATTTCATTGGAAGTTTTGACACTACTAAATATGGATCAATTCCAATGATCTACGTGGGATTATTTCCACTTCTATTAGCGATCACCTTTTTCTTTGTAAAGTCGATCAAGTTTCACGTGAAACTTTCTTACTTTATACTCTTGACCATTCTTATTTTGAGTTTTCGTTTTCAATTATTAGATCTCCTTTGGCAAGGTATGCACGCGCCAAATATGTTTCTTCATCGATACTCTTGGATCTTTTCTTTGACGATTATTCTGATGGCAGGAGAAGTACTAAATCGAATAGAGGAGATCACTTGGATTCGTTTTAGTCTTGCTAATTTCCTCCTTATTCTAGGATTTGGAGCAACTGTCCTTTACAGCAGTCACTATAAATTTTTAGATGCTGTCAATTTTATTGTTACTTTTGAATTTTTAATTGCTTTCTATTTGGTCTGTTTAGGATTTATCCTAAAAAAGATACCGCCTAGACTTTTCTATCTTTCGATCCTTTTTTTCTCCATCTTTGAATTATCGGTGAATAGTTATTATCAAATGGAAGGAATTGCGAATGAATGGGTCTTTGCTTCTCGGTCATCCTATGAACGAGACTTAAAAGCCATCCAATCCTTAGTAAGAGAGAAGACAGACTCTAATTATCGGACTGAGATTCTACAGCCACAAACGGGCAATGATAGCATGAAGTATGGTTATAATGGAATTTCTCAATTTTCATCTGTACGAAATACGGATGCTAGCTCGACATTGGACAAACTAGGATTTAAATCTGAAGGAACTAACCTCAATCTTCGATACCAAAACAATTCTATTTTAATGGATAGTCTATTTGGTGTTCGCTATAATTTAAGCCAACAACCTGTTCAAAAATTTGGATTTAAAGAGATTGCAACCAAAAATGGAGTCTCACTTTCAGAAAACGAATATGCCTTACCAATCGCCTTTCTGTCAGCAAAACCTTATAAAAATACTTCCTTTACGAATTTGACACTGGATAATCAGACACGATTCATCCATCAAATCACAGATGAAAAATATAAATTTTATAAGAAATTAAATATTCTCTCGCCTACTTCACAAAATACTACATCTTCGTTGCAAACTGCAAAAATTGAAGAAGATAGTCATCTATCCTACGCAAGTATTCAATATGAAGTAACGGTTCCTGCCCATAGCCAACTATATGTCAATGTTCCAAATTTACAATTTTCAAACGATGATCGGAAAGATATTGAAATCAGCTACAATGGACAGACTCAACGCTATACCATTGATAATGCCTTTCCATTCTTTTCGATTGGCCATTTTGACACAGAGGAAACAGTTACTATTCGTATGAGTTTTCCAGAAAATTCGACAGTCTCTTTTGATACACCAGAATTTTTTGCTCTGGATCTTGACCAATACACACAAGCTATCGCTAGCATTCGTCAGCAAGAAGTTGCTATTCACAAAAAGAAAAACAAATTGGTAGCAGCCTATAACGCAAATAGAGACACTACCCTTATTTTTACACTCCCTTATGATAAAGGCTGGTCAGCTAAACAAAATGGAAAACCTATCAAAATTCATCGCATCCAGAAAGGATTAATGGGAGTTCGTGTTTCAAAAGGATCCGGAACAGTCACCTTAACATTTGTTCCCCAAGGCTTCATTGAAGGACTCATTGCCTTTTTCGTTGGAATCATTCTCTTTTTCCTCTACGAATGGAGACAAATAAAAAGACGAAAAAGTTAAGGAATCTAACCATCGGTTCACTTATAAATAAAAGGCTAGGATAGTAATTATCCTAGCCTTTTTCAAAACAAAAAAACACCCAAATGGGTGCTATACTAGCTCCGCCAGTAGGACTCGAACCTACGACATCATGATTAACAGTCATGCGCTACTACCAACTGAGCTATGGCGGAATGAGATATAGTCCGTACGGGATTCGAACCCGTGTTACCGCCGTGAAAAGGCGGTGTCTTAACCCCTTGACCAACGGACCATATATTCATTAACAGAACATATCCCATTATATCAAAATTTAACTAATTGTCAAGCACTAAATTCTAAATTTTGCTCTTCAATTAATTTTTTGGCACGTTTGATATTGCTTCTTGAGATTGGACAAGAATAGCCTTCTTTCAACAGTAGCTGTTTCTTTTTCTTATCCATTCCAATGATCATACTTCTATTCACGATAAAAGATTGATGGGGACTGAAATATCTCTCCTCCACATCTTTCTCCAAGACATCTGATAAACTTCCCGCAATTTCTTTTTGAAAATTTTTCCCAACTAAGTTTAATTTATAAGCCGAACCAACAGTTTCAATATAAAGAATATCCTTAAATGGAATTTTTATCTTTTTATCCTTAAAGTCATACTCAAAATAATCTGTCAAATCATCATTTCCAATTTGAATAGTCGTTAGGTACTCAATACACTCCTTAATTTTTAATCTAAATAAATCTTCATTCAAATTTTTATCAATAAAATCTAAGGCAGATACTTTATAACGATAGGTAATCGAAGCGAATTCTGATTTTGTAGTAATAAAAACAATAATGGCATAAGGATTTGCTTCTCGTATTTTTTGAGCAATTTCCAGCCCACAATACTCATTGTCTTGGATATGAATATCTAGAAAATATAATTGGTGGATATCCGAATGCTGGATATAATTTTCAAATTCCGAAATTTTACCGGTAGAAATCACTTCAAGTTTAATTTCTAATTCCTTAGCAATTTCTGCAATATGTTTTTCTACCCGTATCTGTTGAGAGAGCTCATCTTCTAATAAAAAAATCTTCATTCTTGTTCGTATCCTCCAATCTTCAAAACTTGTAAAAAACGATTTCCTTGCAATTCTGTTTCTAAAAACATCGTTCCATAATTTGCTAAGATTTTTCTCACATTATTTAATCCTAGTCCTCTATTTTCTCCTTTTGTCGAATAGCCTTCTTCATATATTTTTCTAATATCAAAAGTGATTTCATTTGTTGTATTATGAATCACTAAGTAAACAATTTTTGAAATAGAGAAAATAGCAATATGAACTTTCTTTTCTTCTGCTTCTTTTGAAGCTTCCAAAGCGTTTGTCACCAGAATCCCAACGATTCTCACGATATCTAATAAATCAACTGGTAGTTGCTCGATTGGTTCACTCGTTTCAAAAGTCATTTCCACCCCAGCATCTCTTGCATCCAACCAGCCTCGAATCAAAATACTTCGTAAAGCAGAATCTTTGATATTGACCAAGTTGAATCCTGATAATGCTTCTGTATTGATCTCTTTATAACCTTTTTCCAATACTTCTCTATGAATTCTCTGTATTTCTGGAATATTTTCTTCCTCAATAGCTAATGACATAGAAATAACTAAATTTCCCAAATCATGACGAAATCCCCTAACAATAGAATAGAGACTTTGAATTTCAGCCATATACCGACTCATTTGTTGCTCAGAAAATTCTTTATACTCCAGTTCTAAATTTTTACGATACTGATCTCGCTCGATTTTCATATGGAATAAGCTGACTACAAAAGAGAAAAAACAAATCGTTGCCAACATGCTCCCAAAATTTTTAAATTGCGCTTGTTCACTAATCCATAAAGCAAAATTAATCACTACAAATATAGCAAAATAGACACAGATGAGTCTCTTTAAATATTTTTCAAATTCTTTCTCATAAAAAGGAGTGAAATCAAATTCAAATAAGTCAATTAACTTCAAAATGATTCCTAAAGAAAGCAAACGAATACACATATTGTAGACAATCGAGTAAGCTGCTACAACAGCATCTCCTATTACTGAAGAGACAATTATCGTCAGAAAAGTTGCTGTTCCTTCAACCGCTAAATAAGTAAAAAAAGAATAAAAAATGGCGCACAAGCGATTCGTCCGATTGGCATAATGATAATAAGGATATAAATAAACCGGCCATAAGAGCATATTTAAATCAGAGAGTCGAATATTTGAAAATAAAGTCACATCTAAAAATACTAAGAGACTTTCAAAAAGAAGAACAAAGGTGCTCAGCAGAAAGATAAATGCAAATTGATGTTCCTGATAGATTTTTTCGTCCACTAATGCAAACGTCAGAACAATGATCCCTCCCAAGAGAAAAGACAAGATTAATGACTGAATCACACAAACTCTCCCACTTTGTTTTTTTCTATTTTATTATACTCTAGTATTATTATAAAAAAATAAAATTTTATATACAAAAAATTATAATATAAAATAGCCTAAAATTAAAGGGAATCGGTAAAATTGTAATGTTTTTAATGTTTTTGTTACATGAATGAAAACTATTTTACACAATTTATATAATCTACACTTTGCACTATATAGGGATTGTTAGTTCTTTTTAAAAATATTCCTAATAAATCATTCCGTTACTATTTGTCTATAGTGAATTATACAAAAATTAATAGATGATGAAAATTTATACATTTTTACATAAAAGAAAAGATGCAGCAAAAGCTGCATCTTTCATTTGATCCCAGCAGGATTCGAACCTGCGACCGTTCGCTTAGAAGGCGAATGCTCTATCCAGCTGAGCTATGAGACCGAACTTACTTCATTTTAGCAGAAAAAGGAAGGAGCGTCAAGGTTATTTATGGTAAGGACTCCCCTGTTGAATCATGAAAGCACGATAGATTTGTTCCACCAACACTAATTTCATCAACTGATGAGGAAGAGTTAATTGACCAAAGCTCATTAATAGATTTCCTCTTTTTTTCACTTCAGGAGACAGACCAAGACTGCCTCCAATAACAAAAGTAAGGTTTGAATAACCAGATGTCATAATCTGGTCAATCGTTTGACTAAATTTCTCTGAAGGAAATTGTTTTCCTTCGATGGCTAATACAATCACATATTCCTTATCTGAAATCTTAGAGAGAATTCGTTCCCCCTCTTTTTCAAGGATTTGTTGATTTTCGAGTTGACTGGCACGATCTGGAGTTTTTTCATCAACTAACTCAACCTGTTCTACTTTTGCAAATCGACCAAGCCTTTTAATATACTCCGCGATCCCATCTTTTAAGTATTTTTCTTTTAATTTTCCAACGGTTATCAATTTAATTTTCATTTCCCTATTGTAGCATAATTCTTCAATTCCACAAATAATCCACAGCTATAGAAAGGAAATCTATTCTATAAAGTCCTTTTTAAAGCCATTTCTCAACTAAATTCTACAACTTATCCACAATTTGTGGATAAGTTTAGTTATTTAAGATATAATTAAGAAAGTTTTTCTATACTTTAGATAATTTGATATCCTTAGGAGAAAAATATGAAATCTTCATCTAATTTACTGAAAAAACTTGGAAACATAACCCTCATTTTCGTTGTAGGTTTTCTAGGTGGGATTCTTGGAACCTTTTTAACCTTACAAACCTCTCATTCTTCTACTTCAAATACTGAAAGTAAGCAAGTACACTCAACCACTGTTAAAACAGCTTATAAAAATACAACCTCAACTAGTGAGGCCGTAGATAAGGTGAAAAATGCTGTAGTTTCTGTGATTACTTATTCTGATTCTTCGAATCAAGGGTTATTTGAAAAAGAAGAAAACTCTGACTCACAAATTTCTAGTGAAGGTTCTGGGGTCATTTATAAAAAAGAAGGAAAATATGCCTACCTTGTTACCAATACCCATGTAATCAATGGTGCTAAAAAAGTAGATATTCTTTTAGCAGATGGGAATAAAGTCCCCGGAGAAGTAGTTGGATCAGATGTCTATTCTGATATTGCAGTCGTTCGCATTAGTGCGGATAAAGCAAAGGCAGTAGCTGAATTTGGAGATTCAAACCAATTAACAGTCGGTGAGACTGCAATTGCGATCGGTAGCCCTCTTGGAACTGATTATGCGAATTCTGTTACTCAAGGGATCATTTCTAGCCAAGGTCGCAATGTGAATTTGAAAGCTGATAATGGACAAAATATCTCTACACGCGCTCTACAAACAGACGCAGCCATCAACCCAGGAAACTCTGGAGGTCCATTAATCAACATTCAAGGACAAGTCATTGGGATTACCTCAAGTAAAATTTCAAATAACGGACAAACTTCAGTAGAAGGAATGGGATTTGCAATTCCTGCAAATGATGTTGTCAATATTATCAAGCAGCTAGAAGAAAAAGGAAAAGTAGTTCGACCAGCTCTTGGAATCCAAATGATGGATTTATCCAACCTTTCAACTTCTGATTTAAGCCAATTAAAACTTCCTGAAAAAATCTCTGGAGGAGTACTAGTTCGTTCAACACTTGAAAATATGCCTGCTTCAGATAAATTGCAACGTTATGATGTCATCACAAAGATCGATGATACAGATATCGAGTCAACGGCAGATTTACAATCCGCCCTCTATTCTCACCAAATCAATGATACAATCAAGGTCACATTCTATCGTGATGGAAAACAACAAACAACTTCTATCAAGTTGACAAAATCAACTGAGGATCTGAGCGATTAACTTTCACTTTCTTGACATACTTGTAAACACACCTTTACGAATTTGTAAAGGTGTGTTATTCTATTCATAAGATGGAAAAATTAGAAAAAATAGCGGTAAAGGACATTCGAACCAATCCTTTCCAACCAAGAAAAGTATTTGATCAAGAAAAATTAGAAGAACTGGCTCAGTCAATCAAAGAAAATGGCTTAATTCAACCCATTATTGTCAGAAAATCTCCAATAATTGGTTTTGAATTGCTTGCAGGTGAAAGACGTTTTAGAGCTTCAAAAATTGCTGGATTAGAGCTTGTTCCTGCGATTATTAAAGAGTTAACGGATCAAGAAATGATGCGACAAGCCATTATTGAAAATCTTCAACGAGAAGATCTCAATCCAATTGAAGAAGCTATCTCCTACCAGAAGCTCGTTGATCATGGCTATAAGCACGACCAAATCGCTCAATTTATGGGGAAATCTAGACCCTATATCAGCAATATGCTTCGCTTGTTACATCTAGCTCCCTCTGTTCAAGAAGCAGTCATTCAAAATGATATTTCTTCGGCTCACGCGCGTGTTCTTGTTCCTCTTGATGAAGAAGAGCAGCGCTTTTGGTTGGAGCGAATCAAACAGGATCATTTAAATGTTCGAACATTAGAAAACAAGATCAGTTCAAAAAGAAAACAGAAAAATAAAAAAGCAAAAGAGAGCTTCCTACTAGAAGAGGAACAACGATTGAAAAAAATATTGGGAACAGAAGTGACGATACACCCCTCTTCTCAAAATAAAGGAACTATCCAAATTTCTTTTTCCAGTCTTGATGAATACCAACGAATTATCAACAGCCTTAAATAAGGCTGTTATTTTTATTTTTTATATTGACAAGCTTTTCCACCATAAAAATCTTTTGTAAATAGCAGAAAAATAAGGATATTCTCTAGTTATCCCCACTTTGTGGATAACTTTTAAAAACAATGTGAATTTAAATCCACAACTTGTGGAAAAGTTTAAAACTATAATTTAATCTCATGAAATTTAGCCTGTGGAAAACTATTTTTGTTTGTGGTAGAATAGGAGTACGTATGATTTGATACAATTCAAGAAAAGGAGGGAAGTCTGATAGTGTCACAAGAAGAGCAATTTTGGTCTCGTTTTTTAGAATTAGCCCAATTACAACTAAAAGATAGTGCCTATGATTTTTTTGTCGCCGATTCAAAATTAGTCAAAATCGATGGAGAAACGGCTACCATTTATCTTGATGGAAATTATAAAGAATTATTTTGGGAAACAAATCTAAAAAATGCTTTGATCACAGCCAGCTTTGAAGTCTACAATACAGATTTGAAGTTCCATTTCGTTTTTGAAGATACCGAAGAAATTCCTAGTAGTCATAGCGGTGAGAATAGGAGATTATCTTCAGGTAGCTTAACAACCGAACCGTTGCCTAAAATTGATACAGGTCTGAAATCAAAGTACACATTTGATAATTTTGTGCAAGGGGATGGAAATATTTGGGCGAAAGCAGCAGCGCTTGCAGTTTCTGAAAATCTTGCAACAACTTACAACCCTCTCTTTATCTATGGTGGACCAGGGCTTGGAAAGACTCACCTATTGAACGCAATTGGAAATCAAATCCTAGAAAATATTCCAAATGCACGGGTTAAGTATGTTCCAGCAGAAACCTTTATTAATGAATTTTTAGAACACCTTCGATTAGGAGAAATGAAGACGTTCAAGAATACCTATCGAAGTCTTGATCTCTTACTGATCGATGATATCCAGTCACTCGGCGGGAAAAAAGTCACGACTCAAGAGGAATTCTTTAATACCTTTAATGCCCTCCATAGCGACAACAAACAGATTGTTCTAACAAGCGATCGAAGTCCGGATCATTTAGATAGTCTTGAAGAGCGACTGGTTACTCGTTTCAAATGGGGACTAACGCAAAATATAACACCACCTGATTTTGAAACTCGGATTGCCATCTTACGGAATAAAATTGAAGATCTAGACTATATTTTTCCTAATGACACACTGGAATATCTAGCAGGTCAGTTTGATTCAAATGTCCGAGACTTAGAAGGTGCCTTAAATGATATTTCTTTAATGGCGAAGGTGAAAAAACTAAAAGAAATTACGATCGATGTTGCAGCTGAAGCTATTCGAGCTCGTAAAAACGATAATAGCAAGACGCTTGTCATCCCCATTGAAAAAATTCAGGAAGCAGTTGGAGCCTTTTATGGAGTCAGTGTAAAAGAAATCAAAGGTTCTCGAAGAGTTCAGAATATTGTCCTAGCACGACAAGTGGCCATGTATCTTTCAAGAGAGATGACGGACAACTCACTTCCTCGAATCGGAAAAGAATTCGGTGGAAAAGACCACACGACTGTCATTCATGCTTATGAAAAAATTAAAAGTATGGTCGACACAGATGATAATCTACGACTCGAAATTCAAAGTATCAAGAAAAAGTTAAATTAATCTGTGGATAACTTCCTCTAAACTTCTAAGGGTTATGCACAATTTTTAAACAAGTAACTTTTTAAGTCATAGATAGGATTCTGAGACTTTTCCACAACTTCCACACAACCTACTATTACTATTAACTTACTAATCATAAAATAAATAAAAGGAATGACCATGATAAATTTTTCTATTAACAAAACTTTATTTTTACAAGCACTAAATACTACCAAAAGAGCGATCAGTTCAAAAAATGCTATTCCAATCCTTTCCACGATTAAAATTGATGTCACTCCAGAAGGAGTTGCCTTATCAGGATCGAATGGCCAAATTTCAATCGAAAACTTTATTTCTATCAAAGACGAAAATGCTGGTTTACTAGTGACCTCCCCAGGTTCTATTTTATTGGAAGCAACTTTCTTTATTAATGTGGTTTCAAGTTTACCAGATGTTACTTTAGATTTTAAAGAGATTGAACAAAAACAAGTTCTCTTAACAAGTGGTAAATCAGAAATTACACTTAAAGGAAAAGATGCAGATCAATATCCACGTATTCAAGAAATTGCTGCAAGTAATCCATTAGTTTTGGAAACAAAATTATTAAAACAATTGATTAACGAAACGGCATTTGCAGCAAGTGTACAAGAAAGTCGTCCAATTTTGACAGGTGTTCACTTTGTTTTATCAGATAATAAAGAGCTTAAAACAGTAGCAACAGACTCTCATCGTATGAGTCAGAAAGTGATTACACTGGAGAAAAATGGAGACAACTTTGATGTTGTCATCCCAAGTCGCTCTCTTCGTGAATTCACCTCTGTCTTTTCTGATGATATTGAAACAGTTGAAGTTTTCTTTGCTAACAATCAAATCCTATTTAGAAGTGAACACATTAGTTTTTATACCCGTTTGCTAGAAGGAAATTATCCTGATACAGACCGTCTCATTCCAACAGAATTCAATACAGAGGCAACCTTCAATGTGGCCAACCTTCGATTTGCAATGGAGCGTGCTCGTCTTCTTTCAAATGCGACTCAAAACGGAACGGTTAAATTAGAGTTCAAAAATGGAGTGGTTTCTTCTCACGTTCATTCACCAGAAGTTGGGCGAGTAAATGAAGAGATCGATACGAGCGCCGTTTCAGGAGAGGATTTGTCTATTAGCTTTAATCCAACTTATTTGATTGAAGCGCTCAAAGCTATTGATAGTGAACAAGTTGTTATTCGTTTTATTTCTTCTGTTAGACCGTTTACATTGGTTCCAGAAGGAAATGAACAAGGGTTCATTCAATTGATTACGCCAGTTCGCACAAATTAACAAAGGTGAATCATGTATACGTTAGGTGATTTTGTAGAAATGAAAAAGCCCCACGCTTGTGTGATTAAAGAAACAGGCAAGAAGGCAAATCGTTGGGAAATTACGCGACTTGGTGCAGACATAAAAATCAAGTGTAGCAATTGTGATCATGTGGTCATGATGAGTCGCCATGATTTTGAACAGAAAATGAAGAAAGTACTATAAAAGGTTCAGTCACTTATGTGACCGAACCTTTTCGATTATTTTAATTCTTCAAATTTTCCATTTTTAACTTCTTTGAAACCACCCTGTTTCATCATATCAAAAGTTGATTTGAAGCTGATATAGTCGACTTTTTTATCTTTTTGTGTCGTTACTAATTTCTTTTCAATTAGCTGATCTAAGTCTGCCTTTTCATAATTTAGTGTTGTTTTTTCAACCATATAATCATCTTTATATTCAGCAGAATGTGTGAATCCTTTGACATCTTTGTATTCTTCATCATATTTATCGATCATTTCCTTTAATTGATCTTTCGTAACTCCCGCCTCTTTGTAATAAATAGTAGTGGTGGTTTGGTTACTGATCGCTTTATCACCTTTATGTTCTAGTGTAATACGAACATCTGTTTTCTTTTCTTGGTTGATTGCCTGAAGATAGGATTTTTGAACAGATTGTTGTCCACAAGCTCCAAGAAGAAAGAGAGTAAAGATAGCGATTAAAGAAAGAAAAATAGATTTCCATGTTTGTTTTTTCATCTGAAAAACTCCTTTGTTCATTGTTAAATATAGTATACCATTTTTATCTTTTTAGAACGTTACAGTTTGATGAAAAAATCTAGTTTCAAAGGTGATGAAATATTTCATTTTTCATCACTTGTCTTTTGAATTATGTTATAATAAAAGAGATTGAAATTTGAACGGAGAAAAAGAAAAATGGCATTAACAGCAGGTATCGTTGGCTTACCAAATGTTGGTAAATCAACCCTATTTAACGCAATTACAAAAGCAGGAGCAGAGGCCGCAAACTATCCCTTTGCAACCATTGATCCAAACGTTGGGATGGTAGAAGTTCCAGATGAACGCCTCCAAAAATTGACGGAAATGATTACTCCTAAGAAGACAGTTCCGACTACTTTTGAATTTACAGATATTGCGGGGATTGTGAAAGGGGCTTCTAAGGGAGAAGGACTTGGTAATAAATTCTTGGCCAATATCCGTGAAGTAGATGCCATTGTTCATGTGGTACGTGCTTTTGATGATGAAAATGTCATGCGGGAGCAAGGTCGTGAAGATGCCTTTGTTGATCCACTGGCAGATATTGATACCATCAATTTAGAATTAATTTTAGCCGACTTAGAGTCTGTCAATAAACGCTATGCGCGTGTAGAAAAAATCGCTCGTACACAAAAAGATAAGGATTCTGTTGCGGAATTTAATGTTCTACAAAAAATCAAACCAGTTCTTGAAGATGGTAAATCGGCTCGGACCATTGAATTCACTGAGGAAGAACAAAAAGTGGTGAAAGGACTTTTCCTTTTGACTACCAAACCAGTTCTTTATGTAGCCAATGTGGATGAAGATGTTGTTGCAGATCCAGATTCTATCGAGTATGTGAAGCAAATTCGTGACTTTGCGGCAACAGAGAACGCGGAAGTCGTGGTGATTTCTGCGCGTGCTGAGGAAGAAATTTCTGAGCTAGATGATGCAGATAAACAAGAATTTTTAGAGGCGATTGGCCTAGCAGAGTCTGGAGTTGATAAACTTACGCGTGCAGCTTATCACTTGTTGGGACTTGGCACTTATTTCACAGCTGGTGAAAAAGAAGTGCGTGCTTGGACCTTCAAACGTGGCATGAAAGCTCCTCAAGCAGCTGGAATCATCCACTCCGATTTTGAAAAAGGATTTATTCGTGCCGTGACTATGTCCTATGATGATTTGGTCAAATACGGTTCTGAAAAGGCTGTAAAAGAAGCAGGACGCTTGCGCGAAGAAGGAAAAGAATATGTTGTCCAAGATGGGGACATCATGGAATTCCGTTTTAATGTATAAGAGAGTTAAAAAGATGTAAAGGTTGGAAAAAATATTTCCAACCCTTTTAGTGTTTTGAAAGGAAAGAGATGACGAAATTAATTGTTGGATTGGGAAATCCAGGTGATAAGTATGTTGAAACGAAACACAATGTAGGCTTTATGTTAGTTGATCAAATGGCAAAGTCTTTAAATCTTACTTTCTCCCATGATAAGATTTTTCAAGCTGATATCGCCTCAACATTTTTGAATGGCGAAAAGGTCTATTTTGTAAAGCCGACCACTTTCATGAATGAGAGTGGAAAAGCAGTCCATGCCCTTCTGACTTATTATGGTCTGGAGATTGAAGATCTTTTAGTTATTTACGATGATTTAGATATGGAAGTTGGCAAGATTCGTCTTCGAGCTAAAGGATCAGCTGGAGGTCATAACGGAATCAAATCGATTATCAATCATATTGGAACTCAGACTTTTTATCGAATTAAGATTGGAATTGGAAGACCTAAGCAGGGCATGTCAGTTGTTCATCATGTATTAGGAAAATTTGATAAAGACGATTACATCACTATTCTACAAACAATCGATCGAGTAGAAGAAGCGGTTAACGATTACTTGGTAGAAGAAAATTTTGAAAGAAGCATGCAGAAATACAACGGGTAAGTAGATGAATGTAATTGATTTAGTGAGTCAAAACTCCAACCTTCTATCCTGGCAACAAGGTTTGCAAAAAAATAATAGGGAATTGATCTTAGGATTATCTGCGACCACAAAGGCTATTGTAATGGCTTCAGTCTTTGATTCTATTGAAAAAGCAGTCCTCATCACTTCCAGTTATAACGAAGCAGAACGATTGGCCAGTGATTTTATTGCCTTACTTGGAGAAGAGAAAGTCCATACATTTTTGGGAGATGATAACCCTTTAGCAGAATTTGTTTTTGCTTCACAAGAAAGGCAATTTGCACGATTAGAGGCTTTGAACTTTTTATGCCAAGAAGATCGTCAAGGCATCCTTGTGACCAATGTGAGTGGTATAAAACTACTATTACCTTCTCCTAAAGTTTTTACATCTAGTATTTTTAAATTGAAGGTTGGTCAAGAAATAGACTTAACTACTCTGAGTGAAACATTACAGAAGATTGGCTACCAAAAGGTGAGCCAAGTTTTGCAACAGGGGGAGTTTAGTCTACGAGGAGATATTTTAGATATCTTTGAGATCGACCAACTCCAACCCTATCGGATTGAATTTTTCGGAGATGAGATTGATGGAATCCGAATCTTTGACCCAGAAAGTCAGCGTTCTGTTGAAAATGTTGAAGAAGTTCAACTGAAGGCAGTGAGTGATCTATTGTTGCAAGAGGAAGATTTTATACGTGGTCAGCAGCAAATAGAACAATTGCAAGAACAGAGTGCAAATGAAGAATTTAAATCTTATCTAGCAGAAATTCTGGGAGATATTTATCAAAGGAAACTCCATCCGGATCTTAGAAAATTTATTAGTTTCTTTTACAAGAAACAATATACCCTATTCGATTATCTCCCTAAACACACTCCAGTCTTTCTGGATGATTATCAAAAAATAGCAGATCAAATAGCGAGATTTGAACTAGATACAGCTAATCTCTTGACGGAAGATTTACATAAAAATAGAGCTTCTTCTCGCCAAGTGTATTTTGCAGACACCAGTACAACTTTACGAAAATATACGCCTGCAACTTATTTTTCAAACTTTCAAAAAGGATTGGGAAATCTGAAGTTTGATCATTTGTATCAATTCAATCAATATCCCATGCAGGAATTTTTTGGACAATTTGATTTACTAAAAGAGGAAATTGAACGGTATCGAAAATCAAACTATACTGTTATTGTCCAAGCAACTTCTCATCACAATCTTCAACAGCTCCATAAAAATTTAGAAGAGTATGGAATTCGATTAGATTATATTGATGGGGATACGATCATTCCTCAAGCTAGTCAATTAGTCGTTGGAGGATTAGCTCACGGTTTTCAATTTGTTGATGAAAAAATTGTCTACATTACAGAATCAGAGATTTATCAGAAAAAGATCAAACGAAAGATTCGCAGGCAAAATATTTCCAATGCAGAACGCCTAAAAAATTATAATGAACTGGAAAAAGGGGACTATGTTGTTCACCAAGTTCATGGTATTGGTCAATATTTGGGAATTGAAACGATTGAAATTTCGGGTGTCCATCGTGATTATGTTTCAATTCAATATCAAAATGGAGATCGCATCTCGATTCCTGTCGATCAGATTCAGATGTTGTCCAAATACGTTGCAAGTGATGGAAAAACGCCAAAAATTAACAAATTAAACGATGGTCGTTTCCAAAAAACGAAGCAAAAGGTTCAGACCCAGGTGGAGGATATTGCGGATGATTTGATAAAACTCTATGCAGAGCGTAGTCAATTAGAAGGTTTTGCTTATTCTTCAGATGACGAAAATCAAGAAGCTTTTGAACAAGATTTTCCATATATTGAAACAGATGATCAGTTGCGCTCCATTGAAGAAATCAAAAAAGATATGGAATCGAATCGTCCGATGGACCGACTGCTGGTTGGAGACGTCGGTTTTGGGAAAACAGAAGTTGCTATGCGAGCAGCCTTTAAGGCAGTAAATGATCATAAACAAGTAGCAGTGCTGGTTCCTACGACTGTTCTTGCCCAACAACATTATGCCAATTTTAAGGAGCGTTTTGAAGCTTTTGCGGTAGAAGTTGCTGTTTTAAGTCGTTTCCAGAGTAAAGCAGAGCAGAAGGAAACGCTTGAAAAATTGAAGAAAGGACGAGTGGACATTATTATTGGAACTCACCGGTTATTGTCTAAAGATGTCGTCTTTTCAGACTTGGGCTTGATTGTGATCGATGAAGAGCAACGTTTTGGAGTAAAGCATAAAGAAACCTTGAAAGAATTGAAAAAAAAGGTGGATGTGCTTACCTTGACAGCTACCCCTATTCCTCGGACGCTCCATATGTCTATGCTAGGAATTCGAGATTTGTCTGTCATTGAAACACCTCCGACCAATCGG
This sequence comes from Streptococcus parasanguinis, assembly GCF_047463195.1. Taxonomy (GTDB): domain Bacteria; phylum Bacillota; class Bacilli; order Lactobacillales; family Streptococcaceae; genus Streptococcus; species Streptococcus parasanguinis_R. The sequence continues at coordinate 96,218 of NZ_JASHEI010000009.1, forward strand.
TATCCTGTGCAAACTTTTGTACTAGAGACCAATCCAACTATTATTCGAGATGCTGTGTTGCGGGAGATAGATCGTGGAGGTCAAGTGTACTATCTTTACAATAAGGTAGATACGATTGAGCAAAAAGTATCCGAGTTAAAAGAGTTGATTCCAGAGGCTTCGATTGGCTTTGTTCATGGCCAAATGAGTGAAGTTCGCCTGGAAAATACCTTGTTGGATTTCATTAATGGCGAATACGATGTCTTAGTGACGACAACCATTATTGAGACAGGTGTGGATATTCCAAATGCCAATACACTCTTTATTGAAAATGCGGATCATATGGGACTTTCAACTCTTTATCAACTAAGAGGTCGTGTAGGACGAAGCAACCGAATCGCTTATGCTTATTTGATGTATCGTCCAGACAAATCTCTTACAGAAGTGTCTGAAAAACGTTTAGAAGCGATTAAAGGTTTTACTGAATTGGGGTCTGGATTTAAAATTGCTATGCGAGATCTATCGATCCGTGGAGCAGGGAATATTCTTGGAGCTTCTCAATCTGGTTTCATCGATTCAGTTGGTTTTGAAATGTATTCTCAATTGTTAGAAGAAGCTATTGCTAAAAAACAAGGCCAAGAGCATCGTAGGCAAAAGAGTAATGCAGAGTTGAACCTTCAAATAGATGCGTATTTACCTAATGAATATATTTCAGATCAACGTCAAAAAATTGAAATTTACAAACAAATTCGTGAAATGAATTCTGCGAGTGACTATGAATACTTGCAAGATGAATTGATTGATCGTTTTGGAGAATACCCAGATGTTGTCGCCTATCTACTTGAAATTGGTTTAGTGAAAGCTTACTTGGATCAAGTCTTTGTCCGTCTTGTTGATAGAAAACAACAAAAAGTGACAGTGAAATTTGAACCTATTGCCAAACAACTGTTTTTAACACAGGATTATTTCAAAGCTCTGTCAATGACACAGTTAAAGGCACAGATTGCAGAAGAAAAGGGATTGATTGAAGTGATCTTCGATATTCGAAATAAGAAAGATTTTGAAATTTTGGAAGCTCTGAAGCAATTTGGTCAAACCTTATTGGAAATTAAACAGGAAAAAGAAAAGTACTAGCAGTTCTTAGCTCATTTTTCGCATTTTATGTATAAAAAATGATACAATACTATGTTAGAGGTGACAGTATGAGATTAGATAAATATTTAAAAGTTTCTCGCATTATTAAGCGTCGTCCTGTTGCAAAGGAAGTTGCAGATAAAGGACGAATCAAAGTCAATGGAGTATTAGCCAAAAGTTCAACGGATTTGAAAGTGAATGATCAAATTGAAGTTCGTTTTGGAAATAAAGTATTGACGGTTAAAGTCTTGGAAATGTTGGATAGTACAAAAAAAGAAGATGCATCCAAAATGTACGAAATAATTAGTGAAACAAGGATAGAAGAAGATGCCTAAAAATATCGTTCAAATGAACAATAAATATATCAAAGACGAAAGTCAGCGAAAACGTTTTTTAGAAGAAGAAAGAAAAAAACGCAATCGTTTTCTGGGGCTCGTTTTGATATTGGTCATGTTACTGTTTATTCTTCCAACTTATAATTTAGCCCAGAGCTATCAATCGCTACAAGATAAAAAAGAACAATACAAACAGTTGGAAAAAGAGTATAAAGAAACAAGTGAACAAAAAGAATACCAACAAGACATCGCTAAAAAATTAAAAGACGATGATTATGCAACAAAATATGCACGCGCTAAGTATTCTTTTTCAAAAGATGGTGAATATGTTTATACCATCCCAGATTTACTCCCCCAATAACCGATGGAAAATATCTTACAAACAGTTAAACAATTCCTTGAATTTTCGGATGAAAAATTAGAGGAATTAAAAAAGAAAAACCAAATGATTAAACTTCAAAAGGATGAAAAGGAAAGGAATACAGGTGTCTAAACGATTTCTGCTCCTATTGTTAGTTCCAATTTTATTTATTGGATCTCAAGCAGCGAGTGTCGAGCAGTCTGAGTCTTCTCAGACAATAGCTCATCCATCAGAACTTTATTTTTCTTCAATTCCAGCGAACCCTAATATCTATCGCAAAATTTCTGTTTTTTCTGATCCTCAGTTGAAAAAAGCAAAAGGAGAAATTCTTCCCAACACACCGTTTACAATCGAACAACTCTTTGTAAATGATGAAGGGAAAGCTGTATTTAAAATAGCAGATAAAGGATATGTATTAGCAGATTCTTCTGTCATTTTTTCTGATGTTGTACAAGAAACACAAGAAAAAAAACAAGACATGTGGCTAAAACCTGGTTTTAAAGTGTATGACCGACCCTTAATAAATGGTGCAAAAGAAAAAAATACACCTCTTTCTCCTTATACAAAAGTGACAGTCTTACGTACAGCTAAGACTTTACGAGATGAGTTTGTGGAGATTGAAGGTCAGGGCTGGGTGAACAAATCATTCGTTACTGAAAAAGATAATCGAATGGAAAAAGTTCAGGACTTGTTAAATAGTAAATACAATTCTCCTTCATATGGAATCTATGTAAAACAATTAGAGACTGGAAATACTGCTGGAATCAATCCGCAAAAAGAAATGTATTCTGCCAGTGTAACGAAATTACCATACTTGTACTACGTCCAAGAACAGCTCAATAAAAAAGCCATTTCTCCAACTACAACCTACAAATATATTCCAGAAGTCAATGATTTCAAAGGTGGCTATGAACCAGAAGGAAGTGGTAGCCTTTCAAAAACACCAGATGGAAAAGAATATAGTGTTCAAGAGTTGGTAGATAAAATTGCAAAAGAATCAGATAATGTTGGACATAATATCTTGAATTATTATGTCACTCATCAATCAGATCAAGACTTCCAAAAAACTTTGGATAGGATTGCAAAGAAACATTGGGATGTTGAAAAAAGAGAAGCATCCGCTGAAATGGCTGGCAATGTCATGGAGGCTGTCTATCAACAAAATGGCCCTATTATTGATGCACTCTCCTCTACAAAATATGATGATCAACGGATTGCGCGTGACCTTCCAGTAAAAGTTGCTCATAAAATTGGAGATGCCTATGATTTTAGACATGATGTTGCAATTGTATATACAAATTCACCCTATGTAATAGCCATTTTTACAGATCATTCGAATTATGATACGATTTCCAACATTTCAAAAGATATCTATGAGGTATTGAAATAATGGAAAAGCGATTTTTAGAGTTTTGTGAAAAACAAGATCTATTTACTCCCCATCGCCGTGTTTTAGTTGCCTTATCTGGTGGATTGGATTCAATGAATCTGTATGAACTTTTATATAAGAATAAAGAACGATTGAAAATCCATCTGGTACTCGCTCATGTCAATCATGGACAAAGACCAGAATCGGATTTAGAAGAAAGTGAACTTCGAACGCTAACTGATAGGCGAGAGACACGTATCCATGTGGCTCACTATTCGGGTGATTTTACAGAAGCAAAAGCTCGTACCTTTCGTTATGATTTTTTTAAACAGATTATGGAGAAAGAGGATTGCACCGCTTTAGTAACAGGTCATCATGCAAACGATCAAGCCGAAACAACTTTCATGCGCTTAATACGAGGAACAAAATTACGCCATTTAAGTGGTATTCCTGTACGCCAACCATTTGGTAAGGGTGAGTTAATCCGTCCTTTGTTAACTTTTACCAAAGATGAGTTGATGAAAATCCCTCACTTTGAAGACAGTAGCAATGACTCACAGGACTATTTTCGAAATCGTGTACGCCATCAATACCTTCCAGAATTTGAAAAAGAAAATCCTCAAATGCAAGTAAGTCTTCGTTATTTAGCAGAAGAAGTGACTCATTGGCACCAAGCACTGAAAGAATTGACTAGCGAGTTAACCATTCAAGATTTAGCTTCTTTTAGAACGTATTCTCATTCTGTACAATCATTCTTATTAGAAGAGTATTTGGCACAATTTCCAGATTTGCAACTTGGTAGGGCCCAGTTTCAAGAATTATTAGATTTACTGCGAAAAAAAAGAAATTGCGTTCATTATTTAAAGTCGAATTATGAACTACATCAAGAATATGATTTCTTTGAAATACAAAAAATCAGTCAAAAGTCGGATGACCACCCCCTCCCATTTTTGTTAGAATTTGGGAATATCTTTGACATTGCAAATTATAAACTATCTTTTGGACAACCATTAGTAGGGGAAAATGTAGAAATTCTTTCTGTTTCACGCGAAACTCCCATCTTAATTAGAAGGAGAAAGGAAGGAGATCAGCTACTTGTTAATGGCCACCATCAAAAATTAAGACGGTGGTTTATCAACCATAAAATTCCAATTTCTCTTCGGCAAAAGGCTCTCATTATAGAACAAAATCATAATATTCTTTCTGTAGTGGGATTGGTAACGAGTGATTTGAGTCAACCCTCAAAAAGTGGTATAATGAAAGATAATCTTTATATTCAAAAAATAGATAGGTAAAAACATGTTAGAAAAAGATATAAAAAAAGTATTGGTTTCACATGATGAAATTGTAGAAGCAGCAAAGAAATTGGGTGAAACCCTAACAAAAGAGTACCAAGGGAAAAATCCAATTTTTGTTGGAATTTTGAAAGGCTCTGTTCCATTTATGGCAGAGTTGATCAACCACGTGGATACACATATTGAATTGGATTTTATGCTGGTTTCAAGTTATCATGGTGGTACGGCAAGCTCAGGTATTATTAATATTATCAAGGATATCGACCAAGATATTACTGGTAGAGATATTTTATTTGTAGAAGATATTATCGATACAGGTAAAACCCTCAAGAGTCTAAAAGAACTCTTTGAAGAACGAAATGCAGCATCTGTGAAGATTGCTACCTTACTGGATAAACCTGAAGGACGTTTGGTTGAGATTGAAGCAGATTACACCTGCTTTACGATTCCAAATGAGTTTGTTGTAGGATATGGTTTAGACTATGATGAAAATTATCGTAACCTACCCTATGTTGGTGTATTAAAAGAGGAAGTGTACTCAAAATAGAGGAGACTAGATGAATAACAGAAAAAATAACGGTTTTGTCCGAAATCCATTTCTGTATTTGTTGATTATTGTAGCGGCTGTGACAGGATTCCAGTACTTTTTTGCGGGTAATGGGGTTGGTCAAAGTCAGCAAATCAACTACACAGAATTGGTCAAAGAAATTAAAAATGATAATGTAAAAACGATCAGTTACCAACCAAATGGTAGTGTGATTGAAATTGCAGGTACCTATAATAAAGCAAAAGAATCAAAAGAAGATACAGGAATTCAATTTTTTACCCCAAGTGTTCAAAAAGTATCTCGCTTTACTAGTGTCATCCTTCCATCTGATATCACCGTCAATGAATTACAAAAATTAGCAGCTGACCACAAAGCAGAAATCACCATCAAGCGTGAGAGCTCAAGTGGCATGTGGATAACCATTCTCACTTCAATTGTTCCATTTGTTATCGTCATGTTCTTCTTCTTCTCAATGATGAACCAAGGCGGTGGCGGAGGTGCCAGAGGTGCCATGAACTTTGGTCGTAATAAAGCCCGCGCTGCTAATAAAGAAGATATTAAAGTTCGTTTTTCAGATGTAGCAGGAGCTGAAGAAGAAAAACAAGAACTTGTTGAAGTTGTTGAATTTTTAAAAGATCCAAAACGCTTTACTAAATTGGGTGCAAGAATCCCAGCAGGTGTGCTTCTTGAAGGCCCTCCAGGAACTGGTAAAACCCTTTTAGCAAAAGCAGTAGCTGGTGAAGCTGGAGTGCCATTCTTCAGTATCTCTGGTTCTGACTTCGTTGAAATGTTTGTCGGAGTCGGTGCTAGCCGGGTTCGTTCACTTTTTGAAGATGCTAAAAAAGCAGCACCAGCCATTATCTTTATCGATGAAATTGATGCTGTTGGGCGCCAACGTGGTGTAGGTCTTGGTGGCGGAAATGATGAACGTGAACAAACCCTTAACCAGCTCTTGATTGAGATGGATGGTTTTGAAGGCAACGAAGGAATCATTGTTATCGCAGCAACTAACCGTTCTGATGTCCTTGACCCTGCCCTTCTTCGTCCTGGCCGTTTTGACCGTAAAGTATTGGTTGGACGTCCAGATGTGAAAGGTCGTGAGGCAATTCTTCGTGTTCATGCTAAGAATAAGCCACTTGCTCAAGATGTGGACTTGAAATTGGTTGCTCAACAAACACCAGGATTTGTCGGTGCTGATCTCGAAAATGTTTTGAACGAAGCAGCCTTGGTTGCAGCTCGTCGAAATAAAAAAGTAATTGATGCTGCTGATATCGATGAAGCAGAAGATCGTGTTATTGCAGGTCCATCTAAGAAAGATCGGACGATTTCACAAAAAGAACGTGAAATGGTTGCTTATCACGAAGCTGGTCATACAATCGTTGGTCTGGTCTTATCAAATGCTCGTGTAGTTCATAAAGTTACTATTGTTCCACGTGGTCGTGCAGGCGGTTACATGATTGCCCTTCCTAAAGAAGATCAAATGTTACTTTCTAAAGAAGATATGAAAGAACAATTAGCTGGGCTCATGGGAGGACGTGTTGCCGAAGAAATTATTTTCAATTCGCAAACAACCGGTGCTTCAAATGACTTTGAACAAGCTACCCAAATGGCGCGTGCAATGGTGACAGAATATGGTATGAGTGAAAAACTTGGACCGGTCCAATATGAAGGAAATCATGCAATGTTTGGTGCTCAAAGCCCACAAAAAATGATTTCAGAACGAACAGCTTACGAAATTGATGAAGAAGTTCGTAGTCTGTTGAATGAAGCCCGTAATAAAGCGGCAGAAATTATTCAAGGAAATAGAGAAACGCATAAACTAATTGCGGAAGCTCTATTAAAATATGAAACCTTGGATAGTGTTCAAATTAAATCATTATATGAAACAGGAAAAATGCCTGAAAATTCAGAGCATGAATTAGAAGAAGAAGCAAAACCTCTATCATATGATGAGATTAAGTCAAAATTAGAAGAAAATAACTAATTCAAAAGAAGGAAAATATTTCCTTCTTTTTTTATTAAAAAAGTGTTGACAGAGTAAAAATATTCTGTATAATAGAATATGTTGTAAAAATGGTCCGTTGGTCAAGGGGTTAAGACACCGCCTTTTCACGGCGGTAACACGGGTTCGAATCCCGTACGGACTATCGATGAACTGTCACCAAGTGGCAGTTTTTTTGTGTATTTGGACAAAATAATTAAAAATAATAACCAAATAGTTAAAAAAACGTGCAGAATAGAAAAAAAGTCCAATGGGCTTCTTTATTTTTATAAAATACAGATAAAAGTAAAGGAGAGCTTATGGAATTTAATAAAATGTATCAAAAAGTAAAATATATCGTAAGAAAATGTGAAAAAGAATATTATATTCAATTATGGGAAAAGGATGATTGGGAACAAGAAGGACAGCTAACACTCTTTGAACTTTATCAAAAAAATCCTGAAATTGAAACAAATGAAGAATTACTTTATACATATTTTAAAACAAAATTTAGAAATCATATTAAAGATAAAATAAGACAACAGGAAAGTGATAAGAGAAAAATAAATAGACTTCCATATATTGAAATTGGAGAAATTAGTCACAGAATTTCATCAAGAAAAATATATTTAGATGAGCTGGTTGTTCTTAGAGATGCATTAAAACGTTTTAAAGAAAAATTAACCGTAAAAGAAAAAGAACAATATGAAGCATTACTAGCAAACAGAAGATGTCTAGGAAAAACAAAAATGAAAAAGAAATTAGAGAACTATCTGAAGGATTTTAAAAATACAATTTAAGAACTGAAAGTTGACAGTGTATAAATGAACTTTCAAAAAAATAAATTTTTTTGAGAAAAAGTGTTGACAGTAAGGGTAGGTCATGATATACTAATATAGTTGTCGCGCGAGAGCGACAAAGACCTTTGAAAACTGAACAAGACGAACCAATGTGCAGGGCGCTATAACTAAGGTTATAGTAACTGAACAA
>NZ_JASHEI010000010.1:0-91706 GCF_047463195.1 Streptococcus parasanguinis
TGGTTCGTCTTGTTCAGTTTTCAAAGGTCTTTGTCGCTCTCGCGCGACAACTATATTAGTATATCATGACCTACCCTTACTGTCAATACTTTTTTCCAAAATTTTTTATTTTTTTGAAAGTTTTTTTACTTTTTTGGTTTATATAAAAAAATCAGGAGCATAGATGCTCCTGATTCCTCTATAATTTAATTGATGTTTTCAATCTCTTTTTGATCTTTATTCTTTTACTTCCAATAGACCGATGTCTCCATCTTCTCTACGGTAGATCACATTTGTTGTGTTATCCTCTGCATCACGATAAATGAAGAAATCGTGTGCTAATAGATCCATTTGAAGGATCGCTTCATCTAAATCCATTGGTTCTAGATCAATTGTTTTTGAGCGAACAACTTTTTCTGTGGTTGCTGCTTCTTCTACAACTGCATCGGTAAACAATTTACCTGCACCAGATTTAATACGATTTTTCTTTTCGATTTTTGTTTTATTCTTACGAATTTGACGTTCAATTTTATCCACAACCAGATCAATTGAACCGTACATATCTTGAGAGACATCTTCTGCACGAAGTGTGATAGATCCAAGCGGAATGGTCACTTCTACTTTTGCGGTCTTTTCACGGTAAACTTTTAAGTTTACTCGAGCGTCTAGCTCTTGATCTGCCTGAAAATATTTTTCAATCTTTTCGAGTTTAGAAACGACATAGTCGCGAATGGCTTCTGTTACTTCTAGGTTTTCACCACGGATACTATATTTAATCATATTAGTACCTACTTTCTAAACATTATGTTTTTATTTATATGTATATTATAACGCTTTCATAAAGTTTTTGCAAATCTTTTTTTACCTTGCGATTGAAAATGTCTTTATTTCTTTCACACCTTTTTCAATTAGTAGGCGCTTCATTAATTCGATTGTTTTGCCCGTTGTGTAGATATCATCGAAGATTAGATATTTCTGCTTTCCTGAAATTTCTCCTTTTAATTGAAAGTGCTGAGAGGTTTTTAATCTTTCTTCTCTTGTTTTTTTTGATTGGGCTAAAGTGTCTTCTTTTTGGAAGAGACTGCTGTACTTTATCTCTGCAAAATCTAGTATAGTCGATACTTGATTGAATCCTCTTTCCTGCCTTTTTTCATGGCTGATTGGAGTCGGTATTATCGTATAGCTTTTATACTTTTTCAAGGCTTTTTTGATGTCACATGCAAATACCATTCCTAATAAACGATCGCCTTCAAATTTATATCGCTTGAAATAGTCCTTCATTGCTGTATTATATCTATATAATGCTTCATGTTCGACCATATTCCCCTTTTGTATCCAGTATTCGCAATCTTTACATACTTTCTCCTCCTTATCTTTATAACATCTAGGACAATGGATTTCGCCAATTTGTTCGAAGTCTTCTTTGCATTCTTTACAAATCCATTCTTCTTGTTGATTCATAAAAATAAGGTCTGTGAAATGTTCACCAGTTTTTAACTCTTTAGTACAAAGCAAGCATTCTTTCAAAATCCAGCCTCCTGATTCATTTCCTTTATTTCTTTGATCGCTTTCTTCATTTCTCTTGTTATGCCATCTGATAGAAAAAGTAGTTTACCTGTTGGTCTTTCTTTACTTCGACCGACCCTTCCTGAAATTTGTACGAGAGCACTTTTAGTAAATAATTTGTGATTACTTTCTAAAACAAAGACATCTACAAACGGAAAAGTCACTCCTCTTTCTAAAATTGTTGTAGAGACTAGCATGGTTATGGCTCTGTTTCTAAACTCTTCTACCATTCGTAGACGGTCTGTTGTCTGTGAGGATACAAAACCTACTGTTTCTTTGGGAAAGTATTTTTTTAAGTTCTCGGTAAATTGTTGTCCTAATTCTATTTCAGATACAAAGATTAACAATGGGTAGTGAGTTTGTATTTGTTTCTTGATCAGTTGCAATAGTTGGTAAGGGATTCTTCCTTTTTCTATTTTTTCTCTCATTTTCGGCACCCATTTTATTTCAGGGACCACTAGTGGGTTCCCATGAAATCTTCTTGGAAGACTATAACGAATGATTTCTTTTTTCTTGACCTTTTTATCTAACTCATCTGTAGAGGTTGCTGTTAAATATAGGGTATTCCCCTCTTTTTTTATTGCATTCTGAGCTGCTTTATATAAGATTGGATTGTCTACATAGGGAAAAACATCTACTTCATCTATAATAAGGAGATCAAAGGCCTGATAGAACTTTAGCAATTGGTGGGTTGTAGCGATCACTAAAGGCGTTCTAAAATAGGGCTCCGATTCTCCATGAAGCAAAGAGATGGGGCAGGAAAAATCTTCCTTCATCCTTCCGTACAATTCTATACAGACATCGATTCTTGGGGTAGCAATACAGACTGCTTTTCCTGCCTTGATCGCTGTTGCTACAACCTGATACATCATTTCCGTTTTTCCTGCTCCTGTCACAGCATGTACCAAGGCATGTTTTCCTGCTTTAACTGCTTGGATAAGTCCTTCAGATACCTCTTGTTGATAGGAAGTCAAGGTTCCCTTCCAGTTTAACACCTCCTGTCCTTCAAAGTCTTTCTGTGCAATAGCATAAAGTTTTTGATCACTCCGGATCCTCCCCAATTGGATACAGGCTCTACAATACAGTACCTCTTCACTCAACTTCCACAGTTTTTGATCAATCAAACTGCCACATCGAAAGCATTGGTACCTTCCATTCTCTTTTTCTATAGCTGGAAGTTCTTGGGCAATTTCTTTTAGATCATTTGTCATTTGACTCTTCGTTAAGAGTCTTCCATAAGAATCTTCTATCTTCATACTTATTAATTCGCAAAAGTTGGAGAAAATCATTCTTTTTTTGTAAAATAAGAATATGGAATATGTTACATTTAAAGAGAACGGCACTGTTCAAGAAGAAATCAAAAAATCAAAATTCATTTGTCATGTCAAGCGAGTCTCCTCTGAAGAGGAAGCTAGAGATTTTATCAATGCCATCAAAAAGGAACACTATAAGGCTACACATAACTGCTCTGCTTTCATCATTGGGGAACAAAGTGACATCAAACGGACCAGTGACGATGGAGAGCCTAGTGGAACCGCTGGGGTACCGATGTTAGGAGTTTTGGAGAATCATCGCATCACTAATAGTTGTGTCGTGGTTACCCGCTATTTTGGAGGTATTAAATTAGGTGCTGGCGGTCTGATTCGTGCTTATGCTGGAAGTGTTGCACAAGCAGTTCGAGAGATTGGACTGGTAGAAATCAAAGAGCAAGTGGTACTTGGGATCACACTTTCTTATTCCCAATACCAAGAATTTGCTAATTTCTTAAAAGACCATCAATTGGCGGAACAAGATCCGATGTTCACAGATCAGGTGATGACAACTATTTTTGTGGATAAAGAAAACACAAGTTCTATCACAGCAGCTTTAGTCGAATTTTATAATGGTAAAGTCATTATTGAGGACCAAGGAATTCGTGAGGTTGAAGTACCCCTATTTTCTGTAGAAAAATAATTAAAATACTATCGGCAACGATAGTTTTTTTTTATCACACCCATAAAATTTCTATATTTTACATTCTTCTCGCAAGAGACTATACTTGTTAGTATCAAGAAAACCTAGAACTGAGGTATATTATGGCTATTTATGAAAATATTACAGAACTGATTGGGAACACTCCGATTGTCAAATTGAACCGTCTTGTTCCTGAAGGAGCTGCAGATGTCTATGTCAAACTCGAAGCTTTCAATCCTGGATCATCTGTTAAAGACCGGATTGCTTTGAGCATGATTGAAAAAGCTGAAGCGGATGGCTTGATCAAACAAGGTGATACCATTGTCGAAGCAACTAGTGGGAACACAGGGATTGGTTTGTCATGGGTTGGCGCAGCTAAAGGCTACAAAGTTGTGATTGTCATGCCTGAAACCATGAGTGTGGAACGTCGTAAAATCATCCAAGCCTATGGAGCTGAACTCGTTTTGACTCCTGGAAGTGAAGGAATGAAAGGCGCTATCGCTAAAGCTGAAGCAATCGCTGCAGAAAGAAATGGCTTCCTTCCTCTTCAATTTGAAAACCCTGCTAACCCAGAGGTACATGAAAGAACAACAGGACAAGAAATCGTTGATGCCTTTGGAAAAGATTGTTTAGATGCTTTTGTCGCAGGTGTTGGTACTGGTGGTACTGTTTCTGGTATTTCTCATACTTTGAAAAAGAATAATCCTGCTGTCAAAGTCTATGCCGTTGAGGCCAATGAATCTGCAGTCCTTTCTGGTGAAAAACCTGGACCACATAAAATCCAAGGGATTTCAGCAGGCTTTATCCCAAATACTTTAGACACTAATGCATATGATGGTGTTCGTCGCGTATCTTCAGAAGAAGCTTTCGAACTTGCACGCGCTATCGGTGGAGCTGAAGGATTCTTAGTCGGTATCTCAAGCGCAGCTGCTATCTATGCTGCTATTGAAGTCGCAAAAGAATTGGGAAGCGGTAAAAAAGTTCTTGCTCTTGCACCAGATAATGGAGAACGTTACCTTTCTACTACCCTTTACGAATTTGAATAATTCTCTATATCAAAAAAACTTCGATAGGTTTCATCAACCTATCGAAGTTTTTATTTTTTTTCTTGTTTGCTAAAGAATACCTTTCCTTCTTTGACCCAGGTCGGCATCTGTTGAGCTAAGGGCGCAAAACCACTCTTGTGGCGGTCATTTGAAAAACGATGGTGTCGAATACTTCGTTGTGGTGTTTCTTCTAGTGTTCTCAAAGAGAGGCTAGGTTTCTTAGAATATTCATCAACATCGATGACTTGGACAAAGACTTTTTCTCCAATTGAAAGAATATCATGAATATTACTTACATAACCACTTCTAATCTCTGAGATATGAATCAAGCCCGTGACACCCGACTCTAGTTCGACAAAGGCACCATAAGGTTGAATGCCTGTAATGGTCCCTTCTAACTTATCTCCAATTTTCATATTAGTCCTCAATCTCGATGGTTTCAATCACGACATCTTCTACTGGCTTATCCATCATCCCTGTCTCAACAGCCGCGATCTCATCCAACACAGCAAAAGAAGCTTCATCCATCAATTGTCCAAATACGGTATGGCGTTGATCTAGGTGAGGAGTTCCCCCTTCTGTCGTATAGATTTCAGCAATTTCTTCAGGCCAGCCACCGCGGACCAATTCCTTTTTCGAATATGGGAGATGTTGATTTTGTACAATAAAGAATTGGCTGCCATTTGTGTTTGGTCCAGCATTTGCCATTGAAAGGGCTCCGCGAATATTGTACAATTCTTTTGAAAATTCGTCTTCGAAGCTCTCCCCATAGATGGATTCACCACCCATACCTGTGCCTGTTGGATCTCCCCCTTGGATCATAAAATCTTTAATAATCCGATGGAAAATGACACCATCATAATAGCCAGACTTAGCAAGAGCTACAAAGTTTGCAACTGTTTTTGGCGCTTGATCCGGGAACAATTGAATGTTCATCTCACCGTGATTGGTTTTGATCACAGCGACAGGACCGTCAACCGTAGCAAGTTCTAACTGTGGTAATGTCAATTCTTTTTCAACCATATTTAACTCCTCTAAGGCATAGAATATGCCATCTTCTTCTAAATTCTTAGTGATATAATCAGCTTTTTCTTGTAACTCTGGGGCAGATTTTCCCATTGCGATACTAATTCCAGCGTAATCAAACAGTTCTAGATCATTTAATCCATCCCCAAATACTAAAACATTCTCTGGCTTCAAGCCCAAATGATTTACAAGATGAGAAACTCCTGAAGCTTTTGAAGCTTCAAAGCGAACAACATCTGACGAATGGGGATGCCACGAAACTAGGCGCAATTTCTCTTGCAAAGAAGGGGGCAACTCTAGCTCACTATCATTTTCATCAAAGGTCCACATTTGGAAAATAGGTTCTTTCAAATGCAGATCTGGATCTACAGGTAAGTTGGGATAAATGATGTCAATAGCATCACTGATCAAGGGTGTCCGATTAGACAGGGCAGCTTGATGACTAGCTACTAACCCATAATCAATCTCGGATTCTTTGGCCCAATCCACAAAAGAAGAAACGATTGCTTCATTGATTGGTGATTGGTAGATCACAGTTCCTTTTGTATCTTCTATATAGGCACCGTTTAAGGTTACTAGAAAATCAGGCTTTAAGTCCATGATTTCAGGAACAACCCCAAAAATCCCTCTACCCGTTGCAATCCCTGTTCGGATTCCTTTTTCTTTCAATTGATGAAAGACTTCTTTGACAGATTCTGGGATCAATCCAGTTTCTTTTGCACGTAATGTATCATCAATATCAAAAAAGACGATTTTAACTTTTTTGGCTTTATAACGTAATTTTGCGTCCACTTGTCTCCCCCTTATGATCATGCTCTATTATAGCATGTTTCCCTTTAAAAATCTTCTTGATTCACCAGATGGTGTCGGAAGGCATAGACGACTGCTTGCGTCCGATCACTGACTTCTAATTTGGATAAGATGTTGGAGACATGGGTCTTCACTGTTTTTAAAGAAATGAAGAGTTCATCTGCTATTCGTTGATTTTCATATCCTTTCGTCAATAAAGCCAGAATATCTCGTTCTCTAGCTGTCAAATCATCATGCAATTCAGCATGGTTCTTTCGTGACTCAACTTTTTGACTAACTTCTGTCTCAATTGCAAATTCTCCCTTTGCAACCTTTCTGACAGCCTGTAAGATCTCAGTTGCTGACGAGGTCTTTAAAATATACCCTTTTGCACCGGCATCTAAGACAGGGTAAATCTTTTCGTTATCTAAATAAGACGTCAAAATGACAATTTTAGCTTCCGGCCACTCTTTTAGGATGGCTAGAGTCGCATCGATTCCATTTAGCTCTGGCATCACAATATCCATGATGATGACGTCTGGTCTTTCTTTCAGCGCCAAGTCCACCCCTTCATGCCCATTTTTCGCCTCTAAGACTTGCTCAATATCGGTTTGCATGGACAAAAAGCTTTTCAATCCCAATCGGACCATTTCATGATCATCTACTAATAATACTTTCATACAGTTTCCTTTTCATTTTTATCTTTTACAAGGAGGGGAACACGAATATCTACAGCCACTCCCTTTTGAGGACTCGTTCTTATTTTAATGGTTCCCGCCATGTCTTCTACACGTTCTTGAATATTTTTCAACCCATAACTCAATCGTTCCAATTTTTCCTGCTCAAAGCCGATTCCATCATCTACCATCCGTAAATGAAGTTGTTTTCCTTCCTGATGCAAAAAGACATCCATTTGTTGAGCTCTAGCGTGTTTCAAGGTATTGCTGACAATTTCTTGGACGATCCGAAATAGATGTTCTTCCATTTCTTTTGGAATGCTCACGTCATTATGATGGAAGACAACTGTTAGGTTACTCTTTTCCTTCAATTCTCTAAAAATCATCTCCATCCCTTCTACCAAACTTTTTCCTTCCAATTCTGTAGGACGAAGATGTAGGAGCAAGACGCGTAAATCATTTTGGGCTGTACCTAGAATATCTGACACACCATTTAGTTGCTGCTGGATCTGACTTTTCTCTAACTCAAGAGCCTGTGCTGCCACTCCAGATAAAATCATATTGGCTGCAAACAATTCTTGACTAACCGTGTCATGTAGATCACGCGCAATTCTCTTACGCTCGATTTCCACAATTTCTTCTTCATTTCGCATCACACGATTTTCACTTTTTTGTAAATTTTCTTCTAGTCGAAGCAATTTGCTGTCCAATAAATCTAACTGTTGATTCAATTCTTTGGGGGCAATTTCTTTTCGCTGTGAAGCAGTCAGGATAGATTCTACCTTTTGTTGTACTGCATGAACCGTTACAAATTGCGTGATTTTAATTATTAAGACAACCAAAGCCGTCAATGCAAGCGTCAGACTAAAAACCAAAAATAGGAATGACTGAAGCAAGGAAAGATCTGAGAGAAGTTTGCCCCACTGAAAACCAACAAAATGGAAAATGGTATGACAAATGACCGCAACTACCATTAGGGAATAGAAGTACAATAGGAGATAGTCTAATTTCTTCATGCGCGAATCACCTCAACATCCCCAACAATACCAACTAACACAATTTTTATAGAACGGTGCGATCTCCGATAATGTGCCGTTTCAATGTCTATGGTTTCATTCCTCATTTTACGGACAGGAAGATCCAAAAACTTCAGATCTCCATACAGGGTGTTAATTTGTAAATGCAATTCCAAATCAATCGGTAAGATAATTTTTGTATTTCCAAAACCTTTCCGAATGATCACTACATTGTCCCAATTGCAAATGGCTACCTCCTCTAAATGGAGGGTGTCATTCCCAAAAACTCGGATCACATTCAGATCTCGATACCCTCGACTTTGCTTTGAAAAATGTTGTAAATCACCAATCCATCGAGTTTTTTCCTGACGAATTTTCGTATCCTCTTCAACATCAAACACAACGGCTTCATTTTCCTTATACATATAAGGGTAGGCGATCAATAAACCATAAACCACCGCAAATAAAATGGCTGCAATCACAAAAGGATTCAGCATCACGATAAAAAACAAGAGCACACTCAGCGCGATTAATAGAAAATTCGCTTTTTGTTTGCCAAAATAGTAATACAAAAGGAGCAAAAAGAGAACCATCAAGACAACAAATCTGGAAAAATCGATTGATAAAATGGTGATCGCTGCTAATGTTAACAAAACGGCTTCAACGAAAATAAAAATTTGTATTTTCCACATAGTCTACCTCATCTTTTCCTATTTTATCAAATTTTTCCTCATTTGACTTCCGTCTGTGGTTGGATAATAAGAAGAGCAAAAAAACACCCAAAAGAAAGAAATCCTTTGGGTGTCCTTGGTATCGGAATGAATTGTTATTAAATAAGTTCTTTCCGATAACAGTTGTCTAGAGGCATTATTTATACATGAATGCCCAGTAATAGTTACCGTCGCCATTGATGACTGCTGCTACCGCACCTTCTGTGGCATTTGGATCGAGCATTAATTCTCTCAATCCACTGTTATACCATTTCGTTGCGACTGTTGTTGCATTGTCTTCACGGCGAGTTACAAACCCTGTGCTATCGTACTGACGTGAAATAGTATGGGCTTTTGGCAAGGCACGTGAGTTGTAGACATCATCTGACCAAGTCAATTCTTTTAAGCCTTGTGCCTTTCGTAATTCGTTAATCTTAGCAAAAGCTTCTTTCGCTTTATCTAACTCGATATAGTTTGTATTGTCTGTCGCTTCTACACGATAAACGAATTTCACATAGCCAAACTCAACATCTTTATAGTTCTTGTCATCTACTCCACTCTTCAAGTTAGCGATTAAAACATAGTCTTTAGCCCATGGGTTTTCTTTAGATTGCTCAAAGAGTTCTGGGTCCTCGATTTCCCATTCTACTTTGGCATCCCAGCCAGCATTATCAATAAATTTAGGATTCATTTTCTTAATGACATAGTCCTTAAATTCATCCACATTCTTAAATGGAAGAGCTTGACCTGCTTTAGCTGTTTCTACCAGATTTGTAGAGTAGAGCTTCACGCTTGAGTCACGATCGCTATAAGCATATTCATCATCTTTGGCATCTTCGTGGAATTTTGGATCGATCTCAGGATCTTTCGGATCTGTCATTCCATAAAGTTTCCATTTATCTCCATTCCATTTCCAATAAGCAGAGTAACCAGTTGCTTCCGTATCAGAAGGAACGTAGTAATAGTGAGTCGACCCGTCAAAGTAGTAGTTCTTATCTCGACGCAAAGCTGCTGATCCAGGTTTTCCAGGAGGATAGACTATCTTAGGTGCTCGTCCATTTGGAGCCCATGGAAGATGTTCTAATCCTTCTGCTGGTGTCTCAACGTATGGAGGAATTTGGTTTTCACTAGGCTGATCTGTTGATACCAAACCATCATTTCCAGGCACTTCAGGTTGCACCGGTTCTTCTGGTTTTGGTTCACTTGGATTTTCTGGGGTTGGTGCGAAAGGATCAAACTCTCCATCTGCTCCTACAAATGGAGGATTTTCTGGGAAGATCAAGTTGCCGTGATCTTCTGGTGTAGATGGTTCTGATGGATTAACTGGTTGATCCGGTTTATCGCTTGGATCTGGCTCTTCAGGTGTTGGAGTTGGATCCGGAGTCGGTGTTGGAACCGGATCAGGAGTATCAGGATTTTCCGTTGAATTCTTCACAAATACCCATTTGCCATTTTTATAGTAGTAATAATCCCCATTATCCAATACATAATAATGGTAGCCATTTTCATATACATAATGAGGGTCATTGGCAAGGTTATTAGTAGAGTTATTCCGATTAGTTAGAGGCTTCCACTCACCATTGCGGTAGATCCGGTAAGTTCCATCACTCATCCGATAATAATGATTGCCATTCCAATAAATGTAGTTTACATCATTTTCCAAGGAATAACCATAGTTCCAACCATTATAGCCATAATAATTATTCCAGCTAGGATAACCATAGTTATAGCCATAATAATAGTTCCAATTTGGATATCCATAGCCATAACTATAGGTCCATGAATTATAGCCATTATAACCGTTCCAATTATTGTAACCATAGTTATAATAGTTTGAACGATAAGAGGAGGTATTCCATCCTCTATTTTCTGCAGCTACTTTTGTTGCTATAAATGCCGGGACAATCATAGCTGTTGCTAAGATTGCTCGACTAACCACTCTATATTTTCTGTCCATTTAAATAATCTCCATTGGGAAAGTATAGGCGAAAGATACATCAACTATGTGCACATATTTCAAAAGTCATTCTACCTCCCTGTTTCTCAGTTCACGATATTTTTCTCCACTAGTTGTCAAGGCCTATTCAACTAGCAGAAAAAAATCTATTCGTTTACCAATTTCCTATCAAAGCAGGCCTGAACGACTTTTTACTCTTTGATCTCCTTTCACGCAGATTATAGCATGTGGGCTAAAACAAAGGCAAATAATTTGATATTCAATCTATTTTCAACTTCAAATTACCTTATGTTTAATTGACTATTTTATTTTACCGGACTTGAAACCCCTTGTTTGTTAAGGAGTTCACATAATCTATTCATCTGTAGAAAAATAGTTTCTTGAAGCGACTTCAAAGTATTTCCCTCGACAGGGAAATAAAAAAATCACGACATAGCAACAAAAAAATACAAAAAGACTCAGAAATCCATCTGAGTCTTAGACTGTTTTATGAATCTCCACCAGTTGCACTACTGCTAGAACTTTCTGTATCTGATCGTTCAGCAGAAGATGAACTAGATGTATCTGAACTGGATGAGGCTTTCGTACTTGAAGAAGCGGTCACTTTAGGTTCATATACCGTTAAAACAATTCGTGTTCGGTTAATATCCACCGTACTCGAAACTTCTGGAGTTTGACTAACAATTTGACCGGCAGAAACAACTACCCCATCAGGGAGATGTTCTGTTTTTCTTAATTCGATATTGGCTTCTTTAATACTATAGATCTCAATCAAATTACTTCTAGCAAAATCGTAAGTTGATCCAACATAGTTTGGCATTTCAATTGAAGTCGTTTCTTTCGCTACTTTCAAAACAATCTTGGTTTTTGAATTCAGAGAATATTGCTCTCCTGGAGCTGGAGTTTGTTCAAGAACTGTCCCTGCAGCATAATCGAAGGTCTCAACTTCTTCAATCGTGATCATTTTGCTTGATACTTTATAAGTATTTTTCAGATCTTCTTCTGCTTTTGCCCGTGTTTCACCCACGTAATTTGGCATTTCAAAGCTGTTTGGTCCTTTGGAAATAATCAAATCAATTCGACTTTGTTCTTTCTTTTGGGCCCCTGCATTTGGATTGGTTCGAATGACGTAGCCTTCTGCAACCGAATCACTGTACTCTTCTTTCTCTTCACCGACTTGAAGGTCTTGTCCCTCAATAACCGCTCTGGCTTCGGCAATGGTTTTGCCGGAAACATCTGGAACTGTTTTATTGGCTGGGCTCATATATAACAAGAAAGTAAAGGCTGCAAGTACTAGGGCAATGGCAACAAACAAGACCTTGTAGCGCGCCCGCAAACGTCTTCTTGGCTTTTTACTTGGCGCCATGGTCTGCTGATCAGATAATGGTCGATTAGGATCTACTGAACTGATTTCACTGCGTACCTCAGAGATTGGAACAGGAGCCGTCCTTGGAGTTGGACTCACTTTTGGAAGAGTCTTTGTATCAGCTTTCGCTTGGTCTTCAAAAACCAGTTTTTTCTCATTTCTTCTCTCATAGGACAAGCAACTTGAAAGATCTACATACATCTCTGCCACTGATTTATAGCGATCCGTCAGTTTTTTAGCTGTCGCCTTGATCACCACATTTTCTAAAGCTTGTGGAACATTCTTATTTTCTTCACGAATAGAGGGGAGTGGCTTTTGAAAATGCTGCAAAGCAATTGTGACTGCACTATCTCCATCATAAGGAATGTGTCCTGTCAACATCTCATAGAAAATAATCCCCATCGCGTAGATGTCACTTTGCACCGTAGCTTTTGATCCACGCGCCTGCTCAGGGGACAAATAATGAACCGACCCCAACATCGAGTTGGTCTGGGTCAAGCTAGTCTCTGCGAAGGCCACTGCAATCCCAAAGTCTGAAACTTTTGCTGTTCCATCTGGTGTCAAGAGGACATTCTGTGGTTTTAAATCTCTATGGATAATGCCACGCGTATGGGCAAGACGCATAGCTAGAAGGATCTGCCCCATCAAACGAACAGCTTCTTCATTTGATAAAGGAGCATTTTCTTTGATATAGCGTTTCAAGTCTAAACCTGCAACATATTCCATTGCAAGGTATTGTTGTCCTTCTTCTTCGCCAATGTCTGTAATCCGAACGATATTTGGATGGTCCAGCTCTGCCATCGCCTTTGCTTCACGCTGAAAACGCGCAACCGCAATGGGATCCGTCTGGTAATTCGTACGCAGTACCTTGACTGCAACTTCTTCCCCATCTAAAATCAAATCACGCGCAAGATAAACATCTGCCATCCCGCCGCGTCCAATTTGTTGGATGATTTTATATCGCCCGGCAAAAATTTTGCCGATTTGAATCATGCTGCGTCCTCCTCAGTAAAGTGGAGCAGTACAACAGTGATATTATCCAAGCCTCCAGCATTATTGGCAAAACGAATCAAGGTTTGAGCTTTTTCTTCCAGTGAAACATCACTCAAGACAATATCTCTGATTTCATCCGGGCCAATCATATTGGTTAAACCGTCACTATTGATCAAAATATAATCATCTGCTTCAACCGTCACCAAACCATAATCCGGCTCTAACTCATCTTTTTGACCAATGGACTGAGTGATGATGTTACGTTGAGGATGATGGGCAGCTTCTTCCTCTGTAATTTGACCAGCTCGCAAAAGAGCATTTACAAGAGAATGGTCACTGGTCAACTGCTGGTATTCGCCCTGACGAATGAGGCCAATCCGCGAATCTCCAACATGGGCATAAATCACTTGTCCTTCTACAAAAGCCAAAGCTTCCAGTGTCGTTCCCATTCCTTTGTGCTCATCATCTTGCCCAGCTAAATGGATCCGACGGTTCACAGCTTCTAAATGTTCTGCAAACCATTCCCGTACTTGATTAACCGTCTCGATCTCAGAAGAAACCCAAGCCGCACCTAGGTCTGTGACTGCCATTTCACTAGCAATATTTCCGGCACGGTGTCCTCCCATACCATCAGCAAGTAAAACCATAGATTTTCCTGCCTTGTTTTTATATTGATTTGCATAGTCTTGGTTATTTGTCCGTCTTTGACCTACATCGGTTAAGATCGTAATATCCATACTGTCAGTTTCCTCCTGATATTATGAGATTCTCTTAAAACGACTGATAAAGAAGCCGTCGCTTCCATATAATTCGGGTGTAATAAGGATACAATCATTTTTAAGAATATCTTTTCTTTCGTGATCCAATGGGACTTGTTCGAAATTTGGATGGTTTTTCAAAAATTGGTCCACCACTTCAAAATTCTCTTTACCCATAATTGTACACGTACTGTACACTATTATACCACCTTTACGCACACTTTGACAAACACTATCCAGAATGGCCAATTGAATAGCTTGTAAAGATACAAAATCTGTACTCTCTTTATTGTACTTGATATCAGGCTTTCTCCGTATCAAACCAATCCCTGAACAAGGCGCATCCACCAAAATTTTATCGAAAGCATCAGGTCCAAATGTTTCAAAGACTTTTGTCGCATCTAACTTCTTTGTCAAAATTTTGTCCGCAACATGGAGCCGATTAGCATTTTCTTGAATCAATTTGAGCTTATGGTCATAGAGATCCAAGGCTGTGACTTTCCCAGTTGTGAGATAAGAAGCCAGGTGAGTCGTCTTTCCACCTGGCGCCGCACAGGCATCTAAAACCCACTCATCTCCTTGCAAATCCAAAGCCGGTGCCACCAATTGACTGGACTCGTCTTGAATAGTAATGCGCCCTTCTTTGAACAAGGAATGCGCTGCAAAATGTCCCTGTTCTTTCACGAGAGCGGACGGAGCAAGTAGAGAGGAGGTTGCTTCGAGTAGCTGAGCCAACTCTTCTTTTTCGTCTAGATCAATCACACGAATACTGGATTTATTACGCTGATAGAGACTCTTAAAAATAGCGCAAGCACGTTCCTCACCGTATTCTTCGATCAATGCTTTGACCAACCATACAGGTAGGGAATACTCTACCGAATAACGTTTGTTCTTTCGCTTGATCGTATCAATAGCTGGTAGCCCCTCGCGGAGGAGCTTTCTAAGAATAGCATTGACAAACTTCTCACTGCCTTCTTTTCGACGTTTTGCTATCCGAACAGCTTCATTGACGATGGCATGATCGGGAATGCGGTCTAAATAAACAAGTTGATACAAACTCATCATCAAAAGATAATAGAGCCAAGGATCCAATTTCGTCCGGTCTTCAATTACGTGGGCGAGATACCACTCGAGTGTTATCTTCCGTGCTACAGTACCGTATACAACTTCCGTAACAAAGCTTCTATCTTTATCTGAAAGTTGAGAGTGTTCTAGCGCTTGATTTAGTGCAATATTAGAATAAGCTCCCTGTTCAAAAACCTCTTCTAACACTCGAACGATCTGTTCACGCGCATTCATTTGTTTAATTTCCAAAGTGATCTCCTACTTTCAATTGACGGCCAGCGCCATTCAAAAAGTCTGTGATGGACATTTTTGGTTTTCCTGCCGGCTGCACAACTTTGAGGGACAATGCGCCTTCTCCTGCAGCGACCAGCAACTCTTTTTTGGTCAAAGCAATCACTTCTCCTGGATTTCCATTTCCTTCGCATAGCTCTGCTTCATAAACTTTAAAGCGTTGCCCATTTAATAACGTATGAGCGACCGGCCAAGGATTCATCCCTCGGATCTGATTAAAGACTTGGCGATTGGTTTTGGTCCAGTCCAAAACCTCTTCTTCCGGTAAAATATTCGGTGAAAATGTGACCAAACTTGGATCTTGTGGACTTGGCTTGATCTCCCCTGCCAGGTAAGCTGGCAAAGTATCTAGGAGTAAGTCACGTCCAAGGACTGCCAATTTTTCAAACAAAGTTCCCACATTGTCCTCATCTAAAATTGGGAGAGAACGAGCTGCAATCATGTCTCCGGCATCCATTTCCTTGACCATTTCCATAATTGTAACCCCAGCTTCTTCGTCACCATTGATCAGGGCATAGTGAATGGGAGCTCCACCTCTATATTTAGGTAATAAAGACGCGTGGACATTCACCGCGAATTGGAAGTTCTCCAACAATTTTGTCGGTAAAAATTGTCCAAAAGCAGCGGTCACAATTCCATCTGCATCTAGTGATAAGAGCGTTTCCATTTCTGGACTACCCGATAATTTCTCCGGCTGAAGAACTGGTAGTCGATGTTCTAAAGCTACCTGCTTCACCGGGGTCATTCGAATCTCTTTTTTGCGACCTACTTTGCGGTCTGGTTGCGTCACAACTGCCAAAATTTCATAGCGCGAATCTGCTAACAATCCCTTTAAAACCGTCGCTGAAAAATCAGGCGTTCCCATAAAAATTAATTTTGTCATTTCTTTCTTCCTTACATAAAGCTTTGAGGTTCATTATCAATACTGACACGTAGATCTTGGTTGCCTCTTTCTTGTGTAAATTCTAGGATTTGATTCAAGACCTGTGTCATGCCTTCTTCGAAACGATATTTCACAATGATTTGATAATGATACAAATTATGTGTGCGTGCAATTGGTTTAGGTGTTGGTCCTAAGATTTGGACCTGATCAGATAAGCCAGATCGGAGAATTTCCATGACCTGATGTGACTTCTCCATCACAATTTCCTCACTCTTATGGGATAGGGTTAACCCAACTGTGAAGTAATAAGGCGTATAGCCTAACTGCCGGCGAATCTGCATTTCATAGGCAAAAAAGCCTTCATAATCTTGGTTTTTGGCAAATCGAATCGCATAATGATTGGGGTTGTAGCTCTGAATGATAACCTCTCCTTCTTTCTCTGCTCGTCCGGCCCTTCCTGCCACCTGAGTCAAGAGTTGAAAGGTTCGCTCTGAGGATCGATAATCCGGTAAATTTAAAGAAGTATCCGCATTCAAGACACCCACTAACGTCACATTTGGAAAATCCAAGCCCTTCGCAATCATTTGCGTCCCTAATAAAATATCCGCTTCTCCATTCCCGAAAGCATCTAATATTGCTGCGTGGCTCCCTTTTTTTCGGGTAGTATCCACATCCATACGCAAAATTTTAGCCTCAGGAAAGATCTCTTGTAATTCATCATAGGCTTTTTGTGTTCCTGTCCCGTAATAACGAATGGAAGGACTTTGGCAATTTGGACAGTGTCGAGGAATCGCTTTGCTATAGCCACAATAATGACAGTTCATGGTTTTAGTATCCATGTGGAGGGTCAGTGAGATATCACAATTGGGACAAGTATCCACAGTTCCACACTCGCGACACATGACAAAGCTGGAATAACCACGGCGGTTCAACATCAAGACGACCTGCTCTTTTTTCTGCAAGCGATCAGCAATAGCTTCCACTAGAACCGGAGTGAAGTTACCAGCTTCATTTTGGCCAATATAATCACGGAAATCAACGACTTTAACTTCTGGAATTTTGGCTGCCGGATTGGCCCGTTGGGTGAGACGAATTAATTCATAAACCCCTTTTGTTGCACGAGCCCTCGATTCTAAACTTGGTGTAGCAGATCCAAGAAGCAAGACTGCTTGATTGTACTGAGCCCTTAGGACTGCGACTTCCCTTGCGTGGTAGCGTGGATTACTATCTTGTTTGTAGGAAGCCTCATGCTCCTCATCAATGATGATGGCTCCGATGTTTTTTAAAGGGGCAAAGATGGCTGAGCGCGCTCCAACGACTACCTTGGCCTCCCCACGTTCAACTTTTCGCCATTGATCATACTTCTCACCATTTGATAAGCCCGAGTGCAGAATAGCTACTTCCTGGCCAAAACGCGAGATAAAACGATCCGTCATCTGTGGCGTCAGGGAAATCTCAGGAACCAACATAATAGCCGTTTTCCCCTTATTTAGAACTTCTTGAATAATCTGCAGATAAACTTCTGTTTTCCCACTTCCAGTCACACCTTCTAGTAAAAAAGGTTTTGATGTTTTCCCAATTTGAGAAACTACTGTTTCGACAGCTTTTGCTTGCTCTGAATTTAAAAGCAGAGCCTGGGTCTGTTCTTTGCCTTCATAATATGCAGCCGCCCGATTCACTTCTCGTTCTGTAATTTCTAAAACACCCTGTTCGATAAAATAAGCTACCACTTCTCGTGAAAAATCCTGATACAATCCTGCTAAGGGTTGCTCCCCTTGCTCTAGTAACAGGCGCTCTTTCAATGCTAGCCTTTTTTTAGCTCTTCCTGATGGTTGAAGTTCTTTTAATCCTTCCTGGTTAACGCGATACCATTTTTCTGTTTTAATTTGTTTCCTATCCTTGGCCTTGTATTCAAGTACCAAATCTCCTTTTCTGACCAACCGCATCACTTGGGCTTGATCGGCCGCATCTAGAGAAGAAAAAGAAACTTCATTTTTTTCACCAAAAAGTTTCACTTTGAGAGTTGGATCTAAAGAAGGTTGAGGATACAAAATCTTATCATAACTCGAATTGAGGAGAGAAGGAAGCATGGTTTTTAAAATCGTGATCTTATAAGAAAAAACACTTTTTCGTAATTGATCTGCCAACCAGAACTGCTCTTGATTTAAGACCGGAGTGTAATCCAAGACCTCCACAATCGCTTTTAATTCCTCGCTTGTGTCTGCCTCTTCTAAAACATCTACCACAATCCCTTGAATGAGGCGATTCCCTTTACCAAAGGGGACATGAACTCGCATACCTGCCTCCACCATATCCTCAAATTCTAATGGAATCTGATAAGAATAGGGTTTATCTGTCTGCATCAATGGGACATCTACGATGACTTTTGCTATCACTTTTTCACCTCCAGCCTCTATCATATGAGCTTTACTTTATCACGGAACCCTTTAAATAGCAAAAAATAAGATTGAGAAGCCCCAACCTTAAATTTTTTCACCATCTTCTTTTTCTTTGGCAATTTGTTCCTTAATTTTGCGCTCTTCTTCTTCTTTGCGAATCCGCTCTGCTTCAATCCGACGACGAAGTGCTTCACGTTTTGCTTCTGGATCCGGGTGAACAACTACGTTTCCAGACTCGATTTCTTCAAGCGCTTGTAATGTTGATTTAACTGATTGGAATTCTTGAGTTGGTACTGCACCACTTTCCAATTCGTGGGCCCGTTTTGCCTCAAGAATAACCAATGAATATTTTGATGGTACTTTGTCAAGCAATGTATCAATAGAAGGTTTTAACATCATATTCCTATACCTAATTTCTAATTATTTATCTCTTCACAATAGTTTGTGTTTTTGGTAACATATCCAGATAATGGCCAATGACACGGTCTACACGGAAATGCTCTGCTTCGATCACACGTTTGACACGTTCAGCAGCAAGAGGAACCTGGTCGTTCACAATGGCGTAGTCATATTCACGCATCATGGCGATTTCTTCTTTTGCTTTTTCAATCCGTTGCGCAATAACTTCTGCACTATCTGTCCCGCGACCCACTAATCGATCTTGCAATTCATCCAAATCAGGCGGAGTTAAGAAAATAAAAACTGCATCTGGAACTTTCTTCTTTACTTGAAGGGCACCCTGAACTTCAATTTCAAGGAATACATCGATTCCCTTGTCCAAGGTTTCATTCACATAGGTTAAAGGAGTCCCATAGTAATTTCCAACGTACTCAGCGTACTCCAACATTTGCCCTTGACGGATCAAATCTTCAAATTCTTCACGTGTACGGAAAAAATAGTCGACACCATCCACTTCACCTGGACGTTGTGCACGCGTCGTCATCGATACAGAATACTGAAACTGATTGTCCGAGTTTTCAAAAATTTCTCGTCTGACCGTTCCTTTTCCAACCCCCGAAGGGCCAGAAAATACGATTAATAAGCCACGATCCGCCATGATTTCTCCTTCAATGTCTTTCTATCTAGTGTAACAAAAATCGGCCTAATTTTCAACTGATTTTTTCATTCAAAAAAGCTTGAGATGCTAGATCTCAAGCTTTTGTTTATTTTGCGTAATCTACTGCACGCAATTCTCGAATCACGGTAACCTTAATGTTTCCAGGATACTCAAGATTGGACTCGATCTTCTCACGAATATCATGAGCTAAGATCGTCACTTTATCATCCTTGATTGCCTCAGGGCTAACCATAATACGGATTTCACGACCCGCTTGAAGGGCGAAACTTGTCTTAACTCCTTCAAAACTATTTGCAATTTCTTCAAGATCTTGCAAGCGTTTGATGTAGCTTTCAAGTGACTCACTTCGTGCTCCAGGTCGAGCTGCACTCAAGGCATCCGCTGCAGCGACAATGACTGCGATGACACTTTCTGGTTCCACGTCACCATGGTGACTGGCAATGGTATTGACAACCACTGGGTGTTCCTTGTACTTCCGTGCCAATTCAGTTCCAATCTCGACGTGACTTCCTTCCACTTCACGGTCAATCGCTTTTCCGATATCATGTAAGAATCCTGCACGTCGTGCCAAGGTAGCATTTTCACCCAACTCGCTAGCAATAATACCAGAAAGTTTGGCAACTTCAATGGAGTGACGCAAAACGTTTTGACCATAAGAAGTACGGAATTGCAACCGTCCCATGATTTTCATCAAATCTGGATGGAGGTTTGGCGCACCAATTTCATAGGCAGCCGCCTCACCGTATTCACGAATACGATTGTCAATTTCCTGACGGTTCTTCTCAACCAGCTCTTCGATACGGGCTGGATGGATCCGACCATCTTTGAGAAGGCTCTCCATTGTCATGCGGGCAATTTCACGACGAATCGGATCAAACCCTGACAAGGTCACCACTTCAGGCGTATCATCAATAATCACATCGACACCTGTCAAGCTCTCAAAGGTACGAATGTTGCGACCTTCACGACCAATAATCCGACCCTTCATACTATCGTCTGGCAAATGAACGGTTGAGTTTGTTTGCTCAGCAACAAAATCACCCGCCATTCGCTGCATAGCTTGCACGAGAATGTCTTTTGCGATTTTATCAGAACGTTCTTTCACTTCCAATTCAGCATCACGAATCCGTGAGGCAATTTCTTTTGAAAGTTGCTCTTCCGTCTGACTCAAAATAATGTCACGCGCTTCTCCTTGACTTAGAGCAGCGACACGTTCCAGTTCTTCTACTTTCTTGTGTTCAAGCTCTTCCAGCTGTTGTTCCCGCGCATCAATGTGTTTAGTTCTATCTGTAAGACTTTGCTCTTTGTGTTCAAGAGACTGTTCTTTGCTTGTTAAAATGTCGTCTTTGCGATCAAGATTGCTAGCACGTTCTGCCAAACGGCTTTCTAATTGCTTCAATTCTTGTCGTTCTGACTTAAACTCAGCATCGACCTCTTCACGATATTTTCTGGCTTCTTCCTTTGCCTCCAAAAGTGCTTCTTTTTTAAGTGAACTTGACTCATGCTTCGCCTCTTTTAAAATTAAATCGGCTTCGCGTTCAGCCTGTCCACGTAAATTCGTTGCTTCTTGTTCAGCATTCAAAAGGGTGAGTTCCGCAGCCTCTTTTGAAGCTTTCATTTTAAGAGCAGTTCCCACATATCCAATGACTAAACCAATGACCGCGGCAAAAACACCTGTAATAACAAAATTCATGCTTTTACCCCAAATCTATTTAATTAGTTGAATTAAAAATTCTTTTACATTTTACCATAAATTACTAAAATTAACAATCTAAAAAAACAGGAAAAACCTTTTATATTTTTGCTTAATGCTTATTCTTTTATCGTCTTTTCTTTCATGGAACATCTGTGAGGAATTCATTTATTTCCACTTTGTTGAATCTGCTTTTTTATGCTATAATCAAGAAAAACAAAGAAGGATTTGAGTATGACAAAAGAAGTAATTGTTGAAAGTTTTGAATTGGACCACACGGCGGTGAAGGCTCCCTATGTACGCTTGATTGGGGAAGAAACTGGACCCAAAGGAGACATCATCTCTAACTTCGATATTCGTCTGGTGCAACCCAATGAAAATGCGATTCCAACTGCAGGGCTCCACACGATCGAGCACCTTCTTGCGATGCTTATTCGCAAACGCATCGATGGTATGATTGATTGTTCCCCATTTGGATGTCGCACCGGTTTTCATATGATCATGTGGGGACAGCATTCGAGTACGGAAATTGCTAAAGTGATTAAAGAATCTTTAGAAGAAATTGCATCAGTCAGCACTTGGGAGGATGTCCCAGGCACAACCATTGAGTCTTGTGGAAATTACAAGGACCACAGCCTCTTCTCAGCCAAAGAATGGTGTCGCTTGATTCTAGACCAAGGAATCTCAGATGATCCATTTGAACGTCATCTTGTTTAATACGAAAAAGAGGCTGGGACAAAAGTCCTAGCCTCTCAATTATTTTTGGATTGTCGAGCAAGACGCAGTGGTTGAGTGGGATCTACTACGCTGATTTCATCAGCTTTTACAGCCCTACTCAACTGTGCGGAGGTGGGACGACGAAATCGAATTCTAACGAATTACCGATTTCTGTCCCACTCTCTTTTTTGTTGTCATTTTTCCCAGAAAAGGGATGTCTGATCAAGCATTAATAATCCAGAGCATCTGAATGACCTTTTCCGTTTCCTACGAAATAACCAGTCTTGGCATTGATACTAAAGAGATAGGTTCCATCTGGTTTGAAGAGATTGTAATAGCCATTACCGTTAATGATATTGACACGCTCTAAAATGTATTGATTGCCAGTGATATGTCCACGTTTACGAGCAATATTCAATACTTTTTCAAGGATCCCATCACCAAATACCCAAGCCGGGTTATTGACATCATTGATAGCTGCTTGGTTATATGGCACACGGCTCAAGTTCCGTTGAAGTGGGACACCATCGCTTGGAAGACCGTACCCTGAATAGCCTGGGTTTGCCGTTCCTGCACTACCTGTAGCAGCATTGACAGCTGGGGCCGTAGGCGTTGCTGATTGAGCTGGGGCTGGAGTTGCATTAGAAGTATCTGTACCACCTGTCCCTGTCACTGGTGCCGGTGTCGCAACTTGTTGTGAACGTCCTTGAGCAACTGCCTCATTCAATAAGCTATCTAATTTTTCATTGCCTGTCTTTGTTTCTGCAAAGGTCGCATCACTTTTCGCTTTGGCAGTTGCATCAAGAACTCCATCTTTGATGACTGGAGAACTAAATTGAGAATTCACTTTTTGAATGGCAGAAACTTGCTTCACAAGGTCTTCATATTTTGTTTTAGCCGCATTATAATCACTGCTTCCTTCTAATTTGTCCAGCAGTTTCTTCAGATTTTCCAAGTCTCCGAATTTATCATTTTTAAGAGCACTTTTTGATTCATCTACAAAAAAGGCATCGTAGGCTTTGGTAAACTCTTCCAATTTTTGAGCCTGTGTTTCACTGCTACTTGATTTAGAAGTAGAAGATGACTTGCTAGATGAAGACGATACAACAGTTGTACCACCAGATTTTCCACGACTGTGCATCCAGTTATAGGTCACAAAAATGGCCGAACCGACAATCGCAAGACCTAATGCAGAGTATAGAACCGCTTTGATTCGTTTACCCGCATTGCTTGGTGTTTCCTCAGGAAGTTCCTCAGCTTCTACAATTGGTTCAGTTGGTGTGGGACCAAATTTAATCTTAGCAGGTAATTCAGTTGAGATAGCATCCATTTCAGGCCTTTGTTCCAAGACCGTTTCCGTCACTTCCGGCGCCTCCACTGCTTCAGCTACTTCAGCAACTGTTTCTGTAGCTGCCAACTCTTCAGCTTTAGCCAATTCTTCTTTGGCCAAAATCTTTGTGTCGTATTTTTCAGCTTCAATTTCTGCTCGGTGTTGTTTGATGTATTTGTCTAAGACATTATCACCTTCAGTTACACCTGCTTCGATTTCTTCTGCCTTTCGATTGGCCTGCCCAATCGTCATCTCTTTAGCATCTTCAAAATCTAAAATTGATTCTGTTTCTTGCTCTAATGGCTTTTTATCCTTCTCTGTCATAAAAATCCTTTCTATGCCTTAATCTGCCGTTTTACTCGTTCCCCAAAATATTGGTAGAGATCAACTTTTAGGGTTCCGTTATAAAGTTTTCGTTTTTTATCTGCTTTACCACCGAATTTAGATTCAAAACCTTCATCACTGGTTAAGATAAATTTACTCCAGGTTTTGAGAGGTGCAAATACGTGCCCCATTTCAGTATACAATTTCGTCACACCTTCATCATCAGATAAGCGTTCTCCATATGGAGGGTTGGAGATAATCACCCCGTTGATCTTATCTGAGTGAAGATCTTGGACTCGCATCTGTTTGAAAGTAATATCACTGCTAACGCCCGCTTTCTGGGCATTTTCTTTGGCAATCTCAACCATCCGTGAATCGATATCAGTTCCCATAATATCCAATTCGATCTCGCGATTGATTTTTCTGCTTGCTTCTTGACGGACTTCATGAATCAAGCGATCATCCATCCAGTTCCATTCTTCAAAAGAAAAGGTCCTACGTAAACCAGGTGCCATATTTCTCGCAATCATCGCCGCCTCAATACAAAACGTTCCAGAACCACATGTCGGGTCAATCAAGGGTTTATCTGGATACCAGTTTGACAGCAGAAGAATTGCTGCTGCCATATTTTCCTTAATAGGGGCTCCCCCTTTTTCAGTCCGATAACCACGTTTGAAGAGGCTACTACCAGTGGTGTCAATCAAGACAGTGGCTTGATCTTTAAGGATCGATACTTCAATCTTGAACTCTGCCCCATTTTCCATGAGAGGAACACCTTCTGGCCGGGCATAATGTTTTTGTAACTTTTTAACCACTGCTTTTTTCGAAATGGCCTGAACGCTAGGTTCATTATGAAGTTTTGATTTGACACATTTAGCCTTAGAAATAGGAAAACGTGCTCCTAAAGGCAAATAATTTTCCCAATCCAAAGCAAAGACACCTTGAAAGAGTTCTTCGAAGGTTTTGGCTGGAAAAGTCCCAACCACAATTTTCACTCGATCAGCCGCTCGCAACCAGAGGTTGGTTTCTATGATTGCTCGACGGTCTCCTTGAAATCGAACCCGTCCATTTTCAACCTGGCAATCGTAGCCAAGATCGCGTAGTTCTCGACCAACAACAGCCTCTATACCAGCAGCGGCCGTTGCAATCAATTCAAATTGTTTTTTCATCTTATTCCTATCACTTTAAAAAAGGAGGTTGAGATCTCTCTCCACCTCATCAACCTATATGCAATTTTCTATAAGCCATGTTTTGTTCCAGAAATGACTAGGTACCATTTCCTTTGATAATCATCTGTCTACTGTTTCCAGTCAGAATGCTATGTTCGTTTCCACGCATTCCATGCCCCGACCAAAGTTTGGGTTGCTAGCTTGAGGGGTTTACCGCGTTCCACTTTTTAGGTTTCCCTAAAAACTACGTCACTGTGGCACTTTCAGAGTTACTAGAGCTTATCCTTAGACTTAGCTCCTTCACTCGCCGTAACTTGAATACCAAGTCCCTAGGCTTATGGATTCACCTAGCACAAACACTACAGGCATCACAGCCTGTGCTAGCATGGACTTTCCTCATGAGAATATTCTCTCACGCGATTATCCAAAAATTGCACAATCTATGGGATTAATAATCGCGATCTACGATCTGTTTCCCAAAAACTTCTTTTTCCAAACGATTGAGACGTTTGAGAATATCAAAGTTCGTCGCTGTTGTCACTTGCGGGTATTCTTGCGTAGCAGTGCTAGCAATCGGAGATGTTTGTGGTGTTTCCTGTGCTTTTTGGGCAAGTTCTTCACGAAGGCGTGCGTTTTCTTCACGCAATTCCTTCACCAAAGCAGCATAGGTTTCATAGTCTTTTATGACATCATCCAAAAATTCATTTACTTCATCTTTATTATAACCACGAACTTCTCGTTTGAAATCTTGATCAAAAATATCTTTCGCAGTAAAAATAATACTCGCCATTACTCTCTCCAATCTAGTTCATCATCTCAATTATATAAAAAAATGGTAAGAAAAATCAAGGTATAACACTTAGTTTTCGTAAAAATTTTCAGCAAGTTCATTTAAGTCATCAAAACTTAATTGTTTGACATAAAATGGTTCTTTTTCTACCATCATTTTGTAAAGATATTTTAAATTGGTTTCATTTTCTGGATCATAAAAAACATAAGCTCCATCCGCGTTATCTATCAAAAACTGATTGTATTCTTTTAGTTGACCCGGATTGCTATAGTGTGGATAGGCATATTTCACGAAATCCACCTGTTTGAAGCGTGCTAATAATTCCTGATTGCTTTCATTCCAATTTTCGCCAACATTCTCAAATAGGAAGATCGTCGCCATTTGAAAATCGTAATCTTTTTTTAATGCAAAGGCGACCTCTAGTACCCAAGCCTCAAATCCCAAATTACCAGAAAAGACCAGCCATTTCACTCCTTCTTCAAATAGACGACGAAGATCTCTTTCAATGGCTTTTTTGATAATGGTCAGTCGAGGGTCTTTATTGGAAAAGACTCCCACATCAAAACTCTTATAACCTGCAACAAGTATGGTATTCATTTTTTCCTCATTATTCTAATTTATGATATAATAGAGTGATGTAATTGTACCAATAAGGAGAACTATGGTCAACTATCCACATAAAGTAGCCAAAAAAACCTTGGTCTCTACACAAAGGAAACATCCAGTCGACTTTGCGAATCGTGGGATGACATTTGAAAAAATGATCAATGAAAGCAATCAATACTATCTTTCTCGAGGTCTAGCAGTCATCCATAAAAAACCAACACCGATTCAAATCGTGAAAGTGGATTATCCACGTCGCAGTCGGGCAAAGATTGTTGAAGCCTATTTCAGGCAAGCCTCAACGACGGACTATTCTGGAGTATACAAGGGACGCTATATCGATTTTGAAGCGAAGGAAACACAGCAAAAGCAATCCATGCCGATGAAAAATTTTCATCAACATCAAATCGATCATATGGAGGCAGTTGTTCAGCAAGGCGGTATCTGTTTCGTTCTCTTGCATTTTGCAAAGTTGAGTGAAACCTACTTACTTCCTGCTCCTGCATTAATTCACTATTACAACATCGATCATGGTAGTAAATCCATGCCCCTCTCCTATATTCAGGAGCACGGCTTTCTAGTAGATAAGAATCGTCTTCCAAGCGTTCCTTATCTTGATATTATCGAACAGAAACTTCTAGGCGGTATTTAAATGAATAAACAAACAGTCATTCAATGGTTGAAATATGTTGCCATCGCAGCCATTTCATTTTTCTTACTTTTATTTGTCCTCGGTGGACTGATATTTAGTTACTATGCTATGAAAGCACCAACCTTGTCTGAAAAAGATTTGGTTGCAACAACATCTAGTAAGATCTATGACAACCAAAATAACTTGATCGCGGATTTGGGAGCTGAGAAACGAATCAATGTCACAGCCAATGAAATCCCTACTGATTTGGTCAATGCTATCGTTGCGATTGAAGACCACCGTTTCTTCAATCACCGTGGGGTCGACATCATTCGGATCGGCGGTTCCTTCCTTCACAACTTACGAGGAGGAAGTCAAGGTGGGTCAACCTTGACGCAACAATTGATCAAGTTAACCTATTTCTCCACTTCAGCCTCTGACCGTACCCTCTCTCGTAAGATCCAAGAAGCTTGGTTAGCAACCCAACTAGAAAAGAAAGCAACCAAACAAGAAATCTTGACCTATTACGTCAATAAAGTATTTATGGCGAATGGGAACTACGGAATGCAGACAGCTGCGAAAAGTTATTACGGAAAAGATCTAAAAGATCTTTCGCTCCCTCAATTGGCACTCCTTGCGGGGATGCCCCAAGCACCAAACCAATACGATCCATACTCCCATCCTGAAGCAGCGCAACAGCGCCGAAACTTAGTATTAAAAGAAATGCTCGATATGAAGACCATTTCTAACAAACAATACGAAGCAGCGGTCAATACACCTGTTACAGATGGTCTGCAAAGTCTCAGTTCTTCAAGCAGTTACCCAGCCTATATGGATAATTACCTAAAAGAAGTGATCGAGCAAGTCGAAGAAGAAACGGGCTACAATTTGTTGACAACCGGAATGGATGTCTATACAAACGTGGATACAGAAGCTCAAAAGAAACTATGGGATATCTACAATACAGATGAATATGTCAATTACCCGGATGATGAAATGCAAGTAGCTTCTACCGTTATTGATGTCAATACTGGTAAAGTCATTGCTCAGCTGGGTTCTCGTCACCAATCCAGCAATGTTTCCTTTGGTACAAACCAAGCGGTTGAAACGAACCGTGACTGGGGTTCAACAATGAAACCAATCACAGATTACGCACCAGCTCTTGAACATGAGGAATATACCTCTACAGCAGCTACTACAACAGATGCGCCATACAACTTCCCTCATTCATCAACGCCTGTCTACAACTGGGACCGTTCATACTATGGTAGCATGTCCATTACCTACGCAATTCAACAATCTCGTAACGTGCCTGCGGTGAAGGCCCTGGAAAAAGTTGGTCTTAAACAAGCTAAGAAATTCCTCAATGGATTAGGGATCGATTACCCAGAAATGGTTTACGCCAACGCTATCTCGAGTAACACTAGCGATTCTAGCAACAAATACGGAGCCAGCAGTGAGAAAATGGCAGCTGCCTATGCTGCTTTTGCCAATGGCGGTACCTATTACAAACCATCCTATGTTAGTCGGGTTGTCTTTAGTGATGGCACAACCAAGGAATTTGAGTCCGAAGGAACTCGTGCAATGAAAGCAACAACTGCCTACATGATGACAGATATGATGAAGACAGTTCTCTTGTCTGGTACCGGTACAAATGCTGCCATTTCGGGAATCTACCAAGCTGGTAAGACAGGTACATCAAACTATGCTGATAACGAAATCGGTAAATTGACAAAAAATGCTTATTCAAATATTGTAACACCGGATGAATTGTTTGTAGGCTACACTCCTGAATATGCCATGGCAGTATGGACAGGTTATTCCAATCGCTTTACACCAGTATTGGATAATGGAATACAGGTCGCAACGGATGTCTACCGTCAAATGATGCTCTATCTTGCTAATAATAATAACTCTGGTCATACGGATTGGACGCAACCAAGTGGACTGTATCGAAGTGGTTCTTATCTCTACTTAAACAATGGTAAGAACAACTACAATAACTACTACTATGAGCCAAGTTATTCCACTGATCAGTATTCGTATGAAGAACCATCGTCTAGCTCTTCGAACGAAGAAAATCAATCTAAACCATCTGAGCCTTCTTCGCAAGACTCTAACAATCATAACGAATAATAGAATGGAGAAGTCGGGCTTTTGCCCGGCTTTTTTTAAAACAATGGTTAAAAAACCAGAACGAATAAAATCTGATTTATTTAGTTAGACTTCCCAGCTTTTTTATTTTTGAGTATATAAAAAAAAGAGCCTTTCGGCTCTTATTAGAATGTAGACAAACTATTTTAAAGCAAAATAAGTTAAGTGATTCTGCAAAAAACAAAATTGAGTTCCAATATTTAAATCGATTTAAGAAAATACTGAAACTTTCCGCTGTGAGAAAAGTGCTTGAAACGTTATTGTTTCAGGCACTCGGAATTATTGAGACCTTAGACTCAATAATTAGTCATGGAACTTTAAAGAAGTTCGCTGACGTCCGTACTCACCTAAGGAAAGTTTTTAAGATATTTTGTCTTCAATCTGAAAAGAGCCTTTCGGCTCTTTTCTATATCATTATTTTGCTAAAGCTCCCATTGGATCCCACGGTGCTAGGACAATTGGTTCTGCTTCATAGGCTGCTAATTCGTCTGCTGTTAGGAATTCTTTACGAACCACGATTTGATAGGTATATTCATCCATCCAAGCATCAGAAGCCACAAAGTAACCATCTGTACCGACCTTGTCTCCCCATGAATTTTCAACCTTCCATTTACGAGGCTGACCTGCTTCGTCTAAATCAACCCCTGTCAAGACCATAGCGTGTGTCATGAGACTTTCTGCATAGTCCAAGCGACCCGCCTTGTCTTGTGTCAAATGAATGTCCATGCCTGCTTCAAAATCGTAGACATCTGTTGCCAGGATTCCGGCTTTACGGTTGCTGACTTGGCCTACATCTGAACCAAACCAGACAGTTTCTCCTGCTTTCATTTGAGCAATAGCTAATTCTTTCAATCGATCCATTGGAACATTTAGGTAGCGGACTGGACGGCTACCAACCACATTGCCCAGCATATCTACGGTGTAAGATTTTCCATATGGCTTATCTGTAGTTGGGGCATTGATAATGGAGACGTAATCGTCTAATTGAAGGTCTACATATTTTTTGTAGAAGCTTTGTGGAGTTAAGCCACTTTCGGTATGGAATTGGTTGTCCTTATCACGGTATGAAAAGTCAAATTCACGCGGAGGCAATCCTAAAGACATAGCCAAGAAGTTAAAGATTTCTTGCAACAACGCTTGTTTCTTGCTCGCAACTGCCTCACTATCTGCGCCTGAGTGAATCAAGTCACGCAAGATTTGCGCATCTTGACGCAAGAGTTTATTGAGGTAGGTGTTCAATTCCCGGCTATTACTTGAAGAAATCGATTCCGGATAAACTGATTTTGGAACCACTCCGTATTTCTCAAAGAGGGATACCACCATATCCCATTGACCACCATCTTGTTGTGGGGTTTGTAGGAGAAAAGCCACCTTACGGCTGGTCAATTCTTGATCTGCTGTAGCAATCACTTGCTCCAAAAACCAGTTTGATTTTTCATACTTATCCCAAAAGAAAGTATGTGCTTGAGACAATTCAAAATCCTCCAATTGGAAGCTTGAAATCATCTTGTGACGGAAGGTATTTAAAGCCGCAAACATCCAACAACGTCCAGATGCTTTTTGGTTTGTCACCTTATCCTTGGTCAAATCAAGTGAAAAAACTGGTGTATTTTCTACTGCACTCTTGCGCGTTTCAAGCGATGCATGGATCCCATTGTGGGTAACAGCATTTTCAAGAGCCGCATATTTCACATTTGCTTCATAATTAGCATAGAGCTGGTCTGTAAATTCTTTCGTTAATTCTGACATAGCAATCTCCTTTTTTCATTATTTACTATTATAATCCTTTGAGCAGAATCTTCAAGTAAAAATCACCCTATAGAGAGGGATTCTGTTTAGAATAGATGATTTTATCCCCGCAATATCCTTTGCGTTGAATGGCATGAGGGATGGTTTCTACATACTGCATTCCTGCCTTTTCCATGACTTTCCCTGAAGCAGGATTTAAACTGACATAAGTGGCTTTGATTTCTTTAAATCCGACTTTGTTCAATAAGAAATCCAAAACAGCTATGACGGCTTCTGTCATGAATCCCCGCCCCCAGAATTTCTTGCCAAGGATATAACCTAGCTCGCATGATTGACTTTCCGGGTCCTGAGAAACCACACTAATATCTCCAATTACCTGATCCAGTGATGTTTTCAAACAAAGCGCCCATTTATAAGTATCTGGTTTACGATACTGTTCGATCCATCTTTTGATCGATTCTCTGGTTCTCTCAGTAGATGCATGGGCATCCCAAGTGACATATTTCAGGGTTTCAGGATCCGAAGCCCAATTTTCAAACATCGCTGGTGCATCTTCCAAAACGAAAGGCCTCAAGTATAAATGCTCTGTCTCTATGACAAGACTTCCAAGATGATTCATAGATTGTCTCCCTTCATTTTTTCATGCAACTTGAACGTTGCAAGTTGGTTACTTTAATCTAGAAGAAAAGGACGGATGAAATCGCCCTTCTTTTTGATGCTTTTCACAATATTGTATGGTGAGACTACGAAATCGAACTCTGCGAGTTACCGATTTCTGTCTCGTTTTCCTATTTTAAGACTCGGGCTAAAAAGGTCCAGTGGACCTTTTTACTCCCAGAAATGATCAAATACTGTGATTGGCAGGTGGCGTTTGTGTTGGCCTTTGTACCACCATTTTTCAATAGTGGCTTGAGCTTCTGGGCTCACTTGTTTGCCTTCTAGGTAATCATCGATTTCATTATAGGTGACACCCAGCGCTACTTCGTCTGCTATTCCTGGTTTTTCTTCTTCCAAATCTGCAGTTGGGATTTTCTCATAGAGAGCAGGATCAGCTCCCAAGGCTTTAAGCAATTGTTTTCCTTGGCGCTTGTTCAAACGGAAAAGGGGTAAAATATCTGCACCACCATCTCCAAATTTTGTGAAGAAACCTGTAATATTTTCCGCTGCATGGTCCGTCCCAATAACGGCTCCACTCCGCGCACCTGCTAAAGCATACTGAGCAATCATGCGACTGCGAGCCTTGATATTGCCCTTGTTGAAGTCGGAGATATCCGTTCCTGTTGCTTCGACAGCGCGTTCCATGGCATCAACTGATTCCTTGATGTTAACGACTAGGCTGACATCTGGCTGGATAAAGGTCAAAGCTTTTTGAGCATCTTCTTCATCTGTCTGTACCCCATAAGGAAGGCGAACAGCAATAAATTGATAGGAGGCATCTCCTGTCTCTGAGCGCATTTCTTCCATGGCTAATTGAGCTAATCGCCCAGCAAGAGTCGAATCTTGTCCTCCTGAGATCCCTAATACAAATGTTTTCAAGAAGGGATGTTTTTTTAGATATCTTTTTAAGAAATCAACCGAGCGGCGAATCTCTTCCTGAGGATCAATGCTAGACTTGACACCCAATTGTTGGATAATCTCTTCTTGCAAACTCATTTTGCTTCTCCTTCTCCATTGGCCTTGTTACGCATTTCCTCGATCAGATCCATCTTATCCTGCCAAATATCTTTGGCCAAGTCAACTGGGTAATGCTGTGGATTGAGGACGCGCTTGTATTCATCCCATAATTGATCGTAATTTTTACGAGCATATTCTTGAATTTCTGATAATGTTGGCAGTTGATAAACCAATTGACCCTCTTTAAAAATATCCACTAAAAGAGGAATGGCCTCAAAGTTTTGGACCGTTTTATTGATGTAGGTATAAGTCGGATGGAACATTTTAAGTTCAGTCAGTTGTGAAACATCTACTCCATCATAAGTGATGTAGTCCCCTTCTGATTTACCTTT
This sequence comes from Streptococcus parasanguinis, assembly GCF_047463195.1. Lineage (GTDB taxonomy): Bacteria > Bacillota > Bacilli > Lactobacillales > Streptococcaceae > Streptococcus > Streptococcus parasanguinis_R. Next base: position 32,719 of record NZ_JASHEI010000010.1, read on the forward strand.
TTCACGGCTGGTAATCCGCCAGACTTGCTTTTTACCTGGAGTAGAAACTTTCTCCGCATTATTGGAAAGCTTGATGGTATTGATCATCTCTCCTGCTTCGTTTTCAACAGAGACAATTTTGTATACCGCTCCAAGCGCTGGTTGATCGTAAGCTGTAATTAACTTGGTTCCTACACCCCAAACATCAATTTTTGCTTTTTGCATTTTTAAGTTGAGGATGGTATTTTCATCCAAGTCATTAGAAGCGTAGATTTTAGCATTTGTAAAACCAGCCTCATCTAATTGCTGGCGAACCTTTTTAGAAATATAAGCAATATCTCCTGAGTCAATCCGTACGCCTAGGAAATTGATTTTATCTCCCATTTCACGCGCTACCTGAATAGCTGCAGGGACTCCAATACGAAGAGTATCATAGGTATCGACGAGGAAGACACAATCTTTATGGGTTTCCGCATAAGCCTTAAAGGCCTGGTAGTCATTTCCATAAACCTGTACAAGAGAATGGGCATGAGTTCCTAAAACTGGGATTCCAAAGAGTTTTCCTGCACGAACATTACTAGTTCCATTGGCACCTCCGATGACTGCTGCACGAGTTCCCCAAATGGCAGCATCCATTTCTTGCGCACGACGTGTTCCAAATTCCATCAAAGGCTCATCTTCAATGACTGAACGAATACGAGCAGCTTTTGTTGCTATCAAGGTTTGAAAGTTGACGATATTCAAAAGGGCTGTTTCCACCAATTGACACTGAGCCAGAGGACCCTCTACCTGAACAATTGGTTCATTGGCAAAGACTAAATCTCCTTCTTGAGCAGAACGTACCGTCAATTCCAACTTGAGATCACGAAGATATTCCAAGAAGGCCCCATGATAACCAAGTGACTCTAAATAGGCAATATCGCTCTCAGAAAAACTCAAGTTTTCCAAGTATTTCACAATTCTTTCTAAGCCAGCAAATACTGCGTAGCCGTTTTTAAAAGGCTGTTGACGAAAATAGACTTCAAATACGGCATGTTTATTGTGGATACCTTGATCAAAATAGACTTGCATCATGTTGATTTGGTATAAATCAGTATGCAAGGTTAAACTGTCATCTGGATACATATGTATACCTCTTTTTTATTGATTTGTTCTATGAATTCCTACCATAAAATTAGTACTATTATAGCACATTTCAGCCCTATTGAATACTGAAAGGAAAGCATGAAAAAAATCTGAGACAGGAAGCTCAGATTTTTTTGGATTAAAAGTTTTCTGTGATATATTTATAAACTTCTTGGCCAGCAATCGCACCGTCTCCGACTGCTGTCGTCACTTGACGCAAATCTTTTTGACGAACATCGCCAACTGCAAAAATACCTGGGACTGTGGTTCTCATATGATCATCCGTAACCACCCAGCCATTTTCATCTAAAATACCAAGTTCTGTCGCAAAATCACTGACAGGATCTAAACCGACATAGATAAAGACACCACCGAAGGCTTGCTCTCTAACCTCTCCTGTCTTCACATCTTTTAAAAGGACAGACGTTACTTTTTGTTCACCCTTAATTTCTTCAACAACCGTATTCCAAGCAAAGTGAATTTTATCATTGGCAAAGGCACGATCTTGAAGAACCTTTTGAGCACGCAATTGATCACGACGATGGGCAATGGTCACTGTTTTTGCAAACTGAGTCAAAAAGACAGCTTCTTCTACCGCAGAATCGCCACCACCAACGACCAAGAGATCCTCATCTCTAAAGAAAGCTCCATCACAAACAGCACAGTAGGAAACCCCTCTACTATTTAGCTCCTCTTCACCAGGGACATTCAATGAACGGTGGTTAGACCCTGTTGCAATCACCACGGTTTTAGCTTCAAATTCCCCATCATCTGTGACAATCTTTTTGGTTGCTCCGTGGTCTTCGATGCGCTCTACCTGACCAAACAAATGTTCCACACCAAGATTTTCTAAAGGCTCAAACATTTTTTCAGCCAAGTCTGGGCCACTAATATTCGCATAGCCAGGATAGTTTTCAATGTCAGACGTATTGTTCATTTGACCGCCTGGAATTCCTCTCTCAATCAATGCGACTTTTAAATTGCTTCGTGCTGCATAAAGGGCAGCAGTCATCCCTGCAGGACCTGCTCCAATAATCACTGTATCAAACATACACAACCTCTTTCTGTTTTGTTGTAACCATTATAATTCTAACACGGTCTTTTTGCAATTATCGTGCTTGAAAGATAAACAAAATCCCTATGACCGCAAAGGTTAAAATAGGAATCGTCATGATATCAATTAAGAGGATATCATACAAATGGGCTTGTCGTTGCTTGGCTGTTTTATCTTTCTTCTTAAGGGCACGGTAGCCAATCCAAATACAAGAAGCGATCCCAACTAAAATCGTTGTCGTCACTAAACTTTGTAAATATAAGGACAATAATTTATTTAACATCACGACTCCAAATATTTTTACATTTTCAGAAAACAAACCCAGCTAGCATCGCCAGCTGAGTCTTACCTCTCCTCTATTATATCAAACATAGGTCCGTTTGTAACTAGCAAAGAATTCTTTTGTCCGTTCTTCTTTTGGATGTTGCATGATTTCCTCTGGTGTTCCAGATTCAATAATCCGTCCTTTATCCAAAAATAATACCTTATCTGCTACTTGCGCTACAAAAGACATATCATGGCTGACCAGTACCATGGTTTGTCCTGATTTTGCCGCATTGGCAATGGATTTTTCAACTTCTCCAACCAATTCTGGATCCAAGGCTGAAGTCGGTTCATCCAACAAAAGAACCTCTGGTTTCATGGCCAAGGCACGGGCCAAAGCCACCCGTTGTTTTTGTCCACCTGAGAGGTGACGAGGATAGTGATTTTCACGATCCGATAAACCGACTTTTGCCAGTTCTTCTCGAGCAATTTTCGTTGCTTCTTGATCGGATAACCCCTTCACAACAATGAGCCCTTCTTTCACATTTTCAAGGGCTGTTTTTCTACCAAACAAATTAAACTGTTGGAACACCATGGCCAATTTTCTTCTTAAGGTTAAGATTTGATCTTGAGTAATGTGCTCAAAATCAACTTCGAAATCATCAATCTTAATTCTACCACTATCTGGTGCTTCCAAATAGTTTAAACTGCGTAAGAAGGTTGATTTACCAGCTCCCGAAGACCCGATTAGGGCCACGACTTCCCCTTTTTGAATTTCCAAACTTAGATTATTTAAAACCTTTTGACCTGAAAATGTCTTTGATAATTCTGAAATATAAATCATTAGATCCGGACCTCCTGATCTGGTAAATCAATTGCTACGGGAGTCTCAATATCCAGTCGACGTTCAATGTGACGGCCTAGTATTTCAATGAGAATGTTCACAATCCAGTAAACAATCGATACCGTGATAAAGCGTTCAAAGTACTTCAAATCGCTCCCCCCAATAATCCGTGCTTGAGCAAAAATTTCAACCACACTGGCACTAAAGGCGAGCGAGGTCCCCTTGGTCAAGCCAATGAGAGAGTTGATTAAAGTAGGAGTTGCAACGACTGCTGCATTGGGAATAATAATCCGGCGATAAACTTGACGGTTGGTCATCCCAAGACTACGCGCTGCCTCAATTTCACCAGGATCCACTGATAAAATGGCTGCCCGGATGGTTTCACTCGCATAAGCTGCCTCATTAAAGGCAAGAGCCACAATTGCAAATAACTCAGCTGGAATAGCATTAATATTAAAAGCTGTTCCATAAGACTGATTGATTGCTTTTAAAATAAGAGGAATCCCATAATAGGTCAACATCAACTGAACCAACAAAGGAGTCCCCCGTAAAAAACTGACAAAAACAGCTTGAATCGGGTATAGAATTCGTACACGATTAATTTTGACCAGAGCAAAAATCATGGCAAAAATAATCCCAAAAAATGCGCCTCCTAGGGCTAGTAAAATCGTCACAGGCAATTTTCCTATGACAGACGGAAATGCATCCAATACGGCTCTCAAACTAAACAGCTTGCTATCTGGAACGTGTTTTAAAAAGTCAGCATACCAGTTGGCAGCTAAAAGATTAGTTGTAAACATTTTTGTTACTTCCTTTCTCGAACATAAACATTCTATCACATTCACTATCGGAATTCCAAAAATTGCTACAGAAATAGAAAAATGATAGACTACTCAAATTTAGTCTATCATAATTTTAGACAAGTTCCTAATAGTTTTTCTTTATGGAGTTCATAAAGAAAATCTATGTTTTCTTCTGAACATTTGAAAGAAGGGGTTAGAAAGTTTGGCGTTTGGCCTTACGTTCCGCCCGACCACGCGCACGGTTTTCAGCTCGCTTAGCTTTTCTCCGCTTTTCATCAACTGCCCATTTGATTTTTTTCTTGTAGCCTGGTTTGATTTTTTTCTTTTTCTTCTTCACCAGACCAATCATTTCGATGTCGAGTTTCTCTTGCTTTTTCTCACGATTCGCCCGTCTGTCCCGATCATAAGTATCTTCAATAACCCCATTTTTCAACACTTTCGGTACGAAACGAATGCCCATTTTTTCTAGTTCACGGATATCTGAATCATCACTCGGTTGATAAAGAGTAATAGCGACACCTGGTAGACCATTGCGTCCTGTCCGACCGACACGGTGGACAAAGAAAGAAAGATCTTGTGGAATAGCATCGTTGATGACATGACTCACCCCTTCGATATCAATTCCACGAGCCGCTAAATCTGTGGCCACAATATACTCAAAATCAAGATTTTTAACCTGATTCATGATCCGTTTCCGTTCACGTGGTGGGATATCTCCGTGAATCTTTGCCACTTTCAATCCCTGAGCCACCAAATAGGCATGGAGATCATCTGCTCTCGTTTTGGTATTAACGAAAATCATGGCCAAATAAGGTTGCAAGGTCTTGGTCAATTGGTAAATTTGCTCATTTTTATCCCGACCCTTGGTGGAAACCAGCCAATTATCGATGGTATCTGAAATCACCGTCTTAGTCTTAATTTGCTCCATGACTGGGTTTGAGAGATATTTTTTCAAGAAAGGCTGCAATTTTTGCGGAATGGTGGCTGAAAAAACTAAAAATTGCAGTTGTTGCGGAAGCCTTGAAGCAATCTTATCCACGGTAGACAAGAATCCCATGTCCAGTGTCATATCTGCCTCATCTACCACAAAAGTATGGGCCTTATGAATAGCAAAATCACCAGATGCAACTAGATCATAGATCCGGCCTGGAGTTCCAATCACGATATGTGGTTGTTTGACCTGCAGTTTTTCAATCTGACGGCTTTTATCCGTTCCTCCAACATAATTCACAATCCGAATCTCTTTGTCAGAATGACTAGCGATTTGACGAGCAGCTTGGTAAATTTGCGTCGCCAACTCCCGACTAGGAGCCGTGATGACCGCTTCAACTTGTTGGCTGTCTTCATTTAGAGTTTGAAAAATTGGCAAGAGGAAAGTATGGGTTTTCCCAGAACCAGTCTTTGACTCTCCTACCAAATCATTTCCAGCTAGGACAATCGGAATTAGTTTTTCCTGTACTTCAGTTGCTTCTCTAAAATTGATTTCTTTCAGTGCCTCTTGAATATAGGGCTTAAAATTAAACTCTGTAAATTTCATTTTCTCATTTCCTTTCATGATCTCTATTATTATATCAGAAAAGCTGTCTTCTTGCCTCTCTTATGAGTCATTTTTCCTAACCCGCAAAGTCTCTCTGAGTCAGCAAAAAAACGATGGGCAAGCCCACCGTCGTTTTATAGGTAGAGAAGGACTAGAGTCACGACACTTGTCACCAAGGCAATGCTCCACATAAAGGCATCCACTTTCCATTCTGACCAGTTTTGCCCATTGCCAGAAAGGCCACCCAGTTCTAAATGATGGTGGAAAGGAGTCATTCGGAAAATCCGACGTCCTTCCCCGTAACGTTTCTTGGTCCATTTGAAATAGGTCACTTGTAGCATCACAGAACCTGTTTCAATGACATAGACCAGACCAATCAGGAGCAGCGTCCACTCGACATGCAGAGCCATTGACAAGGCTGCAAGCATCCCTCCAAGAGCTAGACTACCGACATCTCCCATAAAGATTTTAGCTGGCTTGTGGTTGAAGACAAAAAATCCTAGCAAGGCCCCAATCATACTCAAGGTGACAAAGAGAATGTCCCATTTCCCTTGCATATAGGCAATAAAGGAATAGGCACTCAGGCTAATGGCAACGGAGATGCTGGCTAATCCATCAATCCCATCTGTCAAATTGACAGCATTTGAAAAACCAACCAACCAAAATAAAGCAAAGAGAATGTAGAAATGGCCCAAGTAAAGTTCATATCCGAAAACATTCAAAAGGCTTCCTGCACCGTGGCGTTCAGAAAAAATATAGAAGATGATTCCACCAACAAGTTGAAGGGCCAATTTTTGTTTTGGGTTAAGACCTTCATTAATCTTACGAAAAACTTTTAAAAAGTCATCCAAAAATCCAACAATTCCATAAAGAATCAAGATAAATAGAATCAGTTGAACAGAGCGCGTGAAATTTCCAGTCAATACGGTAACGACAAAACTAACTAGAACGGCTGTAATGAGAAATACAACTCCACCCATTGTCGGAGTGCCAGCTTTCGCTTTGTGTTGTTTCACATCTTCATGCATTTGTTGCCCAGAAATATGAGCACGATGGTAAAATCGAATAAAGGCTGGAATAGCAGCCACTGTTAATAGAAACGATACAAGGATCGTAGCAATATACATCTTAGTCTCCTAATGTTAACGTAATCTTTTTAGTTTTATTAAGTGAGGTGTTCATTTTGACACTTTGTTTGGTTACTTTCTTTCCACTACCTTTATAGGTAATCTCAATTCCAGTCCATTCTCCAAAGATGTCCGCATTTTTCTTTGTCCAACCGTACATATCTGGAACCGCATCAAAGTCTTCTGTCAATAACAATACTTGCTGATTGGCTTTGACTTTAGAGCCTACATCCACAGACATCTTGCGGATATTTTTCCCGGTTCCTAGGACAATTGGTTGCACCAAATTGCGACGCAATTCCTCTGAATAAGCACCTGGGCTCAGATTTTGTTTCAGATTCAACTCCTTAGAGAGAGTTTCTACTGAAGGGATTTTGTAGGTCGTTTCTTTGGTCACATCATCCAAAGTTGGTGCCTCTGATGTTAGATGCAATTCGTCTTTTAAAGCAACTGCATCTTCCAAAATAGGATTGACCAGCTCTTCCCAGCTGGTGAATGAGAATTTCACTTCTGGTTGTTGGACCGTCACATACATGATGAATTCAGGATCTTCTGCAGGTGTCATGGCTACAACCGAGTAGATATAATCATTTTCTCCTTGCAAGTATCCTTGATCTGTCGCCATTTGGGCAGTCCCTGATTTCACCGCAACGTTTTGACCGGGTACCTGAATGATGGGTCCATCACTGTACAAGGTTCCATACTCTGGATCTGTTCCGACGGTGATCATATAGTTCCGTGTCTGTTGTGCAGCTGATCCTGAAACTGGTTTTCCAACAACTTCTTTTTTTGATTTGCGGGCTGTGTCTGATTTTTTATCGTAAATAGCACTAATAAACTTCGGCTCCAACATTTGTCCATCATTAGCGATGGCACTAAAGGCCCGTAACATTTGAGTTTGACTGACGGAAATCCCTTGACCAAAAGAAGACATGGCTTGACTGACATAGTTATCCCCTGGAAGACCCCCGTAAGCTTCATTTCCCATTCCAAAACGGGTCGGAAGACCGAATTTAAAGCGGGTTAGGTAGTCCATCCAGACAGCATTTCCCATCTTTTGCTCCAAGCGGGTCATCCCCACGTTACTTGAGTAAGCAAAGCCTTGTGCGATATTCATATAGCGACCTTCAGACAGTCCCATATTGACATCCCAGTCACGGATCGTCGCATCTTTTACTTGTAGTTCGTTACTGTAGTATACCTCATTATAGGCTGGGAAGGTTCCATGATCAATCGCCGAAGCTAATAACATGACCTTCATCGTTGAACCCGGTTCATATTGATCTTGATAAAGGATGGTATTCCAGGTTTTCAAGTTTTTCAGATCCAGCCCTTGTTTGGTATCCGCATTATAGGAAGGACGTTGCGTTGTCGCAAGAATTTCTCCTGTTTTTGCACTCACAAGAGTCGCACTAACATACTTTCCTTTTACTTTTTCTTGGAAAACATCCATTCGCGTCTCAAGGTAGGTTTGTAATTCTGCTGAAATGGTCGTATAGACATCTTTTCCATCTTCTGTTTTGACAGAAACCTTATCTGAACCAGGAACGATATTCCCGTTTCGGTCTTTGTCATAGGTGATAACCCCATTTTGACCAGCGAGAATACGATCGAGGGATTTCTCCATCCCTGATTGCCCCTTCAGGGTTTTATTCCCCTCTTTATCTTCTTGAAGAGAGGCCTGACCTATAAATTGAGAGGCAAAAACCCCATTTTTATAGCTCCGATTTGGACTAGTTGTAAAGGCAACCCCTTCAATCTTCGCCGCTTCCATGGCCTCACGGATGGCCGTCATATTGCTATAAGTTATGCCGTTTCCGTTCGAGCCAAAAGAAACCTGTTTCAATTTCTTTTGCGACAACTGTTGAATGACGTAATCCTCATCCATCCCTAAGTACTGCTTAAAGATTTCTGCTACTTTTTTAAATTGGCTCTCTTCTACATAGAGGATTTTCCCGGTTGCTGATTTGTACTTTTTATCAATAATGGCATAAACATTATAGGTCGTCGCATCTTCAGCAATTACTGCTCCATTTCGATCATAGATCGTTCCACGTTTTGCAGGAACAATGACCGTCTGCTCATGGACTTTTTTGGCTTGATCCGATAAGGTCACACCAAATTTTTTGTCAGTCCCAATGATCATTGCAAAATTAATCAGAAAGAGAAAAAAGAGGAAAATCGCCAGTACACTGAGATTTTTCCCAACTTGTTTTCGATTCTGATCCGGCAAGCGACGTTTCTTTATCGAATACCCGATCAAAAATTTTTTGAATTTATTCATCACTACTTGCACTCACTGTTTTTCGATTTTCTTTTTGCAGCTTCATTCCTTGGGAGCTAGCCAACTGTGATAAGCGGTCATAACGTGTTAATTCATTGACCTCTTGACGAACATCTGCTAATTCCGTCTTTTTGGCTTCTAGTTCCGTATTCAAATCAGTCAATTCACTCTGAACTTGTAAAATCCGTGTCTGCATAAAGACGATACTAATGGCTAAAATCACAGCTGTTAAGACAATCGACCCATAAAAAGCCTTTTCTACTCTAGAGAAACGGCGAAAGTGGTCTTGCAATACCTGTGTTCTTGTTCTCTCATCTCTTGCTGCCATATCAATTCCTCTTACTTGTGTATTTTTCGAGCAACCCGTAATTTTGCTGAATGAGATCGATTATTTTCCTCAAGCTCTTCTTCACTTGGCAAAATAGGTCTCCGGTTGACCAACTCCATCTTTGGTTTCAAATCATCTGGAATAAAGGGAAGCCCCTTTGGAACCTCAACCGTCGAAGCTTCTTTAAACAATTGTTTGGTCAATCGATCCTCTAACGAATGAAAGGTAATCACAGAAATACGACCATCGAGGGCCAACAAATCCATGGCTTGCTGAATCGATTCATCCGCCGCTCCCAGTTCGTCATTGACTTCGATACGAATGGCTTGGAAGATCTGTTTAGCAGGATGACCCTTTTTCTTGAGCTCCTTAGCTGGTTTAGCAGATTTAATAATCTCTGCTAATTCAGTCGTCGTTTCAATCGGTTTAATTGCTCGTGCTTGCTCAATTTTCCGCGCAATTTGCTTGGAAAATTTATCCTCTCCATATTTGAAAAAAATGCGAACTAGATCATGGTAATCGTAGCTATTAACCACCTCATAGGCTGTTAAGGAAGCTTCTTGATTCATCCGCATGTCCAACGGCGCATCTTTCTTGTAAGAAAATCCACGTTCCCGTTCATCTAACTGAGGACTAGACACACCTAAGTCATAACAGATTCCATCAATTTCAGTCACACCCAATTCGTTAAGACGTTCCTTTAAATGACGAAAGTTATCCTTAATGAAGGTCACCATGCCTTTCTCGATGAATGGAGCTAAACGAATCTTAGCATTCTCAATCGCATGCTGATCTTGGTCAAAGGCATAAAGATGGCCTGATTCATTTAATTTTGTTAACAAATATTCGCTGTGGCCTGCCCCACCCAATGTGGCGTCTACATAGATCCCATCTGGCTTAACATCCAGCATATCGATCGTTTCATGAAGCAAAACCGTTACATGATGAAATTCTTTACTCATATCTTTACTATTTTACCACAAATGGAACCAAGATGCACTCCTGAAAGAAAATTCACTAACTAATCCTATCTGACCTTTTCGGATCCTACAAAATACCTAGAAAGGCTTGATTTCACTTGTTTCCTATAGGATTTATGATACAATATTCTTATGAAAATAAGAAAACAGATTCTCATCCCACTTTTATTGGTCGATGCTATTGCTCTCTACTTTTTTCTAACCACTATTGAGGCTTGGATTTTTTGGCTTGCTGCCCTGATCCTAGTCGGCTCACTTTGGTGGCTCAAAAAAGCCATTCAAGGACAAAAAACAGAGATGGAAGAAAAATAATTTCTTCCACCTCTGTTTTTCTTTTATTCCCTCCAAGTAATTCCTTAAAAGAAAGCAAACTAGCTCTGAAATAATAAAGAGGCTGGGACAAAAGTCCTAGCCTCTCAATTATTTTTGGATTGTCGAGCAAGACGCAGTGGTTGAGTGGGCTCTACTACGCTGATTTCATCAGCTTTTACAGCCCTACTCAACTGTGCGGAGGTGGGACAACGAAATCGAATTCTAACGAATTACCGATTTCTGTCCCACTCTCTTGCGGTTTATTGATTATGTTTCCAATTGCTGTAAATCCCAAAAAGAATGATCCAGATGGTTGCTCCAATCGCTCCAATGTATGTTGATTCTTGCAAGAAGAGACAAACGAATACAAAGAGGAAGAAAACAATGGTCAATGGATTCAACACTTTATAGGCTGGCATGACAAAACCATCTGGCATAAATTCTTTCGATTTACGGTACTTAAGATGGGCAAGCATAGTCAAAATGTAAATAGCAATGTAGACACCAGAAGAAGATGCTGTAATCAAGGCAAAGGCATCTGAGACACCTGGCAACACATTGATAAAGGCTGAAACAGCAACCACAATCGCAGAGAAAATAATCGCGCGACTTGGAATCCCCATACGAGATAAGCTATTCAGCTTCAAACGATTCATCACTTTACTGTTTGGAGTTTCTTTTGCAATCTGATACAAGTGACGCCCTGTTGAATAGAGGGTGGAATTCAAGGAAGATGCAGCAGCTGTCAGTACAACAAAATTAATCAATCCTGCTGCCCACTTGATTCCTACCATCTGAAAGACAGTTACAAACGGTGACTTATTGACGGGAAGCTGTTGCCAAGGGAAAATAGCCATAATCGCCAACAAAGCTCCTACATAAAAGATTACAATTCGGATTGGAATTTCTTTAATGGCTTTTGGCAATACTTGGCGGGGATTAGCTGTTTCTGAAGTAGTAATCCCAACAAACTCGATCGCTTGGTAAGCAAAGAAGACCATTTGGAAGGCCATGACGAACTTGACCCAACCATTTGGAAACATTTGAAAACCACTAGTAATATTGGTTAAGCTAGCGTGTCCAGCTGGTGTTTCAAAGTTAGTCGTCACCATAAAGATCCCTGTTACGATCAAGGCTAAAATAGTGACAATCTTGATCATTCCAAACCAGAATTCAACCTCTCCAAACACCTTCACAGCGATCAAGTTTACACAACTTAAAAGCGCTAAAAAGATAATTTGAATCTGCCAGGCTGGCCAATTTGGAAACCAAAGCTGGACATAGTTGGAAACAGCGGTGATCTCTGCCATTCCCAAAAATACCAAGGAGACCCAATAGGACCATCCTGAAAAATAACCCCAACCTTTTCCTAGATACTTGGTGATAAAGTTGATAAAGGTGTGTTGATCAGGGTCCATATAGAGCATTTCTCCGATTGCCCGCATCATCAAGTACATGAAGGCGCCAGTCAGCATATAGACTAAAATAATAGAGGGTCCTGTCAAAGAAAGGGAACGACCGGCTCCAAGAAAGAGTCCTGTCCCGATGGTTCCTGCAATAGCGATCAGCTGAACATGCCGATTTTGCAGACCACGAACCATCCCATTTTCGGTTTCTTCACCAGGATGATGTTTTTTTGACATATGATTACTCCAATTCTTTTTCTGTACATTTTCAGAAAAGTATACTTCAAATTTTCACACAATCTACTATACCATGTTTTTAAAAATTGGTCAATCTAGTCCAGAATATTCTGAATTTTAAATATACAAAAGAGTGCTGGAGTCTCTTCCAGCACTCTTTTGCTTATGAATTAGGGTCATCGAGGCTACGGCCATGCAAACCTTTTTCACGTTGCACTTGGCGTAGTTTCTCAGGGGTTACATCATTTCCTTCTTCATCCACAATTTTGATCCCTTCAATGTGGTGACGAACCGAACGACGATAGCCCTCAATGTATTCTTCACGAAGTTTTGCTTGCTCCACTTCTTCTTCTGGAGTCAAACCTTCTGTTTTTTTCTTTTTAGCAAGCTCATTGATCCGAGCAATTTTTTCAGGTGTCATAATAAAACCTACTTTCTACCTGTCATCAGGTACTTATTTTGTGTTCAATTGGTTGAAGGCTGCAACATTATTAGCTTTCGCTACAAGGCCTGCAAGAAGGGCCAAACGGTTGTTTTTAACCGCCTCATCTTCTGCCATTACCATGGTATTGTCAAAGAAAGCATCAATGACTGGGCTAAGAGCAAAGAGTTGAGCCAATTTGTCGCTAGCTGAACCAGTCAATTCAAGATCTTCAATTGCTTTAGCAAGGGCTTTTTCTTGATCGTTTTCAAAGAGACTGGCATCGACTGCTACTGAAGCATCTGCTTTTTCTGCCAAGTTAAAGGCACGAGAGAGGGACTCAACAGCCGCCTTATAACCATCGGTCTTCGCAGCTTCTGAGAGAGCTTCAGCTGCTTCCAGCATATCAGCCACGACAAAGTTTGAACCAGCAAGAACGGCTTCTTTGATGTCTTTTGCTGTGCGTCCCATCATCTTGTCCACACGCGCCTTGATGAAGTTGAGCACTTCTGCTTGATTGTCATAAGAAAGGCTATCAAATGAAAGTCCGTAAAGGCTGTCAATCAACTCATCCATAGGGATATGCCAACCAAAGGCATCCAAGATACGAACAATCCCTTGTGTTGCACGACGAAGCGCATAAGGGTCATTTGAACCTGATGGAATCAAGCCAACTGAGAAGAAGGAAAGGAGGGTATCCAATTTATCTGCAAGCGCAAGGATAGCACCAACCTTAGTCTCTGGAAGGGCTCCGTCTGCTGAATCAGGAAGGTAGTGCTCACGGATAGCTGTCGCAACCGCAGCATCTTCACCAGCAAGGAGGGCGTATTTTTCACCCATGATTCCTTGCAATTCATCGAACTCTCCGACCATACCCGTCAAGAGGTCAAATTTGTAGATTTCAGCTGCACGAGCGACGGCTGCCGTTTCTTCTGCAGTCAAACCAGCTTGCTCAGCTAGTGACGCTGCAATAACACCCGCACGCGCCATGTGTTCTGAAAGAGAACCAATTTTTTCATGGAAGGTCACGTTCGCCAATTTAGCAACGAGGTCTTCAATCTTAAGTTTTTGGTCTTCACGCCAGAAGAATTCACCATCTTCGAGACGTGCCACCAAGACTTTTTCATTTCCTCGGATAACATTTTCCAAGTGCTCAGCGTTCCCATTACGGACGGAGATGAAGTTTGGTTTCAGCTTACCATCAAGGTCGCGTACAACAAAGTACCGTTGGTGTGTTTCCATTGAGGTCACCAAGACTTCTTCTGGAACGTCCAAATATTTAGTGTCAAAACTTCCCATAAAGGCAGTTGGGTATTCGACCAAGTTCAAGACTTCATTCAAAAGTCCTTCTTCGATTTGGACTTGAACACCTTGTTCTGCTTCGATGGCCTTGATTTGCTCACGAATCATGTTTTCACGTTCTTTGCTATCCGCAATCACGTAAACGGTACGAAGGTCTTCTTCATAAGAATCCGCATTAGTAATTTCTACTTCATGTCCAAGGAAACGGTGCCCACGACTCACACGACCCGACTTAATATCCAAGAAATCAAGGTCGAGTGCTTCGTCGCCCAAAAGAACGATCAAGGTGTGAACTGGGCGAATGTATTCAAAGGTGTTGTTAGCCCAGTGCATGCTAACAGGGAAGGTCAATGAAGCAAGCACCTCTGGAACGCCAGCCAAGACTTCTTTGGCAGGTTTTCCAGCTTCGTGCTTCGTAACATAAACGTACTCTTCACCTTTGACTTCACGAAATTCGATATCGTCAACCGTCAAGCCTTTTCCACGGACGAATCCTTGAGCCGCTTTTGAGAAGTTTCCATCTGCATCCAAGGCGATTTTCTTAGAAGGTCCTTTAAAATCTTCGGTCAAATCAGATTGTTGATCTGCTAAACCAATCACACGGACAGCCAAACGTCGTGGTGTTGAGAAGGTTTGAATGCTTTCGTATGAAAGTCGGTTGTCATCCAAGAAGGCTGCCATTTTCTCACCGAGTTGTTTTTCACTTGGTGTGACAACGTAGGCTGGCAACTCTTCAAGTCCAAGTTCTACTAATAAGTTTTTTGTCATGTTTTTTCCTTTACAAAATTCTTCTTTTGATAGGCACCTTAGGTACCGGGGACGTCGCTAACTAACTTTGTGAGGCTGTAGGGAAATCTTCTGTCTCCTTGACATCGATTTCCAACAGTCTCATCAAAGTGGATTTAGCCAACTGATTTTTGAACCTAACGTTTCAAAAATCCCCATATACCAGTACGGCGGTGCCTATCCCTTTAGCAAGTCTTCGACTTGCCTCTGGGTAGCCATGTGGGCTCACTTTGTTTGCCCACTTTCCATTCTTGTAACTCTCTTTATTCTTCCTCTTCTGCTAGGAGTTTGGTGCGTGTGGCTTCGTCGAGAAGTGGGTAACCGAGTTTCTTGCGTTCTGCGACGAAGGTTTTGGCTACGACACGGGCCAAGTTACGGATGCGGGCAATGTAACCGGCACGTTCTGTAACGGATACAGCGCCACGAGCATCAAGCAAATTGAAGGTATGTGAACATTTCAAAACGTAGTCATAGGCTGGGTGAACAAGGCCCAATTCCAAAGCACGTCCTGCTTCTTTTTCAAATTTTTCGAAGTTTTCAAGAAGCATATCTTGGTCAGAAACTTCAAAGCTGTATTTTGAGTGTTCATATTCTGGTTGAAGGAAGATTTCTCCGTATTTAACGCCTGGAGCCCACTCAATATCGTAAACAGAATCGACTTCTTGGATGTAAGAAGCCAAACGTTCCAATCCGTAAGTGACCTCAGAAGTTACCGGACCAGTTGCCAATCCACCAACTTGTTGGAAGTAGGTGAACTGAGTGATTTCCATACCGTCAAGCCAAACTTCCCAACCTAGACCAGCTGAACCAGTTGATGGGTTTTCCCAGTTATCTTCAACGAAACGGATATCGTGTTCCAAAGGATTGATCCCCAATTTTTCCAATGATTCAAGGTAGAGCTCTTGGATGTTTGATGGTGATGGTTTCATGACCACTTGGAATTGGTGGTGTTGGTAAAGACGGTTTGGGTTTTCTCCGTAACGACCGTCCGCTGGACGACGTGATGGCTCTACATAAGCCGCATTCCATGGCTCAGGACCAATGGCACGAAGGAAGGTGTAAGGACTCATGGTTCCCGCACCTTTTTCATTATCATAAGCCTGCATGAGCATACAACCCTGGTCATTCCAGTATTGTTGCAAAGTCAAAATAATTTCTTGGAAGGTTAGTTTTTTTGACATTTTCTTCTCCTTTTTATAAATTCTTGCGACACGAGTCTGTCTCGTTGATCATACGAGGCAAGACGAGTTAGTACTGCGTCTAGCTCAGGCACCCTAGTGCTGAGCGTGTGGCAGTCCGACTGTAAGGAGATCTCTGCCACTAACGCAGTGAAAGGTTAGTTTTTTTGACATTGAATACTCCTTATTCATAAAGTTTCTTGTGACTTAGGATACAAAAAGAACCGTGTCTCTGCTCCTAAGTCCTTTGACCTAGGGGCGTCAGAAACGCGGTTCCACCCTAATTTATTACTTCATTTTATTTTACTTTACTCAGATTTTTACTGAGAGAAAGCGCCACTTGCTTACTTTGCTCTACTTGGCTCTCACTATCCCAAGCTCGCTAGAAAAACGCCGTAAGCCCTTCTTTCTTGACTAGTATTATAGCAGATTTTTAGTGACTTGTAAATTAAAATCCGCATGAAACAATCGTTTCATACGGATTTTAGGCTAACAAACAATGTTGTTTTTCTTATGGACGTCTTGCAGCTTTTGGTTTTTTACCATGAAGTTTTTTCTTGGCATTCTTCAAGGCTGTCAAAGCATCTTTCACATCTTGTTGGCTTGCTCCTGGATTTGAAAGGATAGTTTGTGCATCCTTGAAGGCTACTAGGTAAGCTTCTTTTTCTTCATTTCCAGCATAGATGAATTTCGCATTCTTTTCTTGGAACTTCAATTCTTCCTTGATGTATTTTTCAAGACTTGAAAAATCAGTTGCTTTCCCGTTTAATTTTCCTTCTGCACGGCTAAGCTCAGCAAGTGCTTGATTGATTTGTTCTTGTTTCACAGTTGGATCAACTGCAAGCAAAGCTACTGTTTGGAAAGCACGATCGTAGTCTCGACGTACTTTTTCTTTGGCATTGGCATAACGACCAGTTTTAGTCGTAGCATCGTAAGCCTGCATCGCTTCTTTCAAGGCCGCAACGTTTGAATCTTTCCCATCCAAAGCTTGGCTGGCAGCTTCAAGACTAGCTAGAGCTTGGTTGACTTGCTCTTGACTAACCTTGTTGGTCAAGGCTGCTTGGGCAGCTTGCAAGGCTTGATCATAGGCTTCCTTCTTATCCGTACTGGCATTGAAGTATTGCGCTGTCTTTGTAACATCTGCTTGGTTGTTCACAGCAGCCAAGAGATCCACTTTTGAGATCACTCCAATACGATAATTGTTGTTGCGCCCTGCGACAACTGAGATCACTGGTGCTTCCTCAGCTAGTTCATAGCCTGTAGGAAGAGTTGCAACCAAGGTATATTGACCAGTTGCTACAGATTTACCAAAGCCATTTTTACCATATTTTTCAGCAGGCAAGACAAAGTTTTCACCATCTGCCCCTTTTAATACGATCGTAGCTGCTTTTGAAACCGGTTGATCAAAGCTGATGCTAACTGGTGCATATTCTAAAGTATTGGCAAGAAAAGCAATCGTTTGGAAACTATTATCCTCTGTCAAATCAAATTCTTGGGTCAAGCTGCTGACAAATTTCACTTCTGTACGATCATACGTAAAGATTTCTGCAGTATAATGACCAAAGTTCAAGAAGTTAATATCTTTTGTTTTATCAACCGTTACATATTGACCATTGCTGTCCTTGATACGATACACATACATGGTATCTATATCTTTGTTTGTCTTAGCATCACGCACTGCAATTTGAATACGACCACTATTTTGATCCCGAACTAAATCAGCTAGTGAAACATAGTCTACGTTCCCCGCAAAGTCTTCTACATAGTAGTAGATATTCTTCTTATCGATGTTTTCAGGAAGATCGAAGCTACCATCTGCATTGGCCTTGATCACATGATAATTTTCAAGCGCACGTGTACCATTCTTATCTTCACTGGTTTGGACCATTGTCCCCTGATCATCAAATGGAGTCACATAGACGAGTTTTTCAGTTAAGATACCGCCATCGCCAACATCTTTGGCTTTACGTGCTACAAACTGTTGAGCCCCATCTTTGAAACGGATATATCCTGATGTGATCACTGGTTTTTGAGTATCGACTTGAACCTTGAAGGTTGTTGATTGCTCCTCAGCTCCAGGAACCATTGGGGTGTAACGAATGACATAATCATATACACCATCTGCTACTGCTTTCCCATTTGCATCGGTACCATTCCAAGCAGTGTTATCTAGTGTGTAGCTGCGTGGGTTCTTTTCATTGCCATCAAAGAAGTTCTTACGATGATCAGATGGAGTTCCTTCCCACAGTGGATTTTTATGTTCCGTATCACTTGCTGCATAGACAGTTGCATGTAGGTTTTCAATGTTTCGAAGAGCGACTGTCTTGTATTCAACAAGGTCTTTATTCCCATCTTCATTTGGTGAAATGGCAATGCGAACATTTCCATTCTCATCTAGTTGAAGAGAGTGAGTTCCTTCTGCATTTTCTTCAATACCAAGAACTGTAATCCGACGACCATCACGTTTCCCTTGTGTAAGGAGAAGGTCATTTTGAAGGGTGACGAGCGCAGAAACATTAGCACTAGATGAGATATTCAAATTTTTTGGAACATGATAGTAGAAGCCATCTTTTCCTTCACGAACCAAATCATAGATTGGTTTTTCAACAGCTGGAAGGTTTTGGAATTCTCCCTTGAATCCCATAAATGGTAAGCTAACTACATCTCCATCATCTGCTGGATCGACAAAACGAACAAATCCTTCAAGGAAATAACCATTTGGCATTTCTTTGCTTAATTCTTCTGTGAATTTGCTTGTGTCGACTTTCACTGTAACTGTTTCAGAACTATGTGCTTTCACGGTTACTTCAGGCCAAGCAGTTTCTGTTAATTTACGTGGACGAAGGGTAAATTTACCATCCTTCACTTCATCTGTGTCAGTATTCACCAACATTTTCAAGGTACGATCGGTATCTGAAATATTGTGGACTGTGACATCAAAGGTAAAGCTATCTCCAACATTTCCAAGAGTGACGCTTGGATAGTTGTTTTCACCAGTCACATACAAGTCTGTTGAAACGGCTGCGGCTGTGTCGACAACCCCTGCTCCTTGTTGGCGTGGAGACGTATAGACACCGGTTTCTTTGTTAACATGTGGTTTAGCCGTAGACATAATCAAGGCTTTGACAGTTGCAGAAACTTGTTCTGGAGTTAATTCTGGGTGATGCTTCACAAGGTATTCTTTGACCAAGGCGGCGACACCTGCCACGTGAGGTGAAGCCATACTAGTACCACTCATATCCCCGTAGGTATTGTCATTTAAAGAAGAGAAGATATTCCCACCAGGTGCTGTGACATCTGGTTTCAACTGACCATCGGTTGTCACTCCCCAGCTTGAGAAATCAGACAATTGGTCTGCTTCTGGAGATGGACGGTTGGCCATAGTATTGTTAAAGACAATTTTGTAGGAACCTGCCTTAAGAGCTTCCCCATAACGTTTTGAAATAAAGACAGATGGGATCTTTTTCGCATCTCCTTCAATTGCCATTCCAAGGTTCGATCCTTCCACATTATTGTAGACCAAAGCTCCTGCTGCACCATGATGGAAGGCATTCGCAATCTTTTCTGAGAATGGAATTTCCCCGCGTTGGATTAAGGCTAATTTACCGGTAAGATCCAGATCTTTGAAATCATCTTCTTTTCCAAGACCAACTGACACATATTCGTACTCTTTGCCTTTTTCAAAATCAGCGTCTGCAGCAGATTTACTGTAATCAAACTTACCGTTATCCGCTTCCGCATTGCCTTCAAGGCCTTTGACTTCAAACACTTCTGTCGTAATAACATTATTATTGATAGAAGCAACAGAGATGGAGTCCTCTACTGTTGAAGGATTTCCGACCAAACCATAATCTGGATTTTCAGCAGAAGGTCTTGAGTAACCATTTCCAAAGCTATTGCTATTTCCTGCAGAAATTAAGACAGATACGCCTTTAGCGCGCGCCCGTTTAATGGCATCCACAATATCTGAATCCGCATTGACCGTAGAACCAGTCGTAGAACCAAGACTCATGTTGATAGTATCTGCACCAAGAGCTACAGCATCATCAATTGCTTTTACATAAAGAGCAGATCCCGTTGTTTTTTGGCGATCTGAGAAGACACGCATAAACATAACTTGCGCTTCTGGTGCTACACCATAGATCTTTTCTCCGTTTCCTGCTGCTTTATCAGGATTCCCTGTTGCAATCCCTGTAACGTGCATCCCATGAGAATCTCTTTCGGCCTCTTTGATATTGTCGGTCCCATCAAAGTAGTCATAGGCATAGACAACCTTGTCGTTGTACCATTTACCATAATCAATTCCTGCTGCTTTCTTAGCAGCTTCGATTTCTCCTTGGTTTTTAAACTTAGCTTTTGAAGGATCGGTAATCCGAAGAACCTCGTGGTTCACATCCAAACCAGAGTCGATGACGGCGACAACCATCCCTTCCCCTTTATAACCTTGCTTCCAGGTTTGGGGAACAGTAATAATTTCGTCACTTTCGATGCTTTGAGGTTTTTCAGCTGCCTCATGGCGATTCGTTGTTTCTGAACTTGTCGCAGTAGCCACTGCTGTTGCTTTTTCTACAGGTTTTTCCGCTACTTCCGGTTTTGTTTCTGGAACAGTAGCTGCCTCTTTCGGAGCTTCTGTTTTTTCAACAAGAGCTGCTTCTGTTGCATTCGTTGTCTTTGCAGCAACTGTTGCTTCTTTTGCAACTTCTACTTTCTCACTAGCAACTGCTGTACTTGCTTCTGTTGCTTGTGAATGCTCTTCTTCAGCAGGTGCCTGTTGAGTAGTGGCTACAAGCTGTGTTCCAGCACTCGTTTGGCTGGCCGCTTGTTCTTCAGCACTCGCTTGTGCAGATCCAAATACCAAAACAGCCCCTAATAAAACTGAGGCTACACCAAATTTGTATTTTCTTAATGAAAAACGTTCTTGTCTATTCATAGAAACTCCCCTTTTATTTTAATAGTAACTATTATAACGCAAAATTATCTGAAAATTCATTCAAAAAACAAATTGTAACACAAATGTAACATTCACGAATGTTACTAACTATTAACTAATTTTCGTTCGGAAAATTTTGAAGTTGCATGGGAAAGTATTATAGAACATCTGTTTTTTGTTGGAGTTTTAAAATTATTTAATCATTGAAAGGATTTTAAAAACCGAGAACGAAACTGTCCTCGGTTTTCATTAATGAATAGAAATTCTCTTTTAAAAATCTTTGTTGTCTGGATCTGGTGCACCTGCTTCAACCGGAAGATGGCGAAGGAGTTCCACATCATCTGCCGTTAATTCAAAATCAAAGCAATTTAAATTACTCGCAATCCGCTCAGGCGTAACCGATTTGGGCAATGGAAGGAAACCTTCTTGTAAACTCCAAGCCAGGGCTAGTTGGGCGACGGTCTTTCCATATTTAGTAGCCATTTCTTTTACTTGTTCATTTTGGAACAATTCTCCTTGGCCAAAAGGTCCCCAAGCCTCTAGTAAAATGCCATGCTTACGACTTGCTGCAATGGCTTCACTTTGGTACACCCCAGGTGCTAGACGAATTTGGTTCACAGCCGGAATGACCCGAGCTGTTTCAAGGAGGGCTTCCAAATGATGAGGCAGAAAATTGCTAATACCAATAGCTCGAACCTTGCCAGCAGCTAGCATATCTTCCATTGCCCGCCAAACCTCAGCATTTCGTTGTTTCCAAGCATCATTTTCTCGAAGGGGTTTTGGATTTGGCCAATGAATCAAGTAAAGATCCACATAGTCCAAGCCTAGTTTCTCAAGAGACTCTTCCAAAGCAGCTTGAGCGTCTTCATAGGTGTGATGAGTATTCCAAAGTTTGGTGGTAATAAACAGGTCTTCGCGCGCAAGACCACTGTCTTTAATGGCCCGACCCACACTCTCTTCATTTTGATAGATCGCTGCTGTATCGATATGGCGATAACCTGCTTTTAAAGCAGCTAAGACAGCTTGATAGGCTTCTTCTCCATCCGCTGCTTTCCACGTCCCAAATCCCAATACTGGAATCTCCACCCCATTATTCAAACGATAATGATTCATTTTTTCTTTCCTTTCTTCGATTTCGGTTTCTTAGGCCCTCGAAGCTTGAGCTCTGGCTTAAAAATATTTTTCTTGGTTGGCTCCATCTTCTTGCTATAAAAACTATAGAGTAAAAATGCCCCACCAACAATCACAATAAAGATATTTTTTCTTACAATCCCATAAAGCAAGAAAAAAATTCCCATCAATAAAAAACGTATATCAATTGCCTTCATAAGCTACCTCACATTTCAATTCCCATTATAGCATGAAAAGACAGCATTCACAAAATTGCACTACCATTGGTAAACAAAAACCTCTCTAGGTATGACCTAGAGAGGAGGTATTCTATCTTCGTTTCTTGAATCTAATTGGTAGCTTGGTAACGTTTGACCCCATCGAGATAGGTCGCAACCAGATCCAAATTTTGATCAAGCACGATGAAGTCCGCATCATACCCTTCTCGAATTTGACCACAAACATCATCAATATGGACTGATTTTGCCGGATTGAGGCTGGCCATCATCACTGCTTCGTGAGGGTTAGCAATCCCCCACTCTACAACATTTTTTAATCCATCTTTCAATTTCAAGATTGAGCCAGCTAGATTACCAGTTGATTTCAAGCGAGCCGTCCCTTCAGCGACCACAACTGGGAATTCCCCAAGCATGTAGTCCCCGTCTTCTAAGCCCCCAGCTGTCATACAGTCCGTAATCAAGGCAACATTTTCTTTTCCTTTTTGTTTCATCAGGATATCACAAGCTAGCGGATCAACGTGATGGCCATCACAGATCAACTCTGCTGTAGTATGAGGCAACTCATACATGGCACCAACCATACCGAGTTCACGGTGCGTCAAACCACGCATACCATTGTAGGCATGTACCCAGACACTCGCACCTGCATCAACCGCTTTTTTAGCTTCTTCAAAAGTAGCATTGGAGTGTCCCAGAGCGACAGTCACTCCTTCTCCTGTAATAGTCCGAACAAATTCTTCCACCCCTTCACGCTCGGGAGCAAGGGCAATCTTATTCAACAGACCATTGGCAGCTTTTTGCCAAGCCCGGAATTCTTCCATACTTGGATCCTTCATATAAGATGGGTTTTGAGCTCCCTTGTATTTTTCTGTAAAATAAGGTCCTTCAAAATAAATCCCGCGAATCTTAGCTCCTGTTGCTTCCTTGTATCGTGCACCGATATTTTCCGTTACTGCCAAAAGTTGTTCGTAAGAGGAAGTAAGGGTCGTAGGCAAAAAGCTCGTAACCCCTGTACTCAAGAGCCCTTCACTCATGGTATGGAGAGTGCCTTCGATATTATTATCCATCACATCTACCCCACCAAATCCGTGAATATGGGTATCTACGAGGCCAGGCGCAATGCTGTAACCAGAATAATCCAGCACATCCGCACCTTCTGGTAAGCTTTCCACATGTTTTCCAAACTTGCCATCAACAAGCTCCAAATAGCCTCCGCGGCGAACCCCATGTGGATAATAAAATTGATCTGCTTTAATATATGTAGACATAAAATCGTCCTTTCCATTGTAGGAACTGTGTTCCATTTATATTCATACATATTATAACGCTTTCACTTCCATTTGTAAATGGTCTAGACCTATTTTTGAATAGAATCCAACAAAAAACAGAGTAAGCTTCCTACTTACTCTGTTTGACGTTCCTTAAATTTGCTCGATTTGTACTTTTTCAGCTAGATTCATGGCATGGTCTGCAACACGTGTATAGTGAGAAATGATATCAATAAAGTTCACTCCGGCTTGTGGCGTACATTCACCTTGGTTCAAACGACGAATATGAGTTTTCCGAAGTCTTTTCTCCAATTTTTCAATTGCCTCGTGACGTGCTACCAATTGGTTTGCAAGACTCACATCATTGTGCTCGATAGCTTTCAAAGCATCCTCTACAAATTGATGGGTTTGGTTGTAAATATCTTCCAATTCAGCCAAGGCCGCTTCTGAAAAGACCACTTTCTTACGAATTAAATAATCGGTCAGATTGATCAAGGCTTCCGCGTGATCTCCAATCCGCTCCAAATCCCGTGAAGAATCCAAGATATTGGTGAGAACTTCACTTTCTCTCGGACTCAAGGCTTCACTTGACAAACGAATCAGGTAGCGAGTCAAATCATCATCGATGGTATTGATGGCTTCTTCTGTCTTATGACCCTTTTCAGCTGTTTTCTCATTTTGATGAACAATATAATCATAAGAGAGGCTAAAGGCTTTATCTGCATATCCACCTAAATGAAGCAACTCTTTTTTCGCATTTCCAAGAGCAATCGAAGGCGCTTGGGTGATCAAGTTTTCATCCAAGTAGAGCGGTTCATATTTGACAACCTCATCCTCACCAGGAATCAGCTTGGTCACAAAGTATGCCAAAGCTCCAATGAATGGGAACTGGATGATGGTATTGGTTATATTAAAGGTTCCGTGAGCAAAGGCTATGGTCATTTCTGGGGATAAATGAAGAGTCGTTTCAAACCATTGAATCAAAGAGGTAAACGGAACAAGGAAGACAAGACAGATAATGGTTCCGATAACATTAAAGGCTACATGGGCACCTGCCACACGTTTGGCCGCAATATTAGCTCCCAAGGAAGCAATGATAGCTGTAATGGTCGTTCCGATATTATCACCAAAGAGAACTGGGAGGGCTCCTTTCAGGTCAATCAAATGACTAGCATAGAGATTTTGCAAGATACCAATGGTTGCAGAAGAGGCCTGAATCAAAAGTGTTAAGCCTGATCCAACAAAGACACCCAAGATAGGACTTTTACTTAACTGCACCATATAGTCACGAAAGACTTGCAAATCTTTAAGAGGTTCCATAGCCCCACTCATCAAGTTGAGGGCAAAGAAGATACCACCGACACCAAAAACGATTCGTCCAACATTATTAACCAAACGATTTTTGGTAAAGAAGAGACAAACCGCTCCGATAAAGAGCATGGGAAGAGCGTAGTCTCCTAATTTAAAACCAATGATAAAGGAGGTAATAGTCGTTCCAATATTGGCCCCCATAACAATACCAATAGCTTGACGGAGGGTTAGAAGTCCTGCACTCACCAGACCGACCGTAATCACTGTAACCCCTGAACTCGACTGAATCAAGGCAGTCATCCCAATCCCTACTAGGACCCCTAGAAAGGGATTACTCGTATATTTATCAATATAGTATCGAAGTCGATCTCCTGCAGCCTGTTGCAAGCCTTCTCCCATGGTTTTAATACTATAGAGAAAGAGCCCCAGGCCTCCCAAAAAGTTAAATACAATTTCCTGCCAGTTAATCGACATGTTCATTCCTCCAAATTTGAGATCAGAAATAAAACTCCTCTCCTATTGTAAAGGATAATTTCCAATCACACAAGAGATTTCTGTAAATTTCTATTATTTTTTGAAACCGTTTTTTTCTTTCTGTTTTATTTTCCTCATTTTAAGAGTCAAAAAAAGTTGGAAATTTCCAACCCGAGACTGTAGACAAACTATTCTTTTTTATAAATCTAATAAATTCTATAAAAAGAAATGTTACTCGTTAGAGTAATTCAATCATCTACTGAAACTTTTCGTCGTGAGAAAAGTACCTGAAACTTAATAGTTTCAGGTACTCGGAATTATTGAGACCTTAGGCTCAATAATTAGTCATGGAACTTCGAAGAAGTTCGCTGACGTCCGTACTCACCTAAGGAAAGTTTCTAAGAAGACTTTATCTTTCAATCTGGGCGTGGAAAATTTCCAACCTCTCTAGTCTTTGTTCAAATTGCGCAACATCTCATCGATCTTATTTCCGTATTCGATAGACTCGTCTTTGACAAAAGTAAGATCCGGAATCTTGTACAGTTTCAAATTCCGACCTAATTCACGCTTGATGGTTCCTGTTGCTTTTTCAAGGCCTGTCTGAGCCTTTTGATTGTCTGAAGCCAAATCACTCATAATTGAATAATACACTTTGGCCATAGACAAATCACCTAGCATTTGAACATCCGTAATAGTAACGCCTTGAACACGCGGGTCACGGACTTTCTTTTGTAAAATCTCATTGACTTCACGCTTGATTTCCATCCCTACTCGATCTGTCCGAAAATGACTTGCCATAGGAACTCCTTTCTGCTTTGTGTTTAAAAACTAGGAAATCAGAGGAGAACCCTCTTTTTTCCTAGTCAGCTTGCTTATTTTTTAATTTCTTCCATGATGTAGGCTTCGATGGTATCATCAGTCTTGATATCATTGTAACCTTCAATCATCAATCCACCTTCACGACCATTTGTGATCTCTTTGACATCATCTTTGAAGTGTTTCAAGCTTGCAAGAGCTCCGTCGTAGATCACGACACCGTCACGAATGACACGTACTTTGGAATCACGTGTAACCTTACCACTGAGGACCATAAATCCACCGATGGTACCCACTTTAGAGACCTTAAAGGTTTCACGGATAACTGCTTCCCCGATAATTTTCTCTTCAAACTCAGGATCCAACATTCCCTTCATGGCATCTTCCATTTCCTCGATCACCTTGTAAATGATTGAGTGAAGACGGATTTCTACCTCATCAGCTTCAGCTTGTTGACGAGCTTGTGGCGTAGGGCGGACGTTAAATCCAACGATAAAGGCATTAGATGCTTCCGCAAGAGTGACATCTGATTCATTAATGGCACCAACTGCTGAGTGAACGATGGTCACTTTCACACCTTCCACTTCAATCTTTTGAAGGGAAGCAGCAAGGGCTTCAACCGAACCTTGGACGTCGGCCTTGATAATGACATTAACAGATTTCACTTCACCAGCCTTCAAGGTATCAAAGAGATTTTCAAGGCTGACGCGGTTGGTTGCTTGACGTTGTTTCATCAGAGCACGTTTGGCACGTTCTTCACCAGCTGCACGCGCTGATTTTTCATCTTCATAAACCGCGAAGTGGTCACCCGCCATTGGCGCTTCGTTCAAACCAGTGATAGAAACCGGAGTAGATGGTCCTGCCACCTTCACACGACGTCCAAGGTCATTGGTCATGGCACGGACACGTCCAAAGGTATTTCCGACAACGATTGGGTCTTGAACATTCAAGGTACCTTGTTGAACAAGGAGGGTTGCGACCGCACCTTTTCCTTTATCCAAGCGCGCTTCGATAACAGTACCGATGGCACGAACAGTTGGATCTGCCTTGAGTTCTTGGATTTCAGCCACAAGAAGGACCGTTTCCAAGAGTTCATCGATATTTTGGTTGAACTTAGCTGAGATTTCTACAAATTCAGAATCCCCACCCCAGGCAGTTGACATAACTCCATGCTCTGCCAATTCACCGATGACACGCTCTGGATTAGCTCCTGGTTTATCGATCTTGTTGATGGCCACAATGATTGGGACATTCGCCGCTTTTGAGTGGTTGATAGCTTCGATAGTCTGAGGCATCACCCCGTCATCTGCCGCTACGACCAAGATGGTAATATCCGTAACAGATGCACCACGCGCCCGCATAGAAGTAAAGGCCGCGTGTCCAGGTGTATCCAAGAAGGTAATCTTCTTACCATTTTCCACGATTTGGTAGGCACCGATGTGCTGGGTGATTCCTCCCGCTTCACCTGTTGCTACACGTGAATTACGAAGGGTATCCAAAAGGGTCGTTTTACCGTGGTCAACGTGTCCCATGATGGTGACAACTGGTGGACGCTCTACCAACTCATCTGGATTCAAATAACCATCTTCAACGAAGAAGCGTTCGATATCGGCATTGTCCACTTCAACCTTTTTCTTGGCTTCAATTCCATAATCCACCATCAAGAGTTCAATCGTATCTCCATCCAGCGATTGGTTTTGAGTCGCCATGACTCCCATCATAAAGAGTTTCTTGACGATTTCAGCCGGTTCACGCTTGATGCGTTTTGCGATTTCTGCAACCGTCATTCCATCCGTATACTCAAATTCACTTGGTAATTCATGGAATTTACGCTCTGTTACTGGTTTTGGAGCATCATTACGGTTGTTCTTTCCTTTTTTATTTTTCTTATTGTTATTCCAGTTACTATTTCTCTGATTTCTCACTTGATTTTGACTATTTCGATTCCTTTGTTGTTTTCTTGGACCATCTTCTTCACGATCAAAATCATCGCGTTTCTTATCTGGTCGCGCTTGTTTCTTCCGACGTGTATCGACTTGAGCTGGAGCAGCAGCAACAGCTGGTTTTGTATGGTTCTCAACAGCTGGCTCCTGTACAGGTGCTTTCACTTCTGGTGCTTCTACCCGTTTCCGGCGCTGTTGACGTTCTTGTTCTGCTTTTGCAGCTTGTTGTTTGTAGCGATCTTCACTTCCACGTGCGTATTCAGCATTTTGTTCAGCTTTCAGTGCTGCTGCACGCGCTTTGAAATCAACTTTTGGTGCCACTTGGGGTTGTGCACTACGTCTTTGATCTGGTCGGTTATTGCGACGCTCAGAACCTTGATTTCGCTGTTCATTTCGCTCTTGTGGTCGTTGATTTCGGTTGTCACCATGACGCTGATTGTCTTTGCGATCACGTTTTGGACGATTGTCTTGTTGTTTCCTACGTTCAGCCTGTTCTTTTGCACGCGCTTCTCGTTCCGCTTTAAAGTTACGACTCTTTGGTTTAGCAGCTGGCGTTACTGATTTTGTCTCAGTTGCTCCTTCTTTTTTGACAGGCGCTGCTTCTTTTTTCTCTGCGACAGCCGTTGTCTTGGCAGCCACTTCTGCTACTTTCTTTTCGACTGTTTCTTTTTTCGCTGCAAAGCTCTTGATCAACTTTTCAGCAACATCAGTATCGACACTAGATGCATGACTCTTGACGTCAAAACCTAATTCTTTCGCACGAGTGACGACTTCCTTACTTTCCTTGCCCAATTCTTTGGCAATTTCGTATAATCTTTTCTTAGACAATTGCTGTCCTCCTCTTCTATTCCATAAGAGACCTCATTTTCTTTGAAAATCCAGCATCTACAACAGCGACGACCTTACGGGCACGTCCAATTGCAGTGCTTAATTCTAGTGTTGAAAACACGGTAGATACTTGAACCTCATAATAGCGACCCTTATTTGTCACCTTTTTTGTCAGGTTACTAGCTGCATCATTTGCCAGAAAAACTAATTTTGCTTTTTCTTCCTGGATGGCTTTGATCACGAGTTCTTCTCCAGAAATGAGTTTTCCTGCTCTTTGCGCCAAGCCCAACAAATTACTTATCTTTTGCTTATTCAAGGCCTAACTCTCTTCTCTTCACCTTATGATCTACATAAGCGATCAATTCATCATAGAAAGCTTCTTCCACTTCCATATTAAAGCTACGATTAAAAACTTTCTTTTTCTTAGCAAGTGCCGCTTCTTCATTGTCTAATTTGATGTAAGCACCTCGACCATTGGCTTTGCCAGTTGGATCGATAAAGACTTGTCCTTCTTTATTTTTGACAATGCGGAGCAAATCGCGCTTATCAATAATTTCATTTGAAACGACAGATTTTCTTAAAGGGATTTTTCTTGTTTTTACCATTTTCCCTCCCTCACTTAGTCGACTTGCTCTTCGCCACTTTCTACTTGGTCTTCAAAAGTTTCTTGAGCTGCTTCCATTTCTTCGAACTCACTTGCAGATTTGATATCGATGCGGTAACCAGTCAAATGAGCCGCCAAACGAACGTTTTGACCACGACGACCAATAGCAAGAGATAATTTGTTGTCTGGAACCACAACGAGAGCATGTTTGCTATCTTCATCATCAAAAATAACTTGGTCCACTTCTGCAGGAGCGATCGCATTGTAGATAAATTCAGCTGGATCTGGAACCCACTCGATGACATCGATATTTTCTTCTGTCGGAACCATACGGTCTAATTTTTGATCGTATCGAGCTGGGTGGAACTTGCTGGTAATCTTTTTAATATTCGATCCACCACGACCAACGATAGTCCCAATCGCATCTACGTTTGGATTATGGCTACGAACCGCAACTTTTGTACGATCTCCAGCTTCACGCGCTACACTCATAATCTCAACAGTTCCATCGTAGACTTCAGGAATTTCTTGTTCCATCAAACGTTTGATCATTTCAGGGTGGCTTCGGCTAACAAAGACATTGACACCACGTGGATTATCTTCTACCTTGTAGACAAATACTTCAATTCGATCATGAGATTGGAATACTTCTCCTGGAATTTGGTCTTGCTTAGACAATTGAGCTTCGATCGAACCAAGATTGACATAGATAAACCGATTGTCAAAGCGCTCCACCGTTCCACTCATGATTTCATTTTCATGTTCTTTATAAGTGTTATAGGTGATGGTGCGCGTTTGCTTACGCATTTTTTCCATGATCGTTTGTTTAGCAGATTGAGCTGCTACACGACCAAATTCAGCTGGTGCTTCTTCAAACTTGATCTTGTCCCCCAACTCATAAGCAGAGCTAATGGCCAAGGCATCCTTCAAGCTGATTTCTAAACGGCTATCAAAGACTTCATCCACCACTTCACGAACCGTATAAACACGGAAATCTCCAGTTTTTTCATTGAATTCAATCGCTGCACTTTCTGATTGTCCATAACGACGGCGATAAGCTGAACGCAATGATTCTGTGACGGCTTCGATGATATCTTCTTTTTTGATCCCTTTGTCTTCTTCCAAAATGCGGAAGGCTTCTAGCATTTCTTTACTCATGTTTTTCTTGCCTCTACTATAAAGGCATCCTTTCTTTCATTCTGTTACAATTTTACAGCCAACCTTGCTTTGGACACAAGGTTATAAGGAATTTCTACAGTTTTCTTTCGTGTTTTATCCATATACTCAATGGTCAAAACATCCTCTTCAAAACCTACCAAGTTCCCCTCAAAGACCTTTTGCTTTTCAACAGCCTTATACAAGCTGATATTGACATACTTGCCAACAGCTCCCTCGAGTGCTTCCTTGGTTTTCAAAGGTCTCTCCAAGCCAGGACTGGTAACTTCTAAAAAGTACTGTTCTGGAAATGGATCTGGTTTGATTTGATCCAATAGCGGGCTAATGATTTCTGTCAAATCCGCTGTATCATTCAGTGTGATCCCTTCTGGTTTGTCTACGAAAATGCTTAAGACGTAGTCACCACCCATTTTGCCATATTCAACATCGACCAATTCAAATGGTTCTTTGATGGCAGGCTGAATCACTTCTGTTACTAAGTCAACAATCGTTGCGATGGTTGCCACCTCCTCATAGATAAGAGGCGAAGATATTTCCCCGCCTCTCCTTTTCTATTCATTTAAGGTATTATAACACGATTCCCCAATGATTGCAAGGAATATGCTAAAACTGTGCTTCTACACGGTAAATGACCTGTCCTTTACTTGAGAACTTTTTCTCATATTCCGTCATGACATTCCCCTCAAAATCACTAGCATGAAGGTCTAGCCAGACTCCCTTCAAAGTCATACCATACTGTGAAAAGCTCACCAAACTGTATTCAAACAGACCTCGATTATCTGTTTTAAAGTGAATCTCCCCATGTTCTGGAAGAATTTGCTTGAAGGTATCCAAGAAGGTCTTGTAAGTCAAGCGACGCTTCTCATGACGTTTCTTAGGCCAAGGATCTGAAAAATTCAGATAGAGTTGATCAATTTCCCCATCTTCAAAATAGTTGGTCAAGCTATCTCCGTCTACCCAAAGCAATTTAATGTTAGGAACATCAGCTTCTAAGACCTTATCTAAAGCATAACTCAAGACCGATTTTTGAATATCAATTCCGATGTAGTTGATCTCTGGATTGGCCTTGGCCATCCCAGTAATAAAGGCCCCTTTCCCGCTGCCCACTTCGATATGAATAGGATGGTCATTCCCAAAAATTTCATGCCACTTTCCCTTGGCATCTTCTGGATTTAGGACCACATATTGCGGATTCGCTTCTAATAATTCAGTCGCTCCCTTGCGATTTCTAACTCTCATATTTCCTTTCCATATTTCAACCGGAAATTGCGCAGAGCATAGATCTCGCGATTGACATTTTCTAAATCATTATTTTCATAGTATTTAGCAATTTGGCACAAGAAAGAGTATTGACCAAACCAATAGAGTTTATCAAATACTTTTTGATTGTACTTGTAGCCATAATAGCCTAACCAATCGCGCCAATTAGAATCTGGGATATAGTGACTCAAGATATGCGCCACATCCAACATCCGGTCTGTCAAACGAACAGAGTCCCAATCGACTAGATAAATCAAGCCGCTCTCTGTCTCAATCCAGTTACTATGACGAACATCTCCGTGGACGATCGTCGCATAATCCTCCCGAAAGGCAGGCACTGTCTTACGTAAATTCTTTACGACTGATTGGATATAGTGGTTCTGACGTAGGGCAATTGGCAACCGGTTACTCCAAGAATTGAGCAATTCTAATGGAGATTCCACAGGATAGCCAAGTTTTTTTAATTGAGTCATCAAAGGTCTAGAACGGTGCAATCTCGTTAAAATATTGACGACTTGTTTTTTCGACATCCCATTTGGCGTGAGAATTTCCCCATTCAACCATTCTTGGGCACTCATCACATTTCCATCTGGCAAGCGTCGACTCCATAACAATTGAGGAGCAATCTGTTCTTTTGCTAGACCCGCAAGGATTGGGGTCGTATTCATTTTTACAAAAACGCGCCCACCATCTGGGTAGGTCCCCATGTAGGCCTTCCCACTCTTCCCAGGAATTGGGGTGAGGCTTAGCTCTTTTTCATTCGAGTCCATCTTTTCCTCCGTAAAAAGTTTCCAATCTATTTTACTAATTTTAACGACTTTCGTCAACCAAGCGCGCCATCTTAAATGGAAGATAGAGTAGGATTAAAGCAACTGTATAAGCCAGTAGGCCTAACAACAGGACTTTATCTGAAATAAAGACCAGGCCAATTCCTCCTTCTATCACCGTTATCATCCCCATGACCAGCTGAATCGTTTTGTTCAACCCTGCCTTTTTACTGCCCTTTTTCATCGGGAAAAGGAGGGTCAAGGGTTGGTAATCAAAAGCACTGTAAAGCCCCAGTAATTGAAAAATAACCAAGTAATTGAGCAAGGCTACAAGGGCAATCACTACGAGAGGCTGGGGAATAAAGATGATAGCGAGAATGGAAAGAGCCAAGAGTCGTAGAGTCATAGAGAAAAGATCTCCATTCCGTAGGAAGGAGCGCATATATAAGTGCAGCCACGTATTGCCATGTGTTTTGGGAAGAAGCCCTAAGAAACCATCCAAGTACGCTCTTCTTTTGACACTGTTAGTAATACCTTTCACCGTTGTAAACAAGGCAAAGAAGCGAAGAATCAATTGTTTCCTTGCATTCTCACGAGCAATAGCCAAGGGCCAATTTAAATTTTCATCCTGGTAGAAACGCGCTTCCTTCCAGCTAAAAACAGCCCCTTTAGCCACCCCTAAGACAAGGATATAAGCTACAATAGCAAGTTTATCCAGCCCTGTTGCCAGAAGAAGAGGCACAAATAATAGAAGGACAAAACTTTGAATCAAAAACCAAAACACAAAAGACTTCTTGGCCTGCCCTTTGACATAACGTTTCACTTCCTCTTCCTTTACCAAAAGGAATAAAGCATCGGGCTTCTCTAAGTAGGTCGCAATGGAGCCAATCGGAACCAAGAGGAGCAAGCCAATCATGAGACTCCAGCGGATCAGGCTTGTATCTTTGGGTAGATCTTGCAAGAATTGGCTGTATTGAACCGCCAAAAATCCTATGAAAATCAACATAAAGAGAACGAAATGATCATTGAGAACATAGCGGCTATATTTTACACATTGAGTTCGAAACGTTTCTTGCCGTTTTTTCATCAACTCTTTCATGCTGTTTCCTCTTCTGTCAAGGTCATGTAGATATCATTTAGACTTGCTTTCTCATCCCCAAAAGTTGAACGCAGCTCGTCCAAGGTCCCTTTTGCTCGGACCTGACCCTTATGGAGGATCACAAAACCATCACACATCTTTTCAGCCGAATCCAGAACGTGGGTACTCATCAAAATCGATTTTCCTTTTGCTTTCTCATCTGCCAATAACTGAATCAAATCTGCAATCGCAACAGGATCCAATCCCAAAAAGGGTTCATCGACAATATAAAGACTTGGATCCACTGCATAGGCGCAAATAATCATGACCTTTTGCTTCATCCCTTTTGAAAACTGGGTCGGGAACCAATCTAATTTTTCAGCCAAACGAAATCGTTCCAACAAAGGCTGGACGCGCACCATGACCTGATCCATGTCTAAATCATAGGCCATAGCTACGGTTTCGATATGCTCTCTCAAGGTTAATTCTTCATATAGGCTAGGGGTTTCTGGAATATAGCCGATTTTTTTACGATAGTCTGTTGGAGCTTCTGGAAGACTCAAGCCGTCAATCCGTACTTCCCCAGCATAAGGATGCAGGAGACCAATAATTTCATTAATCGTGGTTGACTTCCCAGCTCCATTAAGTCCAATCAAACCAATCAGTTGGCCATCCGGAACTGAAAAACTCACCTCTTTCAGGACAGGGATGTTGACATAGCCCCCTGTCAACTTGTTGATTTCTAACATATTTTCTCCGATTTCTGGTATAATGTTCTTATATTATAACAAAATTTAGTCTAAATGAGGTGTATTTATGGTTGATGATTGTATTTTTTGTAAGATTATAGCTGGCGACATTCCTTCCTCCAAAGTCTATGAGGACGAGGAAGTCCTCGCATTTTTGGACATCTCTCAGGTTACACCAGGTCATACGTTAGTGGTTCCAAAAAAACACGCTCGCAACCTCTTAGAGATGGACGAAACCGCCACAGCTCAACTATTTGCACGTGTTTCTAAAGTTGCTAAAAAAGTAGAAGCTGCTACCCAAGCTAAGGGAATGAATATCATCAGCAACATGGAAGAAGTTTCTGGACAAACCGTATTTCACACACATGTCCACATTATCCCTCGCTATTCCGATCAAGATGAGCTTGCCATTTCATTTACTGAACACGAGCCTAATTTTGAACAACTAGCAGTTCTCGCAGAAACCATCAAAAACAGTTAAAAAGGAGGCCATATGAAACTCAAAAATCTCTTTTGGTTTGCAACAGGAGCTAGCATTAGCTACCACCTAGTAAAAAACCGCAAAGAAATTAAAACAGAGGTGACTGAATCCAGCCAATTGGTCAAGGGAATTCAAGATAACCTAGCAAAAATCCAACGCAATCTGGATATTATCCAAGACCAAAAGACCAATCTTCAAGAATTGGTAACGGATTTCCAATACAAAACCAAACTATTTAGTCAACAAGCAACAGCTTCTCTAAAAGAAATTCAAGACATCTGGCAACCAAGTAAAAACGATTGAGAAAACTCAATCGTTTTTTTCTTATTCTGAAGGCACCGTAGGTGTCACACTGCTCGACTCTGTAGCTGCAGGAGCAACTGGTGTCACTGGTGCAACAGAACTTTGAGGCGTCACCACTCCCGTATCCTGGGTCGATGGTACAACTGGTAGTTGGTTAAACTCTTGGTAAACAGGTGCTTCCCCAGATGCTGGAACTGGATTTTCAGTTTGAGAAGAAGAAGACTTCAAATCTTCATCTCCATCTAATAGGTAAGCATTGGTTTTCAATGTTTTGATTTCTTTTAGTCCCAAAGCTTTGCGGATGATATTTTGAATTTTCAAGAGATGTTTTGAAGTGACAATCTGATAACTTCCGCCATCTGCTAAGGTGGCATCTTCTCCTTTCAACTGGTACTGATGAATCGTTGAAAGGGCGTCTTTATACCCTAGCAATTGAAGAAGACTATTACTGTCAAGCGCTATGTTGGTTTGCATATTGTCACTAACAGACTCAATGATTCCTTTGTAGTGACTCAAACTATTGAGGCTTAAAACTTTCTCAACAATCTTTTTGATCACTTCACGTTGGCGTTTTTGACGTCCATAGTCTCCTTCTGGGTCTTGGTAGCGCATGCGTGAATAAACGAGAGCTTGGTCCCCATTAATCTCCTGACGTCCTGGTGCGATCTTAGCCGTATATTCTGGCTCATTTTCCTCGATCGAGATATCGAAGTCAAATGGATTGTTAACCGTGATACCACCAACCTTATCCACTAATTGAACCAATCCCTTCATATTGATCATGACATAGCGGTCAATATGGATATTCAAAAGATCTTGAATGGTCTTAATGGCTAACTTGGCACCACCTTGAGCATAAGCCGAATTCAATTTTGCTTGGACCGTTT
Organism: Streptococcus parasanguinis; assembly: GCF_047463195.1. Taxonomy (GTDB): domain Bacteria; phylum Bacillota; class Bacilli; order Lactobacillales; family Streptococcaceae; genus Streptococcus; species Streptococcus parasanguinis_R. The sequence goes on from NZ_JASHEI010000010.1 coordinate 68,910, forward strand.
CGCCATCTGAAGTAATATTGGTTAGGATATCTCTTTCCAAGCTCGTCATGGTTGTTTCTTTTGTTTGAGGATTGACAGTCACCAAAATCATGGTATCACTATTGCCGGCCCAAGGATCTTCCCGAGAACCGCTACCTGTATCAACCCCCATCAAAAGGATAGTCATCGGCTTGTTTTCTGCAATGACATTGGTCTCATTTCCAAAGCCTTTATAGGTCTTACTGAGAGTCCCAGTCGTTTGGTTTAGGATGGTAAGGCCATAGGCCCCAATCCCAATCACTGTTACCGTCAATAAGCTCAAAAACATCAAAATAATTTTTTTAACCATTTAGAATCTCTCTCTAATCTATCAGTTTCCCCATAAGGTAAACATCTAAGAATTCTCCTTCAGCTGAACAAGCTCCACGAGCTTGACAACCTTCGATCTCAAAACCTAACTTTTTATACAGGTGAACTGCTCGTTCATTGCGCACTTGGACATTCAAGACTAGTTTCCTAAGAACACCCGTCGAGTGCGCCCACTCAATTCCTTCTTCCAACAAGATCTGTCCAAGTCCTTGATTCCAATAAGTTTTTCGAACCACAATAAAGACATCACCAATATGCCGAACAGACCGTTGAGAAGCTGCAGTGATATTTAACAAAGCTGCCAGTTCCTGATCTAGAAATAGCAAGAGGCAAATCCGATTTTCCGCCATTTCTTGCACCATTAGAAATTGCTCCATGTCTGCTGGAGACATGCCAATTCCAGCTTCATCTAGCGTCATGTAATCTGACTCTTTCCCAACTTGATTTAAGAAATCAACGACAAGAGCCGCGTCTGCACTTTCAGCTTGCCGAATTTCTACTGTCACTTCCTTTTCCTTAGTCATCGGTTTTTTCCACCTGCTCAAAGGATGCCAGTAAAGCTTCTGCACGCGCTCCATGAGCTTCAAAAGCTAACTCTCGACCATCTTCTAATTTTCGGATAAAAATTTTTAGATAAGCATCCGAGAGACTCGGCTCAATCAGCTCTCCCCATTCAATAATGGTAGCACCATCTCCAAATAGGAAATCATCTAAATCAATAGAATCTGGATCATTCCCAATCCGGTAAACATCCAAATGGTATAAAGGCAAGCGGCCTTCGTATTCACGAACAATGGTATAGGTCGGGCTTTTAATCATCTGATCAATCCCTAACCCCTTTGCAATTCCTTTGGTAAAGGTCGTTTTTCCTGCTCCTAGATCACCTGATAAGATAATCACGTCTTGCTTTTCTAAGAGTTTTCCTAGCTGTTTTCCTAGAGCGATCAGCTCCGTTTCATTATGACTAATCATTTCTCTATTATACCAAACTTTTTAAAAATCTGCTCTTTCTTTTAGAAATTGTTCGACTCCGGTTTGTTTTTGAGAAAAAGGAATCAAAGAAAACAGGAAATTCTCCCATTCATTCCCTCAATCCATCTAAAAAGGAATGGGAGACAACTCCCATTCCTTTTTGGCACTTTTCTGATACTTAATTCAAGGCCATGCTAACGTAGTTTAAAATAAAGAGAACATCTAGGATCCAAATCATGCTGTGCACTTCTTTGGCTTGTCCTTTAACCACTTTCACCAAGCTATAGGTGATAAATCCAGCAGCGATCCCTTGTGTAATCGAGTAGCTGAAGCCCATAAAGATAGAGGTGAAGAAAGCAGGAACTGCTTCTGACATATCTTCCCAATGGATATTTTTCAAGCCACTCAACATCATGATCCCAACAACAATCAAAATTGGGGCTGTAGCAGCGGTCGGTACAATCGCCAACAAAGGACTAAAGAGACTTGAAATAGCAAAACAGATCGCTACAACCAAGGCTGTCAAACCAGTGCGTCCACCAGCTCCAATACCAGCTGCAGATTCAACATACGTCGTTACGTTTGAAGTTCCTGCAATAGCTCCGACTGAAGTCGCTACAAGGTCTGAATAGAGGGCCTTATCTAATTTCGCTGATTGATGGTTTTCCCCATTTGTCGCAACAATCCCAACTTTTTCACCCGTACCGATTAAAGTTCCGATTGTATCAAAAATATCAGTCAAGGAGAAGGCTAAGATGGCCATTAAGGTCTCAGGCAAACGAGACATATTGGAAATCAAAGAACCCAATCCTTTCGATCCTAAAGCTTGACCAAAGATCTTGCCTAAATCATTAAAGGCAGCTCCTAGATGATTACTTGCAAAGTCGATTTTAGTGATATCAACCACATGGATGAGAATTCCAAGCACAGTCGTTGCTAAGATAGAAAGGATAATCCCTCCCTTAATCCCTTTGACAACAAAGAAAATAGTAATCGCAAGACCAACAAGAGCCAAGAGGACAGCCGGATTGTTAAAATCAACCAATCCAGGAACAGCAGATGCATTGGCTGAGATCGTTGCATTCGCCTTATCTGCTCCTTCTCCAACCACTGTATAGGTATGAGGGTCAATCGTGAATTTCAAAAATCCCGCATTCTTAATTCCAACATAGGCCAAGAAAATCCCGATCCCAGCTGAAATAGCAGAGCGAAGAGCGGTCGGAATCGATTCGATGATCATCTTCCGAACATTTGTCAATGTGATAATCAATGAGATCACACCACAAATGAAGACCATTCCCAAAGCTTCCTGCCATGAGTAGCCCATACCAAATACAACGGTAAAGGTAAAGAAGGCATTCAAGCCCATCCCAGGTGCTTGTGCATAAGGTAAATTGGCATAAAAAGCCATCATCAAGGTTCCGACAACGGATCCAATAATCGTTGCAAGGAAGACTCCTTGAGCTGGCATACCTGTTTGTGACAACATTTGAGGGTTTACGAAGAGGATATAACTCATCGCAAAAAAGGTTGTCAAACCAGCAAGAACCTCTGTTCGAACAGTGGTTCCATGTTCTGAAAGTTTAAAAAACTTATCCATTTCAGAATAAACTCCTTTTTCATCATTCTCGCTCCCAATCAATTTGCGAACGTTATTTCTATTTTACCAAAAGATCTTTCGCCTTTCAAGAAATCCTACTTCTCTTCTCGATTTTTGAGCGCTTTTCCGATTTTTCTGATATAATGGTCTCATTCTTCTCGAAAGGAACTGAAATATGCATAAAAAGATGATCGCTCTAGATCTAGACGGCACTCTCTTAAATTCCGAAAGCAAATTGAGCGACTTTACCATTGATACGATAAAAAAAATTAGTGCTCTTGGCCATAAAGTCATTATTACAACAGGCCGCCCCTACCGTATGGCACATACCTATTACAAACAACTAGAGCTAGATACTCCGATGATCAATTTTAACGGCTCCCTTACGCATCTACCTGAGAAAAAATGGGGGGATGAACAATGTTTGACTTTAGATAAAAAATACCTGCTAGATATGGTCGCTAACCGGGATACCATCCAAGCGGACTTTATAGCAGGCGAATACCGCAATAAATTCTTTATTACCGATCCAAATGAGCACGTTGCAGACCCTAAATTATTCGGTATTGAATCTTTCCAACCAGAAAATCAATTCAATCCCGAGCGGGTAACGAGCGACCCAAACTGTATCCTCTTTCAAACGAAAGCGGAAGACAAATATGCTCTGGCAGATGAAATGAATCGGCATTATGACTACAATCTGTCTATCAATACTTGGGGTGGTCCCTTAAATATTTTGGAATGCAATCCAAAAAATGTGACCAAAGCATCCGCTCTAACCTACCTTCTGGATAAACTCAATATGGATCAGAAGGATTTGATTGCCTTTGGAGATGAGCACAATGATACTGAGATGCTAGCTCTTGCTGGTTATGGATACGCCATGAAAAATGCCAGCTCCATCCTTCTCCCCTATGCAGACTCCATCACTGATTTCACGAATAATGAAGATGGTGTCGCGCGCCAACTCATTCAATTATTCTTATAAAACTAACAGACATGAGTTATCCCCTCATGTCTTTTTCTGCGCCAAATCCTTAATCGGTTAATCAATACCGCCCCTTTTTTCCATTTTTTTCATTGCCTCGTCATCTGGTTTGTGATATTATTAACATAGTTATTAAAGAAGCGCTTTCAAAAATTTTAAACCGCTTCTCGTTCACTTAAGGAGGAACAAAATGAAAGCTGTTGTTGTAAATCCAGAAGGTACTGGTGTTGAAATCGTTGCAAACAAAGACATGCGTCCACTTGAAACAGGGGAAGCTCTTGTTCAAATCGAATACTGTGGTGTCTGCCACACTGACTTGCACGTTGCTCACGGAGACTTCGGTAAAGTTCCAGGCCGTGTTCTTGGACACGAAGGAATCGGTATTGTTAAAGAAGTTGCTCCAGATGTCAAGAGCCTAAAAGTTGGGGATCGTGTCAGTGTCGCATGGTTCTTCGAAGGATGTGGAACTTGTGAATACTGTACAACTGGTCGTGAAACTCTTTGCCGTACTGTAAAAAATGCTGGTTACTCTGTTGATGGAGGGATGGCTGAACAATGTATCGTTACTGCAGATTACGCAGTGAAAGTACCTGAAGGATTAGATCCAGCCCAAGCATCTTCTATTACGTGTGCAGGTGTTACCACTTATAAAGCCATCAAAGAAGCCAAAGCTGAACCAGGACAATGGATTGTTATCTATGGAGCTGGTGGACTAGGAAACTTGGCTGTTCAATATGCTAAGAAAGTCTTCAACGCACATGTCATCGCTGTCGATATCAACAATGATAAACTAGAATTGGCGAAAGAAGTTGGTGCAGACTTTGTCATCAACGGTCGCGAAGTTGAAGATGTCCCAGGATTGATTAAAGAAAAAACAAATGGTGGAGCTCACTCTGCTGTCGTAACAGCTGTTTCTAAAGTAGCTTTCAACCAAGCAGTAGATTCTGTTCGTGCAGGCGGCCGCGTGGTTGCAGTTGGTCTTCCTTCTGAAATGATGGATCTCAGCATTGTGAAAACTGTATTAGATGGTATCCAAGTCATTGGTTCTCTTGTAGGAACTCGTAAAGACTTGGAAGAAGCCTTCCAATTTGGTGCAGAAGGCTTGGTAGTCCCTGTCGTTCAAAAACGTCCAGTAGAAGATGCTGTCAAAGTCTTTGACGAAATGGAAGCCGGAACCATTCAAGGACGTATGGTACTTGACTTTACAAACTAAACAACTGAACCTACAGGACTAGCCCAACTGGGCTAGTCTTTTTGAGTGCTCTCAATCACTCTCATATACAATTTGTTATATATTTATTTTTGTTTTCGAGAATATCGTTTGATTCTCGGAAACTTTTCATTGAGAACAAAATCCTATAAAACATATCTATTATTGATTTTTTAAGCATCAACAAGTAATAAACAAAATTCATTCAAGAGCATTCTTTTTCTATCTAACGATGATTTAATATAATAAATCAATGTTTTTACATCGAGATTTTGATAGAAAAATTGACTTAAGTGTGGAAACGATTTATAATAAAGTAGCTTAAAGTTTTCTTAAACTGAAAGTCAAACAAATTTTATAAGGAGGAATGTCAATAATGAGTATTGGTATCATTATTGCTAGCCACGGTGAATTTGCAGCTGGAATCCACCAATCCGGCTCGATGATCTTTGGGGATCAAGAGAAAGTTCAAGTGGTTACGTTCATGCCAAGTGAAGGCCCGGATGATCTCTATGCTAAATTTAATGCAGCTGTTGCCGCATTTGATGCAGAAGATGAAGTCTTGGTTTTGGCTGACCTTTGGAGTGGTTCTCCATTTAACCAAGCAAGTCGCGTCATGGGAGAAAATCCAGATCGTAAATTTGCGATCATCACAGGATTGAACCTTCCGATGTTGATTCAAGCTTATACAGAACGTTTGATGGATGCAAATGCCGGCGTTGATCAAGTCGCTGCAAACATCATCAAGGAAGCAAAAGACGGTGTCAAAGCCCTTCCAGAAGAATTGAATCCTGTTGAAGAAGCTAGTACTGCCGCTGCTGCTCCTGTAGCCCAAGCTGCTATTCCAGAAGGAACGGTTATCGGAGATGGAAAACTCAAGATTAACCTTGCCCGCTTAGATACACGTCTTCTTCATGGACAAGTCGCAACTGCTTGGACACCTGATTCAAAAGCCGATCGGATCATTGTTGCTTCAGATTCTGTTGCCAAAGATGAACTCCGTAAGGAATTGATCAAACAAGCGGCACCAAATGGTGTGAAAGCAAACGTTGTCCCAATTCAAAAATTGATCGACGTTGCTAAAGATCCACGTTTTGGAAATACCCATGCTTTGATCTTATTTGAAACACCTCAAGATGCTCTTCGCGCCATCGAAGGTGGTGTTCCGATTAAAACCTTGAACGTTGGTTCAATGGCCCACTCAACTGGTAAAACCATGGTTAACAATGTGTTGTCAATGGATAAAGATGATGTGGCTACATTTGAAAAAATGCGTGATCTTGGAGTTGAATTTGACGTCCGTAAAGTGCCAAATGACTCTAAGAAAGATTTGTTTGACTTAATTAACAAAGCTAACGTTCAATAATCGATTACTTACGAAAGGATTTTAAACATGTCTATTATTTCTATGGTATTAGTGGTCGTTGTTGCCTTCTTAGCAGGTCTTGAAGGTATCCTTGACCAATTCCAATTCCACCAACCCCTTGTTGCTTGTACCTTAATCGGTTTGGTAACAGGTAACTTGACTGCTGGCATTATGCTTGGTGGTTCACTTCAATTTATTGCACTTGGCTGGGCAAACATTGGTGCCGCAGTTGCACCCGATGCTGCCCTTGCATCTGTCGCTGCTGCCATCATCATGGTACTTGGGGGAGACTTCAGTACAAAAGGAATCGCTGTCGCTCAAGGTGTCGCTATTCCACTTGCAGTTGCTGGTCTTTTCTTGACCATGATCGTCCGTACCCTTTCCGTTGGTTTGGTTCACACTGCCGACGCTGCTGCTAGAAAAGGGGATATCAAAGGTGTAGAACGCGCTCACTTTGTGGCCCTTCTTCTTCAAGGTCTTCGTATCGCCATTCCTGCAGCCCTCTTGTTGATGATTCCTGCTGAAACTGTCAAAACTGCTCTTGAACAAATGCCAAAATGGCTCTCTGATGGAATGCAAATCGGTGGTGGTATGGTTGTAGCCGTTGGTTATGCCATGGTTATCAACATGATGGCGAGCCGTGAAGTATGGCCATTCTTTGCCATCGGTTTTGCTCTTGCAGCCGTTAGCCAATTAACTTTGATCGCTCTTGGAGCAATTGGTGTTGCCCTTGCCTTGATCTACCTTACTCTTTCTAAGAAAGGTGGCAATGGAGGTGGCGGTGCCGCTACTTCTAACGATCCAATTGGCGACATTCTCGAAGACTATTAAGAAAGGTGTGACACTATCATGACTGAAAAATTACAATTATCTAAATCAGATCGTCAAAAAGTTTGGTGGCGTTCAACCTTCTTGCAAGGTTCTTGGAACTATGAACGGATGCAAAACTTGGGTTGGGCTTACTCATTGATCCCAGCTATCAAAAAACTCTACACAAAGAAAGAAGACCAAGCGGCTGCTCTTGAACGTCACATGGAATTCTTTAACACTCACCCATACGTTGCCGCTCCTATCATCGGGGTAACACTTGCTCTTGAAGAAGAAAGAGCAAACGGTGCTGCGATTGACGATGCTGCCATCCAAGGGGTTAAAATTGGTATGATGGGTCCTTTGGCGGGTATCGGAGATCCAGTCTTCTGGTTTACAGTACGTCCTATCCTTGGTGCCCTTGGTGCATCACTTGCTGCGTCTGGTAATATCCTTGGTCCACTTATCTTCTTTATCGCATGGAATGCAATTCGTATGGCCTTCTTGTGGTACACGCAAGAACTTGGCTACAAAGCAGGTTCTGAAATTACCAAAGATATGTCTGGTGGGATCTTGCAAGACATCACTAAAGGGGCTTCTATTCTTGGGATGTTCATCCTCGCTGTTTTGGTAGAACGTTGGGTATCTATTAAATTCGTCTTCAATGTTTCTTCTGTCAAATTAGCCGATAAAGCTTATATCCACTGGGATAAACTTCCTGAAGGATACAAGGGTATCCAAGAAGCCTTCGCTCAAGTTGGTTCAGGCCTATCTCAAACACCTGAAAAAGTTACAACTTTCCAACAAAACTTGGATTCATTGATTCCTGGTTTGATGGGATTGCTTCTTACTTTTGCTTGTATGTGGTTGTTGAAGAAAAAAGTATCTCCAATCACTATCATCATCGCTCTCTTTGTAATCGGTGTATTAGCACACGTTGCTGGCTTGATGTAAGCAAAGATCAACAAAAAAGAAGGTTTCGGCCTTCTTTTTATTATGATATAATGGAGTGAACAGCAATACAGGAGGATCTCATGGCTCAATCATTGAATAAAACCGTTGAATTCCATACTACAGGGGTTTCTTACCTTGGAGTGGGGGGAAAGGTTGGAAAAATCCTAGTCGGGAATGCCGCTTTTGAATTTTATGCGGATGCAAATGTAGAAGACTACATCCAAATTCCCTGGCAAGAAATCGAGCGAATCGGAGCCAATGTATCCGGACGTAAAATTAGCCGCCATTTTGAAATCTATACCAGAGAATCAAAATTTCTCTTTGCTTCAAAAGACTCTGGAAAAATTTTAAAGATTGCTCGGGAACATCTAGGAAATGATAAAATTGTCAAACTTCCTACGTTGATCCAAATCATCACGGCTAAAATTAAAAATCTATTTGCAAAATAGGATCTTTTCTTGTATAATAGACGCAAACGGATAAGTAAGTTAAGAGGTTCTTTCAGAAAGTCTGCGGTTGCTGCGAGCAGATAGAAATCTTAATTGAAATTCTACCGTTTCTTTAAAATAAAATATCGAATCAAGTGCACACCTGTGAAGTTGGATGGAACCGTGGCTCTGCCACTCCAACACTGTAACAGGTGTGTTTTTTGTTAAAGGAGAAGCTATGTTAGATATTAAACGAATTCGTACAGACTTTGATGCGGTTGCTAAAAAATTGGCAACACGTGGCGTAGATGCAGCTATTTTGAATGAAATGAAAGAAATCGATGCCAAACGTCGAGATATCTTGGTCAAGGTAGAAAATCTCAAAGCAGAGCGTAACACTGTATCTGCTGAAATCGCACAAGCTAAACGCAACAAGGAAAATGCAGATGATAAGATTGCTGCCATGCAAACCCTCTCTGCAGAAGTCAAAGCATTGGATACAGAATTGGCTGAAATCGATGCCAAATTAACTGAATTCACTACTACCCTTCCAAATATCCCTGCTGACAGTGTCCCTGTTGGAGCGGATGAGGATGACAACGTTGAGGTTCGCCGTTGGGGAACACCTCGCGAATTTGGCTTCGAACCAAAAGCTCACTGGGATTTAGGTGAAGACCTTGATATCCTTGACTGGGAACGCGGGGCTAAAGTCACTGGTGCTCGTTTCCTCTTCTACAAAGGACTTGGAGCTCGCTTAGAACGCGCTATCTACAACTTCATGTTGGACGAACATGGCAAGGAAGGCTACACTGAAGTCATCCCTCCTTACATGGTCAACCATGATTCTATGTTTGGTACTGGTCAGTATCCAAAATTCAAGGAAGATACTTTTGAACTTAGCGATACCAATTATGTCCTCATTCCAACAGCTGAAGTTCCTTTGACAAACTACTACCGCGATGAAATTCTTGATGGGAAAGACCTTCCAATCTACTTCACCGCTATGAGTCCATCTTTCCGTTCAGAAGCTGGTTCAGCTGGTCGTGATACTCGTGGCTTGATCCGTTTGCACCAATTCCATAAGGTTGAAATGGTGAAGTTTGCTAAACCAGAAGAATCATATGATGAATTGGAAAAAATGGTTGTCAATGCTGAAAATATCCTTCAAAAACTGAACCTTCCATACCGTGTAGTAGCTCTCTCAACAGGAGACATGGGCTTCTCAGCTGCTAAGACTTATGACTTGGAAGTATGGATTCCAGCACAAAATACCTACCGTGAAATCTCAAGCTGTTCCAATACAGAAGATTTCCAAGCTCGTCGTGCGCAAATCCGCTACCGTGACGAAGCAGATGGTAAAGTCAAACTTCTTCACACTTTGAATGGTTCTGGATTGGCTGTTGGACGTACCGTCGCTGCTATTCTTGAAAACTATCAAAACGAAGATGGTTCTGTAACCATTCCAGAAGTCCTTCGCCCATACATGGGTGGCGCAGAAGTCATCGCACCAAAATAAAGTTTTGAAAAACTGAGTCTTGCAAATTGCAAGCTCAGTTTTTTAATATTTACGAAAACGTTGGTAGCGTTGCTCCAGAAGCTCTTCGAGAGGTAAGGCTTGTAAAACCTTTAACTCTTCCTGTAATTCCTTCTTCACTTGAGCCAGTAGTTCTCCATTTGAAAATCCATGCTCGGGAATCACCTTATCGATAATTTCCATATTTAACAATTCGTGAGAAGTAATCTTCATCAACTCTGCTGCTTCCATGGCACGACTTCCATCTTTCCAAAGAATAGAGGCAAAACCTTCTGGACTCAAGACCGCATAGATGGAGTTCTCAAGCATCCAGACCTTATCTGCCACAGCAAGAGCCAAGGCACCACCAGAGCCACCTTCTCCGATGATAATCGCGATAATTGGAACTTTTAGATCACTCATTTCCATGAGGTTGCGGGCAATGGCTTCCCCTTGTCCTCGTTCTTCAGCACCAACACCGGGATAAGCACCCGCTGTATTGATAAAGGTCACAACTGGACGGCCAAATTTCTCCGCTTGCTTCATGAGACGCAAAGCTTTTCGATAGCCTTCTGGATGTGGTTGCCCAAAATTACGTTTTAGATTATCCTGAAGATTTTTTCCTTTTTGGATTCCAACGACTGTAACCGTTTGATCGCCTAAGCGTCCAATCCCACCAATCACCGCACCATCATCACGGAAGTTTCGATCTCCATGCAATTCGATAAAATCATCAAAAATTCCTTGAGCAAAATCAAGCGCAGTCAATCTTCCTTGGTCACGTGCCTCTTTAATAATCTGTGTTATTTTACTCATGTTTACCTCCATGAAGGGCTAATAATTGTCCAACTGTCGCTCGGATTTGACTTCTCTCCACGATCAAGTCTACAAATCCATGTTCTTGTAGAAATTCTGCTTTTTGGAAATCATCAGGCAATTTTTCACGCACAGTTGATTCGATCACGCGTCGACCAGCAAACCCGACCAAGGCTTGACTCTCTGCCATGATAATATCACCTTCCATAGCAAATGAGGCTGTCACCCCACCAGTTGTCGGATCTGTCAATACCGTCAAATAGAATAATTTTTCTTTGGAATGGCGTTGAACAGCCGCAGAAATTTTTGCCATTTGCATCAAACTCACGATTCCTTCTTGCATCCGAGCACCACCGGAAGCGGTAAAAAGAACAACTGGCAATTTTTCTTTTGTCGCAAATTCAAATAAACGAGTAATTTTTTCACCTACTACAGAACCCATTGAAGCCATGATAAAGTTGGAATCCATGATCCCAAGAGCAACTTTTTGGCCTTTAATCAAGGCAGTTCCAGTTAGCACAGCTTCATCCAGCCCTGTCATTTCCCGCACTGCTGCCAGTTTCTTCTTATAATTAGGAAAATTCAAAGGGTCTGTCGTTTCGATTCCTGTAAACATTTCTTCAAAGCTAGCTGGATCCACTGTCAGCGCCAAGCGTTCTTTAGCAGAAATACGGAAGGTATAGCCACAATTCGGGCATACCCGTTCACTACCTAAATCTTTTTGGTAAATGGTATGTTTACAACCTGGGCATTGTGAAAATAGTTCATCAGGTACTTCAGGTTTTGGCTGAGGTTCCTTCCAGGCTGACCTATTCGGATTGATCCGAATATATTTATCTTTTTTAGAAAATAATGCCATTACTTACTCCTTATAATATGCTACTGCATCTGTAGCATTACTATAAAAGCCTGCAACTGTGAGGATGATGTTCATACTTCCCTCACAAGTCCAGGCTTTTTCATCATTCCTTATTATAATTTGGAAGGAATTGTTCCATCAAAAATGCAGTATCATAATCACCAGCGATCACATGTGAATCTGAAATCAAATCCAACTGGAAACTGCTATTGGTTGTGACACCATCGATTTCCAACTCATAAAGAGCTCTCTGCATTTTCATCAGTGCATCAAAGCGATTTTCACCATGGACAATGATCTTAGCAATCATACTATCATAGTATGGTGGAATCGTATAACCAGGATACACAGCAGAATCCACACGTAATCCTACCCCACCACTTGGAAGATAGAGATTAGTAATCTTACCTGGGCTTGGTGCAAAGTTAAAGGAAGGATTTTCCGCATTGATCCGGCATTCAATCGCATGGCCTTTAAAGACAATATCCTCTTGAGTAACGGATAATTCTTGTCCAGCTGCAATTTTAATCTGTTCCTTAACGATATCAACTCCTGTTACAAATTCTGTAACAGGATGCTCTACTTGCACACGGGTATTCATTTCCATAAAGTAGAACTCACCCTTGCCTTCATCATACAAGAATTCAATCGTTCCAGCATTCTCATATCCAACTGATTCAGCTGCCCGAACAGCAGCAGAACCAATGCGATTGCGAAGCGTTTTTCCGATGGCAATCGAAGGGGATTCCTCTAGAACCTTTTGGTTATTTCGTTGAAGAGAACAATCGCGTTCACCTAAGTGAACGACATGTCCATGCTGATCCGCTAAAATTTGTACTTCAATGTGGCGTGCAGGATAAATCACCCGCTCCATATACATGGCACCATTTCCAAAAGCAGCTTGGGCTTCTGAGGAAGCTGATTCAAAAGCAGCAACCAGATCCTCTGGTTTTTCAACCTTCCGAATTCCTTTACCACCGCCTCCTGCAGATGCTTTCAACATAACAGGGTAACCAATACGCTCTGCAATCTCGAGGGCTTCTTCAGCAGTATACACTTCACCATCTGATCCAGGAATAACAGGTACTCCTGCTTTGATCATCTGTTTACGAGCATTAATCTTATCCCCCATCAAATCCATGACTTTAGCAGAAGGACCAATAAATTTAATGCCCACTTCCTCACACATGGTCGCAAATTTTGAGTTTTCACTTAAAAATCCAAAACCAGGATGGATAGCTTCTGCTCCTGTTAGAACAGCTGCAGACAAGACAGCACTCATATTCAAATAAGACTCTGTTGATTTAGCAGGTCCAATACAGACTGCTTCATCCGCTAGTAAGGTATGCAAGGCTTCTTTATCAGCAGTAGAATACACTGCAACCGTCTCGATGCCAAGTTCACGAGCCGCACGAATAATACGAACTGCAATCTCACCACGATTGGCGATTAAGATCTTACGAAACATAGATAGGCCTTTCTTAATTTCCAATTGCAAACGTAAGCGTTCCTGAAGCTGCAAGCTTACCGTCTACTTCTGCTTTCGCTTCAACAACAGCAATTGTTCCACGACGTTTGACAAAAGTAGCTGTCATCACCAGTTGATCTCCTGGAACGACTTGTTTTTTAAACTTCACCTTGTCCATCCCTGCATAAAAGACTAATTTTCCTTTATTTTCAGGTTTTGACAACTCTAGTACACCTGCTGTTTGTGCCAAAGCTTCCATGATGAGAACACCTGGCATAACAGGATATTGTGGAAAATGTCCATTAAAAAATGGTTCATTAATTGTCACGTTCTTAATGGCAACAATCGTATCTTCGCTTGTTTCCAATACGCGATCCACCAAAAGCATTGGGTAACGATGCGGCAAAGCCTCACGAATAGCATTAATATCAATTGTCATTTGATTCGAACCAATCCTTTTCCAAATTCAACCATTTCTTCATTCGTTACTAAAATTTCAGTGACTACCCCATCTTTTGGTGCTGGGACTTCATTCATCACTTTCATGGCTTCGATAATCAAGAGTGTTTGACCCTTAGTGACCTTGTCTCCTACAGATACGAAGGCTGGTTTATCCGGAGCTGGTGACAAGTAAGCCACCCCAACCAATGGACTTTCAACGACATCACCTTCAGCCTCTTGAGCTGGAGCAGCGACTGTTTCAGCCGCTACAGCTGGAGTTGCTGGTGCTTCAACAACAGGGGCTACTGAAGGAGTTTGAGGGGCCGCTACCACTTCAACCGCAGGGGCTACCGGTGTAGCCGTAACTGAACTAGTTTGGTTTTTACTCAAATTCAATTCTTCGCCGTTATTTTTATATGAGAATTCACGCAAAGTTGACGCATCAAATTGAGCCAACAAATCTTTGATTTCAGAAATATTCATGAATTAACCCTCCCAACGTTTAAAGGCCAGAACAGCATTGTGTCCTCCAAAACCAAAGGTGTTTGAGATAGCATACTGAATATCCGCTTCTTGGCCTTCACCATAAACAACATTGGCTTCGATGTAGTCAGACAATTCTTTGGTACCAGCCGTTTTTGGTACAAAGCTATGACGAATCGCTTCGATGGTAGCAATCGCCTCAACTGCACCAGCAGCACCAAGCAAGTGACCTGTAAATGATTTCGTAGATGATACAGGAACTTCTTTACCAAGTACAGAAACGATAGCTCCACTTTCACCTTTTTCATTGGCAGGTGTAGATGTACCATGTGCATTGACATAATCGACATCTTCAGGCTTGATACCAGCTTCATTGATCGCCAATTTAATCGCTTTGGCAGCACCTGAACCATCTGGTGTTGGTGTTGTCATGTGGTAGGCATCACAGTTTGAACCGTAACCAACAATCTCAGCTAAAATATTAGCACCACGTTTTTGGGCATGTTCCAAACTTTCGATGACAAGAACCCCTGCACCTTCCCCCATCACAAAACCATTGCGGTCTTTGTCAAATGGAATAGATGAGCGTTCTGGGTCTTCCGTTGTTGAAAGGGCCGTAAGGGCATTGAAACCACCGATACCAATCTTAGTAATCGAAGCTTCAGCACCACCTGCCAAAACAACATCATGCATACCAAATTTAATTTCACGGAAAGCTTCACCAATTGCATCATTGGCAGAAGCACAAGCTGTTGTCACGGATTTACATACCCCTTGAGCCCCAATCTTAAGTGCGATATTTCCAGCACCCATGTTTGAAAGAGCTTTTGGAATAAACATTGGTTGGATTCTCTTCATCCCACGTTCATGCATCCGGATAATTTGATCTTCCAATTCTTGCAAACCACCGATACCAGATGATACAATCACACCTACACGATCGCGGTCTTCTTCTTCCATGTTCAAGCCTGAATTTTCAATAGCTTCCATCGCAGCATAGATTGCATACAATGAGTAAGTATCCATACGATTTTGATCTTTTTTTACAAAATATTTATCGAATGGGAAATCTTGAATTTCACCAGCATTAAAGACTGGAATTTCAGAAGCATCAAATTTCGTAATAGGTTTGATCCCAATTTTTCCTTCATGAAGGCTATTCCAAAATTCTTCTGGTGTATTTCCGATTGGTGAGGTTACACCATAACCTGTAACAACAACACGATTTGTAGACATATATATTCTCCTTTTGTCGGATGGATATTTAAGTAAGTGATTTTCGATCAGTGAGCATTCATTATTGCATAGTCATTCCGCCATCAATGGCAATTGTTTGACCAGTTAAATATTCTTGACCTGCTAAGAAAGCCGCAACTTCTGCCACTTCTTCAGCTTGACCAATTCGTTTCATTGGCACTTGAGCTAGCATGGCATCTTTCATTTTCTCTGGAATAGCATCAGTCATATCTGATTCAATGAAACCAGGTGCAATGGCATTCACACGAACGCCACGAGCCGCAACTTCACGCGCTACTGATTTAGTGAAACCAATCAAACCAGCTTTTGAAGCCGCATAGTTCGCTTGACCGATATTCCCCATCAGACCAACAACAGAGGACATGTTGATAATGGCCCCTTGACGAGCTTTAGACATCGGTTTTAAGACAGCTTGAGTCATATTAAAGGCACCTGTCAAGTTGATTTTCAAGACCCGTTCAAAATCTTCTTCAGTCATTTTCAACATCAACTTGTCGTTTGTGATGCCAGCGTTATTGACCAAAACATCAACACTTCCAAGCTTTTCAATTGCTTCAGCTACCATACGTTGCGCATCTTCGCCATTAGAAATATCCCCAGAAATACCAACAACAGTCACACCATAGTCAGCAAACTGCGCAAGCAAGTCCTCAGAAATTTCAGAACGTCCATTTAGGACAACATTAGCACCGAGACTCGCAAATTTATGAGCCACAGCCAATCCAATTCCGCGTGTTGAACCTGTTACAAAAACATTTTTATTTTTAAGTTCCATCTTTACCTCGTTTTAAGCATTCAGAAGTGCATCTAGACTAGCCTGATCTTCGACGTTATGAGTTGGAAGAGTTTTATCAATTTTCTTCAAGAATCCTGACAAGACTTTTCCAGGTCCAATTTCGATGACCTCATCTACACCAAATTCTTGAATCGTAGCAATTGAATCATAGAAACGAACCGGTTCTTTTACTTGACGGGCCAAAAGTGCTTTCACATCTTCTGACTTCATGATAGTAGCTTCTGTATTCCCAACTAAAGGAAGATCAAAATCATTAAATGATACTTTTTCTAGTTCAGCCGCCAATTTTTGACTAGCTGATTTAAGTAAAGCTGTGTGGAATGGACCTGACACATTCAAAGGGATCAAGCGTTTGGCACCTGCTTCCTGCAATAGTTCCACAGCATAGTCCACAGCCGCAACCTCACCACCAATCACAATTTGTGCTGGCGTATTGTAGTTAGCTGGTGTTACTACACCCTTTTCGGATGCTTGTTGACAAATCTCCTCGATCAAACTTGGGTCTGTATTCATAACAGCAACCATTTTCCCACTTCCAGCGGGAGCTGCCGTTTCCATGAATTCACCTCGTTTCGCAACCAAAGCTACTGCATCTTCAAACGAAAGAGCTCCAGCCGCAACCAGGGCAGAATATTCCCCCAAAGAGAGACCGGCAACAATATCAGGAGTGATACCATTTTCTACTAAGAGACGATAAATGGCTACTGACGTTGTCAAAATAGCTGGTTGAGTATAGCGTGTCTGATTCAGTTTTTCTTCGTTAGAATCAATCAATTCACGCAAATCATAGCCTAGAATACGACTAGCCGTATCAAATGTCTCTTTAACAACGGGATAAGCCGCATACAAATCGCTCGCCATGCCCAATTTCTGAGCCCCTTGACCAGCAAATAAGAACGCACGTTTTGTCACTATCCTAATCCTTTCGACGTTTTTAGACGTTTACATCTGCCCAACGAGCAGCTTCTTCTTTAATCACCTTGGCAGCACCTGTGTAAAGGTCTTCCAAGATTTCTGCACATGTTTCTTCTTTACGAACAAGACCTGCAATTTGTCCAGCCATAACTGAACCATATTCCACATCTCCATCAACAACAGCGTTACGAAGGGCACCTGCACCAAGCTCTTCAATTTCCTCTTGAGTCTTCTTACCAGCCAAGAAATCTTTTTCAGCTTGGTTATATTCTGTAGCCAATTTATTCTTAATCGCACGAACTGGGTGTCCAACAACTGAGGCTGAAATAACAGTATCAATATCTTTAGCCTTCAAAATCTTATCTTTGAAGTTTTGGTGTGCATTAGATTCCTTAGCAACAGCGAAACGAGTACCAACCTGAACAGCTTCTGCTCCAAGCATAAGAACAGCAGCCATACCACGTCCATCTGCAACACCACCAGCACCAATAACTGGGATAGATACCGCATCCGCAACCTGGCGAACAAGTGCCATGGTTGTCAATTTACCAATGTGACCACCAGCTTCCATACCTTCTGCGACAACAGCATCAGCTCCAAGTTTTTCCATACGTTTAGCAAGTGCTACCGATGGAATAACTGGGATTACTGTAATTCCAGCTTCGTGGAAACGCTCCATATATTTACCTGGGTTTCCGGCACCTGTTGTAACAACCTTAACACCCTCTTCGATAACGAGGTCGACGATGTCATCTGCAAATGGTGACAAAAGCATGATATTAACACCGAATGGTTTGTCAGTGATTTGTTTTACTCTATCAATATTAGCTTTTACCACTTCTTTAGGGGCATTACCACCACCAATAATTCCGAGTCCACCAGCATTTGAAACGGCTCCAGCCAAGTCTCCATCAGCAACCCAGGCCATACCACCTTGGAAGATTGGATATTTAATATTCAATAGTTCAGTAATTCGTGTTTGCATTATACCTACCTCTTTTTTCACTTAAGTAATAGTTTGAGTTTAAAAGATTGTTTCTTTGAGCCTCAAACTATTACCTAAATAAGAGAGAATATCTTTCGATACTCTCATCTATCATTATTTTGTTTTTTCTTCTACGTAAGCGACAAGGTCACCAACTGTAGACAATCCTTCTTCAGTTTCGATTTGGATGTCAAAAGCATCTTCAATTTCAGAGATAACTTGGAACAAATCCAATGAATCTGCTTCTAAATCTTCGAATGTAGATTCAAGAGTTACTTCTGATGGTTCTTTACCAAGTTCCTCAACGATAATTTCTTGTACTTTTTCAAATACTGCCATGATAGGCCTCCTTAAAAAATAATATATAAATTTTTAAAATGTGTTTCCACATGTTTAACTAGATTGTAACAAGAAGTGTGCCCCATGTCAAACCTCCACCGAATCCTGTCAGAAGAATTTTTTGACTTCCATCCATCTTGATTCGATGATTCTCGACACACTCCGATAATAGAATGGGGATACTAGCAGCACTAGTGTTTCCATATTCCATCATATTTGCTGGGATTTTCTCTCTAGAGACACCCAGTTTTTTTGACATCTTATCTAACATTCGGTCATTCGCCTGGTGTAACAGAAAATAGTCAATCTCATCTGCTTCCATAGAGGTGTCTGCTATAATTTTTTGAATACTTTTCGTGACATCACGAATGGCAAAATCAAAAACTGCCCGTCCGTCCATTGTCAGATATCTTCGATCAGAAACTTCATCTGAATAAGGAGAAGACAGACCCAAATAGCAAGACTCAAGACTGGCACCTCGGCTACCATCTGTAAAAAGATTCTCAGCCAAAAACGAATTTTGCTCGCTCGCTTCAAGCAAGACACCACCAGCTCCATCTCCAAAAAGGACTGAAGTGGAACGGTCTGACCAGTCTAATACTTTTGAAAGCGTCTCACTACCGATCACAATTCCTCGCCGGTACAGTCCTGAAGAAATGTATTTTTCAGCAGTAGCTAATGCAAATACAAATCCGCTACATGCTGCAGTCAGATCAAAGGCAAAAGCTCGAGAAGCTCCAATATTAGCTTGTACCCGGGCTGCAGTCGATGGCATTAAGCTATCTGGAGTAATCGTAGCCACAAGGATGAAATCAATTTCCTCAGCGTCTATCTTTGCTTTTGCTAATAATCTTTGTGCGACAACTGTTGCTAGATCACTTGTCGTCTCATCTTTTGAAATGTGACGCCGAAGGATACCTGTCCGACTACTGATCCATTCATCACTTGTATCCATGATCTCAGCCAAATCATCATTTGATACGACTTGGTCAGGTGCATAATGAGCAACTTGACTAATTTTAGCAAAGACCATTATTTAATTTCCTCCAAGAAACGATACAGATTTTGCAATCCTTTTTGCATCACTTTCTTCTCTTCGGGACTCATATCTCCAATAATCTGGTTGACCATCCGTTTATGGAATTGCTGATGAAGACGATAAAGTAGACGACCGTTCTTCGTTAAACTCAAGTGTACAACCCGGCGATCAACTTCCGATCTTCTTCTTTCGATATACCCTTTGCGCTCAAGATTATTCAAACTTGTCGTGACAGTCCCCAAAGTCACCATCAACTCCCGTGAAATATCACTCGGGGTTGCATTCGGTGTCGAACCAATCACATCGATCGTATGCATTTCTTTAATAGAAACGTCTTTGAATCGACTTGCTCTTAAGCTCGACTCCTCAATAACCAAAACATTATTAAAGATGGATGTTAAATAGTCGTTAACTAATTGGTAATTCAAAACTCCACCTCCTAATTTTACTTTGATAGTCAAATTTTATCAAAAATGAAAATAATTTGCAAGCATTTTTTCACAAAACATAGAAAAATTACAAATTTATTTTCCTTTAAATTGTGGACGACGTTTCTCAGAGTAGGCAATAACCCCTTCCTTGAAATCTTCTGTAAATGCTAGTTTCTTTTGCAAATCCAATTCAAGACCCGCATATTGGTCCCATTCTTTCAAGAATGCTTCCCAAACCATTTCTTTCATGGCAGCATAAGAATTTGAAGATCCTCTTCTTAATTTTTTAAGCAATTGCTCAACCGTTTTATCGAGTTTTTCAGATTCACAAACACGATAAGCTAGACCATAATCAAATGCCTTTTCAGCAGTCAAGGCTTCACCCGTCATTACTAAATGAGTAGCCCGAGACATACCAATGGCTTTTCCTAACAAGAATAACCCACCCGCATCCGGTGCTAAACCAACCCCAACAAAGGCTTGGATAAATTTAGTACGATCACTAATAATACAAAAATCAACAGCTACTGCAATGTTAGCAGCTGCTCCAGCAACCGCTCCATCTGCCACCATAATAACCGGTTTTGGCAATTGCTTGATTTTCTTTGAAATCGTATTAACTAATTCGGCAATTAAAACAAGAGACTCGATGTCATCCGCATCGACTGCGCGTTTCATTTCGCTTAAATCTCCACCAACTGAAAAGATTTTCCCTTCTGCTGATAGAATAATGAATTTTACTTCCTCATTTTTTTCTGCATCTTCCAGGGCAGCTAAAATTTCCTGACACATTGGAATGTTAAAACCATTGGATACTTCAGGACGATTTAAAGAGATTGTCGCGAGGTCATTTTCGACAGAATACAAAATTGTTTCAAACATCACAGACTCCTTTTGTTTAAATATAAAATATTTTGATATTAAAACTTTTGAATTATAACATATCATACCACAAAAAAGTAAAATAGTAAAATATATCTATAAGATGTAACAAAATTGTAAAATTTGAATAATTACAATTTATCCCCTCTACAGAATCAATTATTTTATGCCCTATCTGTAAATACATTGTATCAATAACTGAACTTTGGTATAATGTATTAATGAAACTATTAAGGAGAAAATATGAAAGTAACTAAATTCGGTGGAAGTTCTCTAGCATCAGCTTCTCAATTAAAAAAAGTACTTGATATCATTAAAGATGATCCAGAAAGAAGATTTGTAGTTGTATCAGCTCCAGGCAAACGCAACGCTGAAGATACAAAAGTAACAGATGCTCTGATCCGGTATTATAAAGAATTTACTTCAGATAAGGATGTCACACAAACACAACAGTGGATTATTGAACGCTATCGTGCCATTACAGAAGAATTGGGTCTCAAAGATTCCATTATTCAAGAAATTGCTGAAGATATCTATGATTTAACAAATTTACCTAAAAAAGGGAATCCATTCACATACGATGCATTCCTAGCAGCAGGCGAAAATAACAATGCTAAACTCATTGCTGCTTATTTCAATCAAAATGGATTAGAAGCAAGATATATCCATCCAAAAGAAGCAGGAATTACGGTCACTGCTGAACCTTCCAACGCTCGTATTTTACCATCTAGTTACGATAAAATTGAAGAACTAAAAGATTCAAGTGAAGTGATTGTCATTCCAGGTTTCTTTGGTGTTACTCAGGATGGCGACATTTGTACATTTTCTCGTGGAGGATCTGATATTACAGGATCAATCATTGCAGCAGGTGTAAAAGCAGACTTATACGAAAACTTTACAGATGTAAATGGTATTTTTGCGGCACATCCAGGTATCATTAAACACCCACATTCTATTCCTGAATTAACCTACAAAGAAATGCGTGAATTGGCCTATGCTGGTTTTTCAGTCTTGCATGATGAAGCACTCGTTCCAGCATACAGAGGTAAAATTCCATTAGTCATTAAAAATACTAATAATCCAGACCACCCTGGAACCCGCATTGTTTTGGAACATTCAAATGATCATGTGACTGTTGTAGGAATTGCAGGTGATTCAGGATTCGTTAGCATTAACACTACAAAATACCTTATGAACCGTGAAGTCGGTTTTGGTCGAAAAGTCCTTCAAATTTTAGAAGATCTCAATATCAGTTGGGAACATATGCCAACAGGAATTGATGATTTATCCATCATTTTGCGTTCACGTGAACTGACTCCAATCAAAGAACAAGAGATTCTGAAACAATTAACACAAAAGCTAGAAGTTGACACAGCCGAAATTGAACATGATCTTTCTATCATTATGATTGTTGGTGAGAAAATGAAGAGTCAGGTAGGGGTTACTGCCACTGCAGCCAAAGCACTATCAGAAAATGAAGTGAATATTCAAATGATCTCTCAAGGTTCTAGTGAAGTTTCCATTATGTTCGTTGTAAGTAAAGATCAAGAAGAAAAAGCAATTAAAGCCTTATATCAAGCATTTTTCCCAAATAACTAAATAGAGAAAAGCTCCGTTAACTAAACGGAGCTTTAATTAACACTAAAATGAAAAGTAAAAAAAGAGATCAATTACTTGATCTCTTTTATTCTATACTCCGCCAGTAGGACTCGAACCTACGACATCATGATTAACAGTCATGCGCTACTACCAACTGAGCTATGGCGGAATCAAGCTAAGCGACTACCTTATCTCACAGGGGGCAACCCCCAACTACTTCCGGCGTTCTAGGGCTTAACTGCTGTGTTCGGCATGGGTACAGGTGTATCTCCTAGGCTATCGTCACTTAACTCTGAATGAT
>NZ_JASHEI010000011.1:0-57405 GCF_047463195.1 Streptococcus parasanguinis
TAATTCGTTAGAATTCGATTTCGTCGTCCCACCTCCGCACAGTTGAGTAGGGCTGTAAAAGCTGATGAAATCAGCGTAGTAGAGCCCACTCAACCACTGCGTCTTGCTCGACAATCCAAAAACAATTAAGAGGCTAGGACTTTTGTCCTAGCCTCTTCTTAAAATAGATTCAAGATTTTACCTAAGAAATAAAGTAAAAGCAAGAGATAAGATAGGGCCGCACTCATCTGATAGGTTCGGTTCATAAAGCGAGCTTCCCCTCTTACTGGAAAGACATAAGCCAACATGACCCCAGCTACTAAGCCACCGATGTGCCCCGCCATACTGATCCCTGGCATGAAGCTAAAGATCAAATTGACCACAATCAAGCTGGTATAGGACTGACTCAAGTGGCGAATATAGGGACTTTGGACAATAAAGCGCAGAGCACCAATGGTCCCAAACAGTCCAAAGAGGGCTGTAGAAGCTCCTGCTGCAATCACATCTGGCGTAAAAATAGCAACAAAGACATTGCCCATCATGCCTGATAAGAGATAGAGAGCTAAGAAAGCCTTGGAACCAAAGAGATCTTCTGCCAAACGTCCCAAGTAATAGAGGGTAATCATATTGAGCACAAAATGTTCTAGGCCGATATGAACAAATGTAGCTGTCACTATTCGCCATAATTGGCTAGGATCGACTTTCACAACCTCTCCAATAATACCACCGCTATAGTAAACAGCAGCACCTGTTTGGTAGTCGCCTCCAAATCGGATAAACATGGAAAGAAAGACTGCCGTTGTCACTAACAACAAGAGGCTAGTCACAGGATAACGACGATCAAAGAGTAACTTCATAAACTAGCACCTCCTGAACTGCCTGATCAAAAGCATCTGGTTGGAACTCCTTCTGCTGGATGGAATAAATCGTACTAACCGTTTTTCCAGCAAAATCTGCTAAATAACGATCATAATAGCCACCACCATAGCCAATTCGGTAGCCTGTTGACTGGAAGACCAAGCCTGGTACATGGATCAGATCAATCTCTGACTTATCCACAAGCTTTCCTTTTTCATTGGGCTCCAGCAAACCAAAGCGTGTTTTTTCCAAAATGTCAGGATCGTAT
The DNA here is from genome assembly GCF_047463195.1 of Streptococcus parasanguinis. Taxonomy (GTDB): domain Bacteria; phylum Bacillota; class Bacilli; order Lactobacillales; family Streptococcaceae; genus Streptococcus; species Streptococcus parasanguinis_R. The sequence continues at coordinate 1,106 of NZ_JASHEI010000011.1, forward strand.
TCCACAAATACCATCCGCCCTTGTGGATAGGTACGGGGAACACAGACGCGTTTTCCAAGTTGAAGAGCAGCTTGGATCAAGCCAGCTGTGGAAAATTCGTGGTCAAAGGACAGATAGGTCGCAAGGGTCTTTGCCTCCTGAAAGGCTGGAAGCTCCAAGAGACGTTGAGTGAGCTGTTCATCTGCTTGAGTTTTCACGGATTCCGGCAACCGTTTCATGGCTGCTATGGTTTCTTTTCGTAGTGTTTTCTTCATTCCCTACTCCTTTTGTATAGCTTTAATTGTATCATTTTTTATGAAAGATCCGAACAGTTTGCACACGAGAAAATAAAAATCCAACTCCAGACGGAGTTGAATCAATCCTTTATTGGTTGGCTTTCATTTTCAAAAATTTACCAATGTTTTCCACAGCAAAGGGAAGGGCTGCTTCATTTGGGCTCATCTTTGGATGGTGCAAGGCATAAGGGGTATCAATTCCCAGCCAGAACATGACACCAGGGACCTTGCTCAAGAGAAAGCCGAAGTCTTCTCCTGTCATCGCAGGCAGAATATCAATCAGGTTCACGTCTTCCTCAGCTGTGAAAAAGTCCATGAGTTCTTTGGCCAATTCTGGTTGGTTTTCCACAGGCAGGTAGCCCCCTTGCTTAAGTTCCAGGTCCAATTTCACATCAAAGGCTGCTGCAACTCCTTCTGCAATGGTTTTGACCCGTTTTTGAGTCAAAAGGTTCATCTCCATGGTCAAGGTCCGAATGGTCCCATGAAGGAAGGCGGTCTCAGCAATCACATTATTGGTGGTTCCTGCATGCATGGAACCAAAGGTCACCACAGCACCTTCAATTGGATCGACATTTCGACTCACGACCGATTGGACTTGGGTAATGAAGTAAGAGGCTGCTACAAGAGCGTCATTGGCCTCATGTGGAAAGGCAGCATGTCCTCCCTTTCCTGTAAAGGTGATCTTGACTTCACAGGTCCCTGCAAAAAGGGTACCCGTATTGGTCGCAATGTCTCCCACCTTCAAATCAGGGCGTACATGCAGACCATAAAATTCATCAGGGAGCCAGTCGCCAAAAGCATTGTCCTTATACATGAGCATCCCACCAGCCTCATTTTCTTCAGCTGGTTGGAAGAGAAAGAGCAGGTTATTTTTTGGTTGCACTTGGACCAGTTGATCCAAAAGCCCTAGGGCTGTTGTCATGTGCATATCATGACCACAAGCATGCATCCGTCCTTCATGCTTAGAGGCAAAATCAAGGCCCGTTTGTTCCACAATCGGTAAACCATCGATATCTGTCCGCCAACCGATGGTTTTTTCAGGTGCAGACCCATGGAGATACACCAGGATCCCGGTCCGCCAGGTCCGTTGCTCTACAAAGTCTTTGCCTTCTGTGATCTCTGCGATTCGGTCCAAGAGATAAGCTTGTGTTTCAAATTCTTCTAAGCCAATTTCAGGGATTTGGTGCAAATCCCGTCTGATTTTGATCAAATCCAATGTCATCGTTGTCTTCTTTCTATTAGAATAGAGGCCTTACGGCCTCTATACTTCATATCTTATAAATTACGCAAAGCGTCTTCCAAGGCTGTTTTTTGTTGTGTTTTTTCGTCAATTTCCTTGATGATGCGAGCTGGGACACCAGCTACAACCACATTTTCAGGGACATCTTGAGTAACGATCGCTCCAGCGGCAACGACTGAACCGTTTCCAACTTGAACTCCTTCAATCACAACAGCGTTGGCACCGACCAAGACATTGTCACCGATCCGAACAGGCTCAGCAGAAGCTGGCTCAATGACTCCTGCAAGAACGGCACCTGCACCGATGTGGCTGTTTTTACCAACAGTAGCACGGCCACCAAGGATAGCCCCCATATCAATCATGGTTCCTGCACCGATTTCAGCACCGATATTGATGACAGCACCCATCATGACAACCGCATTGTCTTCGATCGTTACTTGGTCACGGATAATAGCGCCTGGTTCAATACGCGCATTTAGGTAGCGTTTATCCAGTAATGGGACAGCTGAGTTACGGCCATCTTGTTCTACCACATAATCCTTGTTTTCAGTCAAGTTAGCAAGAAGGGGCTCGATATCTTTCCAGTCACCGAACAAAACATTGCCAAGCTTGGTAACAGAAGTAGGAACAGCTGTTGCCAATTCCCCTTCAAAGGTTACTTTCACATTGGTTTTCTTTTCTGCATTCCCAATAAAAGCGATAATTTCTTGAGCAGACATTTTTTGTGCAGTCATGAGATTCTCCATTCATTTCAATTAAAGGTATCCATATTATACCACAATCCTAGTGAGATGGACACCTAAGGCGACGTGGAAGTTGATGTCGCTGAATCTTCTAGACCCTTGATTTCACTAATAGTCCGATTACTTCCAAAGTGAATAATGACGGAGCGCGAATCAGAAAGCTTATAGTAAAAGGTTAAGAAGGACTCTGAACCCAGCATACTCGACCAAGAAACACTGCTAGGAATTCCTACTGTATTCACAAGATCTGAATAGCTCGTTCCTATTTTCATATTGGCAAAATCTTCTCTGCTTAAGCTACCATTTTTATTGGCTAATCGCTCACTGTTTAAGTTTTTAAAATCAAGAGAAGATAAACGATCAACACCAATTTTTGAAAGTAAAACTGTTACGGAAGAAGGAGAGCCTTCAGTCTGATATTCCAATTGGGTCATAAAAGGACTGACACCACCTTCTTGGTAGGTTTCTTCTCCACTGCTAGCCTTCCCCAGTACAGCTACCACATCCTGTGGAGACAGAGAAGTTGAAGAGGTACGTCCTTGATCTCCCTCACTTAAACCAGGAATCAGGGAAATGGCCTTCTCATAGGTCACTTGAAACTGAAATTCCCTCTCCGGAGCAATCAAGCTACTCGTACCACCTCTCAAGGTTTCCTTTCTAGTTCCATAAGACAAGCTAGTGCTTCCATATTCACTAGTAGTAGAAGAACTATGAATACCTCCTGAAGCCAGATAGGCAAATAATCCCAGCATGGCCAATAATCCAAAAAAGGCTGCCAGCGAAGACCCTCCACTATTAGAGGAAGGAGAGTAGGTTTTCGCCCTATCCGATTGAGAGTCTAGTACAGGTTGTCTTGGTTCTGAATGCCTGCTTCCGCCTATTGAAGCCAGATCGGCTTCTGAAATCAAGCGACTCCCACCCTGGTGCTCTACTTTTTTCTCAGCTGAAGGAGACTGCCCTATTGTATCTTGTGCTGGTGTTTCTGACCTTGCTTCTTCTGTTAGTGGTGTAGCAAGAACGACCTGAGCTGATTCGTCTTCAGGTGTAGCAAATGAGCCTTCCTTTGGATCATACGATTCCTCCTTCACACCAATCGCTGGTTCGTCTTTTCGTTCCTCTTCTTGTTTCACCTCTTCCTGAAAAGCAGGGACTTCTACCACTTCTGGCTCTTTTGCGAGCGTATCTTCTAGCTTCTCAGGACTTCCTTTTTCTAAGGGTGCTTCTTTCGGCTGGCCTTTCGAAAACCGACTCTGGTGCTCATTTCGTAGATGCGACCAGTCTTTATTTCCCATTGTCCTCTCCTTTTATTTAAAATGCTTCGGCTGATTTTTTACTGTGCTGTAGATGTAGAGGAAGCTGGTGTGGTCGCTACCTCTTTCGATTTGATATCCTTGATGGTTTGCCGGCTATCAAAATGGATTTGAACCGTTTGAGAATCCGATAATCGATAGGTAAAGGAAGGCGCTTCCCCGTAACCTAAAAGCCCAGATACATATATTTCATCCGGAATCCCTACCGTATTGAGTAGGTCTAAATAAGGCATTCCGACCTTGATAGTGGCAAAATCGTCCTTCGTCAAGCTCCCATTCTTATTCGCAAATCGGTCACTTTTTAAGTGTTTCAAACTTAAAAGAGAGATCCTGTAAAAGGCACCTGTTTTTTCAAGAAGAACCTTCCCATCTGCATCCTTTGATTGATAATCTAAGGTCAGCAAAAAGGGACTAGAACTGCTACCACTATACGTTGCTTCCCCACTCCTTGCTTTACCTAATGCTGCAACGACATCTTGTGGATCTACCGTCCCAAAAGAGGTCTTTTTTTCTTCCACTGCAAAATTAGGAATGAGAGACATAGCCTTTTCATAGGTTGGCTGAAATTGAAATTCATTAGTTGAGGCGATATAAGAACTATTTTCACTGGTCAGATATTCCGTTCTGATACCATCACGTGATAAACCATTGATCCCCTCACTCGAAGAAGATGAAGAAGAGCTTTTATTAACTTCGTTTTGAAGCACAAACACAAAAGCCATAAACAAGGCGAACCACCCAAAAAATCGCAAAAGCGAACCAATCCCCTCTTTTGAGGAAGAAGGGGAAGACTCCATCGTATCTGAATGGCTTCTAGTATCCTGATGATTGTCCATCCCTATTGAAGCCAGATCGGCTTCTGAAATCAAGCGGCTTCCACCCTGGTGAGAGGAAGCTGCCTTGATGTCTGTCCGTTGATCGTCCAATGATGTCTCCTTTCTTATACCAACACCAATTTCTTGGCTTTTTTCTTGAATTCCATCACCACTTCTGGCTGCCCTGGCACCTGGTAAGTCGCGCGATAGCCCATTCCGCCATCTGGCATTTCCCCCCAGACCAAGCGTTGAGGATTTCCTAGTTGCATAATGAGCTGGGCGAATTCTGTACCTTTTTTCTCTTTTTCAGTAGTGATTTCTTTCTCACTGCTTGTCTTCTCTTTTGCGTCCAACAAATTCGTCGCATCCACTGTCGTCAAGCGATACCCCTGGTCTTTTTCCTGTTCAAACCACAAGGTTACACTTTTCTTGCCCTGATCGGTTTGCTTAGCTGCATAAGTCAAGACAAGAACGGTTTTTTCTCCTTGAGCTGTCTTTGTATACTTAATTTTTTGGGCTTTTCCCCATTCCGTCACAACTGTTTCCAAGCGGGTTCCTGGTTGCTGACTCTGCTTGAGACGAACTTTCAAATTCGCCACAGCTTCGATGGTCCATTTAAACTGCTTGATTTCTTGTTCCTTGCTGACCAAATTCTTGTAATCCTTTGGCTGGAAATAAGTCAGTGTTTGGTCCTCCTTGGTATCGGTTCCTTGCTCTTGCACCTGGATGCTTGCAATCGCAAGTAACAATCCTAAAACAAAACACAAAAACGGCAGCAAGAGTTCTTTTCGATTTTTTTTCATCCACTCGATCATTTGCTTCACCCCTTCTTCGTCAAACGATACTGACCACTCTGGTCGCGTTCAAAGGTCAAAGAGACCAATCCATCTGTCACCTGATAAGACAAGGCTAAAACTTGCTTGTCCTTTACAGAGGTCAAACTAAGAGAATTGGGAAGACCTGATTTTTTCAAGACTTCTTCTGCTGCCGTTCCCTTTTCCTTTTTCCCATCTAGAGTCTGATAGCCTGTAAAATCTGCCTGTTTTAAGTCCTTTTTGCTCTGATAGTGAGACGATTTTGGCGCAAATCCTTGAATCGAGCTCAAATAAAAATCATCATCCTGCTTTTGAAATTCTATGGTATAAGGATAGAGCCCCTTCACAGAAGCCCCGTAGCCTAACTGGACTTGTGCTCCAAAACTCGTATCTTCTTGTGTAAAGCTCGCTGCTTTTCCAAATTTTTTGACGAATGCAGACAAAGTTACCCAACTTTTTTGTACCTTTCCTTCTCCCCTTGCAAGCTCTAATGACAACAGGTCTTCTAGAGCCGGCTCTTTTGAAGAAGGAGCGACAAATTGTTGGCTAGCTTCTTGCATTCGAGATAGGCTCAGCAAACGGTCTTTTGGTAAGGTTTTAACCGGATGAATTATAAACACCAAGCAAGCCCCAACGACAAAAGCTAGCAAAGCCCCTGCAGCTTTTTGGAGGATCCGCTTATGACGTTCTATCCACTGTTTCATTTCTTCCATCCTTCATGCTCTTTCTATTCAAACTCTTTCTATTGTATAGAAAATTAGCGTATTTGTCTCGTCTTATCCCAAAAAAGAGGCGCTTGCCTCTTTCTTTTATTCATTGATTTAGTAGCTGTCTTTACTACTCAAGAGGAAATCTCCATTCTCTTGGCGAATAAAGGTCAAATCTACATAGTCCCCGTTTTTCTTTTGGAAGTCCATGACCAATTCTATCTCGTCTGAATCATCAGATGAACTCACCGTCAGATTGACTGCATCACCGTATTTTTCTAAAAGCTCTTTGTAAGAGGTTCCTCCAGCACCGGTCTCACTATTTCCAACTTTGAATCCATCTGCAAAGTTGTCCTCAACCGTAAGATTTTTCCCAAATTGATTAAATTCAAATTTGACAAGCTGTAATTGTTTTCCCTTCTTAGAGTAGGTCGCTTTGACCTCCTTATTATAAGAGTTATCATCCCAGAATAATTTCAATTCTCCATTATCAAATTGAACAGAACTAGCCTTTCCATAAGCGTCGACCATTTCCTCAGGACTCTCCCCATCATCCTTTCCAGTCAAAAATTGAAGTTGCTCGATATCAGACTGCTCCCAGCTAAAATCGGCTTCCGCATCTTCTGCGGTCAACTGGTCCAAATCGATATTGGAAGAAGAACCAGACTGGTTGCCTGACCAAGAAGTATGCTTTCTAGATGATGACGTGCTAGGGCTGGCATGACCAATCAAATAGCCACTGACTCCACCGATGAGGAGACCCACTAAAATCCCAAGGGCAAAACGAATAGCTTTCTTGTCTGCAGTATCCATCGGTCTTCCAACAGGAGAAAGAGGAGCTTGTGGAATAGGTGTCTCAGAAACAGGCACTGTTTGTGGACCAACTGGTTCAGCTGCCATGTTTTGAGGAGTTTGAGGCGCAGGCTGGAATGGAGGGGTCGGTTGGGGAGCAGCAGGCACTACCGCATCTTCTTCAACAGTCGTTTTATCCACTTTTGGGAGCTCCACCGTTTCTGAAATAACTGGCTCTTTTACCTCTTCTTCCATTGCTTCCGTCTCCGTCACTGAAAGGCCACTAACTTCTGGAACGACCATGTCTTCGGCTTCTTCTTTTGGGACAAAGGCTGGCGCAGCCATATCAAATTGAGGCGCACCCTCTAAGGGCGTCTGTTTCATAAATTGTTCTTGATCTTTCTCGGACATTTCGAATTCTCCTTTTTATTCTTCTCTTCTACTATAACATAAAACCAAGCAAGGACCAACTCCTGTCTTGATAGACTAAAAAAGATCGGAGAGATATCCGACCTTTTAGAAACTTATCTTAAAATTTCTTGCGAAGGGAGACAATAGCAATCAGTTAACCATATGATTGAGAAACATAACTAGATCGTGTTTTTATAATTGATTCCAGGGGACAAAAATATGAGTTTGTTTAGCAAGTAAAAAAACGACCTCTTGCGAGATCGTTTTGTCTATTGATTAAAGACGAGCGTTGAGTTCTGCTCCAAGTTCTTCAAATCCTGGTTTACCAAGAAGGGCAAACATATTTTTCTTGTAGGCTTCAACACCTGGTTGGTCAAATGGGTTGATCGCGTTCAAGTAACCTGAAAGGGCGATGGCCAACTCGAAGAAGTAGATGGCATAACCAAGAGTGAAGGCATCTTGCTCAGGAAGAGTTACGTACATGTTTGGCACGTCACCGTCTGTGTGGGCAAGAAGAACACCGTCAGTTGCTTTTTTGTTTACAAAGTCAACGTCTTTCCCTTGAAGGTAACCAAGTCCATCAAGGTCTTCTTCCAATGTAGGGATGATCACGTTCTTACGTGGTTTGTCCACACGGACAACTGTTTCAAACATGATACGAGTTCCTTCTTGGATAAATTGACCCAATGAGTGCAAGTCTGTTGAGAAGTTTGCTGAAGTTGGGTAAATACCTTTTTGGTCTTTTCCTTCTGTTCAGGCACACCTTATGGATGCATCTGCTGGAAATTCCCTTGCACTGGCTGGCTAGTTTGATTGACTTCAAGCTCTTTGCGCTTGACCTTGACCGTCTTTTTCTGGCATGCTTTTATCCTTATAAATTTTGTTGATTTGTCATATTGCGAAAACATTGAAAAACAATGACAAATTTTACAATATTAAAACATAAATTATTTTCCCTATCAAAAAGGGAGTGGGAAAGAACTTCAAACAAGTTAAAAAGTTCATCTTCCCACCCCCGCACAGTTGATCAGGCAATCTTTGGGGCTTAAAAAGCGAAGGAAGATGCCAATCAACCACCGCGTCATCTATTTTTTCTAATTTAGACCCAGAAGCCTGGACTTTTTGTCCAAGCTCTGAATCAATTTTTTTGACTTTTATGTTTCTAAATTGCTTGATTTTAAATTTTGTTATGGTCAAGCAGTTTCGAAAATCTGAATGGTAGAGTCCTTTTCAATTACTACTGCTTGGTCTGCTGCAACATGGAGAGTGCCCGGCAGGCTGCCCTCTTTTGAACCATCAAAAGAAATCGTGATATGGCCCAGTCCAGTTAAATTTTTTTCTACTACATTTCCTACGGCAGTAATCGAATATTCCTGACTATCTACCACCAGCTTTCCACCTTCTAGTATTGCACCTAGAAGATTTTTGTTATCGATTTTAAAACAATACTCTGCTAAGTCTTCCGGAGCTTCTTCTCCAAACAAAATGAGCATATTGGCATCTTGAATCATATTCTGAGCTTCAGGCCCCACTTGAATTACTTTAGCTTCAAAAATTTTCTTCATCTAATTCCTATTCATCCTTTCTCAAATCTGTCATAAACTTATGCTTATAGATAAGTTTAACATAATAGTTGCTATGTTTACGTGCATCTATCAAAGGTTTACTGATAAAGGCCAATACTAGCTATCCAAGCTACTAGCACCCGCGGAACACCATTGAGAAAGCGTGAATAAAGCACAGAAGGGACACCAACCTCAACTGTTTCAGCCTTGGCTTCAGATAGACCGAGTGCTACAGGAATGAAATCACAACCGTTTTGAGTGTTGATAGCAAATATAGCTGGCAGAGCCATTTGGGGCGGAATATTCCCTTTGCCGATTTCAACTCCAATTAAGGTTCCAATAATCTGACTGATAACAGCTCCGGGGCCTAACAAAGGAGATAGGAATGGCAAGGAACAGATAAAGCCAATCAAAATGAGTCCCCAGATGTTCCCAGCTAGGGGAACCATTAATTTTGCCAGCCAATTTCCAACACCTGAACCTTGAATAACCCCAATCAGCAAGGAAACAAAGGCCATGAAAGGAATGATCGTGTTGAGCATTGTTTGGATGGCTTCACGAGCAGCCTGGTTGAAAGTCGCAACGACCTTCCCAGCGCCCATCCCAATTCTTGCTACAATACTTGTTTCAGCTTTTTGCTCTGTAATTTTTTTACTAGTATCGTAAGTTGGCTTTTCTGTTACCACAGTTGTCGCTTTTTCGTCTTCATTAGCAGCAGAAATTTGATTAAGGCCAACTGCTGACACATAGATTTCCTCGGTTATATATTGAGCTAGAGGCCCACTTTTCCCTGTAGCTACAATATTTATTGTAGGGATCCCCTTTTTAGGATAAATACCACAGCGAAGAGTACCGCCACAATCCACGATTGCTAAAGCAATTTCCTCATCTGGGATAGAAGTTTTAAACCCATTAACAGCTTCCATACCGGTCAAATCAGCAATTTTATCCACAATATCTGGCTTTTCTCCTCCGCCAGTGATATAGATGAATTTATGCTTAGCTTCACTAGGTGTAATGACCAAAGGTCCTCCGAAACCGCCATTTCCTTTAACAACTTTTATACTCTTATATGACATAATTTCACTCTTTCTATAAATCAAATGTTTTACTCAAGGTAACACCTTGCTGTTTTGCTACATAAGCAGTTGTAAAATCGGTCACCCAACCGCCTACAAAGTTCATGACAAGCCCAACAAGCATGTAACGAATGGCTAAGTCCATTTGACTTAAACCTAAAGTTTGAATTCCTGTTGCAATTCCCATCCATACAAACAATTCCCCAGGATTGATATGCGGAAATACACCATTTGAAGTATGGCAGAACTGCATCTGAGCTGCTACAAAACTAGGTTTATAATATTCTGGTAAGAAACGTCCCATACTGATTGCCATCGGATTCCCCAGCATAAAGGCTGAAATGAAAGGTAAAATCATATACCGGCTAACAGGATTTTTGGCAGAAATCTTAGCCAGGGAATTGACCTTCTCTTCTCCCAAGAAAGCGATAAGGGTATTCATTGCAATCAATAGCATTAAGACAAGCGGTACAATATTTGTCATCCAGCTAATAAAGGTTTCTCCACCTAATTGGAAGAGTTTCATAAAACTCTCTGCAAAATTTGTAATGTGATTCATAAGGAACTCCCTTTCTTATTTTTTTTAAATAACTGTTTAATAGATAATTGTAAGTAATTCGCATAAAAGCCGAATCCCAGAAAAGAATCAGATGAACTTGTCTCTTTCTCAATACCTGCCTCATGCCAAAGATAGACTTTTCTAGCATCTTCTATGGCTGATTGCATCAACTTATTTTCTTTTCTCACAAGAGGATTATACTTGTCAAAATAATGGATGTCTTCTCCAACATAATCGTCCATATTTTGAAAACGTGCTAAGATTGTGACTCCTTGCATTTTGCTAGCTTTAAGAACCCGACCGTTTTCATCAACCGCGAACATGACAATCGTACCGGATTTGATTCTTCCGGACTTCCTGCCAATCGCTACGCGCCCCAGTCTTCGGAGCATCGTATAGGTCTTATTGAAGTCTTTGAGTTGCTGCCAGCCGAGGAACATTTGAAATATATAAGCTGCCATGACAAATACAGCGAAAATTATTAGCGAATTCATTAAAATACTCCTTTGCTCTTAGAAAATGATAGAAACTCTGTCTCTGTTTCTACAGCCCTCAAAGCTTCTTTTAGAGAAGGCTCTCCTGCAATTCGAAAAATGTCGTCATACAATTCCAGCAATTCACTCTCCATTTTGCTTTCAATTTCTGAGGGAATGGCGACTAGAAAGATAAATTCAATCCAATCATCTCCTTTTTGATAAGGCTCTTCTAGCTTTCCAAACATTAAAATAGTCTTTGCATAACCCTGGTTAATTGTATGGGGGAAGGCAATTCCTCCACCAAAAATGGTTGATTGTTTTTTCTCCCTATCAATTATCCGATTTCTAAAACCTTCATCAATCATCTGAAGTTTCTCTAACTCTGCAACCATATTTAGCAAGTATTGCTGATAGGTTTTTTGGGGACTCAACCGAAGAAAACGTAAGCTGACTGTTTCTAGATTTTTTTGATGAAAAGCATTGGCCCTCTGCCATTCTTCCCGCAGCCATTGATCATCAAAAAGATGATTAACTTGAATGACTGGAGATTTAGAATCTTTATATTTTAGAGGAACTGTCGTAAAAATCGCGAAATAGTCCTGATTCAAATCCAGATTAAAATCCTCTTCAGAATACTGAGTAATGTCTACATCATTTCCAAGGATTCGTCTGAGTTGCTGAATAATCATCGCAGCAGTTCCTCTTCCTGTTGTGCAAACTACTGCTATCTGCTTGCGAGAACCATTTACAACAGAGTTTTGCTTTCTTAAAATCATTTCAAAATACAAAGCCAGATATCCGATTTCAGATAATTCCAATTCAGAACCAAAAATTGCAGACAGTTCTTCTCCAGCAATTTTCGCCATTTCAAAAGCAAAAGGATATTGAGTTTGAACCTCGCCATGGAATATATCATTAGCTTGCACATGGAAAATCAGTCGATTGATTAAGGGGCCTAGATGAGACTTGATTTCTTCAAATAATTCTTCATCATCAAAGTTAACCAACATTGTTTCTTTGACTTTCTTGACAATCCCTTGAAAAATGTTTGCAAGCTGTTCAGATTGATAAGACGGCTTGCTTAAAGTGTCAATAAAACGGATATTAAACGGAAAACACAAAAAGTCTATTTCAAACTGACTGAGGGAAATCTTATAAGTCATCTCAATATGATAGATTAATTTTTCAACCAAAGGTGTCTCTGTTAAATCATTCCTATAGTAAGGAATAGGGCAACTCAACACCCTAGATGCATAAATACGCTCCACCATAATTGAAATTGTCTTTCGAAGGAGTTCCTTTGTTTCTTTCGGGATTTTATACTCCTGGAGTAGCGTCTCCAGAAAAGAAGATGTTGCCTCGGTGAGTGTCTTTCCTTCAAAGTAAGGGGCCACTTGGTGAATATAGAGCAAGCGCAAATTCAGCTCGGACCCCAAGACCTCCAGCCCACGGTTGGGCTTTCCTGAAATAGTGATAGAGTAACTCTCTGCCAAAGATTTTACTTGTTTTAAATCCTTATTAAGGGTACTTCTACTAACACCTGCCTCCTCAGCCAAGTCGTCAATAAGAAGAGGGGAGGTTGACTTAATTAAACGTTTTAGTAAATAGGCAATTCTTTTACTGGAAGAATTGAAGTCACTCTCCCGTTTTAAACTACCAGATAAAATCCTTTCCAACTCAGTATAGTCATACACCTCTAACATTAACTTATCATCTTGTGAGATAATCTGGATACTCGGAGCCAAAACATCATTTAATTGTTGGATACTCTTTTGCAAGGTTTGCATACTAATATCCAGCTCTGAGCGCATATCTACCAAGGAATAAGTTGGCTGTGAGACCATTTTTTCTAAAATGTTATACCATCGATTTACTATGGTCAACTCTCTTCCTCACCTTCATTTTTTTAACCGCGAGTTTTCCCCCCGGCAATATTTGTAGTGACTCCAGTTATATAGCTAGAACGGTCTGAAATATAGAATGCTACAAGGTCAGCTACTTCCCGTAGTTTACCACTTCGTCCCAAAGGAGTTGTTGAAGTTGAAGCATAACCAGCTCGAATATCTTCTACCGTCTTTCCACGGGTATAAGCAAGAGCTTCCTCATAAGAAAGAGTTCGAAGTCCCGTAGCTTCCATAATTCCTGGAGCAATTCCAACCACACGTACACCATGCTTACCCAGCTCTTTTGCCCATGAACGAGTGTAACTATAGACTGCTGCTTTTGTGGCAGCATAGGCACTTTGTCCTTCAGAACCTTCCAAGCCTGCTTCTGAAGCCATGTTCACAATTACACCTTTTCCATTTTTCACTAAAATACGTCCCACTGCCTGACTAACCAGATACAAACCTTTTTGATTAATCATCGTTACTTTTTCGAACGTCTCATCGTCCAATTCGTAAGGACCTTTAGGATTTTCTGCATCGATTAATAATCTAGGGATATTAATCCCTGCATTATTGACCACTGCATCAATATTGCCAAATCTTTCAACTATTTTGGCAACACCCTCTTCTACTTCAGAGCGAGAAGTTACATCAACTTTTACAAATAATAGATTTGGATGACGCAAATCGTTGTCGCTAAGATCGAAATTCGCTACATTGACACCTAATTCCAGCAATTCTTCAACGATTGCCTTACCGATCCCAGATGACGCGCCAGTCACAAGAACTGTTTTGCCTTTTATGTTTAACCAATCATTCATTTTGATACCTCTCAAATTTTATTTACAAGGCAATTATACAGCGCTTTCATAAAAGAATTAAGACACTCTTTTTTATACTGTTCAAAAAAATAATAAACTAATTATGAGGCTTGTACTAAAAAATCCACAAGAAATGAACTTGTGGATCTCTTTTTATACTCTAAATGAACTCAAGGCATATAAGAATCAAAGGCGTGCATTCAGCTCAGCACCCAGCTCTTCAAAGCCTGGTTTTCCAAGAAGGGCAAACATGTTTTTCTTATAAGCCTCAACTCCAGGCTGGTCAAATGGATTGATACCATTCAGGTAGCCAGAAAGAGCAATAGCCAACTCAAAGAAGTAAATAGTGTAGCCCAAAGTGAACTCATCTTGCTCAGGCAGTGTCACAAACATATTTGGAACTCCACCATCAGTGTGTGCTAACAGCACTCCATCTGTAGCTTTTTTATTGACAAAGTCAACATCTTTTCCTTGCAAGTAGCCAAGACCGTCCAAGTCTTCTGCCAATTCAGGAATCAGCACATTTTTGCGAGGTTTATCTACACGTACAACTGTTTCAAAGAGGATACGGGTACCTTCCTGGATAAATTGTCCCAGAGAGTGCAAGTCTGTTGAGAAGTTGGCTGAAGTTGGGTAAATCCCTTTTTGGTCTTTCCCTTCTGACTCACCAGCCAGTTGCTTCCACCACTCAGAGAAGTATTGTAGAGATGGTTCATAGTTAGCTAGAACTTCTGTCAGATAACCTTTACGGTACAAGATATTGCGTACAACTGCATATTGATATGCTTCATTTTCAGCCAACTTATCAGAAGCATAAGCCTTGCGAGCAGCATTTGCTCCTTCCATTAACTTGCTGATATCAGCCCCTGCAGCTGCGATTGGCAAGAGTCCCACTGCTGTCAATACTGTAAAACGACCACCTACACTATCAGGCACTACAAAAGTATCCCAGCCATTAGCATCTGCTTCAACCTTAACTGCACCTTTAGCGCGGTCTGTAGTTGCATAAATCCGTTTATTTGCTTCTTCCTGACCATACTTCTTAACCAAGAGTTCTTTGAAGACACGGAAAGCAATAGCAGGCTCTGTAGTCGTTCCTGACTTAGAAATAACGTTGACAGAGAAATCTTTGTCTGATACATAGTCTACCAAATCAGCCAAATAGCTTGAAGAAATAGAATTTCCAGCATAGAGGATTTGAGGTGCCTTGCGTTCTTCCTTGCTTTGTAGATTTACAAAAGAATTATTCAAGAAATCAATAGCTGCACGAGCTCCTAAATAGGAACCACCAATACCGATTACGATCAATACCTCACTATCAGATTGGATTTTAGCAGCAGCCTTTTGAATACGAGCAAATTCATCTTTGTCATATTCTTCAGGCAAGTTCAACCAGCCAGTCATTTCTGCCCCAGGACCTGTACCATTTCGCAGAGCAGAATCTGCAGCAGTCACTTGAGGCTGCATATAATCTAGTTCATGTGGTGCTACAAATTTATCTAACACCTTTGAGTAGTCAAATTTAATATGTGACATGTTTATCCTCCAATTGTTCTTTTCTTTTATGATAACGCTTTAAGAAAAAATAAGCAAGTGCTTTCACTATTTTAAAACGTTTACATTTTATATTCTATACTATTTTTCTAAATAAGCTAACCTTAGGACATAACCGAGAGCACTCGTTTGCGTAAGACAACAAATTTTAGGCCTATTGAGAAGAACAATTTTGATTGACAAGAAAACAAATACGCTTCTTAAGATTGGATGTCAGCTGAATTCATTTCAGGTCCGTTCAAACTAGATTCGCTGCTCCAATATTCATCTGCACCTTTTAGGCTTGATTCATTATACTTCGGAACCTAGTTCTCACTTTGTTCGAACTGCGTCAATGCACCTAAGTTCATCCGCGTCCGTTGGACTTGATTCACTAAGGGCTATCATAGGTTTACAGCTTTTTCCCTAGCGGGAAAAACTGCATCCATTGCTCTAGGATTCTTCTGCGTCCCTTGGACTTGACTCATCAAGAGCAATAGAAAAGAGCACACAGTTCACTTCGCTTAGGGCTGCTGGATTCCTCCCCTGACCCGCTTCACGCAGAACTGTTGCTCCAGTAATTAGTATAACACAAACTTTCTTTTTTGGCTAATTTTCTTTACTTTTTCCTGCGATTTCTGAAAAAGTTCTGCATAATCGCCGCACATTCTTCTTCTAAAAGGCCGCTTTCAACCTCTACGCGATGATTCAACCGCTCATCCGTCAGGATATCGTAGAGACTGCCCCCAGCACCGAATTTCTGGTTTTTCGCCCCATAGATTACCTTGGGAATGCGAGCCAGACCGATGGCGCCACTGCACATGACACAGGGCTCAATCGTGACAAAAAGCGTCGTATCCAGCAGGCGCCAGCTATTTTCACGCTGATTGGCCTCCTCGATCGCCATGATTTCCGCATGCATGACCGCCCGCTGCAGCTCCTCACGCGCATTATGTCCACGCCCGATAATCTGACCATCCTTGACCAAGACACAGCCAATCGGTATTTCATCATTGGCGAGGGCAATCTCCGCCTCCTTCAGGGCTTCCCTCATAAACATCGCTTTTTCCTCTATCGTGTAGTCCATCTCTTCCTTCTTCCTTTTAGTTTCTTTGTTCATTATACCATAGGCAGCTTACGACTCACAAAAAAAGCCGCCGATTGGGCGACTCTTATGGGAGATTATTATGAAAAAGTTTAGGAGGTTTAAACAAAGTTAGGAGGTCTTTGTTTATGATCTTAGTATATCTCAGAGGTCTTAAAGTAAGCTTAAGTAGCAAAAGAGAGTGGGACAGAAATCGGTAATTCGTTAGAATTCGATTTCGTCGTCCCACCTCCGCACAGTTGAGTAGGGCTGTAAAAGCTGATGAAATCAGCATAGTAGAGTCCACTCAACCACTGCGTCTTGCTTGACAATCCAAAAATAATTGAGAGGCTAGGATTTTTGTCCCAGCCTCTTTTAAATTATTTACTTGACCAGACACTTTCAAGGATATTGGTTTGGTCACGATCTGGTCCGACTGAGAAGGTTGAAATGCGCACACCAACCAACTCACCGATCCGGCGAACATAATTGCGGGCATTTTCTGGAAGCTCATCCAAGTGACGGACACCGGTGATGTCTTCTGACCAACCTGGTAATTCTTCATAGATTGGTTTGCAACGTTTGAGTTGCTCCAAGCTTGCTGGGTAGTGGTCAATGCGTTCTCCATCCAAGTCGTAAGCCACACAGATCTTCACTGTATCCAAACCTGACAGAACGTCGATGGAGTTCAAGCTGAGGTTGGTAATTCCTGACACACGACGGCTATGGCGCATGACAACTGAGTCAAACCAACCGACACGACGTGGACGACCGGTTGTTGTCCCATACTCATGGCCGACTTCACGGATCCGATCACCCACTTCATCAAAGAGTTCTGTAGGGAATGGTCCGTCACCGACACGGCTGGTATAGGCTTTACATACACCGACAACCTTGTCGATCTTGCTTGGGCCGACACCTGATCCGATGGTCACTCCACCTGCAACAGGGTTTGAAGAGGTTACAAATGGATAAGTTCCTTGGTCGATATCCAACATAACCCCTTGTGCTCCTTCAAAGAGCACGCGCTTGCCGTTATCCAAAGCATCGTTCAAGATAACAGAAGTATCGGTTACATATTGTTTGATTTGTTGACCATATTCATAGTATTCTTCGAAGATATCGTCAAATGAAAGAGGCTCTGCATCATAGAGTTTGGTAAATTGACGGTTCTTTTCTTCCAAGTTGATGCGAAGGCGTTCTGCGAAGACGTCGCGGTCCAAAAGGTCCGCAATCCGGATTCCCACACGCGCAGCCTTGTCCATGTAGGCTGGTCCAATCCCTTTAATCGTCGTTCCGATCTTGTTGTCTCCCTTAGACTCTTCTTGGAGACGGTCTAATTCGATATGGTAAGGGAGGATGACATGGGCGCGGTCTGAAATGCGCAAACTGTCTGTTGTCACACCTTCTTCATGAAGATAAGCCAACTCTTTGACCAATGATTTAGGATTGATCACCACGCCGTTTCCGATGACAGAAATCTTTTCAGGGAAGAAGATACCTGAAGGAATCAAGTGCAACTTGAACTTTTTGCCATCAATCACGATGGTGTGACCGGCATTGTCCCCACCTTGGTAGCGAGCAATGACTTCTGCATTGGCTGATAGGAAGTCTGTAATCTTCCCTTTTCCTTCATCTCCCCACTGGGTTCCTACAACAACTACTGATGTCATATCTTTGTCTGAGCTATATAGCTCGTCCTTTCTTGAAAAGCAGGCAGGAATCTCACCTGCGATTATGTTTTATACCTCATTATATGAAAAATTTGACAATTTTTCAAGGAGGGTTCATCATTTCATTTGTTTTTTCTCTTATGTAGACGAATTACATTTTTACAAAATATGTATTTTCTGAATTTTAGTACTTAATTTAAAATAAAAGTTCGGAATTTTTGTAAAATCGTAGCGGAAATTTGCTTTCTTTTTCCGTTTGTAATAGACTAAAATAACTACCATAGGACGGTGAAACGATGACGATTAATCAATTACTGCAGAAACTGGATACATCAAGCCCTATTCTCCAAGCGACCTTTGGTCTGGAGAGGGAAAATCTGCGAGTTACAACTGATGGACACTTAGCTCAAACTGCTCATCCGAGTCAGCTTGGTTCCCGCAATTTCCACCCGACCATCCAAACAGACTTCAGCGAACAACAACTGGAACTAATTACACCTATTGCTCACTCTACTAAGGAAGCGCGGCGCTTACTGGGAGCTATCAGCGATGTGGCAGGCCGCTCAATTGACCAGAGTGAATGCCTGTGGCCTCTGTCCATGCCACCGCAGCTGACTGAAGAAGATATTATCATCGCCCGTCTGGAAAACGAATACGAACGCCACTACCGAGAGGGTTTAGCGAAAAAATATGGCAAAAAACTACAGGCCATCTCTGGCATCCACTACAACATGGAGCTAGGGAAAGATCTGGTCGCTGCTCTCTTTCAAGTCAGCTCCTATCATTTACTCAAGGACTTTAAAAATGACCTCTATCTCAAACTGGCTCGAAACTTTCTGCGTTTCCGATGGCTCTTAACCTATCTCTACGGTGCTGCTCCTCTGGCAGAAGCCGGCTTCTACAGTCAGGAATACCCGCAGCCTATCCGCTCTTTTCGCAACAGCAACTATGGCTATGTCAATGACGAGAATATTCAGGTGTCCTACACTTCTTTGGAGCAATATGTAACCGATATTGACAACTACGTTCAGTCTGGCGAGCTCAGTGCTGAAAAAGAATTTTACTCAGCCGTTCGCTTCCGTGGACAGAAGCACAATCGCGCCTATCTGGAGCAGGGTATCACCTATCTGGAATTCCGCTGCTTCGATCTCAATCCTTTTGACCATTTGGGCATTAGCCAAGAGACCTTAGATACTGTCCATCTCTTTTTACTGGGCCTGCTCTGGCTAGATGATGTAGAAAATGTTGATGCAGTATTAAAAGCTGCCCATGATTTGAACCAGAAAATTGCTTGTAGCCACCCGCTGACTGCCCTGCCAGATGAGGCAGACAGCTCAGCCCTTCTCCAAGCCATGGAAGAGCTCATCCAGCATTTTGAACTGCCAACTTACTATCAAACTTTGCTGGACCAGATGAGAGAGGCTCTCTTACATCCTCAGCTGACACTGTCAGGACAGCTCCTGCCCCATATCCAGCAAGATTCCTTAACAGCTTTTGGTCTAGAAAAAGCAGAAGAATACCACCGCTATGCCTGGACTGCTCCTTATGCCCTCAAAGGCTACGAAAATATGGAACTGTCCACCCAGATGCTACTCTTTGATGCTATTCAAAAGGGGCTAAATGTCGAAATTTTAGATGAAAAGGACCAATTTCTCAAGCTTTGGCATGGTAGTCATGTAGAATATGTCAAGAACGGCAATATGACCTCCAAGGATAACTATGTCATCCCTTTGGCCATGGCCAATAAAACAGTCACCAAAAAGATTTTGGCAGCAGCTGACTTTCCCGTTCCAGCTGGAGCAGAATTTTCTTCTCTAGAAGAGGGACTGGCCTACTACCCTTTGATTAAGAACCGAGAAATTGTTGTCAAACCCAAGTCAACTAACTTCGGACTGGGCATCTCTATCTTCCAAGAGCCAGCTAGCCTGGAAGCTTATCACAAGGCTCTGGAGATTGCTTTTTCAGAAGATGTCGCCGTCTTAGTGGAGGGATTTATCGCTGGAACGGAGTACCGCTTCTTTGTCTTAGACGGACAATGCCAAGCAGTCCTCTTGCGAGTGGCGGCCAATGTCGTCGGAGACGGTCAGCATACCGTGAGAGAATTGATTGCCATCAAAAATGACAATCCTCTGCGGGGCCGAGATCATCGTTCACCGCTTGAAATCATTGAACTGGGGGACATTGAACTGCTCATGCTGGACCAGCAAGGCTATGGACCAGATGATATCCTGCCTGCTGGAGTCAAGGTTGACTTGCGGCGCAATTCCAACATTTCTACTGGCGGAGACTCGATTGATGTCACAGACAGTATGCACCCATCTTATAAGGAACTCGCTGCGGACATGGCAAAGGCTATGGGAGCCTGGGCCTGTGGCGTTGATCTCATCATCCCTGACAGCTCTGCTATTTCCACAAAGGAAAATCCCAACTGTACCTGCATCGAGCTCAACTTCAATCCTTCTATGTATATGCACACCTATTGTGCTGAGGGGCCGGGACAAAGCATTACTCCGAAAATACTAGCTAAACTTTTCCCAGAAATGGACCTATAAAGTAAGAAAACGCAGAAGATGTCTCTGCGTTTTTGTTTTGTAACCGAGGTAGAGTTTTAGATGATAACCTAAAAAGATTAAGCATGGTCCTCCTACAAGTTTAAAATAGCAAGTCATTTGCTGTAAAATCATCCTCTAACAAGCAAATTTCAAACCTCTCCTGCATATAGCAGAGGAAATCTTCCCTTTTTCCCAAAAAGAATCATAGGCCGCGAATACAAGGCTAGTATCATCTGAACAAGTTCCAGCCAGTTACTGTTGGCTTCCATAGCCCACCATCTCAATCGCTTTAAAACTGCCTCGGGTTAAAAATTCATACGGAACCCCTAATGCATCAGCTACCGCCAAACCATAGACTGCCGCTTTCAAAGATTGGTTCATGCTAGCCTCCTTTGTTTTATTATACTATTTTTGGTCTTAAAATTCTTCCTAACCCCAAAAAACAAGCGCAGGCCTGCGCCTGTTTTTCTATTTTGTGTTAAAATAAATGGTATGGACAAAATTATCAAAACTATCTCAGAAAGCGGCACTTTTCGTGCCTATGTACTAGACAGTACAGAAACCGTACGAACAGCCCAAGAAAAACATCATACACAAGCTAGCTCCACGGTCGCACTTGGCCGTACCCTCATTGCCAGTCAAATCTTGGCGGCAAACGAGAAAGGAGATACTAAAATTACGGTCAAGGTCCTTGGGACTAGCTCACTCGGAGCCATCATCACCGTGGCAGATACCAAGGGAAATGTTAAGGGTTACGTACAAAATCCTGGAGTGGATATCAAGAAGACGGCAACTGGTGAAGTCCTGGTGGGACCATTTGTCGGAAACGGAGAATTCTTGGTTATCACAGATTATGGTACGGGAAATCCTTATAACTCCATGACCCCTCTTGTAACCGGTGAAATCGGAGAAGACCTGGCCTTTTATCTGACGGAAAGCCAACAAACACCATCTGCAGTTGGACTCAATGTTCTTTTGGATGACGAAGATAAGGTTAAAGTGGCGGGTGGCTTCTTGCTCCAGGTCTTGCCAAATGCCAAGGAAGAAGAAATCGCACGCTTTGAAAAACGCATCCAAGAAATGCCGGCCATTTCTACCCTTTTAGCCTCTGACGACCATATTGAAGCCCTTCTTACTGCCATCTATGGTGACGAACCATACAAGCGTCTCTCAGAAGAAGAGATCCGCTTCCAGTGCGACTGCAGCCGTGAGCGTTTCTTGAACGCTTTAGCAAGTCTGCCAGCTAGTGATCTAAAAGAGATGAAAGATGAAGATCACGGTGCAGAGATTACCTGCCAATTCTGCCAAACACACTACCACTTTGACGAAAATGACTTGGAGGAACTCATTCGTGACAAATCTTAATACGCCATTTATGATCGGGGATGTCGAAATCCCTAACCGTACCGTCCTAGCCCCAATGGCCGGAGTGACCAACTCAGCTTTCCGGACCATTGCCAAAGAACTGGGAGCAGGACTCGTTGTGATGGAAATGGTCTCTGACAAGGGAATCCAGTACAACAATGAAAAGACGCTTCACATGCTCCATATCGATGAAGGAGAAAATCCTGTATCGATCCAACTCTTTGGAAGTGACGAAGATAGCCTGGCACGCGCAGCTGAATTTATCCAAGAAAATACCAAGACTGATATCGTCGATATCAACATGGGTTGCCCGGTGAATAAAATCGTCAAGAACGAGGCTGGTGCCATGTGGCTCAAGGACCCAGACAAGATCTACTCCATCATCAACAAGGTTCAATCCGTCCTTGATATCCCCCTCACTGTTAAAATGCGGACGGGTTGGTCGGATCCTTCCCTAGCAGTTGAGAACGCCCTCGCTGCCGAAGCTGCGGGTGTCTCTGCCCTTGCCATGCATGGACGGACTCGGGAGCAAATGTATACGGGGCATGCGGATCTTGAGACCCTTCACAAGGTTGCACAAGCTCTGACCAAGATTCCATTTATCGCAAACGGAGATATCCGTACGGTTCAAGATGCCAAACAACGGATCGAAGAAGTCGGTGCCGATGCGGTCATGATTGGTCGCGCTGCTATGGGCAATCCTTATCTCTTCAACCAAATCAACCACTACTTTGAAACAGGTGAAATCCTGCCTGATTTGACTTTTGAAGACAAGATGAAGATTGCTTATGAACACTTGAAACGCTTGATCGATCTCAAAGGTGAGCACATTGCCGTTCGTGAATTCCGTGGCCTCGCCCCTCACTACCTTCGTGGTAACTCAGGTGCAGCCAAACTCCGTGGCGCCATCTCGCAAGCTAGCACCCTAGCAGAGATTGAAGAACTCTTACAATTAAAAGCATAGAAATACAAAAAGCAGGACCTCATGTGAGGTCCTGTACTATTTTTAAATAAGTTAAGCAATTCGGCAAAGAAATATAAATATGTTTTAATTTTTTGAGCGAATCAAAAAAATACCGAAACTTTCCGCTGTGAGAAAAGTGCCTGAAACACGATTGTTTCAGGCACTCGGGAGTTTTGAGACCTTAGGCTCAAAACTAAGTCATGGAACTTCTTCGAAGTTCGCTGACGTCCGTACTCACCTAAGGAAAGTTTCTAAGATGACTTTGTCATTAATCTAAAACAGGACCTCACACGGGGTCCTGTTTCTATAGATTATCTGTTTGCAGGCCGAGTTGTTTGACTCTGGCGGTGTAGTAGGTCATGATCAAAAAGAGGTTGACTGTGATCAACCAGATGGACCATTGGTGAATGAAATGCATGAGGATGGCGACGCTAATAGCTCCTGCAACAAAACTTCCAACAACGATTCCGTAATTCATAGCCTGACGCCGATACTCGTCCAAATCACCCTTTCCTCGAGTGATTCGGTACAAGGCCGTCAGCATCTTGCGGTAATTGCCGGAAGTCATAAAGATCACGTAAGGGTGGGTTTCAATCAAGCTTCCTGTAAAGGTCAACATCATCATCCCTGTCCCAAAAGCAATAAAGGGAACTTCTACAGGTGGTATGACAGACACCAAGGGAATCAGGAGTGTCACCACAAACAAAGGAATCAACATCTTGGTCCGCCAAAAGGCTGTCTTGCGATACTCTTTGATATGGAGGGCAACCACAAAGCCAATCGAGAAAAATAGAATAGATGAAAAACGCATGATGGTATTTTCGACACGGGGATCGTGCCAATCAGCGATGAGAAGCAGTAGGTTCCCCGTTTGGGTCGCGACCAAACTCCGGTAGTGCATGTGGCAAAAGACATCGAGGCCTCCTCCGATAAAACCAAGCAGAGCCCCCATTAGTCGTGTATTTTGTGGTAAAATTATTTTTTCTTCCATAGTCTTGTCTCTTTTGATCTCAATTATGTTTATTATACCACTTTGCACACAAGTGGAGCAGGAAAAATCAGAAAAAGCCCTTCCGTTACTAAAAGTAAGGGAGGGCTGATAGAATGAACCCCGCTCGATCTACTGTTTTAGACGGTAGGTCTTGCGTGGTTTTTTCTTAGGTACCCGCTTGACGCCCACTTCTTCCACGAATTCTCCGAATTTTACGAGGAAGTTATTGCTAACGATGGGGCGTCCTGGATTGATCAAATTGACCAATTCGGTTGCTTCATAAACGGTGAAGGGCTCCTCTAACAAATAGAGGAAGGTTGGATTCCAGTCCAGACGTCCCTGAATCCGCTTAATCGATTCTTGAATAATCTGATAGTGGTCAAAGGCAAAATCAGAAGCAGCTAAGGGTTCTCCATCGAGCAAACACTGGGACTTTTTGAAATCGACATCGAGAAAAACGACTTCCTTGGCATCATCACCTGCATGGGCTAAGTCTACTGCTTCTGCTGGCAGATAGACCAGATGGGCGATGGTAATGACCCAGCCTCTGGGGTCCCGCCCAGGGGTGGAAACTGTCATGAGCTGCTCCACCTTATTCACTGGCAGATCGAGCCCAACTTCTTCTTTGACTTCTCGGATGCAGGCATGGGTCGCATCTTCATCCTTGTTCACAAAGCCCCCCACCAAGGCGAGGCGGTGTTGATAAGGGTGGGCCTTGCGGCGAATGGCTAAGAGCTTGAGCTGTCCATCAACAAAACAGTAAGCCACCATGTCCGCTGTGACACTTGGAGTTTCATAAGTTGGCAGATCTTGCTCCTTGTACCACTTGAGAAAGTCTGCTTCACTAGCGACCGTCTCAAAATACTCTTTCTCCGTCATTCCTGCTGGAATTGAGAGACTTGCCATCTAAGCCACCTCCTTCTTGAGGGCTTTGGTCCATTCTAAGAAGAAGGGAACACTGGAAAGAAGAAGGAGATAGATCCATTGAAAGGCTGTACGTCCCACAAAAAGGTCCTTCCACAGGAGTTTCATAATATTGACAAAGCCTTGCTTTTTCGCTTCTTGGTGAACATTTTTAAAGTCTTGGCTAAAAGTTGCGAATTTTTCAGATAGATTTTTCATAAGCTGCTCCTTAGTCGGCTTGGTAAATGGCATCGATCACCTTCTTGGCTTCTTCGTAGTTGCCGAGGTAGTCTGATGCGAGGAGAGTGGTCGGAATGTTTCCTAGGTATTGCTGGCGCAATTGGTCCAGGTAATTTGAAAAGCTGGTGCGGATCTCTTCGTCAGCCATGGTCATGTCTCGGAAACCATCATTGACATAAGAGCCGATCGGCTGTACAAAGAGGATCAAATCCCATTTTTCTTTGGAGAGAATACTGACAAAGAGGTTGTCGAAGGTATCGGTCATGCTGGTATCCTGGCCTTCGACTTCCATGTAATAGTCGTAGTAACCTTTGGTCACCAGGGAATTGGTATCTGCGATGACCAGGCCTCGATTGGCACTACTATCGATGAGCTTAGAGGTTTGATCATACTGTCCTAAGAGGAGGTAATAGTAATCTTTCGGTGTGAGTTCATCATCCCGCACATTGTTCTTGATCTGGTATTCACGGGCATACTCAAGACTAACAGGAGCATCGTAAAAGCGAGCCAAGTCTTTTGCAAGGGTCGTTTTCCCGTTGCTGGCGCTCCCCATGATCAAGACTTTTTTCGTGAACTGGCGACGGAAGGGCTGGGCGATGTATTTCCAGTATTTGCTTGGATTTTCCCGTATCATAGTAGCAGAGATCCCGAAGCGACGCTCCTCTAAGTGAACTTCAAACCCTCTCGCTTCCAACTCTTCCTTGTAGGCTTTCTCCCCCACATAAAAGATCAACTCTTCTGTCTCTGTTTGATACTGGATGGTATCAAGAGCTATTTGTAACCAAGGTTCCCAGCCCAAGGGATAACGAGGAAGTTCTGTCTCATCTAGCTTATAGACTTGGGTCAACTCATCATTAGAGAAGGCTTCGCGGATATAACGGAAGCGTTTTTGTAAAGTCAACCCGACTTCTTCGCCACGATCCCCTTCATAACCAGATACGATGACACGAACGCGATCACACTGACGCTTGGCCCGCTGGATCAGGTCAATATGCCCTTGATGAAGAGGCGCAAAGGTTCCAAAAACCAGGGCAATTCTTTCTTTTTTCATATGAACTCCTTTTTATAATTTTTAATAAATAGATTTTCTTTATGTTTTTATTATAAACTATATTTTCCATCTGTCAATAGTTTTTTATAAAAAAATATATTTTTCTTCAAACCAACAAAAAAAGATCTGAAAAGAGAAGCTTATCCTTTCAGATCTTTCGAATTTTATTCACGAGTGAGGGAGTGGCTGACACCATCTTTCAGAACCGTCACACTAGATACAGAGCCATCTTTTCCAACTACGATATCTAGAGTCGCTGCAGACCCATCGCCTGCTGAGAGATTAGCATGGTAATGACCATCATCCAAGGTATAGTTATAAGCACTGATACCATAGGCTACGGGTTGGCCCCCAGGAAGTTGGATGGTCACTTGACCACCTTGGCCAATAGTGACTCCAGTGTCGCGTTTGTCAGACCAATTCCCAGCTGCTGCAGAGAAATCCCCTGCTGCTACAGAATAGACTCCCTTGTATTGGGCATTCTCTGTAGCAGAAGCTTGCTTCTTAGCATGGGCATGGCCGTCTTCTAGACTTGGCAATTTTGCTTTCGCTGGTGTTGCTGGAGTGGCTACTTCTTTTGTTTCTTTTGTTACGGGTGCTGCTGGTGTCGCTTCTTTAGCTGGAGCAGGTGTTTGACTAGCTGCTGCTTGGTTATTTTTGCTACCAACAGTATGACTTTCTTCTGATTTGCTATCAGAGGATGAAGAGGCAATCGGATCTTTACTAGTGATCACTTTTTTCTTAGAAGAAGAACTTGTTTGTTTAACCTGACTGGTCTTTGAACTGCTTGCTTCTGAAGTTTTTTCTTCTTTATTCCCGCCACAAGCTCCTAGGAAAAGACTAGCTGTAAGAGCTAGCGCTGCTAGGGAAATGATTTTTTTGTTTTTCATAACCGAACCTCTTTTTGTAACATTTGTAATACTTTGTAACGTTATTGTAACACTGTTATATGGGGCTGTCAATAGTTTCTCAAATATTTTTCTAATTTGAAAGAAGTTTTAGGTAAGCTCCTATACTATCACAAAAAGAGCCGGACACATAATCCGGCTCCTCATTATTTGTACACTTCTTGATAGAATTCGATCTTGTCCCCTTTTTTGACAGTGGTTTCAGCAGCACCTTTTGGAGCCATTTCGCCATTGATCTTGTACATCCAGTAAAGACCTTTGGCTTCATCTTGGCTGTGGCCGTCAATCGAGGTGATCATGCCATTTTTTTCTTCAATCTTGTAGTTGGCTTTGAGCACTTTCATGAGGTTGCTCTCTTCTGCTACTTTCAAGGTTTTCGATTGCGCTTTTTGACCTTCTGGCGTCACGCCAATCGTAATCGAAATTTCGTTTTTCTTGGCAACTTCTGTGCTAGAAGCTGTTGTTTGATGGTTTGTGCTATGAGACGAAGCGCAACTCGCTAAAAGAAGAGCTGCAAGTAAGGTCATCAAGCTAGAAATGTTTTTTTTCAACATAAAATCTCCTAAAGATTTGATAGATAATGGGATAGAAAATGATCGTCGACAGAGCATGGGCAAGGTTAAAACTAAAACCATTGACCAAAGCATAGGTCCACCAAGGAATATGGTATATCAAGGCATAAACACTATCGATCAAGACCCCATAAGCAAAGGACAGTAGGCCCACAAAAAGGATCTGAAGGACAAAGGGCAACCACTTGTAACTGATGCGCCAAATGAGCATCAAACAGCCAAAGGCGACAATCTGAAAGAACACAATCAGGCTCATCCCCAGGAAAAAGGCGGAGACAAACATGGTGATCATCATCACAAGAAAAGCAAAGCTATACCCTTCAAATATCACCAAGAGAAAAAAGATGGCAGAAATAGGTTGGACATTTGGGAAAGGGGCAAAAGCCTGACGTAGAGCGACACAAAGGGCCGCCAAAAGCGAAATACGGGTTAATCGCTGAAGCGTCATGACATCCTCCTAGACAATCTCAAACTTGATCGTTCCTGCTGTCGTTCCAACCTTGATCGTTTGTCCTTCTTGGGCTTGGCCTTTCAGCAATAGCTCTGCTAGTTGATCTTCCACTTCGGTCTGCAAGACACGACGCAGTGGGCGAGCTCCCATTTCTGGATCGTAGCCTTTGGTTGCTAGCAACTTGAGCGCTGAAGGCTGGAATTTGAGGGTCATGCCTTGTTCTGCCAAGGTCGCGATGAGCGGTTTGACCATGACTTTCACTACCTGCTGCATGTCCTCGCTTGAGAGACTATGGAAGACCACCTTTTCATCAATCCGGTTGATAAACTCTGGACGATAGGTCTTCTTCAACTCTTCAAACATGCGTTTTTCCATATTGGCTTGGTCAAAGCGGATATCTTTGGCACCAAAGCCAACGGTCTTATCATCCCGAAGGGCTGTAGCTCCCAGGTTTGAGGTCATGATGATAATGGTATTGGAGAAGTCGATCTTCCGGCCTTTGCTATCGGTTAAGACTCCGTCATCCAAGACTTGCAAAAGGACATTGAAAATATCTGGATGGGCTTTTTCCACCTCATCAAATAAGAGAACTGAATATGGTTTGTTGCGGACTTTCTCGGTCAACTCGCCTCCTTCTTCGTAGCCCACATAGCCTGGAGGGGCTCCGTTGAGGCGGCTGGCCGCGAATTTTTCCATGTACTCACTCATATCAAAACGGATGAGGGCCGATTCATCATCAAACAAAACTTCCGCCAAAGCTTTGGCTAGCTCTGTTTTTCCGACACCGGTAGGTCCTAGGAACATGAAAGAACCGATCGGACGTTTATTGCTACGGATACCTGATTGATTGCGTCGAATAGCCCGACTGATACTCGAAACGGCTTGGTCTTGACCAATCACGCGCTTATGCAATTCTGCTTCTAAGTTTAGGTACTTCTTGGCATCGGTTTGGGTCAGTTTTTGAGTTGGAATACCGGATAATTGGCTCAAGGTCACCAAGACATCTTGGTCAGTGACTTCTTTTTTGTAGACAATGGGAGCGGCCTCTACTTCTAAGAGCTGGGCTGCTTTCTTCCACTTGCCATCCATCAAGGCCCGATCCAAGGCGGTCAACTCTTCTTTTACGTGACCGTTGGAATCGCGGTTTTGTACGGTAGCTGCCGCTTCATCCAAGAGATCAATGGCTGAATCTGGCAATTGACGACTAGTCAAATAGCGGTGGGCATATTTGACAGCTGTTTCGATCGCTTCATCGGTAATGATCACATGATGGTGGTCCTGATAAGTCTCTTTCAAGCCTTGGAGAATTTGGATGCTATCTGCAACACTTGGCTCTTCAATGGTGACTTTCGCAAAACGCCGAGAGAGGGCTGCATCTTTTTCGATATGCTTTTGGTACTCATCTTGGGTTGTTGCCCCAACTGTACGCAAGGTTCCCCGTGCCAGGGCTGGTTTTAGAATATTGGCTGCGTCTAAGGTCGAATCAATACCGGATCCTGACCCCATAATAGTATGCAGTTCATCGATAAAGAGAATCACGTGACCGTCTTCTTCGATGTCCTGGATGATATTGTTCATCCGTTCTTCGAAGTCCCCACGGAAGCGCGTCCCAGCAACGACATTCATGAGATCCAATTCCAGAACACGCATCTGCGCGATTTCAGCTGGTACATTGCCACTAGCGACACGCTGGGCCAGACCTAAGGCAAGGGCTGTTTTTCCGACCCCTGCTTCTCCCACCAATACAGGATTGTTCTTCGTCTTGCGGCTGAGGATTTGGATCATGCGTGAAATCTCTGCATCCCGACCAATCACAGGCTCAAGCTGGCCTGCACGCGCCATTTCTGTCAAATCACGGGTATAATCTTCAAGACCTCCACTGGTGCTTGGGGGCATGCCCATCATATTTCCCATGGTTTGGCGGTTAGGGTTTTGGGCGCGATAGAGACTCCGAATGGCTTTGATATCATTCTTGTCCCAGCCTGCCTTGTCCTCAAGATTCTTTCGAAGAGAGGCAATAGGAACTCCCTTGTCTTGCTCTGTAAAGGCAAAGCCGGCAAACTCCATGACTTGGCTCGCTAAGGTCCCACGGTCTGCTAGAAGAGAGAGGAGCACATGCTCTGTTCCCAAGGTCTTGGCATGAAGGACCTGGGCAATCTCTCTTGCGTGCTTCATAATGGCTTCCATCCGATAAGAAAATGGGAAGATTTCATACCGATTGTCGCTTTGAAAAGCTTGGCCTGTAATATGCTCCGCCGCATCCTGAAACTCATCGATCTGCATAGGATAATCGTTCAGTACAGAACCTGCCACGCTATAGGGATTATTGGCCATAGCCGTCAGGAGATGCCAAGTATCTAAGGTATGCCCCTGATAGTGGCCTGCTAGTATTTGGGCCGCTTCTATACTTTCTAACAGTGCTGTTGAATAGTTCATCTAGTCGGTATTTCCTTTTCTATCTACTTGTTGAATGATTTTTTTCAGCATCGTTGCTCGTAGGATGAGAGCATCTCGACCTAGGACCTCATCGGAGGTCGTCGCAAGCAAGAGCTGAGCCTCACGTTTTGTCAATAATTTTTCTTCATAGAGCATCTGGAGGATATCATTGAAGACCTGCTGGCTGATGGTCTCTCCAATATTGGCTGCCAAGTCTTGGAGCATCTGATGGTGATCTGAAAACTGGACCTTGCCAATGCGGATATAGCCACCACCACCGCGCTTGCTCTCTACAATATAGCCTCGGCTCTCGGTAAAACGAGTCTTAATGACATAGTTAATCTGACTAGGTACGACCTGAAAGACATCGGCTAACTCACTTCTTTTGAGCTCTGCCATGCCAGCTTGAGCCAGCAAGGCCTTAATATAAGCTTCGATGCTATCAGATGTGTTCTTATTTGCCATGATGCTCCTTTCTGGCTTGTTTTTTTCTAGATGGATGCTCTGTTCTTCGCCCATAAAAAATGGTCTTGGAGTGTTCCTTCTCATCATTGACCTTATTTGACTATTATACAATTTTTACGGCTGTAAATAAAGCAAAGACTCCATGGAAATAGGAATCTCTTAAGAAGGCAAAACAAAAGAGGCTAGTGAGAACTAACCTCTTATGCGAAGAAGGAGCTACTCTTTGCGACGAGCGAATTTGGCGCCTCCGCCCAAGAATCCTAGACCAAGAAGACCTAACCAAGCAAACAATCTACTTTGTTTTGTACCGGTTTGAGGAAGTTTTCCTTCCGATTGTAGAGAAGGACTTTTAACCACTTCTTTTTCCGGATGGTCTGAAGTCGAAACAGAAACTGCTTCTGGGGTTTTCGGTTGCAAGAGAACAGGTCTTCCTTTTTCTTTTTTGTCTTCAGCTTGAGAAAGAGTCATAACTTCTGGTTGCACCTTACTTGGGGTGACAGGAGTGGTTGGAGTCGGCATATCAGCTATCAACGGACTTTTTTCCGCTTCCTTCGTTCCGACTTCTGTGATCTGGTCCTGGGCCTCCACTTCGACAAAGGCATCGACTTCTGTCCGAATTTCTTTGCCTTCTTCTTGTCGAACCTCGATCAATTTCAACCGGCGTCCGACCTTTCCTGCTTGAAGGATCCGGCTTTCGCCCTTGGCCAAGTCCTTGTTCTCACGTGTTTGACTCTCAAATGGAATCTCCTCCGCTTCGATGAGAAGTTCTGGCTTTTCAAGAATCAAATCCCGAATACCTTCTTCTGGCCGTGTCTGCGTCAGGGGTTCATAATTGTGAGCATCTTCTAAGATGGTTTCAAGGGCTTCGACTTGATTAGCTGCAGCAACCAAATCTGGCCGCTCTTGATCCAACAACTGAGTCAAGTCCGTCAATTGTCCTTGAACCGTCGGTTTGAGATCTGCTTTCAAGCGATCGAGAGAAGTAGCCTTGATCTTTTCTACTCCTTCTCTGATGATCTGTTGCAGCTCTTCTTGACTGAGCAACTGACTATCTTTCCCTGAGAGGACAAATCGGTCCACCTGGATGGCTCTGGATGACTGAGGGTCATTGAGGGCTGGATCCAGATGCAAGCGTAGCTGGTGGTAGCCTTTTGCTAGGCCTTGCAGATTGACCAAACTCTGGTCGAGCTTGCGTTGATCTCCGTAGCCACTGAAATAATGATCGCCGTCGATCTCATAATCATGGCCACGCCCTTCTTCGAAGGCCATTTCTTTCCCATCCAAAGTGACGCTGTAGAGACCATGGCTTGGGTCGACCACTCCTCGAACCTCCACACCAGTGCCCTTAAAGGTAATGGTCACTTCAATGTGTTTCTTGCCTTCCTCATCGGACACTTGGTTAAAGCTGGACCAAGATTCTGTGCCATTTGAGAAGTCTTTGTTGTCTGTCTCATGATGCCAGCCTTGGTTATAGTGCAGTTTTGGATCTTGGTCATCCACTTCTTTGCGATTTTCTGGCAACTGGTCTTCATTCATCACTTGAACTGTCAGTTCTGGAATAAAGCCGACCAAGCTTCCTTGATCCGGATGCAACAATTTGACCTTAAAGTCATAGACATCGGTCGCTTTTCCTGCAAAATCAATGGTTGGAACTTGGACTGTTTTTTCTGTCTCGCCATCTGCGAACTCAAGGGTGACGTTGGTATCTTTATAGACCTTGCCATGAACCCCTGTTCCTGGTTCTGTGATCAATTTCAGACCGGCACTTCCTTTAGAGCCACCTTTTCTCTTGACGACGACTTGCGCTGGGTCGCCTTTCTTAACAGCTAGGATTGGCTGGGCAAACTCAAAGATCCCCTTTTCTTGGTTATTGAGGGCATAAATCCCTTCCGTTGCGATCGCATCTCCCTTGCTATTGACCAAGGTCAAGGTGTGAGATCCTGCTGTCAAATCCGGTGTTTCATAGACCTTTTGGCTACGTTTGCGGCTTGGGCTTTGGGTATTGACGGTCGCTAGCTTTTGTCCATCGACATAGACATCCATTTCCCCATGACCAGGGTCGACAGTTGCGACGACATAGGCCTTGGTGCCTTCAAATTGATAGGTCACGGAAGCTCCTTTTTCCTTGGTCCACATAGAGGTGCCTCGAACGCCTTCTCCCTCTTCATTCCATTGGCCATTAGCCCGGTCAGCAGTCCGGTCAGAATGATAAGTCAAACCAAGCGGATAGCCATCGGTTTCTTCAATGCTGGCTGGCGTCTTATAGACAGAGACACCGTTCAAGATTGGAGTGGCTTGGGCATCGGTGATGGACACCCGGATATAGCGACTATCAACTGGTTGTCCTTTGATCAAACGGCGATACCCTACGGTTGAGCCAGCCCCATAAGGAACCCATTGCCCATTCACTGCCACATCAATGGTGAAACCAGAAATCCGTTGGCCTTTCTCGATGGTTTCTTTGAGCTCTACCACATCAAAATGCTGTTCTTTTCCAAGATCGAGAACAAAAGATCCGGTCTTGGCATCATCAGCCGGAGCCCAACTGGTCTTTTCATCGCCATCTGTCAAATGGCTGGCCTTGTAGAGCGGATTGCGTCGTGTTGAGTCAGCTTCTACCAAAGCTCCTGCCGCATAGTTCACACTGTAGAGTTGGTCCAAGGTCTGACGGAATTCTTTCAAACGGGCCACATCGGCATCCGCAAATTTCCCATCTTGGTTGGGTGGAATATTGAGCAAAAGTGGAGTTCCACGGCCGACCGACTTGAAGTAAATGTCCATCAATTCGCGCAAGGACTTAGGCTCTTGGTTGTCATGGTAGAACCAGCCTGAGCGAATAGAAACATCGGCTTCTCCCACCGAGTATTGCTTCCCTTCTGGATCCCCGTGATTGAGGTAGCTATTAGATGGATTGTTGCGGATCTTATCTGGATTGACCTTTTGCCAAACCGGATCTCCGGCAATCCCCTTTTCATTTCCAATCCAACGAACATTGGTCGGCTCAGCTGAGAAGATAGCAATATCCCCTTGGGCCTTGCGAATGGCTTCAAACCACTTGTCAAAGGTATAGGTGACTTTTTGAGCCCCATCGCCACGCGCTCCATCCATCCAGACTTCTACAAACTTGCCCTTGTTCCCATATTTTGGATCTTCAAGGATTTCCTTAAGCTGGTTGAGATAGTATTCATTGTATTGGTCCTCTGTATCTACATGGTAGAGCGGACTGTGAGCATCCCAAGGTGAGAGGTAGACCCCCATGTCCATGTCATACTTGCTGGCAGAAGCAGAAACCTCGGCTAGGACATCACCTTTTCCATCCTTCCAACCACTTTTGGCAATGGTATGGTCGGTGTATTTGGAAGGGTACAAGAGGAAGCCATCGTGGTGCTTGACGACCATGATCGTCCGTTTAAAGCCTGCATCCTTCAGGGTTTTGATCCACTGATCGGTATCCAGATGCTCTGGATAGAAATAATAAGGATCTTCTTGCCCATCTCCCCACTCACGATCGTAGTAAGTATTCATCCCAAAGTGGATGAAGGCTGCTAGTTCTTCGCGATGGTATTGCATCTGAGCCTTGCTTGGAAGTGGTCCGTAATCCGCAATCTCAGTCTCCTCGTTTAGAGAAGTGGCTGGTTGGCTTGCTTCTGTCCCTTGACTGACTGTGCGATTTTCTTTCTCACTAGTAGCTGCTGAGGGCTGTTCTGATTCTTCTTGGTGCTCGTTCACAGTTTTCTCCTCCTTTCCTTGATCTCCTGCATTGCTTGTTTCAACCCGTTCTTCGCGAGTTTCACTCCTCTCAGCTTGTTCCTCTGCGTAACTGGTAGTAGTTCCTAAAAAACAAGTCGCTACGACTACCGAGCAGACACCTACTGAGAGTTTACGAATGCCAAATCGATTTCTCTGATCAACTAATCTTTTTCCCATATTCCATTCCTTTATGTCACCAGGTAAAGAGGGTGGGGCTTCCCCATCCTCCTTCTTTTTACCTGTGAACTTTTCACCGTTTTTTACTAGTTTCTCTAGCTGTTTTACTTGGCCTTTTTGGCTCTTTTTTTCTGATCGTCCAGCACAGCACTGGCAAGGCCTGCCGCTAGGATTCCAGCAACGAGGCTTGCGACGCTTTCTTCCGTTCCTGTATTTGGCAACCTTCCTTCGGAAACTGGAGCAGGCGAAACTGCTGGCGTTTGAGCTGTTTTCTCGACTTCCTTCCCTACTGCATCTGTCCCTTCCTGACGTACCGCTTTGACCTCAAGAGATGCTTGAGGAGTTGCAGTAGCTACTGGTCCTTCTGAGACATGAGGGCGCTCTGGGTTCGGAAGCGGTTGTGGCTGTGGCTCTGGTTGCGGTTGCGGCTGTGGCTGCGGTTGCGGTTGCAGCTCTGGTTGTGGAGTATCTGGAAGTACCTCTTTCGTGCCCACCTCTGTGATCTCTGCCACTGGATCTAGTTCTACAAAGGCATCTAGTTCCTTCCGGCTTTCCACACCATTTTCTTGAGAAACTTCCACCAAGCGCAATTTGCGGCCTTTTTGACCTTCTTGAACCACACGTTTCTCACCTTTTGGAAGATCCGCATTTGGGCGTTCTAAGCGTTCAAAGTCCATCTCTTCTGGCTCAATCACCAACTCTGGCTTGGTATGAACCAGGTTTTTAACTCCTTCTTCAGGAAGGGATGTACCTGTAGGTGCTTTTGCGGATAGAGAAAGTTGATATACTTTTTCGAGCTTGCCATCTTCTGAGACAACCTTGACAAGAACCGGGGCATTGGCGCTTTTAGCATCCACGACCGTAACGGCTGTTCCATTCTTGCCTTGTGCTGAAACGATTGGACGGTCTCCCTCATACTCTAGATGATAATCTGTCACATCTGGTTTAAAACCTTCTAGGTCTTTACCATTCACTTGGATGGTGACATCAGTTGTTGCCTGAGCCTCTTCCGTTGGGGCATAGGCGCTCAATTCAATGATTCCAATCCCTTTTAGATGTTCATCACGGACCATTCTTAAACGGATGGCTTTGGTTCTGGTTTCATTGAAGCTGAGGTTAGAGATATAGCCAGCTTCAAAGGCATAATCCAAGCTATAAGGGATTTCCTCCCAGTTGGAAGCTTGGTTAAATGGATGATCTGGAAGATTCTTCAGATTGCCATAATCATCCGGAACCTCAAAGTCTGGACCAATATAGCGTTCAAGAACCGTTTTCGTTGGCAGGCCTGTTTCCTGATCTGCAAAGAAGTCGACCGCTACTTTATTGACCAAACGCTCTGTTACTTGACCATTTTTCTTGAAGATGAGACCAGCAAACACTTCTGTTTGATCCGGTTCTCTCTTCCAGTTGGTCCAGCGATAGTATTCGTTGTAGCCACCATCGTTGATGTAATCGATATAGTCGATTTGATTTGGATCGAGATCATTGGTTTCACTAGCAAATGCTCTTGTATCTTCTCCATTGTAGTCACGGTTCACAGAGAGGTTTTCTCCTGTCTTTTCTGACACCCGGACGGTCAGCTGAGCTGTCAGATCATAGCCAATGACTTTTCCTTTCAGCGTGAAGCTACCTTCGTGAGAAAGTGCATCAGCTGGTACAGCCTGCCAGTCCACCGTAAGTTCCTTGCGTTCATAGCCTGTATCCCCTTGGAAGTAAACGCCTACGGTAGATGGTAGAACTAGATCTTGACCGACTTTCACAAAACGGCTGCCTGCTTCCACTGCTACTGGAGCAGCTTGTTTCAGTTTTTCTGCATCGCTTGTGAGATGGAGGCGGTATTCTTGTAAGATAGTACCATCTTCTGCTTTGTGGATGACACGGATTGGCTCACCTTCATGGACACTTGGCACAACCGTTGCAAGACCGTGATGGCTAGCTGTCGCTTCCACTTGTGGATAAGCCCGATCACGCGCATCGATGTAGTAATCGGTCACACTTGGGTTGATACCTGGCAATACATCGCCATTGACGCGAATGGTCAACTGGCTCTTCTCTTCTGCCGCAACCTTATTGGCAAAGATCTGAATCTCTGAAATAGAGCTTCCACGCTTGCCTTCTGGCGTCTTCATACGGATACGAACAGCATAGGTGTCGACTTTATCAAAACTGAAATGATTCATCTTACCAGCTGCTACCGGTTCTTCAACGGTTAGGTTGCTGACTTCTTTCCAGTTAGCTGGATTGTTAAATGGATGGTCTGTTTCGTCTTTGACACGATTTGGATTGCTTGGAACTGTTGGGATTTGTTCCCCTGTATAGTACTCAATCACATACTCACTTGGAGCTCCAACGCCGTGGTCTTCGTGGAAACCAACATGGAGGTTGTCCACTGCTCGCTTGGTCAAGATACCAGAATCCCCAAACAAGATACCGACAGAATCTTCCGCATTGTTACGTCCCCAGTTGGTCCAACGGTTGGCTGGAGCATCGGTAAAGGAGATGACCTTGTCATTAACCTTAGCAACTGGATCTGCATCATTGGAGTCACTTGCAAAAGCGAGTGGCAAGACAGATCCTGTCCATTGCTCTGCTACGTTGGCCCCCTTGACTGTGTTTGCGGAAACACGAATATGAAGACGTGTTGGAAGATCCGTTCCTTCTACACGACCGGCTAGGACAACTTCTCCTTCTTGGGCCAAGAGTTGCGGATCGACCGCATCCCAGGCCACCTTGGCAGCATAGGTCTTGCCATTGGAGTGATAAGTCCGCACGCTTTCTGGAAGGGCTGGTTTTTCACCGACTGGCGTTGTCGTGCTGACTTCTTCTACAGCGATAATGCCTTCAACGGTGACTTGAGCTTGGGCTTCTTTTTCCACACCCTCTACATGACCTGTGACTGTAAAGCTATGGTAATCCTTGACTTGATCTGCGGTTACAGCATCCCAGGTCACACGTTTTTCTTTCGGGAATCCCTTATCATACTCGACCAAGACGGTCTCTGGAAGAGCTGGCAAAACGTTTCGATCGGTGCTGATCCGTACAGGACGCACCTTGACAACTGTCTTTTCTTCTGGATTTGGCGTGATGGTAAAGGTTAATTCCCCTGTTTTTCCTTGGAAGCTAGCTTCTAAATGAACCAATCCTGCTTCTCGCAATTCCAAACCTTTATTGGTTGCGACCGCTTTTCCTTGACTACCAGCTCTTGTCTTCACATCGATTTGATCTGCTTGGAGGCTAGCCACACTGCCATCTTGGTAATGGGCAATGACTTCAAGTGGTACCGTTTGGTCTTCCTTGAGTTCTTGCCCTTCTGGCAGACGCAATTCTAGGCGCTGGATCTGCGGACTTTCTTCTTGGAATTGGACCACATAGGTCTGTACAGCTCCCGTATCCTGAGCAGTCACAAAGATTTGGGCTTTCAAACCATTTTCGCGATTAGCTTGTAGGACCGTCACTTGAGCATTTTCTGCACTTG
Source organism: Streptococcus parasanguinis (assembly GCF_047463195.1). Lineage (GTDB taxonomy): Bacteria > Bacillota > Bacilli > Lactobacillales > Streptococcaceae > Streptococcus > Streptococcus parasanguinis_R. The sequence goes on from NZ_JASHEI010000011.1 coordinate 39,190, forward strand.
CTGTGACTTGACCTGGTTCTTGACCATAAGCGAGGGAACGGAAAATAGTATGGTTGCCACTACCAAATTTTGGAAGAGCTACTCCATCTAGCTGAACCGTTGGTTTCTTAGCCTTGGCTACATCTCCTCCTGCAACCACTAGCGTCGCTTGGACCGTTTCCCCATTGCCTAGGAGACCTGTCGCCTTCAAGCGAGCACCTGGTGTGGACAACTGATCTTCTTGACCAGCTTCCAAGGTCCATTGATCGACCTCATAGTGGGCAGTGGTCCCATCAGTGAAGACTAATTGCACAGCCTTATCCACCGTTGCTAGATCTGCTCCTTGTGGGATTTGTTTGATGACTGGAAGGACTTGTTCCACGCCGATCACATCGACCAGAGCTTCGACCGTGCGTCCTTGAACATGACCTGTCACACGGACTTGGCCAGCACGACTATAGTCTGCCGCATCCCATTCAACGGCTTCTTCTTGGGCCTTGCCATCACTATAGACCACATTGACCTTACTTGGCAAGGTTGGTTTTTCTCCTAGATAAGCACTTTGTCGAACAGGTTCCACACCTAATACAGTGCGTTCTGCTTGGTCCTTCTTACCTGTAAAGAGGCTGACTTGGTCTGATTGCAAGCGATCTGAGTCTGCATACAGAGTAAAGGCACCCGCCTGCTCAGTTGATTTGACAATCACAACCCCTTTGCCGTTAAAGGCTCGACGTTGCCATGAGCCATCTTCCTGCGCTTTGTAGCGTTCACGGCTAGCTTGTTCCCCGTTGTCGACACCGACAATTTGGCCCTGTCCATGCAAATGGAAATGCACCAAATTATTGGCAGTTGGTACAACACGACCTTCTTCATCGACGATCTCATAAGTAATATAGGTCAAATCCTTACCGTCTGCTGCGATCGCGTGTTCTTCTTTCAACAAACGAACACCCGCAGGCTTGCCGGCTGTTTCGACTTGATCTTTCGCGATCACTTCTCCTGCTTCGTTGCGCGCAATAGCTTCCACTTTACCTGGTACATAAGGGACCAACCACTCTAGATAGAGTTCATCCGGATTTGCCCCTTCTTGATAGGTCCGGCCATCAGCTGTGGTCTTCTTGGTAAAGGTCTTCACTCCTTGTGATGCCCCATTGACAATCAATTCCACACTGTGGGCATTGGAGAAGGTCCGAACAGGGATCCGCCCTTCTTCATCCATGACACGATTGGCTAATTCTGGATTGTCCCAGTTCCAATGTGGCAAGAGATGGACCATCGGATGTTTCTCGGCCGATACCCATTGACTTTGGTAGAGGTAAAAATCATTCTTTGGAAGGCCGGCCGTATCGACAATACCGAAATAAGAACTTTTTACAGGTGTGTCATTTTGGTTGTGCCATGGTGTTGGCTCGCCGATATAGTCCGTACCGGTCCAGATAAATTGTCCTGCATAGCCGGCATGATCACGGTCAAAGGTCCAAGAGGCGGTCGCTGTCCGACCCCAACCAACCCGGTCATTGCCGTAGTCTGATTGTTCATAATGGCGGTCTTCTTGGTTGCTGCCGATCCATTCTCTTTCAGGGTGATAGTAAGAGCCCCGTGTCCGCGTTGCAGAAGAGGTTTCCGAACCATAAATGAGCCAGTTTGGATGTTTCGCCCGTAAGCTTTCATAGTTGGCTTCTGAATAGTTAAATCCAACCGCATCGAGCTCTGCTGCTACCTTTTCATGGCCTCCTGATCCATCGCCAAAGCGGAATTTATCAGCTCCCATGGTGACATAGCGGGTTGCATCCACGTCCTTGATAGTCTTGACCAACCGACGAACAGTTGCGACAGATTTGTCTGAACCATCTGCTTCACCGACTTCGTTACCGATTGACCACATGACAATGGCTGGATTGTTCTTGCCCCGCTCTACCATGGTTCGTAGATCGTAATCGGACCAAGTATCCCCCTTACGAGCTTCTGGGTGAGTGGCATCCTTTTCAAAGAAACGACCGTAATCGTATTGTTTCTTACCACCATACCAGGTATCAAAAGCTTCTTCTTGAACCATCAAGCCCAACTCAGCAGCAATTTTTAAGGTTTGTTCACTCGCTGGGTTGTGAGTCGTCCGGATGGCATTGACTCCCATATCCTTCATCTGTTTGAGACGACGGTATTCAGCCTTGTAATTTTCCTCAGCTCCAAGAGCCCCGTGATCATGGTGAAGGGATACCCCATGGAATTTCGTCGCCACCCCATTGAGGAAGAAGCCACCTTCTGGCGTCCAGTTCAGATAGCGATAACCAAAGCGTTCCTTTTGCACATCGACCAACTGCGAATCCCGATAAACCCGCGTATACAAGGTATAGAGAGCTGGATGATCCGTTTTCACATCCCAGAGGGTTGGTTTTTCAACATGCAAGGTTTGAGATAGGTTAATCTCTTGACCTGCTAGAACAGCTTGTGCTTCACTGCGCGTTTTTTCGCTCACCACTTGGCCATTTTGATCGACAATTTCATATTCCGCATAAATACTATGAGCTTGATCATCTTGGTTGACAATGCGGCTCTTCACCACTGTATCCACTGCCCCATTTTGCTGTTTTTCCAACTGAGGGGTCGTAATCGTAGTCCCATACTGCGCTAAATGAACCTTGTCCGTCACACTCAGCTTAACATCCCGGTAAATCCCGCTACCAGAATACCAACGGCTACTTGGTTGTTGATTGACCACATGAACGGCGATGGTATTCTCGCTTCCATCTGCGTTCAAATAAGGAGTAATATCATAAGAAAAGGCATTGTAGCCATTTGGATAATGACCGACGAATTGTCCGTTTACATAGACTTTGGAATCCATGTAAACCCCGCCAAATTCCAAGCGAACCTTCTTATCTAGATCTTTGTCATCCAAACGGAAGGTCTTACGGTACCAAGCATCCCCACCGTTTAATTGACCGCCTTCATTTTGAGCAGGAGAGTTGTGATCGAAATCAAAGAAAATAGACCAGTCATGAGGAAGATCTAATTTTTTCCAATCCTTGACATCCACTTGACGCCCTTCTGCACCAGGAGCCGCATTTAATTTAAAATACCAATCTTTATTAAAATCACGTTCTCGATCTTGCACAATATCCTCCGCCACACGATTTTGATCTGGAGCAGCTGTTGCTTCCGTTCCTGTAGCACGCTCAGATGAAGCTGAAACAGGCTGGCCTTCGCCTTGAGGCGCCGGCTTTCCCTCAGCTCTGGTAGGGGTGATGACAGCTGGAGCTTCTGAAACCCTTGCACCAGCTTCAGGAACTTCCGTTTCTGAATTTTCCGTTACAACACTTGGTGTCTCCATCGAAGTCGGTTCACTTTCGAGGGCTGGCTTTTCTTCCGCATGGACCCTTGAAAGACCCAAGGCCGAAATCCCAATCACAACAGAACAAGCTCCAACTGAGAGCTTACGAATACTAAAAACAGGACGCTTTTCAAAAAAAGACTTTCCCATAAAAACCTCCTCTTAGGATTAACTATTCAATTTGTAAGCGCTTTCTTATACCTGCGAACGCTTACAGAAAATCACATATTAACTATACCAAAAAAATAGGAGCGATAGGCCTCGATTTCGCTCCAACTATAGTTAGATTAAGAATTCCTTTAATTAGTGGAAATCTCCTATGAACCAAAAAAATAGAAGCCAACGGCTTCTATTTTTTTATGATCTTATAATCCTGGTTCTTGACCAAGTTCAGCAGCCACCATCCAAATGTTCTTTTCAAGTTCTGCTTTAGCCCCAACAAAGATATCGTTGGTTACATCATCTCCTTCAGCGTCAGTAACATCCAAAGCTTTTTGGTAAAGGCCATCAAGGTAATGGAAGATTTCAAGAACACGTGTCAAGCTTTCTTCTACATTTTTTGTAAATGTTCCACGGCGTTCTTCAATATTGCTGTGTTCCAAAAATTCAGTCATGCTAGAATATGGCGCACCACCAAGAGTGATCAAGCGTTCGCTCACTTCATCTAAGGTTGCATCCAAGCTGTCCATGTATTCGTCCATTTTTGGATGCCAAACCATAAAGCCACGTCCACGCATATACCAGTGTACTTGGTGAAGGGCAATGTGAGCCACGTAGAGATCTGCTACGACTTGGTTCAAGAGAGCTTTTGTTTCTGGAAGAGTTTCTTTATTAGAAGGTGCAAAAGTTGCTACATCAGTAGCTGCTTCATGTTTCATAGTTGTCATGTCATTTCTCCTTTTTTATAATGATTCTAATTAACTATGTCTTTATTATATGCTTCCTCCACCAGAAAGTCAAGATAAAAGATTAAAAAAGATCATAGTTGTCAATTGAGAAAAGATACGATAGAATGAAGAAGACTAATCGAAAGGCTTGACTAATGAAATATATCTTTACCTTCCTGATCTCCATGGTGCCCCTTGTTGAATTGCGCGGGGCTATCCCTTTTGCCATTGCAAATGGTATTCCATTATGGACAGCGCTCCTGATCGGAGTGATCGGAAATCTTCTCCCTGTCCCTCTGATCTTCTTTTTCGCCCGCCATATTCTTACTTGGGGGGCAAAAAAACCAATTATCGGAGGCTTTTTTAGCTGGTGTCTCAATAAAGGCCATCGAGGCGGACAGAAATTAGAAAAAGCTGCAGGAGACAAGGGAATTTTCTGGGCCCTACTCCTATTCGTCGGCATTCCTTTACCAGGAACTGGTGCCTGGACCGGAGCTCTTGCAGCTTCTATCCTTGACTGGGACTTCAAACGCAGTAGCCTCGCAGTCATGCTCGGAGTGATCCTAGCCGGCCTCATCATGGGAACCCTTTCTCTCCTCTTAGGAATCGATACCTTCGCACATTAACCAAAAGACTGAAGCAACGGCTTCAGTTTTTACATACAAAAAAGAGGTTTCCTTCGAAACCTCTTTTTTGTATTCTTAGTTGTTAAGAGCTGCTGCCATTGTAGCTGCAACTTCTGCTTCAAAGTCATTTGAAGCTTTTTCAATACCTTCACCAACTTCAAAACGAACGAATTCGATAACTGAAGCATTTACTGATTCAAGGTAAGCTTCAACTGTCTTGCTGTCATCCATGATGTAGACTTGTGCAAGAAGAGTGTAGGCTTGGTCAACTTTTGTGTTGTCCAAGAAGAAGCGATCCATTTTACCTGGGATGATTTTATCCCAGATTTTTTCTGGTTTACCTTCAGCTGCCAATTCAGCTTTGATATCTTCTTCAGCTTGAGCAACTACTTCATCAGTCAATTGTGCTTTTGAACCGAATTTCAAGTGTGGAAGAGCTGGTTTACCAACCATTGCACGGCTTTCGTTATCTTGGTCGATGACGTGGTTCAATTGTGCCAATTCATCTTTCACAAATTGTTCATCCAATTCTTTGTATGAAAGAACAGTTGGTTTCATTGCAGCGATGTGCATTGAGATTTGTTTAGCAAGTGCTTCGTCTCCACCTTCGACAACAGAGATAACACCGATACGTCCACCGTTGTGTTGGTAAGCACCGAAGTGTTGTGCATCTGTTTTTTCAAGCAAGGCAAAACGACGGAATGAAATTTTTTCACCGATTGTAGCTGTTGCAGATACGTATGCAGCTTCAAGAGTTTCACCTGAAGGCATTGTCAAAGCAAGAGCTTCTTCGTTGTTAGCTGGTTTACCTTCAGCGATCACTTTCGCTGTTGCGTTTACCAATTCAACGAATTGAGCGTTTTTCGCAACGAAGTCAGTTTCAGCGTTTACTTCAACTACTGCTGCAACGTTACCATTGACATAAACACCAGTCAAACCTTCAGCGGCAACACGGTCAGCTTTCTTAGCTGCTTTAGCCATACCTTTTTCGCGAAGCAATTCGATCGCTTTTTCGATATCACCTTCAACTTCAACCAATGCCTTTTTAGCGTCCATGACACCGGCACCAGATTTTTCACGCAATTCTTTTACAAGCTTAGCTGTAATTTCTGCCATTTTTGTTCTCCTATATTTTTTAATAAAATAAGAGGGTCGGGCTGAGCCCTGCCCTCTTAGGTTCGTTACTTATTGAATGAATTAAGCGTTGTCGCCTTCTACAACTTCAACGATTTCTTCGATTGAATCAGCTTGACCTTCAGTAGCTGCCAATTCAGCTTCTACTGTAGCAACACTGTCTTCACCTTGACGTCCTTCGATAACAGCGTCAGCCATTTTCGCAGTGATCAATTTAACAGCGCGGATAGCGTCATCGTTCGCTGGGATGATAACATCGATATCATCTGGGTCAGTGTTTGTGTCGACCATCGCTACAACTGGGATACCCAATTTCTTAGCTTCTTTAACAGCGATTTGTTCTTTATGTGGATCCACAACGTACATTACGTCTGGGATACGAGGCATGTCTTCGATACCGCCCAAGAATTTTTCAAGACGAGCGCGTTGTTTGTTCAACAATGCAACTTCTTTCTTAGGAAGAACTTCAAAAGTTCCATCTTCTTCCATGCGTTTGATTTCTTTCAAACGAGCGATACGTTTTTGGATTGTTCCCCAGTTAGTAAGAGTTCCACCCAACCAACGGTGGTTGATGAAGTATTGACCTGAACGAACAGCTTCTTCAGCAACAGCATCAGCAGCTTGTTTCTTAGTACCTACGAACAAGATCACTGCATCGTTTGCAGCTGCATCACGCATGAAGTCGTATGCTTGGTCAGCGTATTTTACAGTTTGTTGCAAGTCGATAACGTGGATTCCGTTACGTTCAGTGAAGATGTACTTAGCCATCTTAGGGTTCCAGCGACGAGTTTGGTGACCGAAGTGTACACCAGCCTCAAGAAGTTGTTTCATTGAAATTACTGCCATGAGTAGTTTCTCCTTTTTTGTTTTTTTCTCCTCTCTCAGACGTCAACTTGCAGCACGACCACAAGGGCAACGGTGCCACAATGGATCCGAGATGAGTATTTGCTGTCTTAGACAACTCTATAAGTATAGCAGAAATCCCTAGAATTCGCAAGCTATTTGAGAGATTTTTTCAGTATTCTTCATCTGTAATGATTTGAAGGAAAAAGTTTTTCTTGACCTATCTTGTTTTTTAGGTTACAATATTATAAGTTACGGCGGTATAGCCAAGTGGTAAGGCACGGCTCTGCAAAAGCTTGATCGTCGGTTCAAATCCGTCTACCGCCTTGATAATAAAATTTTTTATCATCTTTTATCTTTTAAAAATTCCCCTAGCAATAGGGGATTTTTTGTTTCCAATTGCTCCATTCCTTGATTATTGATATAATAAAATCTCGCCTGATCGGCGAAACACATTAGAAAGGGTTATTATGAAAAACATTCGTTTCTTTACGATCGGCCTTCTTTCACTAGTAACACTAGCAGCTTGCTCACCTGCCAATTCTGGGCAACCAGCAAAAACAGCTTCTAGTTCTAGAAAACCGATCAAACAATCTTCAACCAAAAAATCATCTAGTAAACCGTCGAGCACTTCTTCAGACAGCACTAGCTCAGATGATTTTTCAGATCGCTACAGCATGGATCCAGACGATGGTTCTTCTCTCCAATATGTGCCGGGAGCCGCATCCATTCCTGAGATCGAAAAACTCAAGAACCTCCACCCTACCACTGGTTTTGTATTAAGAACCGAAGATGGACAAGAGGTTGGTGGGCCAAAAGAAAGAAGCAGTTACGATGATGTAGTTGCAGCCTTTGGTCAACCCGTAAGTAGTACAGACAGTGCGAATCCTGGCGATGGGGTCAATGTTTGGGCAACAGACAATGGCGATATCATGGCTTTCTTCCGTAATAATGTGTTAACAGATATCACCTTCCGACTAAGAGGGGGCGATGCCAACCACAAGTCTACTGGCAGCATTTCCAAATCCGATACACCAAAAACAGCTCTCGAGCGTCTCGGAAAACCCTATGCCATTATGCGTTCTGAACGTTGGACCAGTTATGTCTATAAAGATAGTAACGGGGACGAATCTAACTTCTCTACACAAGGAGACCAGATCGTTAATGTTATGTCTGCTGCAGAAACCAAGCGCTTAAAAGGCATCACCGGTCTAGATAAAAATCAATAACGATCCATACAAAGAGGCTGGGACAAAAGTCCTAGCCTCTCAATTATTTTTGGATTGTCGAGCAAGACGCAGTGGTTGAGTGCTCAAAGCACTGCTTTGAGGTGGTGGATAGAACTTGCGAAGCAAGTATCCTAAGTCTTTGTTCGCTTTTTAAGCTTCAAAAATACCCTATGTTGACGGAAACTATGTTTCCTTTATCTGCAACCTTCAACAGTCTCCCAGACTGTTGAAGCTGTCCCACTCTCTCTTTCTTACAATTCAGCAATTTGGTTCAAATTCACTTCTGCAACCGTATCGTTACCGAACATAGAAATGACCATTTTAACCTTGTTGTTATCAATTTCAGTGATCTTACCAGTATAGTCTGTGAAGGCACCGTCGATGATACGAACTGTATCGCCTACCTTGACATCCAAATCAAACTCTTGAACAGTTTGACCCATAGAGAGCAAGATACTGCGGATTTCTTCTTCCAACAATGGAGTTGGTTTTGAACGGTTTCCGTGGGATCCAACGAAACCAGTAACGTTCGGGGTATTCCGGACAACAAACCAAGCTTCATCTGTCATGACCATTTCGACCAAGACATAACCTGGGAAGCGGTTTTCTTCGATTTCTTTTGTTTTACCGTTTTTCTCAACTTGTACGGTTTGAGTTGGAATCTCTACGCGCAAGATGTTTTCTAACATATTGTAAGTTTGCGCACGTTGCAAAAGATTCTCTTTTACCTTGTTTTCATATCCTGAGTAGGTTTGTAGTACAAACCAGCCTTTATCAAAACTGTCCATTTGGGCATCCTTTCTTTCTGTTTAGCCTGCTCGAGCTTTTGTGAACACACTAAAAAAAGCCTCTTGGCTTTCCTTTTCCTAGCTTCATTATACCACATTTTGCCGGAATGCAAAGAGGTTTGCTGATTTATTTTTAAGAAAAGACCATAAAAAGCAGGACCCTTGGGATCCCGCCTGGCTTCTTTTCTTAAAAGAAATTGATCATGTGCAATAGGCCACGTGCAATGACTTTGTCAAACAAATAAATCAATGCAACAAAGAAAGCGGTGTACTCAATCACTGAGATAAAGTTTTTCCATCTTTCCTTGCGATTTGGCCAAGTTGTATCTTTTAGTAAGACGAAAATATCTTTAATGAATTTCACAACTCTCTCCTATCGTGTTTCTTTATGGATGGTATACTTGCTGCAATGTTTGCAGAATTTATTGACTTCTAGACGTGTTGGTTTTGGCGTCCCACTCAACTTAATGGAGTAATTGCGTGACCCACAAACCGTACACGCTAGACTTGCTTTTTTTAATGCCATAACGCCTCCGTTCACCCCATTATAGCAAGTTTTCCACGTTTTGACAAGAATAGAAAATCTCCTGTCAAGAAAAAAGCAAATCTAAAGCGTTATCACTCTGGTTTTTTCCTCATTTTTGGTAAAATAAAACAAAAGGAGACGAATATGAAAAGTGATAACCTAAAAGAAAGTAGAAATATCGAAGACCGTCGAGGGCAAAGCTACTCCCAATCTTCAGGCAATAGTAATCTTGGCGGGGGCATTTTACAAATCTTGCTATCGCCCGGAAGCTTCAAGAGTAAGATCGTCCTCATCCTTCTTCTGGTTCTTCTAGGAGGTGGTGGCGCTAGTCTTGGTGGACTCTTTGGAAACGAGACTTCTCATTCTTACCAGTCTAGCCAGATCACGCGCACCAACAAGACCCATGTCGACGATGCAGATGCTGAGTTCGTCAGCAAGGTCCTTGCCACAACAGAAGATCATTGGCACAAGGTCTTTCAAGCCGAAGGACGGACCTACCAGGAGCCCAAACTAGTCTTCTATACCGGACGGACAAAGACAGGCTGTGGAGTTGGGCAAGCATCGGCTGGTCCCTTCTACTGTCCAACCGACAAAAAGATTTATTTGGATATGAGCTTCTACAAGGAATTGACAACCAAATACAAGGCAAGCGGTGACTTTGCTATGGCCTACGTCATCGCCCACGAAGTCGGCCACCACGTACAAAACGAGCTGGGAATCCTTGGCAAATACCATCGGATGCAACAAGGTCTTTCTGAAAAGGAACGAAATGCCATCAGTGTCCGCATCGAGCTACAAGCAGATTATCTAGCCGGTGTCTGGGCCCGCTCCATTCAAGACCGAAACCTTCTGGATATCGGCGATATCGAAGAAGCCATGAATGCAGCCCATGCCGTCGGGGACGACACTCTCCAAGAGCAAGCCTACGGCTACTCGGTACCAGATAGCTTTACCCACGGAACTTCGGAACAGCGCATGCGCTGGTTCAAACGGGGCTACCAGTACGGAGATCTCCAACACGGCGATACCTTTAGCTTGTCAGATAGTGAACTTTAAACAAAGGTCTATTCAGAAATCCTTCTGAATAGATCTTTTAGAATATAGATAAATTGCATTTTACATAAAACAACTTAAGTGACGTTGAAAAATTAAAATAATTAATACTATTAGGATCATTTCAACAGAAACTTTCCGCCGTGAGAAAAGTGCTAGAAACACTAGTGTTTCTAGCACTCGGGAGTTTTGGAACCTTAGGTCCAAAACTAAGTCATGGAACTTCTTCGAAGTTCGCTGACGTCCGTACTCACCTAAGGAAAGTTTCTAAGAAGACTTTGTCTTCAATCTGCAAAAAACGATTCAGAAATTCCTCTGAATCGTTTTTTGATTAGAAACCAAGCCAGCCTTTGAAGGTATCCCAAGCGTTTTTCGCTTTTCCTGGGATATCGGCCTCGTCGATTGCTTTCTTCGCATCATCGACCATATTCGACGCCTTTTCTTTGACATCCTCAAAGAAACCTTTGTCTTCTTTGCTATCTGTTTCTGTCGTTTCTTCACCGACTGGCGCAATGCCATTTTCAGCATAAGAGTTCTTCACCGAGTCAAACTGGGTACCGTCTGTATAAGGCAGGACACTGTTGGCAACATTGCGGAAGATCTCTGACGCCGTTCCAGCACTACTGTCCGTCAGGTAGTGATTTTCATCGGTCGTTGGGAAGCCAAGCCATTGACTGATGACCACATCTGGCGTGTAGCCGATCACCCATTGGTCTCCAGAGAGGTCCTTGTTAAAGCTGGTCTCTGTCGTACCGGTTTTCCCTGCCATGGTATAGCCATAAGGCGCAGCGTTAACCCCTGTACCATTACTGAAGGTACCAAGCATCATATTGGTCATCTTATCTGTCGTTGAACCACTAAGCACTCGGGTTGATTTCTGGCTGTGGCTCTTGACCACTTGACCACTGGCATTTTCGATCTTGGTAATGAGGTGAGCATCATTCATGACCCCGCCGTTAGCAAAGGTCCCATAGGCCTGAGCCATCTGCATCGGATTGGTTGTCACACCGGCCCCCAAGGCAACGGCAAGCGACTTGTCCACCTTGTCCATGTTGAGTCCGAATTTTTTCCCGTATTCAAAGACCGTATCGAGACCCAAATCATTAGCGGTCGCTACGGCTGGAAGGTTAAGGGACTCTGCCAAGGCCTGGTACATCGGTACCGTTGGGCTAGACTGGATTCCCGCATAGTTATTGACCTCATAGCTTCCATATTGGGTGGTACTATTGTCCAACTCCTTATTGGTCGACCAACCTTCAGCAACAGCTGGGCTATAGACGACTAAAGGTTTGATGGTTGATCCTGGACTACGGGCAGCCTGGGTCGCGTAGTTGTAGGTACGGAATCCTGGATTTTGATCGCTTCCGACACGCCCAACGAGAGCCCGAACCCCTCCGGTTTTAGGATCGAGGGCAACACTACCAGATTCCGCGCGCGTGCCGTCTTCTGCTACTGGGAAGAGGGCCGTATTGTCATAGATCACCTGCATGCTTGCTTGGTAATTCTGATCCAGCTCTGTGTAGATCCGGTAGCCATTTTTGACAATGTCTTCTTCGGTCAGGCCGTATTCATTGACCGCTTCATTGATGACCGCATCAAAATAGGATGGGTAGCGGTAATCCTCCGACTTGCCTTCATAGGCATCGACCAGCTGGCCATGGATATCGACAGCAGCCGACTGATCAGCCGTTTTCTGGTCAATATAGCCAGCCGCCACCATATTTTGGAGGACCGTATTGCGGCGATTGGTCGCATTCTCTACTGAATAGAGCGGGTTATAGATCTCAGGTCCCTTGAGCATACCGGCGAGTACCGCAGACTGATCCAGGCTTAATTGACTGGCTGAAACCCCAAAATACTTCTTGGAAGCATCCTCAATTCCCCAAACCCCATTTCCAAAATAGGCATTGTTGAGGTACATGGTGAGGATTTCTTTTTTACTGTATTTCTTATTGATTTCAAGCGCCAGGAAGAATTCCTTGGCCTTACGCTCCACCGTCTGGTCCTGAGACAGGTAAGCATTCTTGGCTAGCTGCTGGGTGATGGTCGACCCACCACCTGAGCGACCCAGGGTCAAAATCGCTAAGAAGAAGCGACCATAGTTGATCCCGCTATTCTTGTAAAAACTCCGGTCTTCTGTTGCGACCACGGCATTTTGCAGATTCTCACTAATGGCATCGAGTTCGACATAGGTTCCTTTTTGCCCGGTCAAACTTCCCGCCTGGTCCCCATTCTTATCATAGATAATGGTAGTCGCCCTCAGTGCATTCTGCAAATCCTTGACGTTGGTCGTCTTAGCAAGGTAGAAAAGATAGCCCCCTGTCAAGAGGCTAAAGCCTAGCCCAATGATCAGGAGAATCTTGGTCAAATGGAATCTGCGCCAAAAACGACGGAAGGGATGCTGAGAGAGAGGCTTGCTTCTGTGCTTGCCTGAGCGACTATAGGTCGGCTCTACTGTCTCTTCCGGTAGTTCCGTGTCTGGCACATCTTCTGCCACCGCTTTGGGCGGATGATCCTTTCTAAAAAAAGTGATCAGGTTTTCAAATAATTCTTTTATTCTATTCATACCTGTTATTGTAACACCTTATCCTTGTCCTAGCAAGAAAAGATAGCTCATCCCCTTCTCCCATTTAGTTTTCTTTAAGCTTAGATTTTGCTACAATAGGGTCATGAACTATCAATTTACCATTCCACAATCCTTTCCCCAGATGACTGTGAAAGAGTTGCTTGAGGACTACTTCCTCATTCCCCGTAAGATCCGGCATTTTTTACGAACCAAGAAACACGTCTTGGTCAATGGCGAGACCATCAACTGGCAGAGCCCCGTTCAAAAAGGAGACCAGATCCAGCTGATCTTTGACGCGGACGATTACCCTGAAAAAGAGCTCCCAGCCGGAGACCCGAGTCTGGTCGAAGAGCTCTATCAGGATGAGCATGTCATCATCGTCAATAAGCTTGAAGGTATGAAAACCCATGCCAATGAGCCGACAGAAATTGCTCTTCTCAACCATGTTTCCAGCTATGTTAGATCCACCTGCTACGTCGTGCACCGCCTAGATAAGGAAACCAGCGGAGCGATTTTATTTGCTAAAAACCCTTTTATCCTGCCCATTCTCAACCGCATTTTGGAAGATAAAAACATCCAACGCGAGTACTGGGCCTTGATCCAAGGTAGCTTAGCACAAAAAAACATCGTCTACAAGGATAAAATCGGACGCGATCGCCACGATCGGCGCAAGCGCCTGGTCGATCCACGCAAGGGACAGTATGCAGAAACCCAGGTAACGCAACTGAAAAAAATCGGGCGCAACAGCCTGGTTAAATGCCAGCTTAAGACGGGGCGTACCCATCAGATCCGGGTGCATCTCTCCCATCATGGGCACCCGATTGTCGGGGACCCTCTCTATAACCCTGCACGCGGAGAGCGACTCATGCTCCATGCTCACCGCTTGACCTTCACTAATCCATTAACCCTTGAAACCATCCAAGTCGAAGCCCCTTCTAAGAGTTTTGAAGAAGGGTTGAAAAAATGAGAAAAGAACCGAAATAGTCTTCTTGGAGACTTTCCTTAAGTGAGTACGGACGTCAGCGAACTTCAAAGAAGTTCCATGACTTAGTTTTGAGCCCAAGGCCTCAAAACTCCCGAGTGCTTGAAATTCTAATATTTCAAGCACTTTTCTCACTGCGTAAAGTCTCCAGTCATTATCGAATAATTCAAAAGATAAAAATCATTTAAAACAATTGACAGAATCTCTCATTTTATTTTAAAAACTTATCTGCATTCAAAAAAGAAGCCTGTGGCTTCTTTTTTATTATTGATAGCGTGGGGTTGCAAATCCACGAATATTGCCATGTCCGATTCGGTAGGTATTGCGACGGACTTGGTTGTTGGAGTTTCCTTCAATGGTATGAATGATCCCATTTGAGACGCTCTCAACAATTCCGATGTGATCCGCAAAGCCATTGTTTTGTTGGCTATTTTGATCCCAGTTAAAGGTGATGATGTCCCCTGCTTTTGGTGTAGTGGTACCATCTTCATTCCAGATGCCCAAGCGTTTGAAGATCTGGATGTGACGTTCGACTCCACATTCACGGCCAATCAAACCGCTCAAACCTTCCCGCTGGAAGACTGTTGTGACAAAGATATCACACCAGTCATCGGTCGTCTTCACTGCATAACCAACTGGAAGTGGTTTAACACTGTTATAATCATTGACCAATTGTTGGTGAGCTGCAGTTCCGCCACGAACGCCTACTAGACTAGCTGCTGCCCGTAAGACACGGTCCCGTTGTCCATTCGTTACACGAGGACTAAAAGCAGTTTGATCTACTGTCGCACGGGGATGAAGGGCTGTTTGACCAAGGTTAAAGCCTTCAACGCCACCATCGACATAATCCACATAGACGTGAGTGGTATAGTTACCTGATTGGTACTGGTGATTGGCTGCAGAGACCTGCACTTCTGTATGCATTCCAGAAGGTGCTGTTGAATACCAGAAAAGATTTTCTTGGTGTGCTTGAGACCAGGCTGCGACACGGATGTTCTTAATCCGACGGCCCTGAGGCGCTTGATCCACCGTTACCGTATAGGTTCCAGCACCAGAATTGACATTCTTGATCCCTGTTTGTGTCTTCGTCTGAGCATTTCGGAATTCAACTTCTGTAGTCGTTGAACCGACACCCACACGAGAACCATCATTTTGAATATAGTAAAGGTGAATATGGTACTTACCAGTAGAGTTTTTATGATCGCTCGCTTTGACCGATACCTTGTAGTCTCCATTTGATTGACGAGTCGCTTCATACCAGCGAATATCGTCTTGGCCATCCTTATCAGACCAAGTTGGGACTTGAACGGTCCGCACACCTTTAGGACTGTAGACATCCTTGATGATGACATCAAAGGTACCCGCATCCTTGTTGTTGTTTTGGATCAAGAGACTAGCAGTTGGACGTGATTGATTTTTGTAGTCAATAAAGGCTTTCTTGACAAACTTGTTTTGTCCGTTAGCATCCACATAGAAGACCTGCGCTTCGTACTTGCCATCAGCGTTTTCGTGGTCACTAGCTTTGGCTGTTACAGTATATGAACCGTCTGCCTGGCGAGTTGGCGTGTACCAGATGATATCTTTCATCCCATTGGCATGAGACCAGAATGGAATCTTCACTTCTTTATAACCATCGAAACCTTGAAGGTTCTTAGCTGTAATAGTGAAAGTCCCGTCTGACTCTGATTTTGTAATGGTCAGATCAGCAGATGGTTTAGGAGCTGTGTAATCGATAAAGGCTTTCTTGACAAACTTGTTTTGACCTTGGGCATCCACATAGAAAACTTGCGCTTCGTATTTGCCATCAGCGTTTTCGTGGTCACTAGCTTTGGCTGTTACGGTATAAGAACCGTCTGCCTGGCGAGTCGGAGTGTACCAGATGATATCTTTTATCCCATTGGCATGAGACCAGAACGGAATCTTCACTTCCTTGTAGCTGTCGAAGCCTTGGAGGTTCTTAGCTGTGATGGTGAAGGTACCGTCTGACTCTGATTTCGTAATGGTTAGATCAGCAGATGGTTTAGGAGCTGTATAGTCAATAAAGGCTTTCTTAACAAACTTGTTTTGGCCTTTAGCATCCACATAGAAAACTTGCGCTTCGTACTTGCCATCCGCGTTTTCGTGGTCACTGGCTTTGGCTGTTACGGTATAAGAACCATCTGCTTGACGATTTGGAGTGTACCAGATGATGTCTTTCATCCCATTGGCATGAGACCAGAATGGAATCTTCACTTCTTCATAACCATCCAAGCCTTGAAGATTCTTAGCCGTAATGGTAAAGGTGCCGTCTGACTCTGATTTTGCAATAGTCAAATCTGCGGAAACCGGAGATTCCTGTTGAGGAACACTCTCATTTCTTGCTGCTACCACTCGTGCGCGTGCGCCATATGGTGCACGACTAGCTACCACAGCTGGTGCTGGTTGCTCTGATACAACCTTGTCGCTAGTGCCCTTGTCAGAAGACTGGTTATTGCTAAGAGTCGGTGTGACAGGTGCTGCCTCTGTTGCAACGGTATTTTCTGTCTGAATACCTTTCTCAACTCCCACTTCTTCGCTCACGGTATTCTGTGCTTCTGATGAAGTTGTTGTTGCAACGATAGCTGATGTATTTTCTGGTGTTTGATCAGACGCATGTTGCTCATCGGCTTTGACTTGTTGTGTCGAAAAAGCCAACAAAACGGCTGTCCCAGCATAAAAAATAAGATCTTTCTTTTTCATGTATCTTCCTTACAATTTTTTATACGGTTGTACCCACATAGTAGTATTATAGCACAAACCGCCGGATCAAGAAACAATATCATGAGAAGAATCCTATTTTTAAAGAAAACAGAAGGCCAGATTGGCCTTCTGTTTAGCTTATGCAAAAATTGAGAAGAAAGGTGCTCCAAGCTTGTTATCCATCGGGTCCTTACTCTTAATAGAGTGAAGATAATTGATGGAGTACCAGCCGTTGTTGCCGCTATTATATGGATCGCGAACATAGGTTCTTCCATTGTCATAACCATGCAAGACCAATTCATGAGTATAAGGATCGCTAGTAAATTGGCTATTGCCTACCGCAGCAAGTACATGCTTGCCAGCCATGAGGGCTTCTGCAATGCCTCCAGCTCCATTAATCAATTGGCTCTTCAAGCCCCAGTTACGAGTGGCAGCTACAATCCCATCAGAATCTGTTCCTGCTTCACCTTTGTTGAATGAATCAGTATTGTTGTAGAGATAATCAGCTACTGTTGTTGGCAAAATAGTTCTACCTAGGATATCTGTAAAGGTCATAGCAAGAGAGGTTGGCACACAACCTGACTGATCGACATTGCTCACACCGTAATATTTCCCAGCCCAACGAGGATCCCGTTGAGAATAATAGGTTGTTTGTGGATTCACCTTTTGATTTCGTGGAGACAAGGCTGTCTGACCGAGATTAAAACCTTCAACTCCTCCATCTTTGTAGTCTACATAGACGTGAGTGGTATAGTTGCCTGCTTCATTACCGTGATTATTGGTAGAGACAGTGATCTCTGTGTGCATACCTGTCGGTGTTGCGGAATACCAGTAAAGATTTTCTTGATGAGCTTTAGACCAAGCTGCGACACGAATATTCTTAATCTGACGTCCCTGAGGTGCTTGATCTACAGCTACTGTATAAGTCCCGTTCGTTGCATTGACATTCTTGATAGAAGCTTGCGTCTTGGTCATGGCATTTCTAACTTCTACGTCTGTTGTTGTGGTACCAATACCAATCCGAGATCCATCATTTTGAATGTAGTAAAGGTGAACATGGTACTTACCAGTAGAGTTTTTGTGGTCACTAGCTTTGACCGATACCTTGTAATCTCCGTTCGCTTGGCGTGTTGCTTCATACCAGCGAATATCGTCTTGGCCGTCCTTATCAGACCAAGTAGGAACTTGCACAGTCTGTACCCCTTTAGGGCTGTAGACATCCTTGATGATGACATCAAAGGTACCTGTATCCTTGTTGTTGTTTTGGATCAAGAGAGTACCGGTTGGACGAGATTGATTTTTGTAATCAATAAAGGCTTTTTTGACAAACTTGTTTTGGCCTTGAGCGTCCACATAGAAGACTTGCGCTTCATACTGGCCATCAGCGTTTTCGTGATCACTGGCTTTGGCTGTTACAGTATATGAACCGTCTGCCTGGCGAGTTGGCGTGTACCAGATGATATCTTTCATCCCATTGGCATGAGACCAGAATGGAATCTTCACTTCCTTGTAGCCATCGAAGCCTTGAAGGTTCTTAGCTGTGATGGTGAAGGT
>NZ_JASHEI010000012.1:0-56744 GCF_047463195.1 Streptococcus parasanguinis
ATTGTAAACTATATTGACTATTACAACAACAAACGAATTAAGGTAAAACTAAAAGGACTTAGTCCTGTGCAATACAGGACTAAATCCTTAACTTAAATTATTTGTCTAACTTTTTGGGGTCAGTACATTTTTAGGAGGTCGTTTTTTTTATCTTCAATTGATCATTGAAACTTGAAATTTAAACCCTATTTTTGTATAGTAAGGGAGAAATAAGAAAGGAAAGCGATGAAAGAAGTAACAGGTCTCCTCGTTATGGATGTAGATGGAACTTTGATCCAACAAGAAGGAATTGATTTACTAGCTCAAGAAGCTGGCGTAGGACAAAAAGTAGCAGAGATTACGGCACAAGCAATGAATGGAGAGTTGGATTTTAAAGCATCTTTACAGGCGCGTGTCGCTTTATTGAAGGGATTAGAGGCCTCTATCTTTCCGAAAATTGTAGAGCAGATGGACGTCACACCGGGAGCTAAGGTCTTAATCACGGAACTTCATCAAAGAGGTTACAAGGTTGGCCTTGTTTCAGGGGGATTTCATGAAGTCATCGATCCTATCGCGAAGTCTTTAGGAATTGATCTAGTTCGTGCTAATCGTTTGCAGACTTTTGATGGCCGTCTGACAGGGAAAGTGCTCGGAGAGATTGTGACCCCTGAAAGAAAAAAAGACTTCCTCCTGACATGGGCGAGAGAAAATCATATTCCACGAAGTCAGACGATTGCTATGGGAGATGGTGCCAATGATCTTCCCATGATTGAAACAGCCGTAATCGGGATTGCCTTTATGGCAAAGCCGATCGTTGCCGAACGAGCTCCATACCGTATTAAGACGAGGGATCTAAGCCTTGTTCTTGAAATTCTAGACCAGCATAGAAAGGAAACAGTATGCATATCCTACTAGCACCGGATTCATTTAAAGAATCCTTATCCGCCAAACAAGTAGCAGAAGCCTTAAAAAAAGGATTTCAAGAGGCTCTACCAGATGCAACTTTTGACCTCCTTCCCATAGGGGATGGTGGCGAAGGAACCATGGATACACTCGCTGGCGTTCTGAATTTAACCAAGAAGCATACTCAGGTAACAGGACCATTTGGGAAGCCTGTTTCAATGGCTTATTACCGAAAAGATGAGATGGCATTTTTTGAGATGGCCTCTCTTGTTGGCTTAGGCTCTATCCCAGCTGAAAAACGCAATCCACTAGAACTAGAGACACGAGGAATTGGTGAACTGATTTTGCAATTGGTTGACCAAGGGGTTAAAACGATCTGTGTAGGAATTGGTGGTTCTGCAACGAATGATGGTGGGATTGGGATGGCTGCTGGACTTGGGGTAGCCTTCTATGATGATCAAGGCCATCTGCTTCGTCCTGTCGGGGCTTCGATCGGTCGTGTGGCTAGAATAGATACCAGTGCGGTTCCAAAAGCTTTACAAGACATCGAGCTCCAAGTCTTAACGGATGTAACCAATCCTCTCTGTGGCAGTCAAGGAGCGACCTATATCTTTGGTGGGCAAAAGGGATTGAATCCCCTTCTGTTTCCAGCTGTTGATCAGGCTATGCAGGATTTTTACCAGCTAGCTGATGCACGAATTTTGTCTATGCCTAGCGCCGGAGCTGGAGGTGGCATGGCTGCTGGCTTGGTCGCTTTTGCGGGAGGTCAGATTTCCTCAGGAATTGAAAAAAGTCTCGATTTGATTGACTTTAATCACAAAGTACAAAAAGCTGATCTGGTCGTTGTTGGGGAAGGTAGGATGGATCTCCAATCCCTTTCTGGGAAGGCACCTGTCGGGGTGGCCAAACGAACACCAGAGAAGATCCCAGTGATAGCTATTTGTGGTAGCTTAGCGGAGGATTTGCCTGCTTTTCCTAGTCATCACATTGAAGCTGCCTTCTCTATCGTACCTGTTCCTTGTGAGGTAGCAGATGCACTCGCTCATGCTGAAAGGAATCTGATTTCCTGTGCTCGAAATATTGGGAACCTTTTAAAAATAAAAGCAAACTAAAAAACCAATTGAAAAGGAAATTCCTTTTCAATTGGTTCTTTCTTTAGCCAAAGAGGCGTTTCCAAAATGATTTTTTTTCAGGTGCTGTGCTCTCTTCTTTCTTTTCAAACAAATTTGGATACTGGAGGCTGATATCGGTTGGAGAAATTCCAGATGGATGATCCGTATGGATGATGAGACCAAAGGGAGAGTGGCGACAGTCATCTGAAACAATGCTTGCCACAAGACCAAGATCCTTTGTTTTTTTCAAATATTGAAGTTGGCTGCTTTCATCCAAGGCAGGCGAAATTTTGACCAATACAGGTTCAAAGCGTTCTGAAATGTTCGTAAGAATTGAAGAATAGTGCTCCAAATAGAGATTGTCCCTTGCCTCCTCCAAGGTACATGATGCAATCACACGCTCCTCATATGTCTCCAAAAATCGACGCTGTTCATCAGGATTGAACCGAGTAGGACCAGCAGCTTTTTCTAAAATCGTTTTATTAATATCTGTCATAAGTTTAGTATAGCATAAAGCGTAGCAGAAGAGTAGAGGAATGCTAAAAAATTAAATAAGGAAGGGAAATGGAAGAAAATAAGAAAGTGGAACCGTTTTCTCGTTAAAAACTTCTCAATTTTTGTAGAATTCCTTGTTTTTTCTTGAAAAAATAGCCTAATTACGATATGATAGAGGAGTAAAAAATATAACTCAATAAGGAGAGTAAGAAATGTCAATTATTACTGATGTTTACGCTCGCGAAGTCCTAGACTCACGCGGTAACCCAACACTTGAAGTAGAAGTTTATACTGAATCAGGTGCTTTCGGACGTGGTATGGTTCCATCAGGAGCTTCTACTGGTGAACATGAAGCAGTAGAACTTCGCGACGGTGACAAATCTCGTTACGGTGGTCTTGGAACTCAAAAAGCTGTTGACAATGTAAACAACATCATTGCTGAAGCAATCATCGGCTACGATGTACGTGACCAACAAGCTATTGACCGTGCAATGATCGCTCTTGACGGTACTCCTAACAAAGGTAAATTGGGAGCAAACGCAATCCTTGGTGTGTCTATCGCTGTAGCTCGTGCTGCTGCTGACTACCTTGAAATCCCACTTTACAGCTACCTTGGTGGATTCAACACTAAAGTTCTTCCAACTCCAATGATGAACATCATCAATGGTGGATCTCACTCAGATGCTCCAATCGCTTTCCAAGAATTCATGATCGTACCTGCTGGTGCACCTACATTCAAAGAAGCTCTTCGTTGGGGTGCTGAAATCTTCCACGCACTTAAGAAAATCCTTAAAGGTCGTGGTCTTGAAACAGCCGTTGGTGACGAAGGTGGATTCGCTCCTCGTTTCGACGGAACTGAAGATGGTGTAGAAACTATCATCGCTGCTATTGAAGCTGCTGGTTATGTTCCAGGTAAAGACGTATTTATCGGATTTGACTGTGCCTCATCAGAATTCTACGATAAAGAACGTAAAGTATACGACTACACTAAATTCGAAGGTGAAGGCGCTGCTGTTCGTACTGCTGAAGAACAAATCGCTTACCTTGAAGGATTGGTTGACAAATACCCTATCATCACTATCGAAGATGGTATGGATGAAAACGACTGGGAAGGTTGGAAAGCTCTTACTGAACGTCTTGGCGGTAAAGTTCAATTGGTTGGTGACGACTTCTTCGTAACAAACACTGATTACCTTTCACGTGGTATCAAAGAAGGATGTGCTAACTCAATCCTTATCAAAGTTAACCAAATCGGTACTCTAACTGAAACATTCGACGCTATCGAAATGGCTAAAGAAGCTGGTTACACTGCCGTTGTATCACACCGTTCAGGTGAAACTGAAGATTCAACAATCGCTGACATCGCAGTTGCAACAAACGCAGGACAAATCAAGACTGGTTCACTTTCACGTACAGACCGTATCGCTAAATACAACCAATTGCTTCGCATCGAAGATCAACTTGGTGAAGTAGCTGAATACCGTGGATTGAAATCATTCTACAACCTTAAGAAATAATCTAGTTTACTAGACTAAAAAGATCCTTGAGTTTTCTCAAGGATCTTTTTTTGCTTGGGGTAAACAAAAATGAGGCTGGGACAAAAGTCCTGGCCTCTCAATTATTTTTGGATTGTAGGGCAAGACGCAGTGGTTGAGTGGGCTCTACTACGCTGATTTCATCAGCTTTTACAGCCCTACTCAACTGTGCGGAGGTGGGACGACGAAATCGAATTCTAACGAATTACCGATTTCTGTCCCACTCTCATCGTCTTATTAGAACAAGCCTTTGATTTTGTCCAAGGCACCGCTGACCATTTCATTTCCAGATACAAGCCCTTTGGCTTGTTCAAGGTAGTCACCGAGGTTGTCTTTGTTGTCATCAACAAATTTCTTTGCAGCGTCGAAGTCTTTCTTTTCGATCATTTCTTTAACTTGGTTAAATAAGTCCAATGGATTCATGTTAGGGTCTCCTAAAATATAAGTTGTGAAGTCAGGCTCACGCCTTTTTCTCATCTATTTAATCATTTTTTTAGAGGTTTGACAACTAAAACGACTTAATGAAAAACCGTACAAACGGCCTCTGGAACATAGAAGTCGTCAGATAGAAGGGTCAATTTTCCGCTAGCAGGATCCCTCTTGAAGACGGTGGCATTAGGTGAATCTTGATGGGCTGCGATTAGGTGGTTTTGATCAGGACTAAGCGTGAAATCACGTGGATTGAGCCCTTGACTTGGAACAATTTCAATGAGTTCTAGGCTACCATCAGCCACAACTTTGAAGACAGCAATGGAATTGTGAGCACGGTTAGATGCATAGAGGAATTTTCCATCAGCTGAGAGCTTGATCGCAGAAGCCCATTTTTGACCATCGTAGTCTGATGGAAGTGTGGAAACAGTTTGGAAGTGTTCGAATTCACCCATACCGTCATAAAAGAGCACATCGATCGTAGCATTTAATTCATTGATGAGATAAGCAGTCTTATAGTGAGGATGAAAGACCAAGTGACGAGGTCCTGCCCCTGGAGCTGTTTGATATTGATTGATCAGGGTTAGGTTTCCTTCCTCACTGACATCATAAACATGCAAACTATCTGTTCCTAGGTCACACGTGATCAGGTACTGATCTGGTGTAAGGTCTGCATAGTGGGTATGTGGACTTGCTTGATTGGCGTGAGGACCACTTCCTTGGTGGGTGTCTTGATCGACAAAGGACAAACGCCCATCTGCCTCTAGCTTATATACGAGAACTTGGCCTTTGTGATAGTTGGCTCCATAGACCAGTTGACGCTTGTCATCGACAGAGACATAGCAAAGTGGAGCCCCCTCTTCAACAACGTGATTGAGCGGCTGAAAATCAGCTGTAAAGCTTGCGATTCCTCCTTTTCCCTCTTCAGCTCCGACACTGTAGAGGTTGCCTTTTTCAGAAAAAGCGATATAGGTTGGATTGGGCTCAGCTGCCACTAGTTCAAGATGGCTCAATGTGCCTGTTTCAGGATCAAATTGTGCCTTGTAAATTCCTTTGGATTCTTTTTTGGTATAGGTACCGAAATAAATGGTTTGAGACATAGGTCACCTCGTATGATTTGTTAGGTTTATTATATCAAAGGTCCTATTGGAAGGCAATTGCTAGTTGAAAAGGCGAGGGCCTTTCTTTCTTATTTTGCTAGTTTTTTCGTAACTTCAAGCTCAAAAAATGCTAAAATAGAAACAGATTGAAATGAAAAGGAGTTCTCTGTGGATAATAAAGAAAAACAGTTTAGTTTGTCCTGGTTTTTTAGATGGTTTTTAGACAACAAGGCCATTACCGTATTTTTAGTTACCTTGCTGTTGGGCTTGAACCTTTTGGTTTTGAGTAAAATCACCTTTATTTTTATTCCTATTTTTGAGTTTGCAGGAGCCGTCATGCTGCCTGTTATTATCTCTGGTTTGCTCTATTACCTGCTCAACCCTATTGTTGACTTTCTTGAAAGAAAAGGACTCAAGCGGATTTTTGCGATTTCCTTAGTCTTTTTCTTGATTGCAGTGCTTTTAATTTGGGGTCTAGCTGTAGTGATTCCATCCGTCCAACGACAAGTGGTGAGTTTCTTTCATAACTTGCCAACTTATTTGGAAAAGGCCAATGCAACCATCGATGATTTTCTAGATAATCGCGTCTCCTCTGATATCAAACCCCAGTTAGATGAGATCACTAAGGAACTGTCTGCAAACATTACTTCTTGGGCCAGTTCGATCTCTGGGCGGGCTGTCAATTGGGTCAGCAACTTGATCGGAGTGGCTTCGCAAGTTATTGTTGCCTTGATCATCATGCCTTTTATTGTCTTTTATCTTCTTCGAGATGGAAAAAATTTAAAGGGCCACATTGTTCGCTTTTTACCGACTAAGATTCGTAAATCGGCTGAACAGGTTCTCTCAGATGTCAATACCCAACTCTCCAACTACGTTCGAGGGCAAATTACGGTAGCCATTGTCGTCGCCATTATGTTCATCATCTTCTTTAAGATCATTGGCTTGCGCTATGCGGTGACACTAGGGATCTCTGCAGGGATCTTGAATTTGATCCCATACTTGGGTAGTTTCTTAGCCATGTTACCTGCCTTAGTATTGGGCTTGGTAGCAGGGCCAGAGATGTTTATCAAGGTCTTGATTGTATTTGCAATGGAGCAAACCATTGAAGGACGTTTTGTATCACCCTTGGTTTTGGGGAGCCAGTTAAATATCCATCCAATTACCATTTTATTTGTGCTCTTGACGTCAGGATCTATGTTTGGAATCTGGGGAGTTTTCCTTGGAATTCCAGTCTATGCATCTGCTAAGGTGGTGATCGGAGCTATCTTTGAATGGTATAAGGTCGTCAGTGGTTTGTATGAAGAACATAATGAAGTAGAAGAGGAAACACACAGTGAGTCATAGTCAACAAATGGTAGAGGCTCTCGATCGGCAGGAGCTAGAAGAAGCAGAAGTTCAATTTCAACAGGCTTTGTTAGAAGATAGTGAAGCACAATTATTGGATTTAGGTCAATATCTTGAAAGTATCGGTTTTTACCCTCAGGCAAAGGAGATCTATGAACAGATTGCAGAAACCTATCCAGAAGTGTATCTAAGTTTGGCAACTATACTTGCAGAGGAAGGTCAAATGGAAGAGGCCTTTGCTTATTTAGAAGAAATTGAGCCAGACTCTAACTGGTATGTGGCCAGTCTCTTGGTTAAGGCTGATCTCTATCAGATGGAAGGCCTAGCAGATGTGGCGCGTGAAAAATTAGTTGAAGCAGCCCGTCTGTCTGATGATCCCATCATTCAATTAGGGCTAGCTGAAATTGATCTGGAATTGGAACGCTACCAAGAGGCTATCCAAGAGTATGCCCAGTTGGACAATCGGGAGATTTTGGAAGCAACAGGAATTTCCACCTATCAACGGATTGGTTTTGCCTATGCCAATCTTGGTAAGTTTGAAGCAGCTGTTCCTTTCTTAGAGAAAGCTCTGGAGATTGAGTTTGATGACCAGATTGCTTACGAATTAGCGACCTTATTGTCTGACCAAGAAGAATTCCAAAAAGCCCTGATCTACTACAAACAAATTGATACCTTGTCGCCTGATTTTGAGGGCTATGAGTATGGTTATGCTTTAGCTTTACAGGCTGAAAATGACCGTGAAAAAGCGCTTGAGATTGCTAAACAAGGGATCCAGAAGAATCCCTTTGATGCCCAATTGAAGCTTCTTGCTTCTCGGCTTTCTTATGAACTTCACCAGCCTGAACAGGCAGAAGCTTATCTATTAGAGGCTAAAGAAGTGGCAGATGATCTCGAAGAGATTGCTCTTCGTCTGACTACCCTTTATTTGGAACAGGAACGCTTTGACCAAGTCTTGGCTTGGCAAAATGAAGAAGTCGAAACAGTTGTTACCCGGTGGAACATTGCCCGTGCCTTGGCTGCTTTGGAGAAAACAGAAGAGGCCGTCTCAGCCTACCAAGAGCTTTATGAGGATTTAAAAGACAACCCAGAGTTCCTCGAAGCCTATGTTTATTTGTTGCGTGAGGCTGGAGATGTGACGAAGGCGCGTGAAGTGGCTAACCAGTATTTGGCGATCGTACCAGACGATGTGCAGATGCAAACCCTCTATGATAGCCTCTAATCAAAACCATATCGTGAAGATTCGGAATAGTTTGTGGTATACTGGTAGAAGATAGAATGAGGAGAGAAAAACATGGAACCAGTGAAACTTTTTCAATACAATACCTTAGGTGCCCTAATGGCGGGTCTGTACGGGGGTTCATTTACGATTGGAGAACTCTTGGAACACGGAGATCTAGGAGTTGGGACGCTTGATTCTATTGATGGAGAGTTGATCGTATTAGATGGTAAGGCATATCAGGCCAAGGGATCAGGGGATCATCCTGAAATAGTCGAAGTTTCTCTGGATGCCAAGGTTCCTTATGCAGCAGTCGTCCCTCACCAAGCAGAAGTCATTTTCCGCCAACGCTTTGAAATGACGGACGAGGAATTAGAAGCCCGTATTGAATCGTATTACGATGGGGAAAATCTTTTCCGCTCCATTAAGATTCGTGGTGACTTTGCCAAGATGCATGTCCGTATGATTCCAAAATCCACACCAGAGATGAAGTTTGCAGAGGTTGCAACCCATCAGCCAGAGTATACACGGGAAAATGTCACTGGAACCATCGTCGGTTTTTGGACACCAGAAATTTTCCATGGCGTGAGTGTGGCTGGTTATCATTTGCACTTTATTTCAGATGACCACACCTTTGGTGGCCATGTCATGGATTTTGTCATCACAGAAGGGATTGTAGAGGTGGGGGCCATCGATCAGCTGGATCAACGTTTCCCAGTTCAAGACCGTCAGTACCTCTTTGCCAAATTCAATGTTGATGAGGTCAAAGAAGACATTAATAAAGCAGAATAAAAAGAGGCTGGGACAAAAGTCCTAGCCTCTCAATTATTTTTGGATTGTCGAGCAAGACGCAGTGGTTGAGTGGGCTCTACTACGCTGATTTCATCAGCTTTTACAGCCTTACTCAACTGTGCGGAGGTGGGACGACGAAATCGAATTCTAATGAATTACCGATTTCTGTCCCACTCTCTTTTATTTTTGAAATCAGTCCGTTAGTTTCATGGCTTTGATTTTTTCTTCTTCTGGGGTGACCCGCAGAGTCTTCTGGCCGGTGTAGGTGACAAAGCCTGGTTTTCCACCTGTTGGTTTATTGAGTTTCTTGGCTTCGATCATATCTACTTGGACCAAGTTTGAGAGACGGGCCTTGGAATAGTAGGCGGCCAACTCTGCAGCATCGGTCTTCACTTCATCCGATGGATCGAGATTGCCAGTAATGACGACGTGGCTTCCTGGAATATCTTTGGCATGGAACCAGAGTTCGTCTTTTTTAGCGATCTTAAAGGTCAGTTCATCGTTTTGCAGATTATTGCGACCCACTAAAATGATGGTTTTTCCATCACTAGCCAGGTATTTTTCTGGTTTTTTACGTTTATGAATTTTTTCACGGTTGCGCCGTTTGATAAAGCCGGTCTGGATTAGCTCTTCTCGAATTTCTGCCACCTCAGCTAGACTCGCTTGAGAAAGGGTTGTTTCAACCGTTTCAAGATAAGAAATGGTTTCCTTGGTTTCTTGAATGAGGATGGTCAAATGTTTGACGGCTTCTTTTAACTTCTGGTAGCGTTTAAAGTAGCGTTGGGCATTTTGATTGGGGGTCAGGGCCTTGTTGAGTTGGATGGTGATCGGTTCATTGGTATAGTAATTATCCAAAACAACCTGGTCTTGGTCGTTTGGTACCTGATGGAGGAAGGTTGTCAGCAATTCTCCTTTTTGGCGGAATTCTTCCGCATTGTCGGTCGCCGCTAACTCCGCTTCTTGTTTGGCTAATTTTTTTCGGTTCTTTTCAAGATCGTTTTCGACCTTGCGGATCAATTCACTAGCCTGTTGTTGCACCCGATCGCGCTCAGCCTTGTCTCGGTAATAGTCATCTAGCAGATCGGAAAGTGTCTCAAAGGTTTGACTAGTGGCATCTTCAAAGGGAATAGCCGAGAAGGATTTGGTCGTTAGGCGTGGCTCAGTTGGAGCTTGGAAAAAGGCACGGAAGGTTTTTAATTTTTCATCCGTCTCAAGTCGCTTGGCCAATTCTTGAGACGTATCTCGCCCCAAACCTTGGAAACATTTTTGAAGGTTCTTTGGGCTTAACTCTTCTTTGTGAAGAAGGGCAAAAAGGGCTTCATCTCCAATTGTAAAAGGATTAACCGCGTCTGTTTTCGGAGGCGCTACATGGGTCGATCCAGGGAGAATGGTCCGGTAGCTATTTTGTGAGAAGCCGACATGTTTAATGGCTTCGATGATTTTATTGCTGGTGCGGTCCAGGAGAATAATATTACTGTGCTTGCCCATGATTTCGATCATGAGGCTGACAGAAATGGCATCTCCAATTTCGTTTTTATTGGAGACACGGATTTCAAGAATCCGGTCGTTTTCCATTTGCTCAATCCCTTCAATGACAGCGCCTTGAAGATATTTGCGCATGACCATAATAAAGGTATTGGGAAAGGCAGGATTTTCAAAGTTGGTCTGGGTCCGTTGAATCCGTCCAAAGACAGAATGGGCAGAGAGCAAGAGTTTTTGGTTTTTCCGATTGCCTCGGATTTGGAGCACCAATTCTTGCTCGAAGGGTTGGTTAATTTTTTGAATGCGACCACTCAAGAGTTCGGCCTTCAATTCTTCCACCATATGGTGTAAAAAAAATCCATCAAAAGACATGGGATTCCTCATCATTCTAGCGTTTATTCTAGTAAATTATATCAAAATTAGAGCGGAAATCCCAGAAAGAAGCAAGAGGATGTAAAATAGAAAATGCGAACGTTTCCAAAAAAATACAGAAAAAGTATTGACATTTTTGAAAGAAAACTTTAAAATGTAAGAAATTAGAAAAGTAGTAAATGAAAGTTTCAAGAGAGCCCACGGTTGCTGAGAGTGGGTAGCGGCAGTTTATGAAATTGGACTAATGATGAGATGAATTTGAAACAATAAAAATTCGGTTGGCACACCTTATCGTGCAACTTGTTGCTAGACAAGACAGAGATATGGGGGAGACTATCCTTTTCCCATAAGTGAGGTGGCACCGCGATGACACGTCCTCACATAGCTTTTGCTATGTGTGGGCGTGTTTTTTGTTTTAGATGAGAAGGGAGAAAAGATATGAAGAAACGATGGCGTCGCAGTCTTTAGATGATGGAAAAAAAGAAGAAAATGAAAAATAGAAGAGGTATTAAAAATGAAAAATAAACGTTTAATGGGAATTATTGGTTTGATTGCAGCAGCAGTCATTGGGACAGCGATCTATTCAGCTACAGCAGGCAAAGACAACAAGGCAGCAAGTAGCAATGAAAAGGCTAAAGTTGGGGTCTTGCAGTTGGTCAGCCACCCTTCGCTTGATTTGATTTACAAGGGAATTCAAGATGGTTTGGCTGAAGAAGGTTATGACAAAGATAAAGTGGACATTGATTTCCTTAATGCTGAAGGCGACCAAAACAAAGTTGCAACCATGAGTAAACAATTGGTAGACAAGGATAACCAAGTCTTGATTGGAATTGCAACCCCATCTGCTCAAGGATTGGCTAGTGCAACAAAAGACAAACCCATCGTTATGGGAGCTGTCACTGATCCGGTCGGCGCAAACTTGGTCAAAGATTTGAAAAAACCAGGTGGCAATATCACTGGGGTATCTGACCACAATCCAACTGAGCAACAGTTGAAATTAATCAAAGAATTGACTCCGAACGTGAAAACAATTGGGATCCTGTACTCAACCAGTGAAGATAATTCCAAATCTCAAGTAGAAGAATTTACAAAATTAGCTGAAAAAGCAGGCTACAAGGTGGTTCCTTATTCTGTACCTTCTACAAATGAAATTGCTTCGACCGTGTCTGTAATGTCAGGCAAAGTCGATGCCATCTGGGTTCCAATCGACAATACCATCGCTTCAGCCTTCTCAACAGTTGTCGAAGCAAACAAAACAGCTAAAAAACCAATCTTCCCAAGTGCGACAGCTATGGTAGAAGCTGGCGGTTTAGGCTCAGTCGTTGTCGACCAACATGATCTTGGAGTGGCAACTGGTAAAATGGCTGCGAAAATCTTGAAAGGTCAAAAACCAGCGGATACACCTGTTGAAATCTTTAGCCAAGGAAAATCTGTCATCAATAAAAAAGTCGCAGATGAATTGGGCATTACTATTCCAGAATCTGTCTTGAAAGATGCTGGACAAGTCATTAAATAAAAAGGAAACGAATCACAAGAATAGCAGGGGAATTTGGCTTTGGCAGGTCTTAAAATCGTGACCTTTAAAAATGTCTACTAGTGCTCACAACTAACTATGTTACTCATGGTAGAGGAGAAAGATATGGAAGTTAAGATAACAGATCTTCATCCGACCCAACTATATTTATCAGAAAAGAAGTTACATGATATCCAGATGCTTGATCAGTCGGCAGAAATCATCAATGTGGACCCAATTAGTGTTCTTGCATTTGGAGATCGTTTGTTGATTACAGACGGGCATCACAGGGCTTATCAGGCTTTATTGGCAGGTCGGGATACGATTTCTGCTGAGTTTGATAGAGATGGTGGCGATGCCTTGTATGCTCTCTATGCGCAAGCTTGCGAGGAAAGAAAGATAGACTCTGTTTTGGATTTAAAACATCGTATCTTACCTCAAGATGAGTATGAAGCAAAATGGTATAACTGGTGTGATGGTTTTAACCAAGCAGCAACTCTTCTAATGAAAAGGAAAGCAGATGAAACAGACAATGCAAATAGATAATGCACTGCATCTTCTTTCTTTTTCTAGTGAATTAGTCTCATCTAACTTGTTTTTTAACTAAAAATCTGATAAACTAAATGGTAATTGAATAGAAATCTGCAAGACTAGTACCTCAAGGGAAGTGTGACAGGGAGAAGAGCCGTGACTGAAAGCTCTTTGCATGGAAGTTGGGTGAATTCACTTGCGCAAGGATTTAGAAATTAAGGTCTGGTTTACAGATAAAAAACGGATGGTACCGCGTGTCAACGCTCCGATTAGGAGAAGTCACGCGGTTTTTTCTATGTCTGTAAATGGACCATGATGGAGGAAATATGTCAACGATTGAAGAACAACTAAAAGCGCTTCGAGAAGAAACGCTGTCAGCCTTGAAGCAGATCTCTGCTGAAAATGAAAAAGAGATGCAAGAACTACGGGTCTCTGTTCTTGGTAAAAAAGGATCTCTGACGGAAATTCTTAAAGGGATGAAGGATGTCTCTGCTGAGATGCGTCCGGTTATTGGAAAACACGTCAATGAAGCCCGTGATGTCTTGACGGCTGCCTTCGAAGAAACTGCCAAACTCTTGGAAGAAAAGAAAGTCCAAGCTAAACTAGCGAGCGAAAGCATCGATGTGACCCTTCCAGGTCGTCCAGTTGCTAGTGGTTACCGTCATATTTTGACCCAAACTAGTGAAGAAATCGAAGATATCTTTATCGGGATGGGGTATCAAGTCGTAGACGGCTTTGAAGTAGAGCAAGATTACTATAACTTTGAACGGATGAATCTGCCTAAAGATCACCCAGCGCGGGATATGCAGGATACCTTCTATATCACAGAAGAAATCTTGCTTCGGACCCATACCTCACCTGTACAGGCGCGGGCTATGGATGCGCATGACTTTAGCAAGGGACCATTGAAGATGATCTCTCCAGGGCGGGTTTTCCGTCGGGATACGGATGATGCGACCCACAGCCACCAATTCCATCAAATCGAAGGCTTGGTCGTTGGGAAAAGCATTTCTATGGCAGACCTTCAAGGAACGCTTCAATTGATCGTGCAAAAGATGTTTGGTGCAGAACGTCAAATCCGTTTGCGTCCTTCTTACTTCCCATTCACTGAGCCATCGGTTGAAGTGGACGTTTCTTGCTTCAAGTGTGGTGGAGCGGGATGTAACGTATGTAAGAAAACTGGTTGGATTGAAATCATGGGAGCCGGTATGGTTCACCCACGCGTCCTTGAGATGAGTGGTATTGACCCAACAGTTTATTCAGGATTTGCCTTTGGACTTGGTCAAGAGCGTGTGGCCATGCTTCGTTATGGAATCAATGATATCCGTGGCTTCTATCAAGGAGATGTTCGCTTCTCAGAACAGTTTAAATAATCATGTTAGTTAGAGTAAAAATCGATCAATTAGAGACCTTACGTGACCTAGAAGTGGAAACCTATCGGGATACCTTTGGTCCCTATATTGTTGAGGAAGATTTGGAAGATTACTTCTCTACTGTGCTCTCTTTGGAGCAAATCGAGAAGGATCTGCTAGATCCAGAATCTGAAACCTATTTTGTCCTCAATGAAGATCAAAAAATCTGTGGTTTTCTCAAGATCAACTGGGGTCAGGCGCAGACCGAGCCAGTAGAGATGGATAAGTCCTTTGAGATCCAACGGATCTATGTCAAGAAGGAATGTCAAGGGGCTGGTTTCGGCAAGGAAATGTTTACCTTTGCGCTGGATCAAGCCAAGAGTCGTGGCTTTGAGTGGGCTTGGCTAGGTGTATGGGAACGCAACTTTAAGGCGCAAGATTTTTACTACCGCTTTGGATTTGAACGATTTAGTGAACACCAGTATATCACCGGAGATACCGTGGATACAGACTGGTTGTTGCGCAAGCATTTGAAGGAGAATCCGCAAGCTTAATTGTGGGTCCAAATTGAGAGAAAGGAATTGAGAAGATCTCACCTAGTGGGATCTTACGATCAGAATAATGTTAGTATCATATAAATGGTTAAAACAATTGGTGGACGTGGATGTGCCATCAGAAGAGTTGGCTGAAAAAATGTCAACTACAGGGATCGAAGTAGAAGGTGTGGAATCGCCTGCTGATGGTCTCTCAAAAATTGTCGTCGGAGAAGTCTTGTCTTGTGAAGATGTGCCAGAGACACACCTTCATGTCTGCCAAGTTAATGTGGGTGAAGAAGAAGCGCGTCAAATCGTCTGTGGAGCACCAAATGTGCGAGCAGGCATCAAGGTGATGGTGGCTCTTCCAGGTGCTCGCATCGCAGATAACTACAAGATTAAAAAAGGGAAAATCCGTGGTTTGGAATCCCTTGGGATGATCTGTTCACTTGGTGAGTTGGGCATTTCTGACTCCGTTGTACCGAAAGAATTTGCAGATGGGATCCAAATCTTGCCAGAGGATGCTGTTCCAGGAGAAGAAGTCTTCTCTTACCTAGACTTGGATGATGAAATTATCGAACTTTCCATCACTCCAAACCGTGCAGACGCTCTTTCGATGCGTGGGGTAGCTTACGAAGTAGCAGCTATCTATGACAAGGCAG
Source organism: Streptococcus parasanguinis (assembly GCF_047463195.1). Taxonomy (GTDB): domain Bacteria; phylum Bacillota; class Bacilli; order Lactobacillales; family Streptococcaceae; genus Streptococcus; species Streptococcus parasanguinis_R. The sequence continues at coordinate 15,351 of NZ_JASHEI010000012.1, forward strand.
TCAACTTCAAAGAATTTACCTTGACCGAAACAGACCAAGCTGCAGCAGATGCTCTTTCTGTCAGCATTGACACAGACAAGGCTCCTTATTATGCAGCTCGTATCTTGGACAATGTGACCATCGCACCAAGTCCACAATGGTTGCAAAACCTCCTCATGAATGAAGGCATCCGTCCCATCAATAATGTGGTTGACGTGACCAACTATATCTTGCTTTACTTTGGTCAGCCCATGCATGCCTTTGACTTGGATACCTTTGAAGGAAATGATATCCGAGTACGTGAAGCGCGTGCAGGTGAGAAATTAGTGACCTTGGATGGGGAAGAGCGTGAGTTGGAAACAAGTGACCTCGTGATTACGGTTGCTGACAAACCTGTTGCCCTTGCAGGTGTCATGGGGGGAGAGGCTACAGAAATCTCTGAAAAGTCTACTCGTGTAGTTCTTGAAGCGGCTGTTTTCAATGGCAAATCGATCCGTAAGACTAGTGGTCGCCTCAACCTACGCTCTGAATCATCTTCTCGCTTTGAAAAAGGCATCAATGTGGCAACTGTTAATGAAGCCCTTGATGCCGCAGCAAGTATGATTGCTGAATTGGCTGGTGCAACCGTACGTAAGGGCATCGTTTCAGCAGGCCAGTTAGACACTTCTGATGTAGAAGTTTCTTCTACTCTTGCAGACGTTAACCGTGTCCTTGGAACAGAACTTTCCTACGCGGATGTCGAAGATGTCTTCCGTCGTCTTGGTTTTGGCCTTTCTGGAAATGCAGAAAGCTTCACAGTCAGCGTTCCTCGTCGCCGTTGGGACATCACTATCGAAGCGGACCTCTTTGAAGAAATTGCTCGAATTTATGGTTATGACAAATTACCAGCAACCCTTCCAAAAGATGACGGGACAGCAGGTGAATTGACAGCGACTCAAAAATTGCGTCGCCAAGTTCGGACTATCGCTGAAGGGGCTGGATTGACTGAAATCATTACTTATGCACTGACAACTCCTGAAAAAGCAGTGGAGTTCACGACTGCACCAAGCAACTTAACGGAGCTCATGTGGCCAATGACTGTGGATCGTTCGGTCCTCCGTCAAAATATGATCTCAGGAATCTTGGATACTGTAGCTTATAATGTCGCTCGTAAGAACAAAGATTTGGCCCTCTATGAGATCGGAAAAGTCTTTGAACAGACAGGTAATCCAAAAGAAGACTTGCCAAACGAAATCAATAGCTTTGCCTTTGCTTTGACTGGCTTAGTTGCTGAAAAAGACTTCCAAACTCCAGCTGTTCCAGTTGACTTCTTCTATGCCAAGGGAATCTTGGAAGTCCTCTTTACTCGCTTGGGTCTTGAAGTGACTTATACAGCAACACAGGAAATCAAGAGTCTCCACCCAGGACGTACAGCCTTGCTCTCACTTGGTGACCAGGTGATTGGGGTCTTGGGACAAGTCCACCCTGTAACAGCTAAGGCTTATGACATTCCAGAAACCTATGTGGCAGAATTGAACTTATCTGCTATTGAAGCAGCTCTTCAACCAGCCGCAGCCTTTGTGGAAATCACCAAATTCCCAGCTGTGAGCCGTGATATCGCCCTTCTCCTCAAAGCAGAAGTGACCCACCAAGAAGTGGTTGATGCGATTCAAGCTGCTGGCGTGAAACGCTTAACAGATATCAAACTCTTTGACGTTTTCTCAGGTGAAAAACTAGGACTTGGCATGAAGTCTATGGCCTACAGCTTGACCTTCCAAAATCCAGAAGATAGCTTGACAGATGAAGAAGTCGCACGCTACATGGAAAAAATCCAAGCTTCACTTGAAGAAAAAGTCAATGCAGAAGTGCGTTAAGATGTAGTTCAAGACAGTTGAGACATGTTCTCAGCTGTTTTTGTTTTGTATTTTAAAAATTACAATCTTCTTACAAGTTTGTGAAAAGATTTACAAATGTTATAGGATGGTTTATAATAGAAGAATAAACATTTAGTAGATTTACTGAAAAAAGGAAGGAGAATGGGGATGCTAAATATGAGAAAACCTATCCTATCACTTGTTGGTTTGTTAGCAGTGGCTAGCCTAATCGGATGTCAGGAGGCAAGTCGAAAGAAAGAAGATTCAAAGGAACTAAGTCAAGAACAAATCATTGACAAGGGGCTGGAAGCTTTTGAACACTTGAAAAATGGCAAAATCCATATGGAAGATGAAGTAGTAAAGGTTGTAAATGAGCCGGAAGAGGGAGAGGAGAAAAATGCCACTGTTAAGACAAGCTTTGATGGTTCATTTGAATTGAGGCCGGATTATGTCCGTGGAATTTATACTTCAGCAGAGGGTACACAAGAAATATATTGGCAATCTTCGGTTCCCTTTTATAAAAAAGCAGGTGATTCAATATGGAGGACTGGATATAGTATTCGTGAATATGATGCAGGTATAGGAATCTTCCAAGATGCAATTCGATACTATCAAAAGAATAAAAAGAAAATGACGGTTACGGAAAAAAAGGATGCTTATGTACTTTATTATCAAACAGATGATGTAAAAAATATGATTAGTATCAGTAGACCAATTTTCCTAGGAGGAACTACAGCTTTTTATGGGTTTGCCGACACAAAGGTAAAAGGATATTTCAAGGTTGCTCTTTCAGTTTCTAAGGATAGTTTTAAACCCTTATCAATCACATATACCTCTCATGGCGAAACTGCAAAGAAAACCATGGATTTAACGAGTAAGATCACCTATTCTAACCAAAACACTGGTGTGAGGGTAGAAGAACCTGAAGATTTTGAACAAAATACTGAACATTTCGATTTAAACAATGAAAAAGGATCATAATCATGCAAAATAAAAGAAAAAAATTTCTGATGATATGTGCGATAGCTCTTTGCTTGCCCCTTGTTGCCTGTCAACAGAAAACAACTTCAAGTCTAAAGGAAGAGCAAGCAAGAGCTGTAGCAAGTAAGCATCCACAACAGGGGCCGTCAAAAACAAATGAGGGAGAAGCAAGCTCTGTAGTAGACCAATATATCCAGAGTTTGCGAGAAGCAAAGAGTACAGAATATTCTAGTGGATTCTATAGAAAGTATATTGCGGGTTCTATTTCTAAGCCAGCAGACCAATCCCGCAATGAAATTGTGTATCGTGAAGGTAAAATTCAATTTGATACTCTGACATTGCGTGAAATATACGCTACAGGAAAGAATGACGAGGAGGATCCTGAAAAAGTCAAAGAAAATGAACTTAGAATTGGAAAACCATTTGTAGTTCCAAGTGAATATGTCGTTTATTCACCTGGGAGAGGGACGGTATACTTGGGAGAGTATTCACAGGATCTTTTTCAAAAGGGACCTTGGAAATGGAAATGGAAAAAAGCAACTGATTACAAAGAACCTGAGATTGGTAGAAGTGATGTTTATCTGAAACTCTACGAGGCTTATAAGGATAAATTTAGTATGACTGAAGATAATGGTTATCTATATCTAAAATATAAAGGTGATGCTAAAAAGAATATTCCTTTATTCAATGAGTTAATCCAGACGATGATTGAAAGTAAGTTGTACTCAAATGAAAATAATGATATTCAATCAATCAAACTAGAAATCGAGCTTGTCGCTAAGAAGGAAAAGTCAGAAACTAAAGTTGAAGTGACTCCAAGCGAAGCAAGAATTGTTATTTATACGAAAATAAAGGATTCTAAAAAAGACCAAAGTATTACTAATGAGGACCATTTTGAGTTTGGATACCGTGATTTTAATAAGGTACAGGAAATAAAGCCACCTCATCAATTGGATATGAATGCGATTCAAGAGTAATGAGTAAATAAAAACCATTGGTTCAATTGACCAATGGTTTTTTGCTTTTCTGATTTCTGGTACACACCCATTCTTTACTAATGCCGATGCGATTGATGCATCTCGTCTTTGATGGGACAGGAACACTCGCAGTCTCCGCAGGATCCTTTTCCCTTGAGATAATGGCGAAATCCTAGAAAGGCGAGCCCAAATAAAATGATGGCAATGATAATGGTTGACATGAAAACCTCCTAGATATGAGTGGTGGATAAGTTTTTTAAGCTGATGAGTTGATCATTACTTTGCTGTGGCTTGTGGAAGATGCAGGGAACAAGGATGATGAAAATGATCTGAGCTAGCCCAGTCCTACTAGTTTAGACTTCATCGAGATTAAACACGTGTAAGATTATCTTGTAGTAACCAAAGTTATATTTCTTACTATTGAAATCTTTTCAGATTCATAGCAGGGAGAAAAGGATCGTCAAAAGGTGCGCAAATGCGGGCCTTTTATTTCTTACCTCAAAATATCTATGTCAACCATCCTGCTATTTTTGACAAATATTTTTATTTTTTTGACAAAAATACTTGTCAAAAAGAAAAAGAAGTGTTACAATGTTTTTAGTTGAAAGAAGGAGAGGTTTTCTTATGGGAGCCATATGGATTCTATTTATCCCTTTTCTGGTTATCATTTATGCAAGCTCAGAAAAGAAGATAAAAAGGTTGAACAAACGCATTAGACGATTAGAAAAACAAGTGAAAGGAAATCAAGACATGTCTAGACTTCTAGAAGAATTGAAAGGCCAAACGGTCACTGTTACTGTAGATGGTTTTGGAGCCGAGTATGAAATTTTGGATATTGATGAAGATTGGGTCAAACTGACTCGTGTGAATAATAAACAACAAAGAGAAACCAAATTAGTTCGCATCGAAGATATTCAAGATGTTCAGCTATAGGAGGCGAAAGCCATGATCTTAAAAAATCGATTGAAAGAGCTGAGGGCGCGTGATGGGCTCAACCAATCAGAACTAGCCAAGCTAGCAGGGGTCTCGCGCCAGTCTATCAGTCTCTTGGAGCGGGGTGAATACACCCCTTCGGTTATCATTGCCATCACCATCGCCCAGATTTTCAAGGAACCTGTGGAAAATGTCTTTAGTCTAGTGGAGGAAGAGGAATAACAATGAAAAAGCAACAACAAGAACGAACCCCTCGTTACCGTTTTTGGAGAAATGTAGGTATCATTACAGTTTCCGGCTTGATCGGAGGAGTTATCGGATTTTTGACAGAAATGTTTGGATACGAAAAGCCCCTAGAAATCCAATCCTTCTTTAGTAAAGAAGTACTCCTTTTGGGCTCAGCAGTTTTATTCTTAGTCGCATTTATACTCACGATAACCTTACTGATGTGCGCGAGAAAAGTCCATCAAAAGATGCTCCAAATAGAAGACGATGATGAAGCCTATCACTATGACATTCAAAAGAAAAAACTATATGGCTTAGCGACCATTTTTAAAGGCATCATGATCTTGCCCTACTTTTTATTCGTCATTTTTTATAGTCAATTGGTCGACTTAGATAGACCTGGCGCTGGGGACATGGCTTTTATCTTTGGAGACTTTACCATGCTCTATCTCTTTCTTGTCTTGATTGCCCTATTTTTCCTATCGGATATCTTCTTTCGCAAGACCTTCCATCTGATTTATGGAAAACCGATTCCCCGCAATGCCAATGCCAAGGAAGTGCGTGAATTTATGATGAGTATGATGGATGAAGCAGAAAAGCAGATTAGCTACGAGGAAAACTATGAAATTATCATTAAGTTAAGCAATTATATCTTACCGATTTCCTTAATTGCGATATTCTTAGTTGGCATTGCTTTCCATACAGATATCTTGTTAGCATTAGTAGTGGTATCACTGATTTATCTCTATATCTTGGTCTCACAATACAAGATTACCAAACGTTATTATAAAGAGTAAAGGAGTCATCCATGTTAGAAATTAGAAATTTAGAAAAAAGCTTTGGGAATAAGCAGGTTCTCTTCGGAGTAGATCTGACAGCTCAACAAGGGCATATCCTTGGCTTAGTTGGGAAAAATGGTGCCGGGAAAACAACTATTTTCCACAGCATCCTGCGCTTTTTGGACTACAGCGGCGAGATTCGCCTAGGTGGCAAACCCATTACACAAGAGACTTACAAGGAAATTGGCTATTTGCCTGAAGAGCGCAGTCTTATGCCAAAACTTACGATTTTTGAGCAGGTCCGCTATTTGGCTGCTTTGAAAGGAATGAGTACCGCCGAGGTCAAGGAAAAATTACCGACCTGGATGGAAAAACTCCAAGTGAAGGGGAAATTGACCGATAAAATCAAGAGTCTCTCAAAAGGGAACCAACAGAAGGTGCAATTGATCATCACCTTGATCCATGAGCCTAAATTGATCATTTTAGATGAACCCTTTAGCGGCTTGGATCCAGTCAATACAGAAGTGCTCAAGCAGGTCATCTTTGAAGAAAAAGAGCGTGGGGCGACCATTATCTTTTCTGACCACGTCATGACCAATGTCGAAGAGTTGTGTGATGATATCCTAATGATCCGTGATGGTTCGGTTGTCCTTTCAGGGCCAGTCCAAGAGGTCCGGAATAGCTATGGCAAGACCCGACTCTTTGTCTCTAACGACTTTAGCAAAGAAGAGCTAGAAGCTCTGCCACACGTGACCAAGGTCAGCATGACCAAGCAAGGGACTTGGAAGTTGATCTTGGATGATGCATCAGCTGGTCCAGAATTATTTGACCGCTTGACCAAGGGCCACTACCTTGCGACCTTTGACCACCAAGCCCCAACTATTGATGAGATCTTTAAACTTGAATCAGGAGTAGAAGTATGAAACAGATGTTTGTCGTAATGAAAGAAACCTATATCAGACAAGTGAAATCATGGAGTTTCCTCTTCATGGTCTTCGGTCCCTTCCTCTTTTTAGGATTGAGCATTGGAATCGGTTATCTGACAGGTTCTTCTACAGATGCCAAAAACCAGGTGGCCTTGGTGACAGAAGTTCCAGCTGTCAAAGAAAGTCTCAAAGGAACTGATGGCTTGACCTTGGACTACAAGGATGAAGCTGCAGCTAAAAAAGCCATCAAGGATGAGAAAGCAGCTGCTTACCTAACAGTCGATGAAAAAGATGGCCAGCTAGAAGCCACTTATGTAGGCGACCAAGCCATGAAAACAGATTTGAAATCGCTTGTCGCTGCGAAATTAAGCCAAGTCCAACAAGGAATCAATCTAGCGCGTGCCAATCTAAGCAAAGAGCAACTGACGGCCTTGTCTCAACAGGTTTCTCTCAAAGAAAAAATTGATGAGAAAAAAGAAGGCTTGAAAATGGTGCAAACCATGGTTGCAGGTGGTCTAGGAATGTTGCTTTATATGATTTTGATCTTCTACTCGAGTATCACAGCCCAAGAAGTGGCCAGTGAAAAGGGAACCAAGATCATGGAAGTGGTCTTCTCTAGTATCAAAGCAACCGACTATTTCTTCGCGCGCATGCTCGGACTCTTCGGTGTGATCTTTACCCATATTTTTGTCTATGTGATTGGTTTAGTAGCTGTTTGGATCTTTAGAGCAGATATCCCAGTTGTCAAGGATATTCTCGCTCCAAACTCTCCGATTACCCAACACCTAGCAGAGTCAATCTCGCTCAATACCGTCTTCTTCATTATCCTTGGGATCTTTATGTATGTGGTGCTCTCTGCCTTCTTAGGCTCAACAGTTGCACGACCTGAAGATTCAGGAAAAGCGATTTCGCCACTAATGATGTTAGTTATCTTTAGCTTCCTTGGGGTAACCACCTTGGGAAGTGCCGGTGATGTCTTCTTATTGAAGATCGGTTCCTACATTCCTTTCATCTCAACCTTCTTCATGCCTTTCCGTACCATCAATGGCTATGCGACTGGTCTTGAATCTTGGGCTTCATTGGGAATTGCGGTCCTCTTTACCATCGTGGGAACAGTGCTTATTGCTCGAATCTACGCGAGCCTGATCCTCCAGACCGATGACCTCGGACCATGGAAGACCATCAAACGTGCTCTCAGCTATCGCTAATCAAACAAGCCCTCAGTTATTGCTGAGGGCTTTTTGAATGGAGGTTACAATTTTTTGAAAGATTTGTCTCTAACTATTAATAAATTACAGAAAATTTAGTATGTTTTTTCATGGAAGAAAGAGTATTTTTCTTCAAATTATGATATGATGGAGGGGAATAATAAGATTTGAGGGTGAATATATGGATAAACTCCAAATAAAATCCAGCCCAATTGATGCGCAAGCGGCTATTGGTGAGTTGACTGGTGTTGATGTATCACAAAATGAGAATAAACAAGTAGAGTTTAGTTATTCTGCTGGTATTGCAGGTATGGAGAAGGGAAAAGAAGTAAATAATCACTTACTTCAAGCTGTGGGTAAATTTAGTGAAGCTGTTCTAATTCAAGCTAATAAATTTCCTCAAATTGCCGCTGTGCTTGAAAAACGTGATGTAGAACAGGCTCAAAGATGGGAAAGCTAACCATGATGGAGGATGTTAATAAAAATAAGCGAGATAAACTATTCCAAGAAATTGTGAAAACAGAGCGACAAGAAGATCTTATTTTAAATTTAAGTCTTGAGTATCAACAAAGTTTAGATGAATTTTTAGAAGATCTTTCGTTGATCACACGAGAAGCAGAAGAAAAGTTGTCTATTTCATCTCAAAATATCTTATTTTTTCAAGAAAAGAATGAAATGGATTTAATTGCAAGAAATTTTGTGGTTAGACAGATGGATGGTGTCAGTGAAGAGTTTCGGAATGTTTTAAAAAACTTAGACATTCAGAGAGAAAAATTGATAAGAGAAAGGAATAGTTTGCCGTGGGAGTGAGATACAGTTCATCAGAATCTGCTGCTTTGATTGAAGCTATGAGCAGTAATATTCAAATTGCTACTCAGATTACAGAAAAACTTACTAGTGGAAGTGATCATTTAATTGCAGAAATCGAAGCAGGAATACTTCAAGGTGCTGCATATGAGGCAGGGAAAAATTTATTTGGGAATATTATTATCCCATGTATCAAAAAATTACAAGAAGCGATCGACGATATTCAGATTGAATTAAATTCATACAAAAACGCAGATGCAGTTGTATCAAAATATGGAGAATTAGATTTAGATGATTTGAAGACACAAAAACAGAGTTGGGAAAAACAGCTTTCAAAGTATCAAGATCTGATCAGAAAGAATGAGGATTTTTTCAATCGTGTAGGAGCATTTCTTACTGCAAATCTGGATCAAAATTTATCAGAAAATAGAGTACTTCATGAATTGGCTGATAAAACACGGATGCAAATCAAAGATCTTGAAGAAAAAATTGAAAAATTAGAGTGGTTTGTTGAGCAAGTCAATCAGTATTTTTCAGACAGCCTTGAAATTCTTAATTTAGCGATTGAAGGAGCAGGACAACTAAGTCAAATTATAGTTGATAGCAACGGAAATTACTATGCGGATGGTGTAGACATGACTTGGTTTGACAAAATGAAACAAACAAAAGTTGTTTCCTACGCTAAAAGAGACTATCAGGATGCCTTAACAAGGACTTTAAATCAAGCGTCGAGAGATATGTTATTATCAGATGATGGTGATACCTATTATCGGGAAGAGTTAAAAAAACGCTTAAAAGGACATGATCGGTCACAGTGGAAAAAAATAATTGATGATTATAACCATACTCTAAAAATTGACAATGAAGGGAATTTAATTGAAATTTTTGATAATAGTGCTTATAAAGATCGACATTATCAAAAAGATGATAACTTTTCTGTTCTAAAAAATGGGAAGTATGATAGTGCTTCTACGAGATTGATCAACGAAAAATATCAAGAACTTCTTCAAGAAAATTTTGAAGCTAATTCTGCTGAATTTTGGGGTGGAGTTAGTCAGATGTTATCAGGTTTACTACTTGACTTTGCTAGCGTAGCAGCAGAAACTGGAGGTTTAGCTTTAGCTCCTGAGACAGGTGGGGCAAGCTTTATTGCTGGAACAACTGCAGCAGAGGTTGCTTTAGATGCAGGCAACGCACTCATATTTAGTGGGGTAGTATCTGTAGGATCCGCTATTAGTAAAACAGGTAGCGCAAACGCTGAAATTCAAGTTAATTATTCTAGCAACTACGATAGCTGGCAGGCAAATAAACCGACGAGTAAGACTTTTGGGAAAAAGGTTTCTGGACGAGTTAAAGGTAAAAAAGTCGATAATATTCGAGTTGATGCGGAGCCAGATAGTGGGAAAATCCAAGTTCAATCGGGAAGTGGGAAATCGGGTTATGGCCTCGACATAGATATCGAGGTTTCAAGGATTTCAAGTAGGCAGGATATTGTAGACTGGGTAAGCAAACATTCTGAACTAAAAGGACTTGGAAAAGGAGCTAAAGAAGAAGTTATCAAAAATATGTGGAAAGCTTTTAAATACTTAACGCAATAAGGAGTGAACAATGAAATTATATTTAAAAGGCGATTATACAAAAAGAGTACCTTATGGTTATTTAGAACTAGCTGGCAAAATGTGGTTTCCAGAAGAAAAGCAAGTATCTTACTCAAATGCAGGAGACAATGATGCATTACAAGAAGATTTTTCTGTAAATTTATCCCTGAGGAAAGGCACTGCCGATAAGAGATGGTCTAGTGTCCCCCTAAAGGAAGGGGTACGAAGACTCTTTTCACATCTTGACGAATGTATTGAGATAGAGTTTGAAAATGCATTCGCTACGGATTATAATGAAAAGGGAGACTATCTCCGTATTTTAACCAGCCATCTAGAAGTTTTAACAGTTGATAAACGCGCCATGTACATTATGGCGCTTGAGATTGCAAAGGTGATTGACGGGCAAATTAGCGAGGATAATAAGAAGACATGGCTAACAGTCGAGGAGTTTAGGAAAAAGCACGAGGCTATTCTATCTCTAACTTTTGAAGAAGCAAATGAACGAAGTTTGACTGAAATTCAAATGATGGATGTGGTAGATGACCCTCTTTGGGAGGAAGAAGCCACTCGTCGAAAAGAATATATACTAGCACATGGAGGCGATATCTCAGATTTATGAGACTATATATTAAAGGTGATTATACAAAAAGATACCATTTGGCTACAGAGAACTCGCATGGAAGATGTGGTTTAAAGAAAGAAATGGTCAAGAAATAAGTTTCTCAAATGTCGGAGATGATGAGATGCTACAAAATGACTTCTATCTATCTTTACGGTTAGATAAGTGGGGAGCAAGTGGCTCTCGTTGGAAAGATGTTAAGGCAAAAGGTGATAGTGCAATCAATTCTCAAAAATATGAAAATATTGATTTGGATTATGAAGGAAGTTATGAAAGCGACGGTAGAGAAAAGGATGAATATCTAAGGATCGCTTCGAATTATCTAGATGTATTAACGGTTGATAAACGAGCTATGTATATTATGGCACTCGAAATTGCGACTGCCATTGATGGGCAAATTAGTGAAGATGATAAGAAAACATGGCTAAGAATCGATGAGTTTAAGGAAAAGCACCAAGATATCTTATCTCTGACCTTTGATGAAGCAAATGAAATGAGTCTGGAGGAAATTCAGACGATTGATGCTATTGATGATCCCATCTGGGAAGAATTAGATCGAAAACGTGAGGAATACATCAAAATCCATGGCGAACGTGTTTATGACGATGAGGACGACGAGGACGATGAATGAGACTCTATATCAAAGGTGATTACACCAAAACTGATTTTTATGATGAGTTTAAAGAAATAGCTCAAAAGATGTGGTTTAAAGAACGAAAAGGAATTCCTCTCGATTTTTCCTATGCTTGGGATGAATATTTACATTTAAATTTACGATTGGATAAATTTAAGCATAATGACGAACGATGGGAGAGTGCAAATTTTAATAAAAATATAAACCCTTGGAAGACATTTGAATATGAGAATTTGACATTGGATCTAGAAAATTCTTATGAAAGCGATGGGCGTGAGAAAGGTGATTATTTGCGAATTATTTCCACTCATCTAGATATTTTAACGGTTGACAAGCGTGCGATGTATATTATGGCGATTGAAATAGCCTCTGCTATTGATGGTCAAATCAGTGAAGACGACAAAGAAACTTGGCTGAGTATTGAAGAATTCAAAATGAGACATGCAAATCTGCTACAATTGAGCTACGATGAGGCGGTTGATATTAGTTTGGAGGAACTTGAGGTCATGGAGGCGGTGGATGAACCACTTTGGGATGATTTACACAAGGGATGGGAAGAGTACATCGCTATCCATGGCGAACGTGTTTATGACGATGAGGAAGAAGATTGAGAATTTATATTAAAGGTGACTATACAAAAGAAATCCCGTTTGATTACTTAAAACTAGCAAAGAGAATGTGGTTTGGGGAAAAAGATGGAATAGAACCTGACTTGTCGTATGCAGGGTATCTAGATTTACCAATCGAGAAACTTTCTATACACTTAAAATTAAATAAGTGGATGCATGATAATAGATGGAGTAATGTTCAGATTAAGGAAGGGATAAAATATGATTTTTTATCCCATAAATATGAAGATATAGAGCTAGACTACGAAGATGCTATGATGTCGGACTTTCGTGAGAAAGGTGAATGTTTAAGAATCGCTACTAAGCACCTTGAACTCCTAACCGTTGATAAACGTGCTTTCTATATTATGGCGTAGAAATTGCGACTGCCATTGAGGGTCAAATCAGCGAAGATGACAAAGAGAGCTGGTTAAGTGTGGAGGAATTTAAAAATCGGCATGAAAATATTCTTTCGATGAGTTATGAACAGGCTAATAAGCTGAGTCTGGAGGAAATTCCATTTATGGATGATGTGAGAGACCCGGTTTGGGAAGAAGATGACCGCAGAAATGAAGAATACATCCGAATCCATGGAGAAGTGGAGTTGGATGACGAGGACGACGAGTGAAACTATATCTTAAAGGTAACTACGAAACTAACATCTATCAAGCCTGTATGGAATATCCTTGGAAAATGTGGTTCAAGGAACGTAAGGGAGTGCAGGTTGAGTTTTCTTATGCACGTGATGATGACTTCTATTTTAGTGTTAGTTTGGATAAATTTTCTTCAAATGATGAGCGTTGGGGAATGGCTGATTTTAGAGTAGGCAACGATCCCTGGGCGACTTTTAAGCGTGAAAATTTAAATTTAAATTTTGAATATTCTTATGAAAGTGATGGACGAGAAAAAGGAGACTATCTACGAATCATCACGACTCATAAAGATATTCTAACGGTTGATAAGCGAGCTCTTTATATCATGGCGATTGAGGTGGCGTCTGCCATTGACGGTCAAATCAGCGAAGATGATAAGGAAACATGGCTGAGCATTGAAGAATTTAAAACAAAACATGCAGATTTGTTGCATTTGACCTACAATGAAGCGGTTGACATTAGCTTGAAAGAGATAGAAGTAATGAAAGCTGTTGATGAGCCACTCTGGGAAGAATTGGATCGAAAGCGTGAAGAATACATCCGAATCCATGGAGAAGTGGAGTTGGATGACGACGAATGAGGCATTCTACTTCAATCTGTAAGCCTTCAGTTGTTTCTGAGAGCTTTTTGATTTCACATTGACTTTTGCAAGCCTTTTCACTACAATAGAACTACAGAAAAGGAGGCGGACATGAACTATATTGAGTTTTCTGAAAATGAGCGTCTGTCCACGATTGTCCTTGGGATGATGCGGATCAGTGAGATGAGTGAAGATGAGGTGGAGGCCTTGGTGGAGGTGGCCTTGTCGATTGGGATCAACACCTTTGACCTGGCGGATATCTATGGCGATGGCCAGTGTGAGGTCCTGCTGGGGAAGGTCCTCAAGCGCCGTCCGGATCTTCGGGACCAGATGTGGATCCAGTCCAAGTGCGGGATTCGCAAAGACGGCTTTACCTATTTTGATTTTTCCAAGGACTATATTTTGGGCTCTGTCGATGGCATTCTCGAGCGTCTGCAGATCGAGCGTTTAGATAGTCTCCTCCTTCACCGACCGGATGCCCTCATGGAGCCGGAAGAAGTGGCAGCAGCTTTTGATCAGTTGGAGCAAGCGGGCAAGGTTCGTCATTTTGGGGTGTCCAATCAAAATCCCATGATGATGGAATTGCTTAAGACGGCTGTCAAACAACCTCTCAAGGTCAACCAGCTGCAGTTGAGTGCCGCCTTTACACCGAGCTTTGAAGCTGGTTTTCATGTCAACATGGAAGGGCCAAAAGCAGCTGTGCGAGATGGCAGTGTCTTTGAGTATTGTCGTTTAACTGATACGGTGATTCAAGCCTGGTCTGTCCTCCAGCATGGCTATTTCAAGGGGAATTTTGTGGGCAAGGAAGAGTTTGCGGCCCTCAATCACGTACTCAATGACTTGGCGAAAAAATACCAAGTCACTCCGACAGCCATTGCCCTTGCTTGGGTCCTCCGCTATCCGGGTAAGATGCAGGCTGTCATCGGAACGACCAAACCCCAGCATATCCTTGAAGCGGGGAAAGCAGCAACAGTCACTCTAACGCGCAAGGAATGGTACCAAATCTACTTGGCGGCGGGAAATGATTTGCCTTAGAATCTTGTTAGTAGACCAGACTTCACTTGTATCAGTGGGCTGGTCTTTTGTTTTATACTTTACGAATTTTTCTTGACAAGTCTTACTTTGTTATGGTATTCTTTATGCAACAAGTGTTGCGCAACGTTCGTTGCGTGAAAGGAGTCTTATGCCACCCAAGGTTAAATTTAGTAAAGAGGCTATCATTGGGACAGCTTTACAATTGGTGAGAGAAGAGGGCCTGGCTAGTTTGACGGCTCGAGCATTAGCAGAGAAACTGGGAGCCACGCCAAGGGTCATTTTTGGGCAATTTGCTAATATGTCTGAGTTACAAGCAGAGGTTATTGTTGCTGCGGAAATGGTCGTGGTGGAGTATATTCGCAAGGCCTTAGAAGATGAAAAGCCTTTTCGATCTGTCGGGGTTGCTTATATCCTGTTTGCCTCAAAAGAGCCCCAACTCTTTCAATTGCTTTTCCAAAATCCTAGCAAAGATCCGATTCGTCGCTTTCAAGATTTTCTTCCCATGAAGGATCATAGTTACCAATTGGTTCTGGATTCGATTGTTGCAGACTATCCATTGACTTTAGAGGAGGCTAGTCGCTTGTACCAGCATCTATTCATTTACTCACACGGAATGGCCTCTATGGTTGCTTCTGGTATTTATCAGTTCAGCATGGAAGAAGTGATTGGTTTATTGACAGAAGTTTGTCAATCTCTCATCAAAGAAATGGTAGGAAAGAAATGATTCAACTAGAAAATGTTCACAAAAGTTACGGTCAAACCAAGGTTTTAAAAGGGATTGATTTGCAGATTCAAGACCAGGATGATGTGGTTGTCCTAGGTCCTTCTGGATCAGGAAAGTCAACCCTCTTAAACGTGTTATCCGGATTAGAAAAGGTAGACGAGGGGCATATCCTCATTCAAGGGCAGAATTTTTCTCAACTCACGGATGCTCAATTGACAGCCTTTAGACGTGAGAAGATTGCCTTTATTTTCCAGCAGTATTATCTATTGCCGAATCTAACGGTTAGACAGAATGTAAAGATGGGAGCTGATCTGGCAAACAATCATGATTTTTTGCAGATCATCGAGGATTTGGGCCTTGGCGATAAGCTGGACAAGTATCCGAGTGAATTGTCTGGTGGGGAACAGCAGAGAGTCTCCATTGCTCGGGCCTTGGCTAAAAAACCAGAGATTCTCTTCTTAGATGAGCCGACGGGGGCCCTGGACGAAGAAACAGGGCGCAAGATTCTCGACTATATTTGGAAATTAAAGGAAAAGTTGGGCTTTACCTTAATCATGGTGACACACAACCAAAATATTGCGGATATGGCCAGAACCATCATTCGTGTCAATAGTGGCAAGATTACCCAAGTGGTGACCAACGATCAGCCTCAGACTGCCTATGAGATTGGATGGTAAGCTATGTTTTCAGTAAAAGATATTCGAAAATTAGTTGTCGTCAGTATCATTGGGGCTTGTGCGGTCTTTGTGGCCAATCTCTTCTTGAATTTTTACCTGGACATCGAGCAGTTGGAGATTTCGAAAACCAATCCGATGATTCAGACCTACTATGATGCCCAGGTTTCGCTTTCCTGGATGGTGGCCATGGTCAGTGGGGTTGTCTTGTCCTTGACGTCGATCCTTCTCATGTGCTTTTATATCAAACAATTTGTCGATGACCACAAGGAACAATTAGGGATTTTAAAGGCTTTGGGCTATAGCAATGGCCAGTTGGCGAAACGATTTTGGGCTTTTGGACTCAGTTTTGGAGTTGGAGCGCTTCTTGGCTATTTCGCTTCTTTTCTAATGATGGGACATTTTTATGACTTTCGCAATGAGAAGGGGATTTTGCCAGACATTACCATTCATTTTCACTGGCAGCTCTTAGTTGCTTTAGTGATACTGCCAACGACTTTCTTTATGGTTCTTGCGATTGGCTACGCTAGAAGACAACTCCAAACGCCGGCTCTTCGCTTATTGAAAAAATCTCCAACACCGATTAAGGTCAAAAGGAGAAAAAGGGCTTCTAAGAAAGAGAAATCCTTCCTAAAAGAGCTGTCTTCGTCGCTGATTTGGGGGAGAAAATCGATCCTGTTTTTTGTGGTCTTTGGCTCTATGTGTTTTGCGGCCATGGTTCAATTATCCTTTGGCCTAAGGGACTACACAGATGACATCATCCAAACGATGATGATTATGATTGGTTTGATTCTTTCTTTCTCGATTCTCTTTTTGTCATTGGGGATTGTCGTCTCAGAAAGTCGGGAAACCTTGGCTCTTATGAAGGCATTTGGCTACACCGATCGTGAATGCCAAGCTCATATTCTCGCTCCCTATCGTTTTTGGGCTTATCTAGGATTTGTTCTTGGGACGGTTTACCAATATGGCATCATGGAAATTTTGATCGGTGTGATCAAAGATACGGTTCCTGAAAAGATTGAGCATCACTTTGATGGGAATGTGTGCTTTTGGACCTTGATTGGCTTTGCTGTGGTTTATGAAAGCCTCTTTTATCTATCCAACAGAAAACTCCAAAAACAAACGATTAAAGAAGTGCTCTTAGCTGAATGATCAGAAAAGGTTGGCTTCCCAGCCTTTTACTTGTGCAAGTCATTGACAAGAGAAGGCTTTTTCGCTATTCTAGAGGAATAATAGAAATGAAAGGGAGACATCATGAAACGGAGCTACTGGCAGGACCTGAAGGAGGCCTTTTACTTGATCTGGCGCAATAAATGGTCTTTTATCGCGATTGGGATTTTGCTACAATTTGTGGTTGGGGTTGGGGCTGCGGCCTTGAGCTGGGTCTTTCAACTGGCTGTTTTACTTTCGGGTCAGGCCAATATTGATAAGAACAACCTTGTCTCTGTCATGAGCCATCCCTTGAGCTTTCTGGCTCTTTTGATTTTTATCATGGTCTTTGCCTTCTTGTTTATGCTGGAGATGCAGACCATGATTTCAGTCATTTATCTGTCGCGTACCGATCAGCACTTGTCCTTTAAAAAGGTACTGCGCCAATCATTTGGTCGCTTGAAGGATCTAGCGGGGAGAAATCTGCTTTATTTTCTGCTTTATCTCCTCTTGACCCTGCCTCTTGCAGGTTTCTTTATTGGATCGACCCTAACGGATGGTGTTTATATTCCTACCTTTATCACAGAAGAGTTCGAAAAGACCACGATCGGATCGATCGGGCTCTTAGTGGTGGGGCTGATCCTTTTCTATCTCAATCTTCGCTTGATCTATACGGTTCCCAACCTTGTGGTAGAGGAGTTACCATTTGGTCGTGCCTTGAAAAAAAGTTGGAGCATGACCAAAAAAGGTGGCTTTCGTCTCTTATGGAGAATGCTGTCCTTTGAGTTTCTCTTAACTTTTCTTGGGATTCTACTGGTCCTGGGTCTGGTTTTTGCCTTGACGGTGATCGATAAAGAGGGCCAGTATTTCTGGGTGGAGACGGCCTTTTTGGTCCTGATTCGGATCTTCCTGTTCATTTTCACAGTCTTGACAAAGGTGGGATCGCTCGGCATCATCTTGGATTCTGCATGGGAAGTACCGAGTCGATCTGTCATGCGCTCGAAAGGCAGTCGAAAGATGAAGGGGCTCTTTGCTCTGACAGTGGTCTTTCTCATGGTCCAATCGGGGATCTCAGCCTTTGAACTTGCAACCCTAAAGGTGAATGATCGGATTAAGCTCATCGCCCATCGTGGTGATGTCTCTAAAGGGGTAGAAAATTCCCTGGAAGCCTTAGAAGCAGCAGCCAAGGAGAAGGCAGCTTATGCGGAGATGGATATCATTTTTACCAAGGACCATCAATTTGTCGTCATGCATGACTACAATCTCAAACGCCTGGCTGGGGTGGACAAGGATGTGAAAGACATGACCCTAGCTGAGGTGCAAGGCCTCAAGATTCAACAGGATGGCCACACGAGTCATATCCCTTCGTTTGAGGAATATGTCAAACGGGCCAAAGAATTGAAGATGAAGCTTTTGGTTGAGCTCAAGCCTCATGGTGGAGAACCTGCCAATTATGTGGATCTCTTCGTGCAGAAGATGCGGGACTTAGGGGTTGAAAAGGATTATCCAGCCATGTCTTTGGATCTGTCGGTGATCGAAAAGGTCGAGAAGAAAGCACCTGAGATCAAGACCGGCTATATCATTCCCATTCAATTTGGTCGCTTTGAAAAAGACTCGGTCGACTTCTTTGCGATTGAAGACTTTTCTTATCAGGAGGATTTGGTAACTCAAGCTCATGAGATGAAAAAAGAGCTCTATGTCTGGACCATCAACGATCAGAAAAAGTTGACCAAGTATTTGCAAGAACCCATCGATGGCTTGATTACGGATAAATTGACAGAGGCTCAAAAACTGAAAAAGGATTTGAAAGAAAATAAGTCTTACTTTGATCGTCTCTTAAATCTCGTCGATATGTCTGAGGAAGAGTAAGGCAGGAAAGGCCTAGAGGTCCCTCAAAATAGGGGCCTTTTTAGCTGACTTTGATCTTGCTTTTTTTGCGAAATTAGTCTACAATGGTACTTAATCAATATACATGCGTAATCCCTAGGGTCTTTCCCTCGGGGAATTTTGTGTGTTTTGACCTGTTTTCGATGAGGACATGTTCTGTGTTTTCTCTAGGTAAAAGTATGAAACTTATTGGAGGTAATGATGATTCGATCCTTAATTTCCGAGGTCAAGGAATTCAAGAAGCCCTCGATTTTGGCTTCCTTGTTCATGGTCTTTGAAGTCATGTTTGAGATTTCGATTCCCTTTGTCATGGCGAGTCTTTTGGACCAAGGTGTTCAACAAAGAAACATGAACAATATTTTGTTTTACGGTGGGCTCATGCTGGTCTGTGCCTTTCTCTCCCTCTTTTGTGGGATGCAGTCTGCCCGTTATGGCGCCTATGCATCGGCTGGTTTTGCCAAAAACCTTCGTCGGGCTATTTTCAAAAAGGTTCAAACCTTCTCATTTGAGAATATTGATCAGTTCTCATCAGGTGGGTTAGTCACTCGGATGATGACGGACGTAACCAATGTGCAAAATGCCTATCAAATGGTCATTCGGATCTGTGTACGGGCACCGCTCAATTTGATCTTTGCCATTGTGGCTTGTTTCTTGATCAATCCAGAAATGGCCATGATCTTTGTCTATGTGACCATCTTTTTGGCAGCTGTCTTAAGCATCATCATGAAGATTGTGTATCCGCTCTTCACAGAAGTATTTGAAGCTTATGACAATCTCAACAACAGTATCCAAGAAAACATCACCAATATGCGGGTGGTCAAGTCTTACGTTAAGGAAGCAGATGAAACCGTTAAATTCAAGAAGGCTTCACGTTTGATTTATAACATGTTTATGAAGGCTATCCGTGTCGTTGTCTTGAGTAGCCCAGCTATGATGCTTTCCATGTATGCTTCTTTCCTTTTGATCTCTTGGATCGGGGCTCATCTGATCGTTGGTGGTCAACTCTCTACTGGGAATTTGACCTCTATGTTTAGCTACACCATGACCATTCTCATGTCGCTCATGATGTTTATGATGATCTTTGTCATGCTGTCGATTTCTATGGCCTCTGTCGAGCGGATCAATGAAGTCTTAACGACCAAAACGACGATTGACTCTCCAGAAAATGGGATCAAAGAAGTCGCTGATGGATCCATCAACTTTGAGGATGTGACCTTTGCTTATACCGATGAAAATGGCGACAAGACCCATGTCTTACAAGGGATTAATCTTTCCATTCGTTCAGGGGAAGTGATTGGTATCTTGGGTGGAACAGGATCAGGGAAATCAAGCTTGGTTCAGTTGATTCCTCGTCTCTATGATGTTGAGTCTGGTCGAGTGACAGTAGCAGGCCACGATGTCAAAGAATACGATCTTGATTCCCTTCGTAAGCAAGTAGCCATGGTTCTTCAGACCAATGTCCTTTTCTCTGGTACGATTAAAGAAAATATGCGCTGGGGAAATAAAGATGCGACGGATGAAGAGATCATCGCAGCTTGTAAGATTGCCCAAGCCGATGAATTTATTCAAGATTTCAAAGAGGGTTATGACACTATGATTGAGCGTGGGGGATCCAATGTCTCTGGTGGTCAACGCCAGCGTCTCTGTATCGCGCGTGCCCTTCTCATGAATCCGAAGATCTTGATCTTGGATGATTCGACTTCGGCAGTCGATACCAAGACAGATAGTTTGATCCGTCAAGGATTGGCAACTAGCTTGAAAGACACTACCAAAATCATCATTGGTCAACGGATTTCCTCTATTCAAGATGCAGATCGCATTATCGTGATGAATGATGGCCAAATCGATGCGATCGGTCGTCACGAGGAATTGCTTGCGACCAATGCCATCTACCAAGAAGTATATGAAATGCAAACACAAGGGAAAGGAGAAGCAGATGAAAACTAAGAAAAAAGCAAATCTAGGCTCTATCCTTCGCCTGCTCGACTTCCTTTGGAAAAACTACAAGGTATCCTTGATTGTTTCCTTTATCTTAATCATTCTATCGTCTCTTGCTACGGTCAATGTAACAGCTTCGATTCAGTCCTTGGTCGATGTCTATGTGGAGCCCATGCTGACAAGCAACAGCCATGATTTTGGACCGCTCTTGTCCTTCTTAACACGAGTTGGTTTGATCTGTTTGATCGGGGTACTTGCCAATTATGGCTTTACCCTGATCATGGCGACTGTTTCACAAGACTCACTTAGAAGTCTTCGAAATCAGTTGTTTGCTCGCATGCAAAAACTGCCCGTTCGTTACTTTGATACCCACCAACACGGGGACATCATGTCTATCTATACCAATGATATTGATGCTCTTCGCCAAGCGATTGAAGAATCCATTCCTCAACTCTTATCCTCAGCGATTACCATCCTTGGGGTAACGATTACCATGCTGACGGTTAGTCCACTCTTGTTCTTGATTGTTCTCTTCACGGTTATCGTCATGGTCTTTATCATCAAGGATGTTTCTGGCAAGTCAGGTCGTTACTTCGGGGCCCAACAAAAGAACTTGGGGATTGAGAACGGCTTTATTGAAGAAATGATGTCTGGTCAAAAAGTGGTCAAGGCCTTTGTGCATGAAAGAGAAAGCATTGAGGATTTTGACCGGATCAATGACCAACTCTTTGAGTCTTCCTACCAAGCCAACCGCTATGCCAATGTCCTCATGCCGATTCTTGGGAACTTGGGCAATGTTTCCTTTGTTCTAACAGCCTTGATCGGTGGGCTCTTTGCGCTAAACGGCATCGGTGGTTTAACCATTGGTGGTCTCATGGCCTTTCTGCAATTGAACCGTTCCTTCACAGGTCCCATTGCTCAGGTCTCTCAACAATTGAACTTTGTCCTGATGGCTTTGGCTGGTGGAGATCGTGTCTTTGATCTCTTGGATGAAGAAGAAGAGGTCGACCTTGGAAAAGTGACGTTGGTCAATTATGAACTGGTCGATGGAGAAATGGTTGAAACCGATCAGAAAACCAACAAGTGGGCTTGGAAACACCCTCGTCCAAATGGAGATTACCAGCTTGTCAAGATGGTCGGAAATGTGGTCTTTGATAATGTTGATTTCTCCTATGATGGGAAGAAACAAATCCTTCATGGCATCAATTTGTACGCGGATAAGGGTCAAAAAGTGGCCTTTGTCGGAGCGACTGGTGCAGGAAAGACAACCATTACCAACTTGATCAACCGATTCTATGACATCCAGTCAGGAATGATCACCTATGATGGAATCGATATTAAATTGATTGAGAAAGATTCTCTTCGTCGTTCCCTCGGAATCGTTCTTCAAGATACCCACTTATTCACTGGTACGATTGCGGAAAACATCGCTTACGGTCGTGCTGATGCAACACGGGAAGAAATCCTTGAAGCAGCTCGAATTGCTAATGTGGATTCCTTTGTCAAGCACTTGGATCAGGGCTATGAGACAGTCTTGACGGATGATGGGGCTGGCCTATCAAATGGTCAACGACAATTGATCGCCATTGCCCGTGCAGCCCTTGCCAATGCGCCTGTCTTGATTCTGGACGAAGCGACGTCTTCTATCGACTCGCGGACAGAGAAGATGGTGCAAGAAGGGATGGACCGCTTGATGGAAGGTCGGACAGTCTTTGTTATCGCCCACCGTCTATCGACGATTGTCAATTCCGATGTGATTATGGTAATGGACCACGGACGCATCATCGAGCGAGGCAACCATGCTTCCTTGATGGCAGAACGTGGCACCTATTACCGCCTCTACACCGGTGGACTTGAAATTGATTAATAATAAAAAAGCTTGAGCGTTGGCTCAGGCTTTTTGCTTATTTCTCAAGTAATTCTTGAATCAAGTCTTCCATGGCAGCTGGTTCTGTTTTGGAGGAGAAGCGTTGGGCGACATGGCCTTGTCGGTCGATGACAAATTTTGCGAAGTTCCATTCGATGCGTTTGCCCAGTGGCCCAGCTGCTTGGCTTTTGAGCCAGTCATATAGAGGAAGGGCTTCTTTACCATTAACCTTGGCTTTAGCGAATCGTGGGAAGGTGGTCTGGTAGTTGAGGCTGCAGAAGCTATTGATTTCTTCTGCCGTTCCTGGTGCCTGTCCCATGAATTGGTTACAGGGAATGTCTAGAATTTCAAGCCCCTTTTCCTGGTAGCGCTGGTAGAGATCTTGCAGTCCTTGGTATTGCGGGGTCAAGCCACAGCCTGTTGCTGTATTGACTACGATGAGGACCTTACCTTGGTAGTGAGAAAGGGGAATCTCCTCCCCATTCTGGTTTTCTAAAGAAAAATCATAAATGCTGGTCATAGGTGGTATCCTTTCTGTCTCTTCAACTTTTATTGTAGCATAAATCTCCTAATATTGGGCCTAGAGGAGCATGACTTCTTGCTTTAGTCCCTCCTGTGAAAATGATATAATAAGAAGATAACAAGCTCTCAAGAAAATGCCAAAAGGAGAACGGATCGGATGAAATTACTCTATACGGATGTTCGGACCCCCTTGACCCAGGTCCTGACACAAGAAGCCGTAGGGTTAGTAGAAGATGGCAAGCGTGTGTTTTACATTGCACCCAACTCTCTTTCCTTTGAAAAAGAAGCCAAGGTCTTGTCCTATTTAGAAGGTCAGGCTTCTTTTGCCATTACCGTCACGCGCTTTGCCCAAATGGCCCGTTATTTCATCCTGAATCAGGTCTTTGAGGAGCAACCCTTGGATGATATCGGTCTCGGCATGTTATTTTTTAAAGCTCTTTCCCAGATGAAGGAGCAGGATCTCAAAGTTTACGGGGCCCTGCGTAAGGATCCTCAGTTTATCCAGCAACTGGTCCAGCTCTATCATGAATTGCAGACGGCCCAGATGGATTTTACCGATTTAGAGTTGCTCGAGGAAGCTGAAAAAAGAGAGGACCTCTTGGCGATTTTTGAAGCGGTCTCTGAGATGCTGGTCCAGCACCGGTATGAATCCCAGTCCAAGATGGCCTTTTTCCTCAATCAGGTCGAAGAAGGGCACTTGGAAGAGCAATTACAGGATGTAGCGATCGTTGTCGATGGCTTCACGCGTTTTTCTGCGGAAGAAGAGGCCTTGATCAGTCTCCTTCACCGAAAAGGAGTGGAGATTGTCATCGGAGTCTATGCCAGTGAAAAAGCCTATCGGGCAAGCTTTAGAGAGGGAAATCTTTACCAAGCCAGTGTTGACTTTCTCCTCCAGCTGGCAAAGACTTTTGAGGTACAGCCTCAGTATTGTGGGCAAGCGATCGAAGACTCCTTTAGTCGTATTACCCGCATGCTAGAAGCGCGCTACGATTTTTCACAAGTGGAAAATGAGCTGGAGGACCAAGATCGAACAGCTGTCCAACTCTGGCAAACCAATACGCAAAAAGAAGAGTTGGAATTTGTTGCTAAATCCATCCGTCAGCGTCTTCATGATGGGGCCCGCTATCGGGATATTCGGGTCTTGTTAGGCGATGTAGAAGCTTATCAACTACAGCTCAAGACCATTTTTGACCAGTATCAGATCCCCTTTTATTTGGGACGAAGTGAAGCCATGGTCCACCATCCCTTGATTCAGGTCATTGAATCGCTAGGGCGGATCAAGCAGTTCAATTACCAGACAGAAGACGTCATCAATCTGTTGAAAACGGGTCTGTACAGTGATCTGACGCAAGAAGAAGTCGATGCTTTTGAGCAATACCTTCGCTTTGCAGAAGTAAAGGGTGCTACAAAATTTCACAAGCCTTTTACTAGCAATCGTCAGGGTAAGTTTAATTTGGAAGAGCTCAATACTCTCCGAGAACGCGTCGTCGAACCTCTAGTTCCTTTCTTTTCACAGCGCAAACAAAAGGTGACCCATCTCTTAACCGCCTTTACAGAGTTTCTGCAAGAGGCCCAGCTTTCTCAGAATCTACAAGCTTTGATAAAGGATCTAGCCTTGGAGGAGCAGGAGCGCTATGACCAGGTCTGGAAGGCCTTTCTCCATGTTTTAGAGGAGTTGAACCTGGTCTTTGAGGACCAAGAGCTGACCGGAGATGACTTTTTGGCCCTCCTCTTATCGGGGATGCAATTGTCTCAATACCGGACAATTCCTGCTACGGTCGATGTGGTGACGGTTCAGTCCTATGACTTGATTGAACCCTTGACAGCGCCGTATGTCTACGCGATCGGGCTGACCCAGGAGCGTTTTCCAAAGATTGCTCAGAACACCTCTCTACTCAGTGAAGAAGAGCGCCAGCAGCTCAATGAGGCCACCCAAGAAGGAGCAGAGCTCCAGGTGGTGACCAGTGAAAATCTCAAGAAGAATCGCTTTGTGGCGGTTTCGCTCCTCAATGCGGCGACCAATCAACTGGTCCTATCGGCCCCTAGCTTGGTCAATGAAATGGAAGATAGTGTCTCTCCTTACCTTGTCGAATTGACTAAGAAACCTATTGCCATCGAGTGGACGACCAAACAAACCCAAGCCTCGAGTGATGATATCGGGACCTACCGGGCCCTCCTAGCGCGCGTGATCGAACTCCATCAAGAAGAAATTACGAGTGAGTTGTCTCCTGAAGAAGCCAGCTTTTGGGATGTGGCGGTACGGGTCTTGCGCAAGAAATTAGCCGCTGAAGGCATCCAGATTCCTCAGATTTCAACGGAATTAAAGAGCCGTCAGCTTCAGTCGGATACGCTTCAAGCGCTCTATCCAGAGGGAAAAGCCTTGACCTTATCCGCTTCTGCCTTGAATGAATACTACAAGCACCAGTATGCCTTTTATCTGCGCTATGTCTTGGGCTTACAAGAGGATGAAACGATCCGGCCAGACGCCCGCAGTCATGGGAATTTCTTGCATCGGATCTTTGAACGAGTATTAAAAGATGGCTCCGATCAAGCGTTTGATCGGCGTTTAAACGAGGCGATTCGAGAAACCAGCCAAGAAGCAGAGTTCCAACAATTGTATGGAGAAAATGGAGAGACCGAGTTTATTCGCAACTTGCTTCTTGATACCGCGAAAACGACGGGGCGGGTCCTCGCCCAGCAAAATGGGATCGAGACCATCGGTGAGGAGACCCTCTTTGGCGGAAGTACCCACACCTCTTATCCATTGTCCGATGGCCGTCTCCTGCAGCTACGTGGCAAGGTGGACCGCATTGATCAATTGAGGGATCGGGGAGCCCTCGGAGTCGTGGACTACAAGTCCAGTCTGACGCAGTTCCACTATGACAAGTTCTTTAATGGCCTGAATTCTCAATTGCCGACCTATCTTTCTGCGATTCAGGATTTGAAGGAATACCAAGAGGAGCAGGGGATTTTTGGAGCCATGTATTTGGAAATGGGAGATCCTGTGGTGGATCTGAAAAAGACCAAGACAGTAGAGGATGCCATCAACCAAACCATGAAAAGTCAACAGTACAAGGGGCTCTTTATGGCAGATCAGGCGCCTTATCTGGGCGAGGCCTATGATAAGAACAAGGCTATGATGCTGAGTAAGGAAGAGCTGGACTTGCTCCTCTTGTACAACGCTTATCTCTATAAAACAGCAGCAGAAGGGATCCTCAAGGGGCAATTTGCCATCAATCCCTATAGTGAAAATGGGCGCAATATCGCACCATTCGTGGAGCAGTTTAAATCCATCACAGGATTTGAAGCGGATCGTCACCTAGGTCAGGCACGGTTCTTGACCAAACTAGACCAAAAAGGAATACGCGGTGAAAAGGTGAAAGCCGCTTGGATCGAGAAGATGAAGGAGGTCTTGAACAAATGATCAAACAAGCATTTTTGACAAGAGAAGAAATCAAGGCCCTCCAGGTCCAAGAGGCAGCTTCTACCAAAGAGCAAAAGCGGACGCCAGAACAGATCGATGCCATCTATAGTTCGGGGACCAATATCCTGGTGTCGGCCTCTGCTGGATCAGGAAAGACCTTTGTCATGGTGCAGCGGATACTGGATCAGATGCAGCGTGGCATTTCGATTAAGGAGCTCTTTATCTCGACCTTTACGGTCAAGGCAGCAGGGGAGCTCAAGGAGCGTTTGGAAAGTGAACTTGGAAAAGCCCTGCAAGCGAGTGATGATCCAGAGCTCAAGCAACACCTGGCCCGTCAAATCGCAGATGTCGCCACCAGCGATATCGGAACCATGGATTCCTTTACCCAAAAGGTCCTAACGCGCTATGGCTATTTGCTTGGGTTGGCGCCTCAGTTTCGCATTTTACAAAATGCTAGTGAGCAGCGCCTCTTACAAAATGAAGTCTTTCAAGCTGTTTTTGACCGCTATTACCAGGGGGAAAATCAAGAGGCCTTTGTGCAGATGGTCAAGAATTTCACGGGACAGCGCAAAAATTTATCCTTGTTTAAAGAACAGATCTACCAGATCTATGACTTTCTTCAGTCGACCAGTGATCCGGAGAAATGGCTGGAAGAGCATTTCCTAAAAGGTTATGAGGAGACCGATTTTGACCAGGTTGAAGGCGATCTGATGGAGAGCATCCAGCAGGCCCTTTATGAAGCAGAAAGTTTTTTTGCCTTTCATTTGTCCAATGAGGGCCAAGTATTTGGCAAGGCCAAATATTTGGAAGCTGTGCAGGAAGTGCTCGATCAGATTGGAAGCCTGACAGGTCGCACCAATAAAGAACAACTGACTTCGGTCCTAAAGGCAGTCGTGGCGATTAGTCGGGCTTCAAATGGGGGAGCCTTGACCAATAGAGCCCGTAAGGAAGAGCTAAAAGACCTAGTCACAGCCTATAACCAGGATAAAACCATACATATCAATCGCCTCAGAGACTTGGAAAATCAGCTCTATCAGCTGGAATTTCAACAATCCTTCCACCAAGAAGAAGGCCCCATGCTCTCCTTGCTCCGGAACTTTATCAGAGACTTCGCTCGCGCTTATCTGGAGCGAAAAATCCAAGAAAAAGCTTATGAATTTGGGGATATCAGTCATTTTGCCATTCAAATTTTAGAGCAATTCCCAGAGGTGAGACAAGCCTATCAAGAGCGCTATCATGAGGTCATGGTCGATGAGTACCAGGATACCAACCATACCCAAGAGCGGATGTTGGACTTGCTGTCAAATGGTCACAATCGCTTCATGGTGGGGGATATCAAGCAATCCATTTACCGCTTCCGTCAGGCAGATCCACAGATTTTCAATGACAAATTTAAGGCTTACCAAGAAGAAGGGGCGAAAGGGAGGTTGATCCTCCTCAAGGAAAATTTCCGGAGTCATGTGGAGGTATTGGACGCGACCAATGATGTCTTTCGCCATTTGATGGACGAAGAGGTAGGAGAGATTGACTACAATCAAACCCACTATCTGGTCGCAGGAAGCGACAAGCAACGGATGGCCTTGCCACAACATCGGGCAGAATTTTTGCTCTATGATGGCTCCCAAGATCAGGAAGAAAAGACCGAAGACGAGGAAGCTTCCCTTGGAGTCGAGACGATTTCCAAGGGAGAAATTCTCCTGGTCATCAAAGAAATTTTACGTCTCCATCGGGTAGAAAAAGTGCCCTTTAAAGAGATCACGCTCTTAACGGCGACTCGAACGCGAAATGATGCGATTCTGGAAGCTTTTGACCAGTACCAGATCCCGATTGTGGCAGATAGCGGACAGGCGCATTATCTTGAGTCACTGGAAGTGATGGTTATGTTGGATACCTTGCGGACCATTAACAATCCCTTGCATGATTATCCCTTGGTAGCCCTTATGAAATCCCCTATGTTTGACTTTGATGAAGATGAGTTGGCACGGATTTCCTTGCAGACCCTTCCAGAACAAAAGCAAATGGCCTTCTACCACAAGGTCCAGTTAGCCCTTGAAAAGACTGCAGAGCATGCAAATCTGATTGATGCCAAGCTCACAGCTAAAATCGAGAACTTCCTCAAAGTTTTATCTACTTGGAGAGCTGCTGCCAAGACCCGTTCGCTCTATGATTTGCTGTGGAAAATCTATGAGGATCGCTATTACTATGACTATGTCGGCGCCCTTCCAAATGGGGCCCAGCGCCAGGCCAATCTCTATGCCTTGACGCTTCGGGCCAATGATTATGAGAAGGCCAGCTTTAAGGGCTTGTCGCGCTTCATTGCCATGATTGACAAGGTGATCGAAAATGAACACGATTTGGCCAGTGTCCCTCTTGCAGCACCAAAAGATGCCGTCCAGCTCATGACCGTCCATAAGAGTAAGGGACTGGAATTCAAGTATGTCTTTATTCTCAATATGGATAAAGCCTTTAACCGTAAGGATCAATCGGGGCCGATTATCCTCAGTCGTCAAAAAGGGATTGGCTTTAAATATGTAGCGAACCTGCCGGTTGAGACAGAGAATCCAGCTGCTCCAGAAACCATTCGCCTGCAGATCGAAACGCCTTGCTACCAACGCAATGTGGAAGAAACAAAATTGGCCACAATTTCTGAGCAGATGCGTCTTCTTTATGTCGCTATGACGCGGGCCGAGCTCAAGCTCTATCTGGTTGGAAAAGGCCGTGAGGACAAACTGCGCGATACCGATTGGGGGACCAGTCGTAATGGCAAATTGGATCCGGAAAAACGAAAAGAATGGACCTCTTATCAGGACTGGCTCTTTGCCATTCAAGATGTGTTTACCAAGAATACTCTGGCCTATGACACGCGTTTTGTGACAGACGAAGACCTGACACCAGACCAGCTGGAACCGCTAGAGAAGGAGAAGGATTCCCGCCTGGATCAGCTCAAGGATGTCCGTCAGTCCGAGGATATTCGTCGGGCCTTGGATATCTTGGAAAATGTTGATCGGATCAATCAGCTCTATGCTCCGGCCATTCATTTGCCAAGTGTCCGTACCCCTAGTCAGATCAAGAAATTCTACGAGCCAGTCATGGATGCCAATGGCGTCCAGATTATGGATGCAAAGACTGTGACGCCTGACTTTGAGCTTCCAACTTTTGGTCAAGAAAAAGCCGTGACAGGAGCCCAAGTCGGTAGTGCTGTCCATGAACTCATGCAGCGCATGCCGCTTGAAGAAGAAATCACGTTGGATACACTGCGTCAAGCCTTGGAGCAAGTTCAAGCAGAGCCAGCGGTCAAAGCCCGCATCAAGCTAGAGGCCATCCTTGCTTTCTATGAGACACCTTTGGGGGCCTTGCTTCAAAAAGAAGCCCCACGAGTCCGTCGCGAAGCTCCCTTTGCCATGCTGAAGAAAGATCCAGCCAGTGGAGAGGACTTCGTCGTGCGGGGGATCTTGGATGGTTACTTGGTGCTAGAAGATCGGATCCTGCTCTTTGACTACAAGACAGATCACTACAAGGTTCCTAGCCAATTGGTCGTACGTTACCGGGATCAGCTCGATCTCTATGCAGAAGCTCTTCGTCGTTCTTATGGCAAAGAGCAAGTAGAAAAATACCTGGTGCTTCTAGGTGGCCCCCATCTAGAAGTGGTGAAAGTGGAGTAAATCATGGCAATTGCACAGGAAAACATCGAACGGATCCAAAGAATGGAAGGTTATTTGAATGACTATGCCAAAACTTTGGAAGAAACCAAAAAAGCAGTGGATCAGCTAAGAGAGCATCAAGAAAGCTATATCCAACTGCGCGATTATTATAGTAGTCAGGCCTATTTTGATGATTTAGACTTGTCCAATCAGGCTGACTTTCCAGAAGATCTACCATGTGGTGTCTTGTCCGAAGATGTCGTCTATGATTTATTAGACGAGCATTTTCAGATGGGAGTCGAACTCTTGGAGATCGCAACGAAGATGATCAAAGAACGGTGAATTCATTCTTTATATTTTATCTTTCCTTAGGTGACGGCGGACGCTAGCGAACTTCTACGAAGTTCCATAGCTAATTATTGAGCCTAGGGTCTCAATAATTCCGAGTACCTGAAACAGCTCCTGTTTCAGGTACTTTTGTCACTGCGGAAAGAAAAATATGTAAATGATGACATAGAGAATTGTGGGATTACTTGACTAATTCATTGGATATTTCTGCTGACTTATTAAAATGTAAAAGCAACTAACAGATACAAAAAAAGCCCCGGTTTCCCGGAGCTTTTTCTTTTGATTAGTGTGAGACACGGCGACGTGCTGCTTTTTTGCGGTTTTCTTCGATGAAAGCTGCTTTCTTTTCTTCTGGCTCGATTACTTTTTTCTTGAATGTGTAAACTGCACCTGCGACAGCAGCAACTGTACCAGCAACACCAGTAACAAAACCTTTACCAAATCCTTTAGCCATGAGAATTTCTCCTTTTCTGAACTTTAAATATTTATGTTATAATATATGGTAACGAAAAAACGTGAATTTTGCAAGGAAAAACGATGAAAACCAAGATAATTGTGATTGTGGGACCGACTGCTGTTGGAAAAACGGCTCTTGCGATCGATTTGGCGCAAGCCCTCAATGGTGAAATCATCAGTGGCGATAGTCAGCAAGTCTATCGCAAGCTGGATATTGGAACAGCCAAGGCGACACCAGAAGAGCAAGCTGCAGCTCCCCATCATTTGATCGATGTGCGGGAGGTGACCGAGTCTTACTCGGCTTTTGATTTTGTAAGAGAAGCCAAGCAGGCTATCGAGGATATCACAGTTCGAGGCAAGCTCCCCATCATTGCAGGTGGGACGGGCCTTTACATCCAAAGTCTTCTTGAAGGCTATCATCTTGGTGGTGAAGTTCCCCATGAAGAGATTCTGGCCTATCGGGCTCAATTAGACTTGCTGTCGGATGAAGACTTGTACCAAAGGGTGACGGAGCAAGGACTTGTGATTCCTCAGATCAATCGCCGTCGGGCCATGCGGGCTCTTGAAATTGCGCATTTTGGCCAAGACCTAGCAAACGAAGAGACGGACTTTGAACCCTATCTGATCTGTCTAGATGATGACCGGTCCTTGATCTATGATCGCATCAATCATCGAGTAGATCGCATGCTAGAGGAGGGCTTACTAGAGGAAGCCCGTTGGCTCTATGACCATTATCCAGATGTGCAAGCCAGTAAAGGGATTGGCTACAAGGAACTCTTTCCCTACTTTAAGGGGGAGCAAAGCCTTGATGAAGCCAGTGAGATCCTCAAGCGCAACACCCGGCGTTTTGCCAAACGGCAGCTGACCTGGTTTCGAAATCGGATGGAAGTGACCTTTTACGCCATTTCTGGCCCCCACTTCAAGGAGCAGGTTCTTGCAGATGTAAAGGAGTTTTTACAATATGATTGAAACAGAAAAGAAACAAGAACGCATCCTATTGGTCGGTGTGGAACTACAAGGCATGGACAATTTTGATATGTCGATGGAGGAGTTGGCGAGCCTGGCTAAAACAGCTGGTGGAGATGTTAGGGGCTCCTACACACAAAAGCGGGAGAAATACGATACCAAGACCTTTGTCGGCTCAGGAAAACTAGAAGAAATCGCTCAAATGGTCGAAGCAGATGAGATTACGACCGTGGTGGTCAATAACCGCTTGACCCCGCGTCAAAATGTCAACTTAGAAGAAATCCTTGGGGTTAAGGTCATTGACCGGATGCAGTTGATTTTAGATATCTTTGCCATGCGGGCTAGGAGTCATGAAGGGAAGTTGCAGGTACACTTGGCCCAGCTCAAATACCTCTTGCCACGTCTTGTCGGTCAAGGGATCATGCTCAGCCGTCAAGCTGGGGGAATTGGTTCTCGTGGACCAGGGGAAAGTCAGTTGGAGTTGAATCGCCGGAGCGTTCGCAATCAAATCACCGACATCGAGCGCCAGCTCAAGGCAGTTGAAAAGAACCGAGAAACCCTTCGTGAAAAACGCTTGGAATCACCTGTTTTCAAGATTGGTCTGATCGGCTATACCAATGCAGGAAAGTCGACTATTATGAATCAGTTGACCAGTAAGAGCCAGTATGAAGCCGATGAACTCTTTGCGACCTTAGACGCCACAACCAAGAGCATCCACCTAACAGGCAATCTGCAAGTGACGCTGACCGATACGGTTGGCTTTATCCAAGATCTACCAACAGAGTTGGTTTCGAGCTTTAAGTCAACCTTGGAAGAAAGTAAGAATGTGGACCTTCTGGTCCATGTCATCGATGCGTCTGATCCCAATCATGAAGAGCATGAAAAGACGGTGCTTTCGATCATGAAGGACCTGGATATGTTGGAGATCCCTCGTTTGACTCTTTACAACAAAGCAGATAAAGTAGCAGACTTTACTCCAACCCAGACACCTTTTAGCTTGATTTCAGCGCGCTCTGAGACAGCCCGTGAGGATCTCCAGGCTTTGCTTCTAGAAAAACTGAGTGAACTCTTTGTTCCCTTTACCATTCGCGTTCCTTTTTCAAAATCTTATCGGACACATGATCTAGAAACAGTTGCGATCATTGACCAGCGCGAATTTGAAGAGGATGTCGAGGTCATTAAAGGCTATATCGCAGAGAAAAATAAGTGGAAGTTGGAAGAATTTTATGACGGATTACGTTGATTTAGCAATAAAATATGGAGGCTATACCAGCCTCGATCGGGTCTACCTGACCAATCTTTTAAGCACAATCCCTGAGGAATTGCGTCTCCGTGTGATTACGCCTCCCCCAAGTGTGATCAACGCCTATTTCGCAGAGCTCTATCAAAAGAAGAGCCCCAAGGAGGCCATGGATTATTTCTTGGACTTGAGTCGGGTATTTGACTTATTCACAGTTCAGCAAAGCTTTGATGAACGAAAGCCATTTATCCGCCTCAATTTATCAGGTAAATCTTATGGCTTGGCCTACGCAAATGAAGAGCTAGCCTGTGTCTTTGCTGAAGATCCAGCAGAGGATATCAACCCTGCCATTTTATTCGAAATTGCAGAGATCTTTCCACATTGTTTGGTCTTTGAAAAAGATGATAAGATCTGCTTGCAAGAGGCTGAACCAGAAGTGGTCACTAAAACAGAAGCCCTCTCAGCCCTGACTGATTTGATGACCTTGGAAGATGGACGCTTGAAACTGTCAGGATATAACCAAGAAGAGCTTCTCGAGCTAGCGCAAGCCTACCCAGGCGACCTTTCTTTCCGTTCAGAGAACCGGACGGCCATGATTTATATAGATAGAAAGTAGACAATGGACATTCAATTTTTAGGAACGGGAGCTGGGCAACCCTCAAAAGCCCGTAATGTATCGAGCCTAGCGCTCAAATTGCTGGACGAGATCAATGAAGTCTGGCTCTTTGATTGTGGCGAAGCGACACAGAATCAAATTTTAGAAACGACTATTCGTCCGCGAAAGGTTAGCAAGATCTTTATCACTCACCTACACGGAGACCATATTTTTGGTTTGCCAGGTTTCCTCTCTAGTCGGGCCTTTCAGGCCAATGAAGAGCAGACGGATCTAGATATCTATGGACCAGTAGGAATCAAATCCTTTGTGATGACTAGTCTTCGCGTATCAGGCTCTCGGCTACCTTACCGCATCCATTTTCATGAATTCGATGAACATTCTCTAGGTAAGATTTTAGAAACCGATAAATTCACGGTTTATGCGGAAGCTTTGGACCACACCATTTTCTGTGTGGGTTACCGGATCATGCAGAAGGACTTGGAAGGGACGCTCGACGCAGACAAGCTGAAGGCAGTGGGCGTTCCATTTGGTCCGCTCTTTGGCCAGGTCAAAAATGGACAAGATGTCACCCTTGAAGATGGGACTAAGATCATTGCAGCGGATTATATTTCAGCCCCTCGGCCTGGTAAGATTATCACGATCCTTGGAGATACCAGAAAGACTGATGCCAGCGTCCGCCTTGGAGTCAATGCGGATGTCCTCGTCCATGAGTCTACCTATGGCAAGGGCGATGAGAAGATTGCTAAGAAACACGGTCACTCGACCAATATGCAGGCAGCAGAAGTGGCGCGTGAAGCTGGAGCCAAGCGCCTTCTTTTGAACCACATCAGTGCTCGCTTCTTATCAAAAGACATCAGCCAATTGCGCAAGGATGCGTCCAGCATTTTTGAAAATGTCTATGTCGTCAAAGATTTGGAAGAAGTGGAGATCTAAGATGCGCACCATTCTCATAACAGGAGCAAGTGGAGGCTTGGCCCAAGAAATGGTCAAGCTCCTCCCTGAAGATCGGCTGATTCTCCTAGGTAGAAATCAAGAAAAACTGGAACAACTCTATGCTAGTCATCCTCAAGCTGAATGCATCGGGATCGATATCACTGATTCCTCAGCCGTCCAAGATTTGGTAGAAGAGCTCTATCAGCGCTATGGACAGATTGATATCTTGGTCAACAACGCAGGCTATGGGATTTTTGAAGAGTTTGACCAGATTACCAATGAGCAAATTCATGCCATGTTTGAAGTCAATACCTTTGCCCTCATGCAGCTCTCACGCTTGATGGGTGCGCACATGAAGGAAGCAGGCAAGGGGCACATCGTCAACATCGTCAGCATGGCGGGTCTCGTCGCAACTGCCAAATCCAGCCTTTATTCGGCCACCAAGTTTGCGGCCATTGGTTTCTCCAATGCCCTGCGCTTGGAACTGATGCCCTTTGGTGTCCATGTGACGACGGTCAATCCAGGCCCCATTCGGACCACTTTCTTTGATCAGGCAGACCCAGACGGAAGCTATGTGAAAGCTGTGGATCGCTACATTTTGGAACCGGACTTTGTAGCCAAGAAGATTGTGAAGAACTTTGGAAAACCAAAACGTGAGCTCAATCTTCCTTGGCTTTTGAACCTGACCCACAAGCTCTATACCCTTTTCCCACGAATCTCGGACAAGCTAGCGAGCAAGATGTTCAATTTCAAATAGGAGGAGATCGATGGCCGCAAATATTCAAGCCTATTTAGAGAACCTCCGGCAACCCTGGGGACAGATCTATTATGATATCCTTTTTGCCCAATTACAGGACATCAAGGGAAAACGGGTGCTTGATTTCGGGAGTGGTTTTGGCTTTGTAGCCAACCACCTGGCACAAAACAATGAGGTCCTTGCTGTGGAACCTAATGAGGAAATGGTGGCTTTGCGGGCCCAGGACCATCCTTACCAGCAACTCGTCGGAAGTCTGGACCAGTTAGCAAGTCTTGAAGATGCTAGCTTTGATGTCATTCTCTGCCACAATGTCTTGGAGTATGTAGAGGATCGCAAGGTGATTCTAAAGGCATTCACTCGTCTCTTGAAACCAGGAGGCCTGCTCTCTATCGTCAAGCATAATGAGGTTGGCCGCGTTCTGCAGACAGTCGTCTTTGAAAATGATACTCAAAAGGCGCTTGATCTCTTAGCAGGTCAGGACTTGGAAACTCACTCCATGGGCTTGGCTCAGGCCTATGATCTCGGTGCAGCAGTAGAAGACTTAGCCCTTGAAGTCAAGGATTACCAAGGAATTCGAGTCTTTTATGCCTTGCAGGACAACCGCTTCAAAGGCCAAGAAGGCTGGCGAGAGTCTATGCTTGAGATGGAGCTGGCCGTTTGTCAAGAGTCCCCTTACCGAGATATCGCCTTCTTCCAGCACTATACCTTAAAAAGGAGTTAAGATGTTACATTATAAAAAAGAAATTCCAGCGATGGAAGACCTACTCGCACTCTACAGCTCGGTTGGCTGGACCAATTATACCAAGAACCCAGCTATGTTAGAAGAAGCCGTCAAAGCCAGTCTCTGGCAGTTGGCCGTCTATGATGAGAAAGAGCTCGTCGCCTACATTCGCTTGGTAGGAGATGGCCACTCTGTCCTTTTGGTACAGGACCTTTTGGTACGACCAGATCACCAGCGCCAAGGCATTGGAAGGAAACTCTTAACAGAGGCTTTAGCGACCTTCCCAAATGTCTATCAACGGCTCCTCGTCACAGAACGTAGCGAGAAGAATCTAGCCTTTTACCAGTCACTAGGCTTTGTTGAACTTTCAGAGCAAGCCTGTACAGGGATGATATATATGAAATAAAGAGAGTGGGACAGAAATCGGTAATTCGTTAGAATTCGATTTCGTCGTCCCACCTCCGCACAGTTGAGTAGGGCTGTAAAAGCTGATGAAATCAGCGTAGTAGAGCCCACTCAACCACTGCGTCTTGCTTGACAATCCAAAAATAATTGAGAGGCTAGGACTTTTGTCCCAGCCTCTTATCTATTTGACTGACAAAAGGGGAGTTTGATGGTAAAATGAGGAAGAGATCAGGAGGAGATGGAATGAAGAAGAAAATAAAATGGGGCCTTGTCTTATGTTCGGTACTTATACCAGTATGTTTGAGTGCCTGCAAACAAGGAACTGTAGAAAAACAAGGTTCTTCGAATAAAGAAGTACAGAAGAAAATCGATCGAAAAAACATTCATTTTGATAAGACAGGACCAGCTGCATCATTTGATTGGAATGCTAAGAGTGGTAATAAATACAGAACATTTGATCATGATCCTTCATATATGAGATCAGCTCCGAGTGACGGGATTTCTAAATATAGTCTGCAACAAAATGAAGCTCCTCTCGATGAAGAGGGAAAAGTTCAAAAAGCTTTGCAAGTAGTTGAAGCAATTTACATTGACCAAGATGAAATGGACACAGTAGTCAAGGCTAGTGGAGTAATGAGTCAGGAAGAAATGTATAACCAGATCTGGAAGGACTATATTGTTCCTAAAATAGAAGAAAGTAATAGGACCTTTGATTCAAATACTTATTTTGAGTATCTAGGAGAAAAATATCCGCTCAAAATCTATGGTCCCATGTATTTAAAATTAATGACCAATGCTCTCCCCACTGAAAGGAGTTACGAATTAAAGGGATATGCAGTTAAGGGGAATAAGGTAGTCCTAAAAATTCAAACACCAGTCTATAGTCCAAATCAATTACCAAGAGGAAAAGGGTACAGATCTAGTGTTGATCCCAATAATCCAAATGAGATCATGTATGCTTGGTTAGATGAACTACACCAGAACTATGCTGAAAAAGACAACCGAGGAGACCATCTTTCTTATATAATGCTTTCTACCATCTTACAACATTTAGTTAAGGAAAATTTTAATGCGCGTTTTTCAACCGGTAGTATGAGTGGTAGTACGGAAATGACGATCGAAATGGAGGTGACCAACCAAGGTCAAGTCCAAATTGATACTAAAAATTTGGCACTCTTGTTACAAATTCATCAACAAATGCAGAAAGCTAATCAATCTGGAGGTGGAAATGATAATAGTATCTTTTGGCCCATCATTACTGATAGCGTCACCGATGAAGGAAAGGTAAGTGAAAAGCTAAAAGATTTTAACCCACAAAATCCAGTCAAAAAATATGCAATTGGAGAGCCAGTCGTTTTCGGAAATGGAATAGTCGTAACGTTGGATAGTGTACGTGAAGAACCGAACCTAGATATTCAAGACGATCAGGAATTTGTTGATAAAAATAAAAATCAACACAAAATCATTGTTCAGTTTACCATTTCAAATCCAACTCATCTAACCGTTGCAAATGCCCCTGATTATAGCAATGTCGAACTCTATGACGGCCATGGAACAGAATCTCATATGTTAACGAGTACGTTAAATTATGATCAACCACATGTTTTTGAAGCAGGAGAATCTGGTATATATAAAATTAACTATTTAACAGATGGGGATGGACCATTTACGATCGTTTATGGTGATGCAAAATGGGTCATTCCAAAATAAAGAAGAATCCTAATTTTTAGTCAACTTATTGTAAAAGTTAATTAGTTTAAGAAATGATAAGAAGTTTCAGTTATCAATGAATTATTAAAAAATTTATTCATATGCGGTTGGAAAAGTCGGAAGACTTTTAAAGAAAACTGACGAACAAATAAGGTAAAAGAAGCGTACAGAAAGTAGAAAAGAGAGAATGAAGAAGGTTTTTAAATCAATCAAGTTTTGGATATTTGTATTACTCGTTATCTTGGCAGGAGGCTGGTTCATCCAGTATGAAATTCATAAGCATGAGATTTCACAGTTTGTAGATTGGAAACCTCGTCCAAATATTGTTGATTCCCAATTTATTGCAGGTGGGAAAGCAGTAGCTATTCAATGGGAGAATAAAAAAGAAGTGGATGAGGCGCTGGAAGCATATTCGTACAATCCAAATGTTGATGTTATATGGTTTATAGACGGTGGAAATAGCGAACGGTATATTGCACAAGAAAGTTACAAATTGAAATCACGACCAGGAACCGGTAGTTATGATTCTAGTAAGAAAATTCATTATTTATCTACAAATAAAGCACAAAAGGGAGAGTACTGGCTCATTGATGTCTATGATACCAAGGACAAGCGCTTAGTGAAGAAAACGTATGATGTTTTTAAGATAGTACGAGATATGAATAAAAATTATATCCCTTTATATGTTTCAGTTTCTTCTATAATGTTGGATACAGATGATGGAGAAACATACATTCCGATTAATATTCTTGTTGATAAGAAAGATAAATACATTGTAGAACCTGGAGATATCCATGTCGAAACAGACTATAATGTGCAAATTGGGTTGATGAATGTTAAAAGTGGAAAGATCACCTGGAAAACCTCATCAGGCAAAGATTATAAACAAGTTCAAAAAGAAAGTCGAGAAAGCTACAAAGACTTGCATCCATTTGAATACAATTTTGAAGGAGGACAATTGCAGCTCCAACATTCACGTTTGTTATTTACAGATCGTAGTGATTATACTAAGGACATCCCATTGAAAACACTCTATCCGAAAGTATATTCGATTTTTCGCAAAGGGAATGATCCAACTACTGTAAAATGGGGTGAAGAATATACAAAAGGGGAGAATGCCTATCTATACTTTCTTGGACCAGAAGATCTCAACTTTGATATTTCATTTTTGGAACTGCTTTATAAAGTTCCAGAGGGTCGTTCAGGTGGATGGTATGATGTCCTACAGTATCATAAGATACCAGCAGAGCTTTCAAAAGATGGGCAAGAACATCATGTGAATAACAAAAAGGAGTTTTTCCAATATTTTAAAAAGGAATTAAATCAAAGTAACGATGCTACAGAGTTCTCATTGCTGAGACGCTTATATGAAGTACAGAACTACGTGGTCTCTAGAGATTTTGGTCAGTCCTTCGGTAACCTTACCATACCAGCTGAGTATACTAAAGATGGGAAGGTTCATGTCGTTCAAAATGATGAAGAATTCTTCAAATATATGGATTTAGAGAAAATTCCTAATAAAAAGATGAAAGAAGATATTAAAAAAATGTTCCCATACGATGTAAAAAATTAATGGATTAGGTTGAATTTGGCAAGGAGGTTAGGCTATGAAGCCCAATTATTTCAAACTATTCGCAGGAATCCCACTTATTCTATGTTGCCTGTTTCTTTCCAGTTGCAAGATCATGAAACCGAGTGATTATAAAAAGGCGAAAGAAGTTGTCAGCAGTGAGCTTGCTAAGGTTGGTCTGCATGGGGATATTAAAATTAATCGTCTTTCCTGGCAGGCTTTAGAAATTCCAGGTTATAAAGTTGATTTTACTTATTCGGAGAAAACCTATGACGGTCAAACCGTACCTCTTGAGGTGCATGCTTTCTTACAAAATGACTGGTCTGATCCCTATGGACAAACCACTCCAAGTTATAAAGAAGTTTTTACAGAGCAGAAGACTGTACAGAAAAAAGAGGCCCAACTACTGGATAAGCTTAAAAAGCAGGATCTAGGCCTGACTCTCTCTTATTTTCATTTTCTTCCCAATGTTGATTCTTCTTATCAAAAGGAGGCTGCAGAAGAATTGGAAGAGCTGGCGGCTCAAAATAGGCAAGAAGGAAAGAACGATTTCGCGGGTTATTACCAGATTCCCTACGCCACTCTTATTCAAAAGGGGCTGGTTCGTATGATGATCTCAGTAGAAGACGACCAAGAGATCCAGGAAAAGGATTTAAAAGCTGCCGCTAAAAAGTTGGATGCCAGTGATCTTCCAGATGGTGATTATGATTTCTATTACCTGGATTTCAAGAATAAAGATCATGAATCCATCTCTTATCATTTCAACGTTAAGGATGGACAGGTTGTGAAATTGGATCAGTAAAAAAGATAAAATAGGAAAACGACAGTTCAGGACAAAGGTCCCTGAGCTGTTTTTGTTATCTATTAAAGAAACACAGGATAAAAAAAGAGAACCCTGCGGTTCTCTCTTATTTGTTTCAACTTCTATGAATGAGAGTAGAAGTTTCTTCGTTAGGGGGTTGATAGAAGTATGGACTGTTCCTAATGATACTATTAGTTATCAGTCAATTTCCGTTTGATTCCAACAGCACCTGCTAAGACAAGAATTCCTGAGAAGACAAGTCCAGATGCAACAACTTCACCTGTATTTGGAAGAAGCGGTTTGCGACGTCCACCATTGTTTCCACCATTTGAACCAGGCGCATTTGGTGTCGTTGTGGTACCAGAATGACTAGGTTTATTTGGATTTTCTGTTGTAGTTGAAGAAGTCTTAGGTTCTACAGTTGTAGTCGTAGTTGTTGTTTCTTCCTCACTACTATTGTGGTTTTCTGGCTCTTCTGGTGTTGTAGTTGAAGTAGTCGTAGGTTCATCGGTAGTCGTTACTGTAGTCTTAGGCTCTTCAGTTGTAGTTGAAGTAGTCTTAGGCTCTTCAGTTGTAGTTGAAGTAGTCTTAGGCTCTTCAGTTGTAGTTGAAGTAGTCTTAGGCTCTTCAGTTGTAGTTGAAGTAGTCT
>NZ_JASHEI010000013.1:0-32852 GCF_047463195.1 Streptococcus parasanguinis
TAGAATAGCCAATATGAATAGAAACGACAGTAGTCAATACTAGGGCTACTGTTCCGTTCCACAGTATCATTTAAAAATCATTTTCACACCCTTTCGTCTATTAGTATAGAAGAAAGCTCTCAGCACAAGTTGAGGCAGTATCACTGCTCTTCCAATCTGAGACAGCGATAAATAGAAGGGGATGGTATTGGTGTCAATCAATGAGTAACAAAGTAACAGCATGATTTGAAACATTTGCCTGTAATTTGCGGAGGAACATCAATATGGATGGAATAACAAAAGATTCTATAAAAACGGCTAAACTAATGAAACAATTATGGCCCCAATTAACCGATAAAGAAGCTATTGATGAAGTAAAAAGATATACGAATGGCAAAAATACTGCAATCTTTACTGAAGTTGAAGGTGACACAATTGTAGGTCTAGCACTATGTTCACTCAGATTTGATTATGTTGAAGGTTGTAAATATAGTCCTGTTGGATTCTTAGAAGGGATTATTGTCGACGAGGAATATCGTTTAAAGGATATTGCTAAAAATCTCTGTACAAAATGTGAGGAATGGGCGAAAAATAAAGGATGTAAGGAATTTGCAAGTGACTGTACTTTAACGAATACGGATTCTATAAGATTTCATCTCAATATTGGATTTCAGGAGGCAAATAGAATTATTCATTTTAAGAAGAAATTATAATTTCAGTACGTGGTCAAAATTTATGTATCTTTAGGAAGTGTGAAAGATTGGACGAACAAATTTTTTTGATGGGTGGAAATCCGCCGATAAAGAACCATACGATTGTTCATAAAATTGTGTCATCAAGGAAGATTGGAAGACTTGTTATTTTTACAGTTTATCGAGAAAATTGGGAACCGTATATGAATAAGTACACGGAAGTTTTCCAAAGTCAACTTCCTAATCTAAACACTGATTACTTACTTTTGGACTCTGAGCAGGTTGATTTTGATAGCTATTTAGATGCTGATCTAATTATCATCGATGGTGGAAATACAGAAAAGTATCTAGCTACTTATGTCAATCAAGAGTTCAAAAATTATATCAAGCATATGCTGAATAAAGGGGCAAAAGTTATGGGATTTTCTGCAGGAGCCCTATTATTAGGAGAAAAGGTCTATATCTCACCTAATGATAATTCAGATCATCAGATAAAGATAAAAAATGGATTAGGACTCTTTAGTCAGTTTTTAATTAGTGTCCATTATGATTCCTGGAATGATAAAGCTAATAAGGATAGAGCTGAAGAACTCGTTAATGTTCCCATAATTCCACTAAATGATCATTCCTGTCTTGTATTAGATAAACTTGGAAACATTATTGAGAAAATTGACTAATTTTCATTATGTAAATCTGGATCTAGGATACTAAAGTGTATACGAAATATATAATGAAAAGCCTTGAATTAAGGCTTTTTGTTATATTTCAATAAAGAACTTGACATTATTAGTTTTGTCCACTAAAATAGAAGTTACATACCATCGGTATGATAGAAAGGGACTGGAATGGCAAGAAATAGAAACTCACACGAAACTAGAAAAAAAATACTAGAGGTCTCTAAAGATTTATTTTTAGAAAAAGGATTTGATAATACGTCAATACAAGATATCATAGATGGCTTAGGTGGATTGACGAAAGGTGTTATTTATCATCATTTTGAGTCTAAATATGATATTTTGCAAACGATCATTAGCGAAAATAATCAAGAAATTTTAAATTATAATTGGAGAGGAAATACTGGATTAGAAAAGATACAAAATTCTTTGATGGATTCTTTCTCTAACTTTGAACACCAAAGGCTCGTCTACTCTGCTTCAATTATGCTAAGAAGTCCACGCTTATTGGGAGAGCAGTATCTAGGTCTATTTTCTGATTTTTTACCCGAAATTAGAGAAAAAGTTTACGAAGGTGTCGAAGATGGCTCTATTAAAACAGAATATCCAGAAGAGCTAGCAGATTTAATTGTTTTAACTTTAAATATTTGGATTGGTTTTCAAATTTCCGTTTTTTCATTAGTAGAATTAAAGCGTAAAATGAATTTCATTAAACTTACTTTTGAAGGTCTAGGGGTACAGTTAATTTCTGATGAAATGATGGAGGTGATTTTCAACTTATTTGATCACTTAAAAAAATAGTAAATATGTAGTCGCACGACATTCTTGTTAATACTAATTTCTATCTATGTATTATCAATTGAACGATCTATTTTACATTTTGATACTTAAAAAATAACATACTTTATGTGTGTTATTAAAATCCTATTTTACATACCGTAGGTATGTTTGTTTTTAACATATACATACCGACAGTATGTATAGTGGCATTGTCTGTAAAATAAGCTTTTTTTAAATATTTGGTGAGATTAGTTTGAATAGTTTATTCTTTATTTACACTTTGGAGGAAATAATCTATGTTGTCGCTTATTAAAATTGAATTAAATAAAATTTCTAAATCTAAGTTAATTTTAGCCTGGTTGTGTACTATATTTATAGTGTTAGGTATTACAGTAA
Organism: Streptococcus parasanguinis; assembly: GCF_047463195.1. Classification (GTDB taxonomy): domain Bacteria; phylum Bacillota; class Bacilli; order Lactobacillales; family Streptococcaceae; genus Streptococcus; species Streptococcus parasanguinis_R. The sequence goes on from NZ_JASHEI010000013.1 coordinate 2,522, forward strand.
TAATCATTATGGGGTTAGGTACTGACAATAAACTAGGAGAATTCACTGGACAGGATTCTAATCTTATTAGAATTACTGGCAAATGGGAAGGTTGGGCAATTGTAGCATCATTATTTTCATCTTTATTTACAAAATCAGCATTTTTGATTTTTGAATCTTATTTATTATCTACGATTATTATTGATGAATTTAAACGAAAAACAATTTTTCAGTTATTTTCTTACCCTATTTCTAAAATAAAGTTAGTATGGGGAAAAATTCTTTCAGTCATCCTAATTTCATTTATTGCCCATTTTTCTGCCCATTTAGTTATTCAAATATTCATTAGATCCATGGCTGTTGTCACTGAATCTACTTATATCCCTGTTGGTAATCAATTAATGAACTTAGCTGGAATTACGTTTGGAACAGTACTAATAGGGTTATTACCATTTGTTTTAGGTATGATTAAGTATTCAACAGCTATAACAATGCTTACAGGACTTGGCTTAGCAGCATTACTTTCGAATGTAAGTTCAGGAAGTTTATCTAATAATATTGTTGATAACTTATTCTTTTTGATATTTGCAAGTTTCATAAGTTTAATGATTACTTCATTTTCAATTTATAATATTTCAAAACGAGATATTAGTATCAAATAGTATTGCTGAGTTTAATCGAAGAAAAGTGGTAATTCCTTTATGATTCCAATAAAGAAAGAGACTGTATAAGTTTGTATTTATGCTCCTAAAGAAAAATTCTTGCATTTAAAGGTGGTTATAGAAAGAGAGATAGAAATGAGAAATATTGTTGAAATAAAAGAAGTTTTTAAAACAATTGATAAAGAAGAAATTTTAAGTGGTATCAACCTTCAAATTGCTGAAGGAGAAATCTATGGTTTTTTAGGACCAAATGGTGCAGGGAAAACAACTTTAATGAAATGTATGTTATCCTTATCAACTATTACATCAGGTAGTATTGAAATTTTTGGAAAAAATCTACAAGAACACAGAGAGGAAATACTAAGTCAGGTTGGAAGTATTATTGAAACACCAAGTTTTTACGAAAACTTCACTGCAAAAGAAATTTTGGAAATTCACGCACAGTATATGGGGAAAGCTATTACTGAATCAGATATAATAAGAGCCTTAAAAATGGTCGGATTAAAAAATACGACTAAAAAAGTAAAAGATTTTTCGTTAGGAATGAGGCAAAGACTTGGTTTAGCTCGTGCTTTTCTAACAAAACCTAAATTGTTAATTTTAGATGAGCCAATCAATGGTTTAGATCCAATAGGAATTCAAGAAATTCGAAATCTTTTGTTGTCGCTTTCTAAGGAGCATGGAATTACAATTCTAATATCGAGTCATATATTATCGGAAATTTCACAGATAGCAGATAAGATTGGTTTTATCAAAAATGGAGAAATTGTAGAACAAGTCTCTATGAAAGAGATTAGGAGAGAGAATATTGACTTAGAAGAATATTTTATGTCACATTTTCTAAATGAAATTAAGAATTATGAGGTAGATTAAGGATGAAACAATTGATAAAGAACCATCAGAAGGCTTTTTATGCTTTCATGATATTTAATACACTGGTCCCTTTAACTAATATTGCTTTTGCTTATTCTATTAAAGGTATTATTGATAGTGGCATGTCCCAAAATAAAGAAGCCTTAACTCAAGCGGTACTAGTAGGAGCTACTGTTATTTTCATCTATGCAGGACTGAACTTTATATCTCTTCGATTGAGAAATAAACTTGTTAGGCAAATCATGTCAAGTTATAAAAACAAGGTTTTCCAATCTATTTTAGATAGGGATTATAGAGACTTTTCTAAAGAAAAATCAGGGAAGTTTATTTCTGTATTAACCGAAAATATGAAGAAAATCGAGCAAGATTATCTACACCAGTATTTTAATATTTCAAAAAACCTTTCCTTAATGATTTTTTCACTCCTAGCTATGTTTATAGGTAATTGGTTTTTGACCTTATTAGTAATCATTGCTAGCATTATTCCGATGATGATTTCAGGATTTATTGGACAAAAATCAGCCTCTTTACAAAATAGTGCTATGGTTGCAGATCAGAAGTATTTAGCTAAGGTTAAAGATATTTTAGCAGGATTTCTGGTTATTAAAAGTTTTAATGTGAAAGATGCTATCTTTGAGGATTATAGTCATGAAAGTGAAAATTTGGATGAGATATATTTTATAAAAGGAAAATTTGATGTTTTAGCAAATGTTATTTCCCAGCTTTCAGGGATGATTGTTTTTTTGGTAGCTTTTGGTGGAGGGATGTATTTAGTATTTAATGGCTATACCACAATTGGAAGTGTGACAGCTATTGTTCAACTAGTCAATTTTGTAGTAATGCCACTAAATGAAATTGGTATGGGAATGAGTAAATTTCGTGAAGGGCAAGCAACACTTAATGCATTTGAGGTAAAAGATGTAACTGGACTTCAGACTGGTGAAACGAAAGAATATTTCGATGATGTTATTTCTTTTTCAAATATAGACTTTTCTTACCCTAATACTGAAGAAAAAATTTTTAATCATTTATCTTTGAAGATTCAAAAAGGGGAAAAAATTGCAATTGTAGGAATGTCAGGGAGTGGGAAATCAACTTTGCTCAATCTATTACTGCGTTTTTATGATGTAACAAGTGGACATATTTTAATTGATAATCAAGATATACAAGCTATTTCAGCAGAGAGCCTTTATAACTTAATGACGATTGTTCAACAAGATGTTTATATCTTTGATGATACTTTAAGAGCCAATATTACTCTTAATCAATCCTTTACTGATGAGGAAATAAATCAAGCTGTACAGCAGTCAGGTTTAGAAAGTTATGTTTTAGAAAATGAATCCGGTCTACAAACTTTATGTGGAGAGAATGGTTCAAATCTATCTGGAGGACAAAAACAAAGACTTAGTATTGCGCGTGCCTTGATTCGAAAAACACCAATCTTATTATTGGATGAGGCTACTTCATCTTTGGATAATCAAGTAACTACTGAAATTGAAAGTTCAATCTTGGATATTCAAAATTTGACTGCACTTGTAATAACCCACAAGTTGAATGAAAACATTTTGAAAAAATACGATAGAATTCTCTTTATGAAAGCTGGCGTCATTGTTGAAGATGGTTCTTTTAGTGACTTGATGTATAGAAGAGGTGAGTTTTATAAGTTGTTTGAGTTGAGTGTATAATTCTCTTTCGTTTTATAGTATAATTTTAGAAAACACTCTATCACTTTCGTTCTATAATATAGAAGTTTACTAGCACCACACGTTGAGTGTGTGAGTTTGTTAGTGAAATGTGGATAATCGTTCAAAAATCAGAAGGACTAGAGATGTATATGTTGGAATTATATCAAAATCCTTCTTATAAAGATCTAGTCACATTTGGGTCCTTAAAAGAAGGAAAAGAATTTGTATCCAAAATAACTGGATATACTAGAAAATGAAGATGATTTTGTTCAAGGTAATAAAGTAGAAATAACGAACATTTAGATGAAAGGTTTAGAGTATACATGAGTCTCTTATTTGAAGAATTTAAAACCATTTGTTTCCATTTAAATCGAGTCGGAATTACACCGACACTGATGGGGTCTTTGGGATTGGAGTTTAGAACGAAAGAAAATTGGGAGCCCTCTGACATTGACATTCATGTGCCTGGTGACCCTAGAGGTTGGGAAGCACCTGATCATCTCAGAATTTATGACCGGGACAAGATAATGAAAGTGATGAAAGACTTAGGCTACGTCTTAATAGATATTCATGAGCATGAATTCAAAAAGGATCGAGTGAGTGTTGAATTTGGAAGTATCGATTCCTTACCTGATTTTGCAGGAGTTTCGGAATCGGATATAGAGCTTATTCACATTGAAGGCATCACTTTTCGTCTTCCAAGTCTGGAGCAGTATCTAAGTATTTACAAAGCTTCTTCTCAAGACTCCTATCGAAATGAACAAAATAACAATAAGGATTTTAAAAAGATCGAGTGGCTGGAAAAACATTTGTAAATTATCATATGAAAAGTAGTAAGTTGTAAGACTGGCTGCTATGTTATTTTATCTTCAATTTTATTGGTCATTTAATTTATACTATATTGGCTAGTAATAGAATTAGTAATGAAAAGCAGGTGGAAAAACTGTAAAAGAGCCACAGGTACTTTTCTGGGGTTGATATCACGCATATTTTTCGGATTTAGATGGATATTATTGGGAAGTTTCTTGGGGACCCAATTTTCAATTTGATGAAAATGGACTATTGAAATTTTAGTAATTAAGGGAGATAGCAAAAATGGCTTCAAGTAAAGAATATTTAGATTTCATTTTAGAACAATTGTCCGAGTTGGAAGAAATATCATATAGAGCAATGATGGGTGAGTATATAATTTATTATCGAGGGAAAATCATGGGTGGAATTTATGATGATAGATTTTTAGTGAAGCCTGTCAAATCTGCAATTGCGTATATGCCGAATGTAGAATACGAATGGCCGTATGAAGGTGCAAAGGAAATGCTATTGGTAGATGATGTTGACAACAAAGAATATTTAACCGGCTTATTTAATTCAATGTATGATGAGTTACCTGCACCAAAACCAAAGAAAAAGAAATAATAAAATCTCAGTTTATCTAGATAATACCATTTAACGATAACCTTATGCGATCGTTAAAAAGTATGTGAATATGTTCTCGGTGACTGCGCATGTCGAGTGTATGAGCTTGTTGGTAAAACGTAGCTAAACCTCTCGCTTTGATATTTCAAGGCGAGAGGTTTCAAAGCTCCACTGGAGCTTTGAACTCCCCAAACCTTTTGAGTTCTAAGCGAATTCCTGTTTGGATGGAGTGATACTTTGGTTTGGATCTGGGCTGTGATATAGAGGTCATGACCAGAAATAATGAAATAGAGGAGTAAAATTGATGGAGCAAAATAAGCTCAAAGCAATTATGTTTGCCTTTCTGGCAGCTGTTTTTTATGCCATAAATGTACCAATATCAAAGGTTCTTTTGCAGCATGTGGGCCCGACTACAATGGCAGCATTGCTGTATCTCGGTGCTGGGATTGGTATTGGTATGATGTCACTCTTTAATAAGAAGGACAGGGAGAAAGCTGAGAGCCTGACAAAAGCAGAACTTCCCTATATTGTCGGAATGATTGTTCTCGATATTGCTGCACCGATTCTTTTGATGCTCGGTATCAGCTATGGTTCCTCTGCCAATGCCTCGCTTCTCGGGAATTTTGAAATTGTGGCGACGACGGTCATTGCACTGATTCTCTTTAAAGAAGCTGTAACCAAAAGATTATGGCTAGCTATTGGGCTAATCACCCTGTCAAGCGTCTTGCTGTCGTTTGAAGGAACAGACAGCTTTCATTTCTCTTATGGTTCTTTGCTGGTGATCATGGCTACCGTTTGCTGGGGACTTGAAAATAACTGTACTAGAGAACTATCATCAAAGAGCACTTATCAAATTGTGATGCTAAAAGGCCTATGCTCTGGTCTTGGAGCCCTGGTCATTGCTCTGATAAAAAGAGAGTCCTTTCCAGGAATCGGCTATATCGCCATTGCCTTGGCTTTAGGTTTTGTAGCCTACGGACTCAGCATTTTCATGTATGTGAGAGCCCAGAATGTTCTTGGAGCAGCTAAAACCAGTGCCTATTATGCTGTCAATCCCTTGATCGGAGCTCTCCTTGCTTTTGTATTTTTAAGTGAATCCTTATCCTGGATGTATATGATCGCCTTGATCGTGATGGTCATTGGTTCTGCTTTAGTTGTAGTCGATACGTTTATTCGCCAACATGACCATGAGCACCAGCATACATTCACGCATAGCCATGGCGGAAGTACCCACACGCATACGGTAAGGCATTCGCATGTCCACAAGCATTATCTAACAGAAGAGAAGCACAGGCATCGTCATTCTATCGAGGAACTAGAGTGTCTAGCAGAGGAAAAAGATAGGTAAAAGCAAATAAAAGATAGGCTATTACGAGAGTCTGATATGAAATCAGAATGAGCTGCCTTTGTTCTGAAATTCGGTAGATGCGAAGAGTTTCTGAGAGCTATCGGTAAAACTTGTATGGACAGATTAAAAGTTGCAGTACCATCTTTGCCTCGTTTTTGAGAAAGGACAAAGAAAAAATGGAAGCACAAATTTTTTTGATGGGTGGAAATCCGCCGATAAAGAACCATACGATTGTTAATAAAATTGTGTCATCAAGGAAGATCGAAAGAATTGTCATTTTTACAGTTTATCGAGAAAATTGGCAACCGTATATGAAAAAGTACACGGAAGTTTTCCAAAGCCTTTTTTCTAACCTAAACACTGATTACTTACTCTTGGACATTGAGCAGATTAATTTTGGTAGCTATCTAGATGCTGATGTCATCATCATCGGTGGTGGAAATACGGAAAAGTATTTAGCTACTTACGTCAATCAGCAGTTCAAAAATTATATCGATCGTATGCTGAATAAAGGTGCGAAAGTTATGGGATTTTCTGCAGGAGCCCTATTATTAGGAGAAAAAGTCTATGTCTCACCTAATGATCATTCAGATCATCAGATAAAGATAAAAAATGGATTAGGAGTCTTTAGTCAGTTTTTAATTAGTGTCCATTATGATTCATGGAATGATAAAGCTAATAAGGATAGAGCTGAAGAACTTGTTGATGTTCCCATAATTCCACTAAATGACCATTCCTGTCTTGTATTGGATAAACTTGGAAACATCATAGAGAAAATTGACTAATTTTCATTATGTAAATCTGGATCTAGGTAACTAAAGTGTTTTCGAACTGGATAGGTTACTAGTGAAAACTGCAAAAAGTGTTGTGAAATGTATCGGAGAGTGCTTGATGGATTTTAGTAGTAAGATAGCCATAAATAAAGGCTGGTCAGATGATAAAAAATATTGTGTGACAGATCAAAATCAGCAAAAATATTTCTTGCGTGTTTCTGATAAGGAGAAGTTAGATTCTAAAAAATTTGAATTTGATATGATGGAGAAAGTAGCTTCTCTTGGAGTTCCGATGTGTAAACCGATTAACATAGAACTATGCGATGACGAAGTACATTCTTTACATGAATGGATAGATGGGAAAGATGCTCGAGAAACCATTTTAACTGTTTCAAAAGAACAACAATACACTTACGGAGTAGAAGCAGGAAGAATCCTTCGAAAAATTCATTCACTCCTAGTTACAGAAGTTCGTGATGATTGGGAGGTCTTTTATAATCGAAAAATTGATGACAAAATCTCCAAATACAAAGAATGTCCAGTTCAATATGAAAATGGTCAGATCTTTATTGAGTTTTTAAATGCAAATCGAGAATTGTTAAAAGATAGACCTCAGGTTTTCCAACATGGAGATTATCATATAGGAAATTTCATGATTGGTGAAGATCGTAAAATTTATGTCATTGATTTTGATCGCTTTGATCTGGGAGATCCTTGGGAGGAATTCAATCGTATTGTATGGTCTGCTCAAGTCTCTCCCTCTTTTGCGTCTGGTATGATAGATGGATATTTTGATGGTAAGGTTCCAGATTTATTTTGGAAGCTTCTCGCTATCTATATTCTAAATAACATAGTTGGTGCTCTGTCATGGGCTGTACCTTACGGAGCTGAAGAAATATCAGTAATGAAACATCAAGCTAAGGAAATTTTAGAATGGTATGATGATATGAATCAAATCATTCCTAGTTGGTACTTGAACAAGAAGAAGACTGAATAATGTAAACGTTGGAATATCATTTTTGGAAAATATGACACGATTATTTGCCCAAATTTAAACACATCTGACTATCTTTAATATGGGTGATTTTAATCAATACAAGTTAAACTGGTATAGTAAGGAGTTTAAATATGAAATTCCATGAATTTGGTGATAAGAATTTGCCTTCGATCTTACTGATACATGGCGGTGGCAGTTCTTGGTGGAATTATCTTCGTCAAGCACGGATTTTGTCAGAAGAATACCGTGTTATTCTACCCACTTTGAATGGCCACGGAGAGGAATATCGACTTGATTATGTTTCTACGGAAGATTCTGCTTTGGAGATCCTAGACTATGTCAAAGCCAACTGTGGTGGGAAGTTATTTGCGATCGGTGGTGTTTCACTTGGTGGTCAAATTGCCATGGAGCTTTTGTCATTAGACAGCGAGATAGCTGAGAAGGCCATTATAGATGGAAGCCTCTGTATTCCTCAACCAAGGTTAGCTAAAATCAGCATCTTTCTAGTAGTTCTATTTGGTAAACTGATGTTCAGTAAATTTTCTTGCAAACTTCAATTAAGCATGATGGACAAACTCTATCCTAAACTGGCTTATCCAGAGGAGATAAAAGCTTATTATTTGAAGGATTTGCCAAGGACACCTATCAAAACATTGGTGACAATTTACAAAACCTATATGGGGCGATACAGGCTCAAGGACAAAATTTCTGCTAGCAAGGCTCAGGTACTCTATATCTATGGTGAAAAAGAATTGAAATGTGTGAAAGCATCGGCGAAATTATTTCAGCAGCTACATCCCAACACGATCCTGTATGAAGCAAAGGGCTATAACCATGGCTATCTATCAGCTTACCTGCCTCAAGAGTGGATTGATTTGGTGGTACCATTTTTAAAGAGTGACCCATTGGAAATCTGATATGCTGTAAGGAGGAATCTTATGCTAGGAGCAATAGTAGGAGACATTGTAGGTTCTGTTTACGAATGGAGCAATATTAAAACGAAAGACTTTCCATTATTTCGTGAGGATTGTTTTTTCACAGATGACACTGTTATGACCTGTGCTGTTGCTGAAGCCATCATGAACGGTGGTCAGAAAGATGACTTTATTGATGCCATGAAGAAATATGGCAGAATGTATCCCGATGCTGGGTACGGGCATAGATTTAATACATGGATTCAAAGCAATGATTGTTCCCCTTATAATAGCTTTGGCAATGGCTCTGCCATGCGTGTTTCTCCTTGTGCTTGGGTGATGGATTGTGGTTTCTGTGCAAGAACAGGTACTTGGCCATCTAGTAGAAATCTTGCGAGAATTTCTGCAGAGGTGACTCATAACCATCCAGAGGGTATCAAAGGAGCTATGGCGACGTCTGATGCTATCTTTATGTGTCGTTATTACTTTGGAGGTTACTGTGGCGACTACGAGCAACCAATCAATGATGATCCGGCAGAATGTAAGAGACGCATCAGGGAATACATAGAGAAAGAGTACGGATATAACCTTTCTCAATCACTCGATGACATTCGTCCTAACTATCATTTCAACGCAACCTGTCAGGATACGGTACCTCAAGCCATCATTGCTTTTCTTGAAAGTACAGATTTTGAAGATGCAATTCGAAATGCCATCTCTCTTGGCGGGGACAGTGATACTCTTGCTGCCATCACAGGGAGTATAGCAGAAGCAGCTTATGGAATCCCTGACTGGATTAAGGATAAGGTCTATACCTATCTAGATGAGCCTTTAAAAAATGTGCTTAGCCGATGGGAGCAAGAAGTTTCAATAACATAACAGAGATTAGATAAAGACAACCAAAAACACTAAAGCGACGAGATAAGTAACAATCTCGTCGCTTTTGCTTAAAAGTTAATGTTGCTATGGATTTATTCAGGCACCTAGTTAGATTTTTGCTGATTCAAGAGGAGGATACAAGTCATTACTGATATACAGGATACAAGAATCAGATACCAAAGATTTTCAAGACCAAAACCATGATCTAGCATCAAGCGGTATCCCCAAGAAGCGGGGAAAAGACGCCCGATTGCTTGAAGAAAATCAGGTAGTAAGATGCTAGGAAACATGATTCCTGAGAGCATAATTGAGGGTAAAAAGACAAGTTGCGCTATCATGGTAAGCTTTGCTTGATTTTTTACAGTAAGGCCCAGTATACTTCCGATACTTAACGATACGAAAATGTAGATTGCCAGTGCGAGAAAGAATAGGGGAAGTTGATTCGGTAGACTTGCTTTAAATAAAATTGGAGCAAGTAGTAGGATCACTATGCAAGTCATTATCAAATGAACAAAGGCAGAGAGAACCATGGTCACCAATCCTAAGTGAATAGGCACACCATTTGCTTTATAAATCTTTTTTATGTCGCTTCCGTATGTTTCAATCAAGGAAGGCGGTAAGCCGAGAAAGGCCCCCATGGAAACACTCATGACAATCATTGACTGTATGAGTGTACTACCCATTTCAGGCATAACGGAAGTAAAAATACCACCCATGAGAAGAAAGAAAATAAGCGGTACAATATAGTAAGTAACCAAGAGAGACTTACTTCGTATGTCCAATTTCCACTGTAATGCTAGGCTATATAAGAATCCATTCATTCCGATCCCCTCCTTGCCATTTCGATGAAATGCTGCTCCAGTGTACCACGATCAACCTTAATATCCAATACCTGGATATTTTTCTCTTTGCATTCTTCCAATAATGAAATCAAAGTGTCCTCGATCGTACCTGTTTCAAAAGATTCCTCTCCGTCCTGGGTCTTTAAATGGATGAAATATTTTCTTCCCAACCTGTCTGTCAGTTCTGAAGGAGTACCACAAAAGACAATCTTTCCACTATTCAAAATAGCAATGCGGTCACATAAGGTTTCAACTTCGGCCATATCGTGGCTTGCCAAAACAATTGTCTTGCCCTGTGATTTGAGCTTTCGGATTTGTTCATGGAGGGATAGTCTTCCTTCAACATCAAGTCCCGCTGTCGGTTCATCGAGAAAAATAATATCCGGATTACTGATAAGTGCAAGAGCAAGATGTAATCTTCTTTTTTGACCGGTGGATAATTCTATGTATTGCGACTCCTTCATTTCTTTTATGCCAAGGGCCTTTAGCATAGCATCATCAATGTATGTATGATTCCATTTTGCAAAGAGCTTTATGGCTTCCATCGGTTTGATGTGGATGGGTAGAGAGGAGGACTGTAGTTGAATTCCGGTTTTCCCGTTTACAATTATAGTGCCTTCATCATATTTTCTCAGACCTTCGATACATTCAAGCGTGGTTGTTTTACCAGCTCCGTTCACTCCGAGCAGAGCAAAGATTTCTCCTTGTTTGATTTGAAAATTGAGACCTCTAAGAACCATATTGCTACCATAACTTTTCTTTAATCCAGAAACTTCTATTGCGTCTTTCATGGTTCTACCTCCTCAAGGGGATTGATTTCAAGTCTTGAAAAATAGACTTGTAAAGCAGGTCCTAAATAATCATTAACGATTTTTTGCTTTTCTTCCCAAGCGTTTGTAGCGATGCCGATATTCCCGACCTCCATTAACTTCGGAAGCATGCTCATATCACCATTTGTAAACTCCATAATCAAGCTCCAGTATTCTTGCACAACCTGTTGGCATTGTTCGCTTTCAGCTGGCACGTTTTCTTTTTGAAGCTCCACGATTTGATCACTTAGGCGGTTCAACCTATCCATAAAATCTTGTCCGCTTTTCTTGTCAAATCGACTGCGTATCTGGTCGAGCGTATCATCATCAAAGCGCTTAATGAGAGAGTAGGAGTCATTCTTCATCTGTAGATTGACGATAATATCTGCATACTTCTTAAAATTGACCATTTGTATTTGCAAAACTTCTGCCTTTAACTGCTCTATTGCGATCAAAGAATTCTTAAGTTGTTCTATATTTTTACGAAGAACATCTGCCTGCTCTGTAAGAGCCTTAGCAACATCATCAGGTGTTTTTAAAGAGATCAAAAGGCTCTTTATATCCTTGAGAGAAAAGCCTAGTGATTTTAATGATAGAATCTGATGGAGTAGCACTATATCTTTATCGGTATAAAGCCTGCGACCTCCCTCACTTTCTGCCGATGGGGAAAGTAGCCCCTCTTTATCGTAATATTGTAGAGTACGGATGGTAACGCCCATTTTCTTAGCAAGTTCCCCAACTGTCATAAATCCTTCCGGAATTGCTCTATATTTAGCCATCATTACCCACCTCCTCATACCTATTATACATCGTTACGTAACGTCATGAACAAGATTATTTTTAAAAAATTTCCTTGACAAAAACTTTTTCATTTTCGAGAAAAGAAAGAGACTTCAGAGAAAAAAGAAGCATGTGACATAATAAGTCCTAAATATTGACGTAATTCCGACCCTTTAGAATATTATGGATCTGTATGTGTCATGATTTAGAAAAGCAAAGCACAAGTACAAGATAATCAATAGAAAACACAAGGTGATAGACAGAACAATCTATCACCTTTTTCTGTCAAAAAATATTTATCACCAGTTATGAACTCAGCTTTCACTTGAATACTTTCTCTTTCGTATGGTAGAATGTATATACAAATTGTATGTACAAAGGAGAGGTGGAAATGGCAAACACGAAAGCAGTGAATTTTCGAGCAGATGCGATGTTTTACCAGAAAACAAAAGAGCTACTTGCAGATGAAAAAATTTCTGTGTCAGATGTCCTAAATGCAGCACTTCGAAAAATTGCCAACGGGACTGTGGATCCAAGAGAATTTGTTTCGAGTGATTTGAAGGACAAACAGTATCAAGTAGCCTTTGAGGATTTGAAGAAGGAGATTTTAGTGGGGCACCAGGAAATCGCTCAAGGGAAAGTTACTTCTGTAGCCGATGTGAGAAAGGAATTTGGTCTTGACTAAGTTGAAACGTTATCAGGTCTTTCTTTCAGATCGTGCTAAGCAGGACTTGCGTGACATTCACGACTATATTCTTGTGAATTTTTATAGCCAGCAAGCTGCAGACGGCAAAGTCGATTTGCTATTGAGTGCTCTTGAGACCCTAGAACTGTTTCCAGAAGCCTGTCCTCTGGTATCAAGCCGGGGGTATGGTGAGATGACGAATGATGGGAAACCCTATCGTTATATACCAATAGAGAACTATCTCGCATTTTATTATATGGAGAAGCATACAGTGTATGTTGCTCGTATCCTCAGTGCAAAGCAGGATTTGGTCAAGATTTTTTATAAGTAGATTGAAGGACTTTGTGTTTAAAAGAGAGTAATAAGGAAATATGAAAAAATTTAAATGGCTTTTATGGATAATGTTTGTAGGAATTGCTCTGTATACTTTAGCATTCCTTAATGGATTTGGTGGTGAAACCATTCCCAAAAACAGAACAAAGGAACAGTACGAATTTGAAAAAACGTTTGAACCTTTGTTTAAATTTTTGGAGCAAGATAAGAAGGAGTTTACAGGATTAAAGGTATACACTAGTAGAGTTTATATAAAAAATCAAGATGAAGTAAAAAAATACGAAGTAGATTTAGATATCACTCAATCTGATATTAAAGGTGATTATACAATAACACTTGGCGAGGATAACAAAACTGTTCCGGTTACATATTCTAATGGGAAGTTAAATTATGGGTCGGAGGTAACTCCTTTATATGATGAAGAAATTCTTAATTTAGTGGTACAAAGAGATTTCTTTACTTCTTTAGATGTAAAGGAGACCTTTAAGAGTGCAGAAACAGAACTTCGTGAGATTGTATATCAGCCAGAAAATAACTCTGACCTCTATAAACATCTAAAAAGCAAATATGATTTACCAGAGGAAACAACATGTATAGTATTAGTAAATCATTCTAGCTCAACTATATATAGAGTAACTATTCAACTAAAATCTAATCAAAAGATTGTGCAAATTAGTAGTGTTATTTTTGAAAAAGAATGAGGTTTCCATGAACGAAATTGAAAAGAGTAATCGCCGAGTTGAAATGTCTGCAGTATTATCGGATGCATTATAAAATTGGAATTGTCACATTTGAAGGTATTCGTGAAATCGAATAAATTTTTTAACTCAAGGGTAATTTGACTCTGATAAGTTTAGAAAGATAAAAATGGATTTAAAATTTAAATATTCGAATATAGCAGTTTTTAGAATCGTTGAGTATGACAACAAAAAATTCATTTTAGATTCTACTTCGATAAAAGGAAAATCCTATTTCTTGGGTTGGCTTCCTAAGAAAGTTACTGCGAATATGGTTGAGTTATCTCCTTCCAATGATAGTTTTGAAATAAAATCTAAAACTCGGTTAGGAACATCAACAGTAGCTATAATGGTTCAACCACTGGTCGGTATTTCTTACAGGTTCATGAAAAAAGCGTTTATCAGCTGGGGAGTCAGTCAAAAAATTATTTTGAAATTAGGAATCTTTGCGTTCTCAATGCTTTTATCTTATCTAATGGCCGTTTGGTATGGAAAACGTGCCAAACGGACATTTGACTCGAGAATTCCTAAAGATAGTAAATACTATCGTCTTGTTTTTGAACCAAAAGGGAAACGAATGATCGATTGGTATATCACGGTAATAGCTAATATTGTTTGTTTGAGTTTTTTTATCGGAACTAGTAATGGAACTGAAGGAGCATTATTGATTGTGAATGGTATTATATCGTGGTTTGGTTTTGTGTTTATGAGAATGCCACAAATCCCAGCGTACTATAAAACGCTGTCTTTGATTAAAATTGATGAGTTGTCAAAAGATAAAATGAATGAGGACCCCCATGTTAAAATCAAATAAGCTGATTATTTTTTTAATTTCTCTCCCTTTTCTGATGGTTATTGTTTTCGATTCTCTTAGTGAGCATCCTGGATATAGTGATGATGGGAATTTCGTCAGAAATCATGAGGCTGCTATTAAAAGTGAAATCATCGCACACTTAGCTCAGGAAAAGCAAGACATAAAATCTGTTACGCTCTTACCAAATACTGCTAGAGGTGAGTATGATAATGGTGGTGATGTGAGTGGACATTACCATATCTATTTTACAGCTTACGTCGATCATAATCGCGAGCGAACGATAAGCGTAGAACTATTCTTCCCAGATGCCAGCATCCCCCCTTTCACCTTGTTTCCTCCCAACCCTTATAAAGACAAAGGCAAAAAGATATCCAATTGGGTGATAGGGAATATTGAAGTATCGGAAGAAGCGTCTAAATAGAAATAAGGAAAAATAAGGATGAATAGAATAGTAGACGATCAGATAACGCTTATTCCTTATTATAGGAATGATGACATCTCCCTTCTTTGGTATCAAGATAGTGAGATTTGCAAACAAGTGGATAATACTGATCAGATTTACAATCTAACAAAACTTCATAAAATGTATGATTATCTAACTTCACATGGTTCTTGCTTTTATATCCAATATGAGGGAGTGTTAGTTGGAGATGTGACTCTTCAAGATCATTCAGAGCTTTCTATAGTGATCAGCAAAGAGTATCAGAATTTACAGATCGGAAGACGGTGTATTTCTGAAATGATACAGATGGCCAAAGAGAAAGAAATGGTTAAGGTAACTGCTCAAATTTATCCTTTTAATACTCAAAGTCAAAGAATGTTTTTGGCTTTGGGATTTCAGAAAGTAGATGAAGAGTGGTATGAATATAAGTTGATTTAGGAAAGCTGTGTATCTCCACATAGATTAAGACTGTAATCTGCTGTTTATAAAACAATGTTCATGAAAAATAGAGATAAAGGGTAGCCACTGATACATGGACAAGAGTTTTTTCCGAAATCTAAATATGAAGAGAACACCAACAGATGATTTTTGTTGGTGTTCTTTTTATATGATTTTACAATCTATCACTCTGATTCATGTTTGAAACAAGTTAAACAAACAGTTGTAGGAGGACCTTCGAAGTCGAAATTTTGTACGGTTAATGGAGGGATTTTCCCACTATAATCTCTCCACAGTTTTATTTCGTATATGAATTGCAATCGGTGTGATAAGTAGGTATAGCAAGGTCAAAATGATAAAAAATCCGATATCAGCATCCAAAAATACATAAACGATATTAAAGCCAAAATGCATGAAAATAGAATAAATCAGATTATTATATTTTTCCAAAATAATATTCATACAAATAGTAATAGATGTAATCACAACTATATTAGAAATAATATAAGGAACGGCCCGCCAGTCCGTAAATTTTGAATCTACAACCCACAGAAGTGTATGCCAGAAACACCAGACTAGGCCTTGGTAAATAGAGGATTTTAAAAAATGATACTTTTTATTAAATTCTTCTCTCATATAACCACGCCACCCTAATTCTTCACCAGTCGGACCTGATGTAAATGATAAGAATATACTTAGTGGCAATGATACGGTTCCTAGATTGATGTAGGAGAGCATTGTTTTTTGGGTCATAAGTGAGTAGATGAAGAGTGATAAAATACTGAGCCCAAATGTAAGACCAAATGAAGATAGAAGTGGGAGTAACGACACTTTAGCAGAGAAACACCGCTTAAGGAAAGTTGTTCTTTTCTCATCAGTCCTGAAATACATCCATCCAAATAAAAGTAGGTATGATGGAGACCACGCGACGATATTTCGTACAATCCACATGATAACTGGTGGAACCTTAAATACTAAACTTGCAGGAGCTGCTACGAAAATAATGAGTGCCCAAACAAGTACATAAGAACTGATGATGTATCTTTTTAAATAATTTACATTCATTTAGTTACCCTCTTTCTTCAGCTGTATAGATAACCAGTTCACTCTTAATACCATTTAATTCAATTATATTATCTGAATCGGGTGAATCGAATGGTTTAGTTTTTTGTCCATTTTTTTCATAATAAATGTTTGTACCAATTCCTTTGGTGACAGCAGTAAATAGGCTGTTTTCAGGAATACGAATTCTGGACGTTGCTGAAATCTGGTTAATTTCAACTTCACCGTTTAATGAATGACATAATACTTCCATATCAAGATTACAGTTTATTTTTACTTTACCTGAAATATCTTCTAGGGTAATACGAGATGTCTTAACGTCAAGTTCGATATTGTCACATTCTAGGGAGTGAATTTCTACAGACTCTGCACGAACCGCACATTCAATGTGACTAATATAAGGAGTTGGGATTTGCACAAAGATACTGACCGTTTCTTTAGCCGTTGCCTCTGTTACACCATTATAACGTTTTACATCTAGGTCAATTCTTTTTCTACTATCATCAATTTTTACTTTAAAATCATTTTGAAGTGTAGAAAGAAGATTGGATACCAGACGAACTCGAATTTTTTCTCCCTTGTATCCGGACAATACAAACTTTTCTGCGCCTCCAAATTTCATATCATAGCTCTTGATCTTATCGATATCATACTCTGTGATACTCTCAAAAAGATATTCGCTTGTTTTGAGACTAGTTCTTTCATTACAGATTAGCTCATCTATAGAGATGTTAAATAGGTTTGAGATGGATATCATATTTTCGATATCTGGAATTCCAGCACCTGTTTCCCACTTTGTTACAGCCTGTCTTGATACACCGATTTTTTCAGCTAAAATTTCTTGTGACATACCTACTTGTTTACGTATGGATTTTAATTTTTCAGCAAATGTCATGTTGTATGACCTCCTCTATATTCTATGATGTAATTTGTCATAAAGTAGCAATATGACTGATTTTAGTATAGAATAAACGATGATTACAGCACAAGCAAGTAGAGGTTGCATTCTCATTATTTTTGCTACTTTGCGTGGCATTTATCGTTTTAACGTTGATTTTTAGCATTATTTTAGTTATTTTACCATACATTCAAATGGAATGATGAATACAATTAAAATTAATATTTTGAAATTCCAGAAAGTCTGGAAGTAATAAAAAATAGCATAAAATAGTTTCTAAAAAGTTATTTGTTCTGTAACCTCTTTTTTCTGCTATAATATCACTAGATAGAAATGTGGGAGTTTCAATCATGGTTACAAAACGGTTTTTGAAAAATGTTATTGTTGCGATCGTCTCGGTTTTTATATCCTTTGCTTTTGTTCAAGGGGCTCAAGCCCAGCAAACTGGACTGGATTACCAGAGTCTTCATCTACTGCCTTTTAATGGCAATAAGCAGCTTGTACTGGGGGATTTTGATCATTTAAGTCGGGCGACTTCGGCACATATTCAGCTGCAGGACAAGGATGAGCCAAAGAAAAAAAGAGAACCACGTCTCAACTATAATCCGGTTGGCTGGCACAATTATAAGATTGCTTATGGAAATAAAGGAAAGAAGGCCTGGTTGTTCCATAGAGGGCATTTGATCGGCTATCAGTTTAGTGGATTGACCAATGAAGGGAAAAATCTGGTTCCTCTAACTGCCTGGACCAATACGGGGAATTATAAAGGGACAGCGGATAGTAATGTGGAGGGCATGCTCTACTACGAGAAACGACTCGATAGCTGGCTGGCCACCCACCCAAATTACTGGTTAGACTACAAGGTGACCCCGGTCTATACTGGTGATGAATTAATTCCTCGGCAGGTGACCTTGCAATATGTAGGAATTGATCGAGATGGCAACCTTTTACCTATCCATCTAAGTAGTCCCAAAGAGTCGGTAGATGCTTATGGGATCACCACCGTGACCTTGGACAACTACTCTAAGAATGCGACCATTGACTATCTGAAGGGGACTGCCAAGCCATCTTTAGTGCCGACAGAACCAAGTAGCCAACCACAACCAGCCAGCCCTTCTGTAGAGACGCAACCAAGTCAAGCCCCTCAACCGAGTCAAGCAGTAGAACCAGCTCAGCCAGTCCAACCTGTCGAACCTGTAGCACCAACTCGTCAACTGGCTCCAGTAGTTTATGTAGCCAGAAATGGGAGTGCGGATGTTTATTGGTACTCTTTGGACAGTATGCCTCGCAATACTAATTTTTCTAAGGTGGTTCAGATGTCAGAAGAGCAAGCGCTAAGTCTTGGAAAGCGGCATACAAGTAAGGAATGAAGATCAGTTATTTTGATAATGAGAAAGCCCATTTGCTGGGCTTTTTGTGTAGGGTAAGTACTAAATAGGAGAACTAAAATGATTTAAAATATGCTATAATAATAGGACGGAGGTAGAATATGACCTTAGATGTAGATAAAGAAAAAATGATGATTATGGGTGTGATTTTTGACAACAAAAAGGTTTTTAAGAGTGTCTGGTTTGCTCTGAGCACCAATATGATTGAAGGATGGCATCCCACGGTAGAAGACGTGGAGCGACTGAGAGAAGAGGCAGTTGCATTAGGAGTTGGATAATGGTCAGAAAAATATATGAAGGGTATGATTATATAGACCCTGATAATTTATACACCTATCCCCATTCATCTGTTCTCATAAATAAATTTAATGAGAAAAATGATAATAAAGCACGAGAATTAGAATATCGTTTAGTAGCAAGTCAAAGTTTAAAACTGTTTATTAATCCAATTGAAGTAAATACTGTTTCAGATATTTTAAAGATTCATAAGTTTCTTTTTGAAGGAATGTATACTTGGGCAGGTCAATACCGTCAAGTAAATATCTCTAAAAGTGGAAATGCTTTTATGCCAGTTCAGTCTTTTGATATGGCAGAAAAATTTTTAAATACTTTGCTTTCAAACTATTTACTGAACGCAAATAATAAAATTGAGATTTGTAAAAGTTTAGCTGAGATATTAGATAATCTAAATTATTTTCACCCATTTCGAGAAGGAAATGGTCGTACTCAACGAGAAGTTATCCGTTCTTTAGCTTTGATGAAAGGCTATGAATGTGAAATTTCAATTGGTTTAGATGATGATATCTATCACTTATATATGGATGGAACAGTTTATGGAGATACTAGTAAGCTCGAACAACTGTTCAATAAACTATTAACAGAAATATAGATCTGTAGTATATTTTAGTAGGAAACAGTATAAAGTGATGCTTATAAGGTAAAGTCATTGCTTCAACAAAAATCTTTAAGCCCAATTGTTGGGCTTTTTGTGTGCAATACAATTATAAAAAGTGAGGAATCTAAAATTACCTCTCAGCATCTTGCAAACGTTTTTATAAAGTAGTATACTAGAAATAGTTTATGGAATCGTTTGCATAAATTGGTAAATGATGAAAAGAGAGTATAGTAGGAGACAAGACAGATGGAATTAACAGCGATTTATCACCGGCCTGAATCGGAGTACGCCTATCTTTATAAGGATGGCCAGCTTCACATTCGCATCCGGACCAAGAAAGAAGATATCAAACGGATTGTCTTGCACTATGGGGATCCCTTTATTTTTATAGAGGATCTTTATGAGGCAACTAAGGAAATGGACAAGGTGACGACCGACGACCTCTTTGATTATTGGCAAGTGTCGGTATCTGTCCGCCATGCACGGATCCAGTACCTCTTTGAATTAGAGTCCACGGCGGGAGAGAAGATTTTGTATGGAGATCGAGGTGTGGTAGCCTACACCAAGGAGAATCTGGACTTCGTCATGAACGGTTTTAAGCTTCCTTTTATCCATGAGATCGATGGGTGTTCTGTACCGGACTGGGTGGCTCAGACAGTTTGGTATCAGATTTTTCCTGAGCGTTTTGCCAATGGGAATCCAGCCATTTCCCCAGAAGGTGTCCGTCCTTGGGATGCGTCAATTGCCCCTACAATGTTGGATTTCTTTGGTGGAGATTTGCAGGGGATCATCAATCACTTGGACTACTTGCAGGAGTTAGGGATCACAGGGCTCTACCTTTGCCCGATTTTTGAATCGCCGAGCAACCACAAATACGACACCATCGATTACTTTGAAATCGATCGACATTTTGGTGATAAAGAGACCTTCCGCCAGCTGGTGAAAGAGGCTCACGCGCGTGGGATGAAGATCATGCTGGATGCCGTCTTCAACCATATTGGCTATGATTCACCCCAATGGCAGGATGTGGTCAAATACGGGGAGGATTCGATTTACAAGGACTGGTTCCATATTAAAGAGTTCCCTGTCTCCTCAGAAAATCTGTGGAATAGTCGCGACTTGTCTTACCATGCTTTTGCCTTTGCGGGCTATATGCCCAAGCTCAATACGGCTAATCCAGAGGTGAAGACCTATCTATTGAAGGTGGCGACATACTGGATTGAAGAGTTTGATATTGATGCTTGGCGACTGGACGTGGCCAATGAAATCGACCATCAATTCTGGCGAGATTTCCGTAAGGCGGTCTTGGCCAAGAAGCCGGATCTCTATATCCTTGGAGAAATCTGGCATTCGTCCCAACCTTGGCTTAATGGTGATGAGTTCCATGCCGTGATGAACTATCCGCTCTCTGAAAGTATCAAGGATTATTTCCTGCGAGGACATAAGGAGACGCAACGCTTCATTTGGGAGATCAATAGCCAGTCGATGTACTACAGGCAGCAGATCTCTGAGGTCATGTTCAACCTCTTAGACTCCCATGATACAGAGCGGATTTTGACGACGGCAAAAGGGGATCTCCAGTCCGTCAAGTCTGCCCTCGCCTTCCTCTATCTGCAACGCGGAACGCCGTGTATCTATTATGGAACGGAGCTAGCCCTCATCGGTGGCCCAGACCCAGATTGCCGCCGTGTCATGCCTTGGGAGCGCGTGTCAGCAGACAATGATATGCTAAACTTTATGAAGGACTTGATACAGCTCCGAAAAGAAGTGGCGGGCATGATTCAGCATGGTAAAGTGGGTCTGAAAGAAGTAGAGCCGGATGTGGTGGCAGTAGAATGGAAACATGAAGGTCACATTCTCAAAGCCTACTTTAACCACTCAAAGACAGACTTTGTCATAGAAAGCGGACAGGCAGATCTGATCAGTCTTGGAAGCATTTCCGATGATCGATTGATCATTCAGCCAAATGGCTTTGTTATTTATAGGGAAGAGCAGTAAGAAAGAAGCCTGGAATCGAGAGATTGCGGGCTTCTTTTTATAAATAGTATCTTTATTCGCACCCTTATATTATAATAGGAGATGAGAAGGGGGGAGACAGTGATGAAGATATTAGCAATCAATCCTATTTCGTTTAAAAAAAGAATGACAGAATTTCTGTTTGATTATCTTTTCATTCTAGCTTACTTAGTTCTTCTGTTTTTAGGTTCGATGCTTATTTACATCATCTTTTTTAATGGCGTCCCAGAGTTTACAGAAATTCAGTCACAGTGGCTTGTCTTTTTCACCTCTGTTTTGCCAATCACGCTCCTGTTCACATTCTTGGATTATAAAAATGATGGCAGTTTTGGGAAGGTAAAAGCGGGACTTGAACTGGTCTACCAGAAAAAAACAGTCCAGGCTAGCTTGATTAGAAATGTCATCAAATTTTTACCTTGGCAACTCGGTCATATGGGCACGATTCATGGCTTCTATAGTGATTTTGATATGTTTTCCATTAGCCTCTCTATTTCGGCGACTCTCCTCGCAGTTTTGCTACTGGCAATGACAATGTTTAGAAATGATAAGAGGCATCTAGGAGACCTGCTAGCCCATACGCAAGTGCAACTAAAAGGTGACTAGGATGAAATGTTAGGCTGTCGATAAGAACAAATAACCAAATTAATTAGGCTAAAAAAACTAAAGGTATTCATGATGAAAAAATTTTTTATATTTATTTTTGCGATGTTTGTATTGATGGTGGGATTGATGGTAGGATGGGTAGTTTTTATGGGATATAGTTATCAAAGAAGTTATAATGAATGGAAAAATTCAGATTCAGGATCAACGCTAACTTATCCTGTACAAAAATACTCTACTTCAAGTTCTAGTACGAAGTATGATTATAAAAAATCAAATACGAATTTTGAACAAAATTCTTCTTCAAGTACACTCGATGAAGATATACCAGATAATTTGATTCCATATGTAAAAGAAGCTAGGTCTATGTTTAAAGGTTTCACTTATTCAAAGCAATCTTGCAAAGAGAGTCTTATGCGACGGTATAAGCTTTCAGAAGATGATGCACAGTATGTGGTAGACAAGCTTGATATTGACTGGAAAGAGCAAGCGCTTTTAAAGGCAAAAGGATATTTAAGGTCTCCTTTTTCAAAAGAAAAATTAGCCTGGCAACTTGTCAATATAGAAAAATATACTCAAGAAGAAGCTGACTATGCTATAGAGAATGTTGGTTCCGATTGGAAAGAGGAGGCTGTAAAGATGGCTGAAGCTTATTCAAAGGTTGCCAAATTAACAAAAGAAAGGGTGTTTGAGGTGCTTATAAATGTTGACAAATTTACTCAAGAGGAAGCGGAGTACGCAATAGAGCATGCTCAAGTAGATTGGTTAAATTAAACAATAATTTTACTATTGATTTGAAGAACTTAAAAGAGGTTAGTGAAGCTAAGATAGCTGCGGTAGAAAGTTATGAAAAGTGGCATAATGATGATCAAAACAAGCTTTTTTATCTATAATTGCTAGTTGAGCAGTGATGATTACTTAAAACAAAAGGAAAGTGTTCCAGAGTAAATCGGAAATCAATATACGTCATGAGATTTAATGATTAAGAGACAGAGTGAGGGATGACTTGCCCTTGCTCTATTTTCCAAAATCCTATAGTTGTACTTTTCTCTACATAGGTGTATAATATGTCCTTAGATAAACAAATGAGGAATTTACTATGGAATTAAAAGATTTTACAGAAAAAGAACAAGAACAAATCAAGCAAGGATTGAGTACAGCTGAGATTTCTGATAAAGAAGCAGCGAAGAAGTTGCTCGCTTTAGTCCCGCAAGAATGGATCAAGCGTATTCCATTCTTTGTCAGAGGGCATGCGACGACCAAGACAGTTGAGCGTGTAGCCAAGCAATACCCTGAACTTTATGCAGTGGCCAAACGTCAAGGGGATCTTCCTGAAAAAGAAGGAGAAGAGCTCCGCAAGATTATGACAGCCATCTTTGAAGAAAAGATGAACAAACACAAGATCAAATAATCTTTTATAACACTTTGTTATTTTTTATCTCACAAATGAACGAGTGATTGCAGTTGAACTATTGCAGTCGCTTTTTTGTTTACTAGTATGAAGACTTTTACATTAGTTAATAAAAAAGAAGAATATTTCATGATATAATACTAATGAAAGTAGTTCAAGAGGATGAAAGATTCCATTGGAGAAAAACAAGCAAAGGTATTCATTATGAAAAAATTTGTTATATTTATTTTTACGATGTTTGGATTGATGGTAGGAATGTTAGCTTTGATGGCAATTGAGTATCAAATAAGTTATAATAAATGGATAAATTCACGTTCAGGATCACAGCTGACTAAACCTGTACAAAAATACTCTTCTTCAACTGATGGAAATAAGGATGATTTTGAATCATCAAAACAAGAATACGCTTCTTCAAGTGACAAAAAAAATAAGGATGATTTAGAATCATTAATGAATATGTTTAAGAAAAGAGTTTATCCTTTACCTTTACTAGATGTAGAATATACAAGTGCATATGCAACAGCTAAAGAATTTTTAAAGAAATCTCCTTTATCGATGCAGCAAATTAAAAATGATCTTACTAAGAATGACAGGTATTCAGAAGATGCTTCCCTGTATGCTATCGATAAGCTTAATATAGACTGGAAAGAGCAAGCACTTTTAAAAGCAAAATCATATCAAATGTATCATTATTCAAAAGAAAAGTTAGTTGATCAACTTATAAAATTTGATCTATTTACTCAAGAAGAGGCTGACTATGCTGTGGAGCAAGGTCATTTTGATTGGAAAGAGGAAGCTGTTAAAGCAGTGGAATCTTTTGGAAGCGGTGGCAACTATTCGAAAGAAAGATTATTAGAAAAACTTGTTGAAATAAGAAAGTTTACTCAAGAGGAAGCGGAGTACGCAATAGAACATGCCAAAATAGATTGGTCTGATTAAACGATAATTTTAATTTTGATTTTTGTAACATATTAAAGAGCTGGACAGTCTGCCAGCTCTTTTTTGCTACTTATAAACTTTTCTCATTTCGTAAAAAATAGTTGGAGCTAACCTAGTTTTAAACTATAATAGAGGAGAAGGATTATCGATATGAAAAATTTGTAGAACAAACATTTTAATCAATAGAGAAGGAACCACTTTATGAAACCATCTAAAAAAATCATGCTCCTTACTAGCTGTGCCTTGGCGATTTTTGCTTTAGCGGCTTGTGGTAGCAACCAAAAGCAATCCAAGGAAAAGAAGGAAAGTTCTACTGTGCAGAAATCTAGTTCAGACAAAGAGCGCTACAAGGGTACCTACAGCAATCTCAACAGCAAGGCAAGTGTCGAAGAAGTGCGGAGTCTTTTGTCTGCTTATTTGGATCAGGACAGTGTAGACAAGTTTTTGGGTCTAGTAACGGATTACGATAGCATTGTTGGCTCGGTCGGCTTGACGGGTGACTTCAGCACCTTCAAGAAAACAGACTACAATGTTGAGAAGATCAGTGACTTGTGGACCAAGAAAAAGGGCGATTTCGTCGGAACTAACTGCCGGATCAATAGCTATACTCTTCTGAAGAATCGCATCGAGATTCCTAAGATGAAAGCGGATAGTGAACTTTTATTTGTGGACAATGATGCGATTGACAAAGGGAAGATCTTCGATGAGGCAGACAAGAAAGCCTTTAACATTCTGTATTCACGGGTTCCGACAGAGGCTACAACGGATGTCAAGGTCCATGCCAAGAAGATGGAAGAGTATTTTGCTCATTTCAAGTTCAATGAAAATGCGCGCATGCTTTCTGTTATTGTTCATGATAACCTAGATGGCAATACCCTTTTTGTCGGTCACGTCGGTGTCTTGGTTCCTGCTAAGGACGGCTATCTCTTTGTCGAAAAGCTGACCTTTGAAGAGCCCTATCAAGCCATTAAGTTTGCGACCAAGGAAGATGTCTACAAATACTTGGAGACCAAGTACCAAGACTACACAGGCGAAGGTCTGGCTAAGCCCTTTATCATGGATAATGAAAAATGGGTTGAGATGAAGTAGAGGATGAAAGACAGCGTGTTAGAATTTAGAAAGATAATGGAGTATGCTCCGATTCTATATGTGCTCATTTTCTTGCTCGTTTTCACTGTTTTCCTTTTCCTGAGAAGAAGGGCAATTGTGAGGCGTAGTGGAGGTCCCTTCTTTGTTCCCTTCCATATTAGCCGTGGAATCTTCTATATCCATGTTGCTCTGTGTTTCAGTCGTCGCAGGATCCCACTGAAAGAGATCAAGCAAATCACCTATGCAATTTTTCGTGGACGATCTGGTGGCGGGGCTCGCTATGCTTTTTATATCGAGCTTAGAAATGGAAAGACTATTCCCTTCTTTTTTGGAAAAAGCAAGCGGAATGAAGAGCTAGTGGAGAAGCTCAAACGAAATGCAGGTAGGTATGGGTTTAAGGTAGATAGCACTGGTAATTAATTGAAAGAAAAAGGAATCGCGAATGAATAGAAAGCAAGCCCTATCTATGTATTTGTTAGGGACCTTTGGTCAAGTATTAGGAGTCAGCCTTCTGGTTTGTTTTTTAAGAGCAGGAGGAGTCAAGGTTGATTTTACATCATCATTGGGGATCATCGCTGTTGCTTTAGCTGGCTTATCATCTGCTTTTTGGGGGAGTCTTGCAAGCATTAGTTACCATCAATCTAGTTTCAAACAAATTCTAAAAGATTCTTTTCAAGTCAAAGACAGTTTGGTTAATTATTGTTTGGTACTTGTTTTCTTGCTACTCGACTTTTTACCTTTTATCTTTGGCGGTAAGATCACCACTCAATCGTTGGTCTTGCCAGTAGTACTCTTTTTTAAGGCTCTTCTTTTTGGTGGAGTTGAAGAAATTGGCTGGCGTTATTTCTTTCAGCCAACTTTGCAGGAAAAAATACCATATTTTTCAGCTACTTTGATCACCTTTTTAGCTTGGTCTAGTTGGCATCTACTATACTTTTATATCGACGGTTCTTTAGCTGTCATTCAATTGTTTCCGTTTCTAGTAGGTCTGCTAACTAACTGCTTTATCTTGTCGGCCTTGTATCATAAAACGCAAAATTTATGGCTCTGTGTCATAACCCATGCCTGTATCAATTCCTTGTCTCAGATGATAGTGAATGAAGAGGTATGGCTATCTATCGTCAGTAAAATTCTTATTATTAGTTTAGCAATCTGGATTGCAAGAAAGAAGTATATAACTGTAAAGGAAGAAAAATGAGCAAATTTATTTCAAAACAATCAGTCGCTATCTGGTATGCATTGACTGCCCTCCTTGCTACATTTCTAGTCGGGCAAGTGATCCTTTGGTTGTTCCCAGATAGGAGTAGTATGGGGACCTCACTACTGTTTATCCTAATGAACTTGATTCCCCTGATTGTGGCGGCTGTCTTTTCTCTGGTGTTGAGTGAAGTCAACTCCTTGGGTGAATTTTTCAAAAAGGTCTTTCTTCAAAAAGAAAGTTCCCTATCTTGGATCCTAGCTTTCTTCATCCCCGTCATCTATTATGGGATTTCCATCCTGCTTATGAACGTTCGCTTTACTGGGAACTCCCTCTTGGCCTTCTTCATTTATTTCCCCTGGACCTTATTATATGGAGGCCTAGAAGAAGTCGGTTGGCGTTGGTTTTTACAAGATCATCTTTCCTATAGTAAGCACTTTATACCTAAAATGATGCTTCTTTCCATTGTCTGGTTCCTCTGGCATATTCCTATCTATCAACTCCCTTGGATTACAGCAGGTTCGTCCAACTATCTTATCTTTTACCTGATGATTTTAGGGAATGCCTTCCTATTTGGAGCGCTCAAGGAGTACTCGAAAGGAGCTGTTCCTTGTATCCTTGCTCATATGCTAATTGATAGTCTGGCTGTCCTCATGCTGGTTCAGAGCTCGCTTCCTCAGATTATCCTTCTAGTTATTTTCGAAATTCTAGTAGCCTCTTGGCTGGTGGCTGCACGAAAATCAGAGAAATAGAGTTGAATCTCTTTCGGTGGGAGTCTGTCATCTTTAGCCTTTAGGACTTCAATGTAGAGTCCATAAAATGCTATAATCAGTTTAACGAAGAACCTAGAGATAGGATCAAAGTATCAACACAGTGTCATTCTTATCTATAATGAGAGAGGGGGAAAAACATGCAAAAGACCTTTCAGTTGTTGCGAAGAGGAGATATAGAGGGAGTCCGTCAGATATTGGATAAAAAGCCTGAAGAAGTCAATGCTGTTTCGGGTGACAAACCTAAAAGAGATCAGGGGCAGTCGCTCCTTCAAGTCGCTATCAAATCGGGACATTTAGATATTGCAGACTTACTCATTGATAGAGGAGCAGATCTTAACTTTATTGAAGAGCCGACAGAGCTGAATCCATTTTGTCAACCAGTCCTCCAAACAGCGGGTGGACGAGCTGTATTTGACTGTAGGCGCATGATCAAACGCTGGAATGGCCAATATGAGATGTATTCGTCTAAGGAAAAGGCTGACCGGTCTTTCAAGGTTTTTGAGAAAATGTTGGAACTTGGGGCCGATATCTCTCAGAAGGACAGCCATGGTGGGACTTTGTTGCAAACTATTTTAATTGAAACCAAGGAAGTTCTGCCATCTTATTATTGGAAAACAAAAGAAACAAGCGATAATGTCCTCATAACGGATGAATTACGTCATGATTTAAATCGTATTTATGATCTATTAATTCGTTACGGTGTGACTGCGGACGAAATAGCGGTCTATCAGAACATTCCTCTTAAAGAACTTTACCAAGTCAGTCCGACCATGGAGTTTTTAAATCGCTTAGATCAGAACAGATCTTGATAAGCATTTGAACCACTAGTTAAAAGAGCCTCGGGGCTCTTTTAATTTGTTCTGATAGAGTTAGAAGTAGTAGGAAAATGTTAGACCGGATTTTCTTTAAAAAATGGATACAAATCCATGATGAAATAGAGTATACTAGTTGATGAAAGAACAAGATTTTTAAGTATCGAATTTAGGAGGGCAGTTTATGTCTCAAGAAACTTTCATTATGGCGATTGACCAGGGAACCACTAGTTCGCGGGCTATCATTTTTAATAAAAAAGGCGAGCAAGTTAGCTCTAGTCAAAAGGAATTCACTCAAATTTTCCCGCAGGCTGGTTGGGTGGAGCACAATGCCAATGAGATTTGGAACTCGGTTCAGTCGGTGATTGCTGAGGTCTTTATTGAAAGTGGCATCAAGCCCAATCAAATCGAAGCAATCGGCATTACCAATCAACGGGAAACAACGGTTGTTTGGGATAAGAACACGGGGCTTCCTATTTACAATGCTATTGTCTGGCAATCTCGTCAAACTGCCCCACTAGCTGAAGAGCTCAAAAACAAAGGCTATGTAGAAACCTTCCACCAAAAGACAGGTTTGGTCATCGATGCCTACTTTTCAGCGACTAAAGTTCGTTGGATTTTGGACCATGTAGAAGGTGCGCAAGAAAGAGCTGAAAAAGGCGACTTACTCTTTGGTACCATTGATACTTGGCTGGTCTGGAAGCTGACGGATGGAGCTGCTCACGTGACAGACTATTCCAATGCTGCCCGTACCATGCTTTACAATATCAAGGAACTGAAATGGGACGATGAAATCTTAGAAATCCTCAACATTCCTAAAGCCATGCTTCCTGAAGTGCGTTCAAACTCTGAAATCTATGGCAAGACAGCTCC
The DNA here is from genome assembly GCF_047463195.1 of Streptococcus parasanguinis. GTDB lineage: Bacteria > Bacillota > Bacilli > Lactobacillales > Streptococcaceae > Streptococcus > Streptococcus parasanguinis_R. The sequence goes on from NZ_JASHEI010000013.1 coordinate 31,882, forward strand.
TTTCCATTTCTACGGTGGACAAGTGCCGATTGCAGGGATGGCGGGAGACCAGCAGGCTGCTCTCTTTGGTCAATTAGCCTTTGAACCTGGTATGGTCAAAAATACTTATGGAACTGGATCTTTCATCATTATGAATACGGGTGAGGAGATGCAGTTATCAGAAAATAACCTGCTGACGACGATTGGTTATGGGATCAATGACAAGGTCTACTATGCCCTTGAAGGATCTATCTTTATCGCTGGAAGTGCCATTCAGTGGCTTCGTGACGGTCTGCGTATGATCGACAGTTCTCCTGAATCTGAAGCTTATGCTCTGAAGTCTCAGAACCAGGATGAAATCTAAGTGGTTCCTGCCTTTACTGGTCTTGGAGCGCCATATTGGAATCAAGAGGCGCGTGGTTCTGTCTTCGGACTTACCCGGGGAACGACCAAGGAAGACTTTATCAAAGCAACCCTTCAATCCATTGCCTATCAAGTACGCGATATCATCGACACCATGCAGGTAGATGCCAAAACTCCTATCCCTGTCCTAAAAGTAGACGGAGGAGCAGCGAAAAATGATTATTTAATGCAGTTTCAGGCAGATATTCTTGGAATTGCAATTGCTCGCGCGAAAAATCTGGAAACAACGGCTTTAGGAGCGGCCTTCCTAGCAGGTCTGACAGTAGGCTATTGGAAGGACTTGGAAGAATTAAAATCTCTTCATGGAGCAGCCCAAATCTTTGAACCAAAGATGGATGAAGCTCGTAAAGAGGATCTGTACAAGGGGTGGAAGAAAGCAGTCAAAGCCACTCAAGTATTTGCGGAGTCTGATGACTAAAGGGATCAATCAAACGAATAGTTTAAGAGAGTGGGACAGAAATCGGTAATTCGTTAGAATTCGATTTCGTCGTCCCACCTCCGCACAGTTGAGTAGGGCTGTAAAAGCTGATGAAATCAGCGTAGTAGAGCCCACTCAACCACTGCGTCTT
>NZ_JASHEI010000014.1:0-26011 GCF_047463195.1 Streptococcus parasanguinis
TCTTTCATCCCATTGGCATGAGACCAGAATGGAATCTTCACTTCCTTGTAGCCATCGAAGCCTTGAAGGTTCTTAGCTGTGATGGTGAAGGTGCCGTCTTTTTCTGATTTTGTAATGGTCAGATCAGCTGCGACAGCATTGGCCGGTTTTGTCGCCGTATAATCGATAAAGGCCTTTTTCACAAATTTGTTTTGACCTTGGGCATCTACATAGAAGACCTGCGCTTCGTATTTGCCATCAGCATTTTCGTGGTCACTGGCTTTAGCTGTTACAGTATAAGAACCGTCTGCCTGGCGAGTTGGAGTGTACCAGATGATGTCTTTCATCCCATTGGCATGAGACCAAAATGGAATCTTCACTTCCTTGTAGCCATCGAAGCCTTGAAGGTTCTTAGCTGTAATGGTGAAGGTACCGTCTTTTTCTGATTTTGCAATAGTCAAATCAGCTGATACTGGTGTCTGATTTTTCTTTCCAATAGCTACTGTCGTCGTTGTTCCACCTACACCTGTCATTTGTCCATTGTTCTGAACATAGTAAAGATGGACATTGTAAAGACCGGTTGAGTTTTTATGGTTCTCTGCTTTTACATTGACGGTATAGGTCCCATTTGCTTGACGATTAGCTGTATACCAAACAAGGTCATCTTGACCACCTGTTTCTGACCAGATTGGTACAGAAACGGTTCGAACTCCATTTGGCGCCTTAACATTTGAGATGACAACGTCAAAGCGGCCCGTCATAGTATCGTTATTGACAATGTCAATCTTCCCACTTAAGCTGCCTTCTGTTGGATCCGCTGCAGGTTTTGCGTTCGCTGTGAAGCGACCAGTATAGTCCACACTGTGGTCAAAAAGGTGTTTTCCTGGAAGCAATTCCGCTTGAGAAGTGAACTGCCAGGCGCCGGCTTTCCCATTGTAACGCAAGCTTTTCGCATCGTTTACAGACAGTTTTGGAGAAGGGTATTGGGCAACCCAGAAATTCTGAAGCCCAAATTGAGCGGTGTTGACTGGACCTTTCTTGCGAAGATTGTTTTCATCCAACCAGCTAGCACTGGTGTAGAACATCAAGTTGGTGTAGCCATTTTTACGCATTTCGTCAGCCCAAGCTTGGGTGTTGCGGTTAATGTTTGGCTGCATCTTGGCATCCTCAAAGTCATTGACCATGAGGGTGTTCTTTGGAAGACTCAAGCGTTGCGCCTCTGCAATGTAGAATCGCGCTTCTGCACGCGCCGCTTCCTCAGAAGTATAGCGTGAGAAGTGGTAGGTCGATACTTGTAGACCCGCAGCTTGTGCATTACGAATTTGGTTCTCCGCATTTGGGTTCTTGTACCAAGTGTCTTCTGTCAATTTGACAACGACACCGCCCACACCTTTATTAGCTAGGGTACGGTAGTCTCCAATACTAATGTCTCCGTTATGGCTACTCACATCAACGAATGATTTTGGCTGAACCGCTACATCTGTTGAACGACCAGCAGGAGCGTGAGCGCCTGTGTTAAAGAAGGTCGTGTTTCCTGTGTCAGACGGAAGAGGAGTTTCTTCTTTCTCAGTAGTCGATGCTTCTGTAGTTTTCTCTACAGATGGGGTTCCACTTTCTGAAGCCGCGACCTTGCTCGCAGGTGCCACAGGCTGCTCAGTCACATTTGCTGGTGCTGCATAGTTGCTTGCGACAGGTGCTACCGATTTTTCAGCAACGGCTACTTCTGGCGCTTTTTCAGCTTGGACTTGGTTGCCTTCAGTAGTAGTGGCCTCGTTTGAAACCAGCTCATCTGCACTGACTCCCTGAGCAGATACAGCCATCAAGACTGCCGCTCCGGCATAAAAAATAAGATCTTTCTTTTTCATATAAACTTCCCTTTATACAAATTTTATACGTTAATCATTTTACCACACGGTTTCAGCGATGAAAAGTTTTATAAGGCAAATTTTTAAAATTAGTGATATTTTTTTGAAAAACTAAAAAAAGAAGTCTGTCTGACTTCTTTTAATCTTATGATAAATGCTTTAAGGCTGTCTTTAAATAGTGACCATCTCGGATTTCCTGACCAACACGCTTGGCATTGCCTACCAAATCTTGGTAATCGTCATCTGAAAGATTGTCGATGGTCTCCTTCAAGTCATGAAGAGACTCCACTGCAATCCCACAGCCCTTCTCAAGCACAAAGTGAGACAAGGCTGACTGTTTCCACACCACCAGCGGGAAGCCCGTTGCTAGATAAAGCGACGCCTTGTGAGAGTTGTTGTAGCGAAGGTACTCGCCAAAAACACCACTACAGGTTTCCGCACTATCCCCATCCCAGACAAGTCCAAAACCACCCTCAAGGGCTGCAGGAAGCTCATCCGGTAGGAAGGATCCAAAGTAAGTTTCATTCTCTAAAGCTCTACTTTCATCAAAACCAACACCATAGAGGTTATAGGCAGGTTCTGCAGGAAGACCATAGAGATAACCAGCTTTTTCCTGGGCCAAATTACCTGCCACAATAATTGGCTGATTCTTAGTTAGATCAGTCTTCTCTTGGAAATTTGGAATCAAGTAGTCGAAAATGCCAAGGCTAACAATCTTATCTTCCGCGATCCCTTTATCCACCAAGACAGATTTCATAACTGGATTGTGAGCGATGATCCCATCAGCTGCTTTGAGAAAACTTGCTTCTTGAAGGTACATCCGAATTCTGTGTTTTAAAGGTAGTGACGTCATATTGGCATGGCGGAGCACTTCTAGGTCATGAATCAAGAGATAGACTTTAATCCCTCTTTTTTGTGCCTTTTTAACCAAATGGGTTGAGAAAAAACTATGGTGAAGCATTGGAAACTGGATCAGCAACTCATCTCCTTGCTTTAGTTGATCCAAGGCTTGACCAAAAGCCCTTGCCTTATGGCGTTGAGCCGCAAGGGTACTCATCTGATACCAATTGTCGACAGAAAGGACCAAGGGATGATAGCCTTCTTCTTTCACAATACTTTCTACGTCATTGCGTGCTTTATTTCCTGCGTTCTTTGCGTTGACATCATGCAGGAATTCTTCTTTTAAGTAGTATTTCATAGATTATTGTTTCTTTCAATCAAACTCATTTGCTACAACTTCCAAAGCACGCTCAATAACCACATGCATATCGTAGTATTTATAGTCTGCTAGGCGTCCACAGAAGATGACCTTGTCATTTTTGGCTGCTTCTTCTTGGTACTTGGCAAACATCGCATTATTCTTTTCATCATTGATTGGATAGTAGGGCTCATCGCCTCGTTTCCAATCAGCTGGGTATTCACGGGTAATCACCGTCTTCGGTTGAGTCCCATACTCGAAGTGCTTATGCTCAATGATCCGAGTATAAGGGATTTCACGCTCTGTATAGTTGATCACGGCATTTCCTTGATGGTTTTCCTCATCCAAGATTTCGTGTTCAAAACGAAGACTGCGGTATTCCAATTCCCCATGTTTGTAATCAAAGTACTGGTCAATCATTCCTGTAAAGACCACTTTTTCAGCTGAGCTCTCCAGCTCTTCACGATTGGCGAAGAAATCAACCCCAAGCTCTACTTCTACATCGCCCAGCATGTTTTCAATGATGACGTTGTATCCACCGATTGGAATTCCTTGGTAACGGTCATTAAAGTAGTTATTATCAAAGGTCAAACGAACTGGAAGGCGCTTGATGATAAATGGTGGAAGGTCTGTTGCAGAGCGGCCCCATTGTTTTTCTGTATAGCCCTTGATCAACTTTTCATAGATATCTGGACCAATCAACTTGATGGCCTGTTCTTCCAAGTTTTTCGGTTCAACATCTTTCATGTCAGCTGTCTGCTCGGCAATCTTGTCCTTGACTTCTTGAGGAGTCTTGGTTCCCCACATAGCGTAGAAGGTATTCATGTTAAAGGGAAGATTGTACAGACTGCCCTTGTAGTTAGCTACTGGTGAGTTGATATAGTTGTTGAATTCAGCGAACTGGTTGACATAGTCCCACACTTTTTTGTTGGAGGTATGGAAAATGTGGGCACCGTACTTATGGACGTTGATGCCTTCAACCTCCTCGCAGTAGATATTTCCACCGATGTGATCTCGCTTGTCAATCACTTTTACTTTTTTACCACGTTTAGTAGCTTCATGTGCGAAAATGGCTCCAGACAAACCAGCACCAACAATCAGATAATCGTACATAGTAGACTCCATTATTTTTCTATTTTAAAATATATCTAAGCTCTCAGCTGTATCATAGACTCATAGCTATAGATTAGATCTTCAAATCCCCCCAATTTCCTCACTATAAGAGAGGGAATTGGCCGGCTTTTTCTTGACAACTTCTGTCGCAAAGAGTGTGAACATAAAGATGTTATAAGTCGGTACAAACCAAAATGCTTCAATCATACAGTTAATCGCAATGAGGGACAAGATCGCAACAAATAAATAACGCCCCTTCTTGAATTCATATTTTGAAACAATGACATAAATGCCGACTAATAAAGCAACCGGTACGACACCATATGTAAATAACATCTGAACATAAGACGAATCGACATAATTATAATTGAGGACAGACTCTGTGCTTCCTCCGGATCCAATAAACTGAACCTCTCTTGTTCCGAACCAATTCAAAGGGTATAAATTAAAAGCATTTTTACCCAGGGCTAACCGACCAGTAATGAATTGATTAATTTGGACATAAAGTGGAGATGACCAGGAGAAATGATAGGTCAAGTAGATCATTCCACTTGAAAAAAGGATGACCGAATAGGGCAACAAGTGATACAACTTCAGCTTCTTCTCCTTTGTGAAATAAAAGAAGAGAAAGAGCAAGACAGCGACCAAAAGCGAGATCGCATTCATACGAGCGTCACAGAACTTGATAATAAAGAGAGCTAGAAGAACGCCACTCAGAGATCGTAAGCCAATATACCGATCTTTTAGCAAATAGGAGATTGCGACATAAAGGTAGAAACAATGGGCTGCGAAATCTGTTGGATAGATAAACCCAAATGAATTACGGATAACAGCACCCCGACTATATTGTAAGTTTGGAACAACCTTTAACAGTGACAATAGAAATACTGTAAGGACAATCGTACCTGCAACACCTACATAAGTTTTTAAAATGACTTTCCTATCCGCATTGACCAGCAAAATCATTAAGAGAGAATAAACTAAGAAATTTAACTTATCTGTCTTAAAATAAACCATAACAGCTACCATCAATAACATGGCAGACAAGATTAGATAATGATAGGGAATCGAGATTTTATTAAAAAAACGAAGCAATAAGAGAGCTACAACCACTAAGAGGGAGCTCGCACCAACATGCAAAAAGCCCTTATTTAACATCGTAGTGGATATTGTATTAAAGAAGATCACAATCGAGACGACAAAACCAACCAGTAGATCGTCAAATTTCATTTTTATCATTAAATTACCTGATAAAGAATTTTTAAAGAAAAGCTCATTCTGTCTAGATTGGAATGCCTGCTTAGGGAACACCCCTGCTATAGCATTCTTTTCTAAAGATTTTGTTTACTTAAAAATTCATATCCTTCCTTTCTACTCTCTACTGTTTATTTAAAAATTGTTGTTTTAATTCTTTCACATCTACCACTCTCAGAGATAGGATAGCGATCAGATAAATGATCCCACCAAGCACCGCATACACGAGTACATTCAGGGTAGGGGTGAAATGTAGGAATGGTTTTATAAGGAGCAAAAGGCCATACATCACAGCAGATGCAAACATAATTTTCGTCATCGATCCGATAATTGGAACTTCCCTGAGGTAATGACGGGTATAGTACAGTTGAATCAGCCATACCAAGGATTCTGTTAAGACGGATACAATGGCTGCACCGATAAAACCAAAATGAGGTAAGAAAAGCACATTCAACCCGACACTGACGATAGCAGGAATCGTGGTTGACAGCATAAATTCTTTGTTCTTATCATGTGGAATGAGGATTTGAATCCCCATGATATTGGTCCATCCGATGAAGAACATACGGAAGATCATGATAGCGATGGCATAGCGAGCATCTTGGAAATCCTTCCCTAAGAAGAATCGAACAAAGTCATCGTTGACGATCAGCATACCCGCAATGATTGGGAAGATGACCAAATTATAGATCAAAAAGGACATTTGGTGCATCTTATTGACAGCCTTGTGATCTCCTGAAGCCAAGAGACTCGCCACGCGCGGAAGCATGACGCTTCCTAAAGACGTCACAAGGGTCAGCAAAATATTAACCAATTTCAAGGCCTGGTCATAGATCCCCACATCCTTTGTAGAGGCAAGAGCCCCCAGCATGGTCCGGTCCAAGGTGACATAGAGGGAAATGGCAATCTGCGGTAAAAAGAGCAGAATAACCGGTTTTAAATGCACCCGTGCATAGGCCATATCAAAATGGGCTTTCCCAATAAATTCGCGGGCAGGTAACCACATGCTCAGCTGACCTAAAAGCTCAAAGATGGTGAGTAAGAATACATAGAGATAAAGATCATTGGCAGATTTAACGAACAAGAAGATGGAGATGACTCCAACTAGCTTAACCGTGATATTCCGAACCGTAATCTTGCGGAAGTCCTCTAAGCCCTGAAAAAGCCAGGAAATATCGAGTCCCTTTGAAACCAAACTGAGTCCTAAAATATAGGCCACAGGGTTTTGCATAGAAGGAAGCGCCAAGCACAGCAAGACATAGAGCAGGATGGACACAAAAGTCGCACCTAACTGGAGGGTATAAATCCCCCAGAAATTCTTTTGGATGTCTTTGCGGTGTCCTGAGATCTCCTTTGTTCCATAGTTAGCCACTCCCAAGGTCGCCAAAAGAATAAAATAGGTGACGATGGAGTTGAAATAACCATAGGTTCCTAAGTCATTCGAGCTAAAGACCCGTGTCACATAAGGAGTGGTAATAATCGGTAAGATAATCACCAGCAACTGGTAGGAGAGATTATAGGCGTAATTTTTTAACACTTTCATGACTGTCTACAATCCCCACTTGAAGGCCGTTTTAAACGGTGTGATCAAATCTGTCGCAAAAGCTCGGTGAATATCTGGAATGGTTTGAACTTCTCCATCAACGTGAATAATGTTTTTCAAACGACTTTGGACTCGACGATTAGCCAGCATCTCTACAGCCCGCTCAAAATCCTCACGACCCGAACGAGAAGACCCTACAAAGGTCAAGCCCTTTTCAAGAACATCTCTTGTATTAACCGCGACCCGGTTATCACTAACCCCCATCAACATCACGGTTCCTTGGGGTTTGATATGATCAATAATATCATTGATGGCTGGTTCGCTTCCTTGACCACCAGTACACTCAAAGGCGTGGTCAAACCGTTGATCGTCTGTCAACTCGCTGGTCAAAATTGCTTGATGAATGAAATTAAACAATTGCAGTTTATCATTGTTGCGCCCAACTACAGTTATCTTCAAATCTGGGTAAAGATAGTGCAAAGATGTCGCAACCACATATGAAAGACTACCATCTCCTAAAATCAAAACGGACTCTCTTCGTTGGTGGGCAATGAGGTCAAAGCGATGAATGGCATGCATGGCAACACTACTAAATTCCGCTAAAGCTGTGACTGGGCCCCGAACTTCCTCTGGGTAAGCCACTACACGATCCAGCGGTAAGGCAACGACTTCCTGCATAAAACCATTAAAGCCACTAGACAAGAAGTGCGTCCCCTCCAAATAATTTTCAAAGAAGACACCCTCTGTTTGATGAGGAGGTTGATTGGGAACCATGGCCACAATCTGTCCTGGTTGATAGGTTCCCGTAGGATCCGCTACCACGATACCAGACGACTCATGGATCAGGGCCATGGGTAATTTCTTTTTAAGCACCTTAGGATCCCGTTTTCCTTGATAGTAACGTTGGTCCGCATGACAAATAGCCATGTAATAAGGGCGTATTAACACCTTGTCTCCACGGCTCATGTCTTCTTCTTGGTATTTGATGGTGATATTTTTCGGCTGGGTCAGCTGAAAGATTTGGTTCAACATATTAATTGTCCTCAATCATACCGCGTGCAATTTTCAAATCTGTAATCGTCGTAATTTTAATATTGGAATATTCCCCTTTTGCAAGGGCAACTTTTTTACCATTGATGACAAAGATCTTGCAGGCATCTGTCAAGACTTCTTTTTGTTGGTCACTTAAATCATGATACAAGGCAAGAAAGTCTTTCATTTTGAAGGTTTGAGGGGTTTGACCCTGATAGAGGTATTGGCGTTCAGGAATATCCGTGATAAAGGTATTGTCCAAGCTTTGAACAATGGTATCCGTCGCTTCGACCACTGTATCCACCACATCATGACTCTTAGCTAGTTCAATGTTTTCTTGGATAGTTTTGAGGCTGACAAAGGGACGAACGGAATCATGAGTGACGATAATATCCTCATCTGTTAAAGGTTGCACCTTATCGATAGCCAAGATGATATTTTCGATGGTAGAGTTGCGGTCACTTCCTCCCTCTACAACTAAGATCCGTTCCTTATAAGAAGCCAAGTATTTGTCGACCAGGTCTTCCGTATAAGTCACCCAGTCCGGATGAATTCCCAATACAATTTTCTGAATTTCATGGACCAATAAGAACTTCTCAACGGTATGGATTAAAATAGGACGTCCACCCAAATCCAAAAATTGTTTGGGCATATCCGTAATCCCCATCCGTGATCCTGTTCCACCTGCTAAAATCCCTGCATAAATCATCCTAAACCTCCTGTTTTGTCTCAGTTTCCTTCTTTAAAACATAGCTATTAGCAATCTAGCCTAGTTTTGCTCTCACCTTTTGATACAAATGAGGAGAAAGGAGCAAAAGAAGGTATTTGAGTTTATTTTTTCTTGTAATATGTGAATTGATTAGAATATCTTTCCAATAGCGGCGATACTCTTTGCGAATCTTATTGACTTGGTCATGCATTTGAGAACCTAATAAGGCATGGACCACATGCAAGCCATTAAAGACATAGCGGGTATTGACCGCTTTTTTCATTTCTGGATCATCAGGATAGTCTCTCTCGACATAGGCTCTGTTCCATTCCATAGCCTTGTAAAAATCCAAAAGCCGATCGCTATAAGAAGAATTTACGATACTCCCTGGTCTTCGATAGTATTTATAAAGATTTAGATCGCTGACTGCAATTTCCTCACAACAAGCAATATGCTCATAGGCAATGGCCAAATCTTCATAAATCATTCCTTCTGGATAGGGATGTTGGAGTAAGATCTCTTTCTTGTAGAGTTTTCCTCCTGAATGGGTTCCAACGTGGTGACCATAGAACATTTTTATCAGAGCTGTATGGCGGTCTAATTTCCTAGCGCTCTTTTCATTTAGACCTCCTGAAAAATCTTTATCCTCATGATTTCTGACTTCAATGACCGGGGTCGACACAAGGTCAACATTATACTGATCTTTCAATCCCATTAAATATTCAACAGTTCTACGATCATAATAATCATCAGAATCAAGGAAGATAATCCAGTCAGTTGTTGCAGCTTTCACTCCTGTATTTCGAGCATTAGACAATCCTCCATTTTGAAGATGGAGCACTCGAATACGGTCATCTTCCTGAGCATACTGGTCGCAAATTTCTCCTGATCGATCCGTCGATCCATCATCGACTAAGATGATTTCAATATTTGAATAGGTCTGTTGTCTAAGACTACCGACACTATATTGTAAATACTCCTCGACATTATAGACCGGTATGACAATCGACACCTTTTCCATTATGCTAATCCCTTCATGATAATTTCTACAATCTGTTGACAAGCCGTTCCATCCCCATAAGGATTACTTGCCTGGCTCATCTTCTCGTATTCATCTTGGTCTTCCAGAAGGAGCTTGAAGTTGCGATAGATGTTTTCTTCTTCTGTTCCGACCAATTTCAAAGTCCCTGCAGCCACACCTTCTGGACGCTCTGTCGTATCACGCATGACAAGGACGGGTTTCCCTAAAGAAGGTGCTTCTTCTTGGACGCCACCTGAGTCTGTCAAGATCATATAGCTTTGGTTCATGAAATTATGAAAATCAATCACTTCCAAAGGCTCAATGATTTTCATTCGCTCATTCTCTCCAAAAATCTTGCTAGCCAATTCTCTGACTTTTGGATTTTTGTGAATAGGATAGACCACCTTGACATCTTCAAACTCTTCTAAAATCCGGTTGACTGCACGGAACATGTGCTCCATGGGTTCTCCAAGATTTTCGCGACGGTGGGCCGTCAACATGATGAGCTTGCTTCCTTTTGCCCATTCCAATATAGGGTGGTCGTAGTCTTCTTGGACTGTAGTTTTTAAAGCATCAATAACGGTATTTCCTGTAACGAAAATATTGGTCCGACCTTCTTTTTGAAGATTCTCTTTTGAAACCTGGGTTGGAGCAAAATTGTAATCTGCCACTATGGAAGTAGCTTGACGGTTAAACTCTTCAGGATATGGGCTTTGAAGATTGTAAGTCCGAAGCCCTGCTTCCACATGCCCTACTTTGATGCCCATATAAAAGGCCGCCAAAGCTGTTGCAAAGGTGGTTGTGGTATCCCCATGGACGAGGACAATATCAGGTTTTTCCTCTTCTAATACCGGTTGGATTTTTTCCAAGATAGAGGTCGTGATAGTAAACAAGGTTTGATTGGCCTTCATAATGCCTAGATTATAGTCTGGAACAACACGAAAAACGTCTAACACTTGGTCCAGCATTTCCTTGTGCTGCCCTGTTACACAGACTACGGTTTCAATGGTATCGTGTTGTTTGAGTTCATTGACCAAAGGACACATTTTAATGGCTTCTGGACGCGTCCCAAACACTAACATTACTTTTTTCATTTCGAACCCTTCCTCATCGATTGGTAAAAGTTACGATAGTTGTCTAAAAAGATCGGATAGCTAAACTTGTTATCATAATCTCTCTTTGCTTGAGCAGCTAAAGAGGCTCTTTTCTCAGGATCCCCTGCTAATTGTTTAATTGCTTGAGCTAAGGCTTGCGGATCCTCAGCTGGGACGAGGAGCCCATTCTCAGAATTCACTACTTCGTTCACACCTGGAATATCTGTTGCAATCATCGTTTTGCCGTTCATAAAAGCCTCGATTGCGACCAATCCAAATCCTTCAAAGACAGACGGAAGGACACAAAAGTCAAAGCTATTGATACACTCTACCACGTCGCTTCGGTAGCCCAAAAAATGAATTCTTTCTTCCAGACCGAGCTCTTTTGTTTGATTTATCAAATCATTTTTCAATTCTCCGTCACCGACAAGAAACAAGGATACACTTGGATTTGTCACAAGTGACATGGCTTGGATCAGGTAGGGTAAGCCTTTTTGTTCGGATAAGCGAGCGATACAGCCTATTTTGATACCGTCACATTTAGTAATTTCATTTACTGTATGCTCACTTTGTTTCATTTTCACTCCATTATAAATCACAACAGAGTTTTTTGACCTTACATCATTAAGGATATTTTCCTGGACAGCTTGACTGACAGCAACCGTTCGAGCCTTTCCTAGGGCGAATTTATAAAGTGGTAATTTATCCTTGAAAACATTATGGGCTGTGTAGACATGGATCAATTTTGGATGGCGCATCTGCAGCAAACGAATATAGAAAGCAGCCATCCGGTGATGGGTGTGAACAAGAGTGATCTCATTTTCTTTGATGATCTTGGAAAGACTAGCAAGAATCTTAAGCACAGTAGCTGGCTGTTTGCTATCGACGTCTAGAATCCGATGGTGTTGAATCCCATTCTCTGCTAGTTTTTCTTCCCACAATCCACCAGTAGACGCAACATGAACCTGGTCAAATTCATCCTTGAGGTCTGTCGCCAACTGATAGACAATGCGCTCTGCTCCACCGATACCCATGGTCCGCGAAATGTGCAGAATATTATTTTTTTGCTTTCCGTTTTTCATGTACTACTCTCTTAATAAAAGTGGCATTTCCTACAAAATAGCGCTTAAAGAGGCGTTTTGGTTCATTGGCCACACGGAACAACCATTCCAGATTGGCCTTTTGCATCCACATAGGTGCCCGCTTGATATGTCCTGAAAGGACATCAAAGCTTCCTCCCACTCCCATAAAGACAGAATTGACTCCATTGTCCATAAACTTCTGGATCAAGTACTCTTTTTTAGGAGAGGTAATGCCGACAAAGACAAAATCTGGATCCTTCTCACGAATATCCTCTTGAATAGCCTCCTCCTCTTCAGCAGAGAAATAGCCATTGCGATGGCCCACTACTCGGAGATTTGGATAATCCTTTTTAAAGATGGCCAACATATCGGTCAAGACTTCCTCTTTTGCCCCGAAGAAGTAGACAGAGTAGCCTTTTTCATTGGCCAAATGGAGCAATTCCTGCATCAAATCAATGCCTGCCACGCGCTCTGGTACAGAATAGCCCAAATAGCGCGCTGCGAGAACAACAGAAGCACCGTCTGCATTAATGATTTCAGATTCATTAACTATCTTCTTGATGGCTTCGTCTGTCGCACACTGATTGAGCTTATCTGCGTTGACCCCCATCAAATGGAGTGGTTTTTTATCTCGTACAAATTTTTCTGTAGCAGCAACGGTTTCTGCCATTGTTAAAGGGTCAATTCTGACCCCCATCATTGTAAAACTTTTCAAGCTTATTCTCCCCAAGTGGATTCAAAGTGACCTTTTTGCTCTGATTCTTCAGGCAACTTCATATAATCGCCATAGATCTTTGTCAAATAAGCATCCGGATCAGCATGACCACTGATTTTAATAGTTTCAAAATCAAGGAGTTGTGGCTCCCCAAATACCTCTTTGTAGGCCAATTCTCTCTCGCGATAGGATCCTAAGACATTTCCCACGAGATCACTTGTCTCAAAGTCATATTTTTTAATCGTATTTTGTAACTTTTGATTGATTTTTTCAGTATTTAGTAATTTGTCTAGGTGAAGGATCTTAGAAACCTTCACAATTGAATTTTCAAAGAAACCTCGGTCGCGATTGTGCAATCGATTGATGACAGATATTTTGGAAAGGGCACGGTAATACTTAATTTTATTGGTGTGCAAGAAATAGTGGAAGCCATCTGATGGGTAACCATCTAAAGGAAACACATCGATAAAAGGACTACACACAACCCCACCAAATTCAATTTGAAGTGAGGTATCCATGATAGATGTATTGCCTAAATTATCATCATGGATTCTCAAGATGACATTGCTTGGTAATTCGTTTTGGCAAATTTCCAGAAATTTTTCATAGTCTTTTCTAGGCATGCCCAAATCCATATCGTCATCCCAAGGAATAAAGCCCTTGTGACGAATAGCTCCCAATAAAGTGCCCCCTAAAGCATAGTATCGAAGATTGTGTTTTGTGCAAATCTCAATATACTTTTCTAATAAGGATAGTTCTCCTAATTGAATCTGTCTAACTTTACTCACAGCCTACTTCGCTCCTTCTTTTCTAAGTACAACCTTCACGGTCTTGAGCAGGATCTGAATATCTCTCCAGATCGTCCAACCATCCATATACGCAACGTCGAGTTTGACCACTTCGTCAAAATCTGTAATCTCACTGCGTCCGCTCACTTGCCAAAGGCCTGTAATCCCTGGCTTGAAACTGAGTCGGCGTTTTTGGGCTGGCGTATAGTCTTGGTATTCGTCTACCGTTGGAGGACGAGTTCCGACTAGACTCATATCACCGATCAACACATTGTAAAATTGTGGCAATTCATCCAGACTGGTCTTACGGATAAAGCGTCCGACTGGGGTTACCCGTGGATCGTTTTCCATCTTAAACATCCCACCCGTCATGGTGTTTTGCGCCATCAGATCTTTTTTAATCTCTTCGGCATCCACGCGCATGGAGCGGAATTTATAGAAGTTGAAATACCGTCCGTTCTTTCCGACCCGCTTCTGTACAAAGAAGGCAGGGCCGCCATCTTTACGGATTAGAGGGACCAAAACGATACTCACTAGTCCACAAATCAAGAGACCAAAGAGGGCTCCCGCAATATCCAAGAGACGTTTAGCAAAGACGTGACTCGGCTTGTAGAAATTGGTTGAGAAAGTGACGACACTTAATCCCCCGACTTCTCGAACCCGTTTATTGCCCAAGGAAGCGAAGTTAAAGGCATTGAGATTAACCGATACATCGATCCCCATACTCTCAAACTCCGAGACCAAGTCACTAATATTGTAGTCCTCACTTGGCAGATTAATAAACACTTCATCCACCACTTCCTTGGTCACAAAGTTCATCATTTGATCCGGCTGCACCACCCGTACACCCGAATGGGTGAAATCCGTATCATCCATGACGGTGACACCGATCAGTTCCCCATGATAGAGGCTAGGTGAATGCAGAATATCAAATACCTTTTCCATCCGACTGGTCGCTGTGATCAAGAAAATCTTTCGCGAGCTTTTCCGCCGTGGTGAAACAGACTTCCGGTATCTCTTGAGCAAGAGGTCCATGATATAGACGGAAAACGTATTGAAAAGAAAGAAGTAGATCATCCCTCGACGAGAGATGGAAAAGACCCCATCGAGCATAAAAGAGGTAAAGGTGATCCCAACAGCGAAAAATACATTGTATTTCAAGACCTGAAAGAGCTCATCTAGATAGCCTCTGCTATAAAAACGATAAGCAATATTGCTAATGTAAAAGGCTACAAAATGCAAGAGATAGAGAATGGCAATTGTCTGCGACGTGTATTCTGCATCCTTAAAAAGACTCACAATGTAAGCTGAAAATAGGACAGCTAAACTTTGAAAGAGAACAATATTTAGTTTTTCCAGTTCAATTCTTTCTTCTCCCATTTTCCCTCAATCCTATTCTTTACTTTTTCCCGTACTCTCCGTAAGATCCATATCCACCATATGAACCATACTCAGCAGCTTTAATGTTAAATTTATTGAGCACTACTCCCAAGAAAGGTGTGCCTGTTTGTTCTAATTGGTCCTTGGCCTTTTGGACAGCCTTGCGTCCATTGGCACCAGATTCTGTGATCAAGACAGTTCCATCACAGCGTTGGGCGATAATCGCCGCATCGATCACGACCCCAATTGGAGGCGTATCGACAATGATGTAGTCAAAATGTTCACGCAAGGCATCCATCATCACAGTGAAGTTCTTGCTTTGCAAGAGACCTGTTGGGTTTGGTGCGACCTGTCCAGACTCGATGATATCCAAGTTTGGAAAATCAGTCGCATACAAGATTTGGTCCAATTGACTACGACCAGATAAGAAGTCGGTCAAGCCTTGGATCTTATCCCGACTACGGAAAATCCCTGTCATGACAGAGTTCCGGATATCACAGTCGACCAAGAGGGTCTTGTAACCCGCACGCGCAAAGGCAACAGCCAAGTTGGTTGAAGTGGTTGATTTCCCTTCATTTTCTTGAACAGATGAGATAGCGATGACTTTTAAGTCCACCCCACTCAATTGGATATTCGTCGCAAGGGCATTGAAGTACTCTTCTGCCTTCCGAATTTCTTGTAATTTGTTTTTTGAAATTTCTAACGTATTCATGCGATCCCCAGTCTACAGTTTCTTAATATCTGGCACAATACCAAGCAAGGTTAAGCCCATCAACTCTTCGATATCTTCTGGTCTCTTGACACGATCGTCCAAGACTTCTACTACGACCATGAGCACCACCATGAGGCCTGCTCCAGCAATAAAGCCAAGAAGGACATTGCGTCGGATATTTGGTGAAGAAGGTGATTGAGGCACTTCTGCTTCATCCAAGGTCGTAACGTCTGACACCTTGGTTACAGAGATGATCTTTTCAGCTGCTACATTCCGAAGGCCATTGGCAATACGAGCTGCCTCTTTTGGATTTCCGTCCTTAGCCGTGATCGAAAGGATACGAGTATCTGTAGGAACGGATACACTGATCTTTTTCGACAACTCAGCAGGTGTCATATCGAGTTTCAATTCTTCGATGGCTTGACTCAAGACATTTTGAGAAAGAATGATTTCACGGTAGTCCTTAACCAAGTAAGAACCCGCCTGCAAATCAGAGTTTGTCAAGGCATTGTTGTCTTGGTTTTGACGACTGACCACATAGATCCGGCTAGTACTTTGGTATTCTTTCTTGGCTAAAAAGGCACTGTAGCCAAATGCTGCAATGGCAAAGACAAGAGCGACCAAAACGATCGAAAACTTGCGTTTCCATAGGGTCTTCAGCATAGCGAAAACATCAATTTCCACTGCTTGATTTTCTTGATTGTTCATTTCCTAATTACTCCTTCATGTGGATCTCTCCACCTGTTTTCTGGTTAGATTAATTCATCCGCTAACAAGAGTTCTTGATTGCTGACAAAGAGAGCTTGTGCTCGTTGTTCTCCGTATTCTTCCTTGATCAAGCGATAGGCTTCTGACATATAAGGCGGTCGTTTATCCACATTGTGCATATCACTGGCAACAAAGTGCACTAAGTCTTTTTCTAAGAAGTACCGAGCTCGTTTTTTGAGTTGTTTTTGTTCATCCCCAAAGAGGCGAGGCTTGAGAACACTGGAACTATTGATCTGCATGTAGCAGCCCATGTCAATCATCTCTTGCACGCGCTCCTCATTTTTCTCCAAGCACTTGTAGCGCTCAATATGGGCCACCACCGGTGTCACACCTAGATGGAGCAAACGGTCCAAGGCCGTATGGATCTCCTTATAAGGTGTTCCCATGCTGAATTCAATCAGCGCAAAGCGCGTATCTGCCAAACGTGGAATGATCTTTTCTTCCAGTTTTTTCAAGACATCATTGGTAAAGTAGATCTCTGCCCCGTAATGAATCGTTAAATCTGGCGCGACCTCTGCCGCAATTTTTTTCACTTCTTGAAAATTTTCAGAAATCTTTTCTTCGGGAGTTTCAAACATCCCTTTGCGACGGTGAGAAGTGGAGATAATGGTCCGTACCCCTTGGCGATAGCTTTCTTCCAATAAGGCACGTGTATCTTCTCTTGTCTTTGGTCCATCATCCACATCAAAGACGATGTGCGAGTGGATATCAATCATTTTTCTTTTCCTTCCATTACTTTTTGAATGGTTTCTTTTGCCTTGGTCAAGCTGGCTTGATCCAACTCCATGACATAGAGGTTGTAACCAGGCATAGCATAAGACGGCAAGTCATTTCGTCCTTGACCGGTGATCGCTTGAGAAGTCACCTCATAAGAACCACCCGTTTCTAACTGGGTATTGATCAAGTTCATCATAGTCGGCAACTGCATATTGGTTTGGACAGAATCTTGGAGGTTTCCGATAATCTCATTGTAGTTGCTTAAGACCTTGGTAGAGGTCAACTTTCTGATAATGGCCGCAATGACTTTTTCTTGGTTTTTCCCACGGTCATTGTCGCCACCTTGAAGGGAGTAGCGTTCTCGGACAAAACCGAGGGCTTGCTCTGAATTCAAATGAACCTTTCCAACTGGGAAATGGAACTTGCCATGAAGGCTCGTGAATTCTTGGTCATTTTCCACATCGATTCCCCCTAGAAGGTCAATCAACTTGAGGAAGGAGGTGAAATTGAGACGAACATAATAGTTGAGCTTGATATCATAGAGATTCTCAAGAGTATGGATCGAAGCATCTACTCCGTAGATCCCCGCATGGGTCAACTTATCGTTCTGGTTGTTGCCACCATCTGCAATCGGTACATAGGCATCCCGTGGTGTCGTTGTCAATAGGACTTGTTTGGTCTTCCGATTGACAGTCATGATGATATTGACATCTGAACGTGAAACCGAGGTTACTGGGCCATAGGTATCGATCCCGCTGACATAGATGTTAAAGACATCCGCATTGGCAGACACCTTGCTCGTCGCTGCTACTTCTTTTCGAATCTTGTAGGAATAGATTTTCTTCAACTTCTTCGCATAGTCGGCATCTTCAGCAGCGATAGTATCTTCAAAGGTACTGTTGAGCACCATGGCAGAAGCATTCCCTTCTTGCAGGCTCTTATAGGCATCTAGATAAGTCTGTGCATCGACTACAGAAATTTCCTGACCCTTGGTCTTTTTGATATTGTCCAAGAGGGCAGTGAGATTGGCTTCATTATTGTTGCCCTTTGGTGCCACCACTTCCTTGATTTCTTTGATGTCTTTGATGTCACTGTCTTTCTTGACATAGACAGCCATCTCAAACTCTGTATAGTTAGAATGGCCATTGACATTGCTCGTCAGATTTAGCAGCTGTTGACTAGCAAACAAAACTCCCGAACTAGCCAATAAGCCGACAAGAAGCAAGACCAAAGTTGTCTTTTTGGCCTGATTTTTGATCACAAACCAAGCTGATAAGAGCAAGAGAAGAGCTAGTAGTGCAATCACGAGAACATTGACATAGCGAAAAGCCAAGATGTTATTGGCCAACATAGTATAGGTCGCCCAACTTGCAGTCATAAGCAAAAAAATAAGCAATACGGAATTAATGATTCGCAATTGCCCCCACTTATGTTCTGAACGACGACTCCGTCTCCTTTGTGACATAAATACCTCCAATTAGTCCTAATCATGTTTATTGTAACATATTTTTAGCAAAAAATGCATTAATTATCACTTTTTTGTCCATTATGGACATTTGGAAAGTAAGCGTTTTCAAAAACAAGCAAAATCCCTTGTATACTTATGCAGAGAATCCAAAAAAACCGGGTGAAACACCCGGTTTTTGAAGATCCTACAAAAGATCATCCCGCTTGACTTGCTCAAAACTTTCCTTGCCATCATTGAGCTTGTCCCAGATGACAACCTTTCCTTCTTTCAATGATTTTTGAACATCAATAATCCGCTGGTTGGAAGAACCACGAAATTGCAACATGAGGTTGCGCTTGCTTTTATCATACCGTCCATCGACCAGGATATCAATCAGCGACAATAGCTCCAGTTTATCAGGCGTTTCTAACATCATTTCTTCCCAAGTGTAGCCGGTCCAAGACCAAATATCTTTTTCTGGCAATTCTTTCCGAATACGTTTTACAAGGGGTAAAAGAATACCGGTATTAAGAAATGGCTCTCCCCCAAGCAGGGTCAGGCCTTGGACATAGGGTTGGGCCAGATCTTCCATGATCTGCTCTTCCAATTCTTTGGTATAAGGAATGCCTGCATTGAAAGACCAGGTCGCTACATTGTAACAGCCCTCACAGTGAAACATGCAACCTGAAACATAAAGCGAATTGCGCACCCCTTCGCCATCGACAAAGTTAAAAGCCTTGTAGTCGATGATGCGCCCTTGACTCAGTTCCTCACTCTTCCATTCGCCTGGTTTAGGTGTATTCCATGTCATCCTTCTACTCCACTTCTATCCAATAACGCTCCGTTCCATTTCGAACATCCTCCAACTGACCACCATTAGCTAAGATAACCGCTCGGCTGGCAGGATTTTCCGTGCTACATGTCACCAGAGCACGATGGATGTTCTTTTCTTTAGCTAGTTGCAGACCTTGATGAAGAGCTTCTTTTGCATAGCCTTTGCCCCTTTCAGAAGGGCGGATGGAATACCCGATATGACCAGCATAATTCAGCAATCCCTCATTTAGTCTCAGCCGTAGATTCAAAAAACCTAAAGCATGGCCTGATTCATCAAACAATACGAACTGAATTGATGGAACGCGATTTTCAGGCAAGTTTATTCCCATTTCTTTATTAAGGTTAGTTTCTAGCCACTCCTCATAATCAAAGTTCTCAGCATCCCAAAAGCCGCCGTCGTGGGCCGATTGGGTCTCTTCGAACTCTGCCATCATGTTTAGAATGGTTTCTTTATCTGCTAATGTTGGTCTACGTAATTCCATCTTTACCTCCCCCTATACGAGAAAAGCGAGAGCGAACTCTCACTTTTTCTTATTCTTATTTAAAAATTGTTCTCTCAGGCTGGCTACTCGGTCTTTTTTATTGACTCCACCTGTTGAATGCTTCTCGTGGAATCGTTGCACCTGAGCCTTGCCCTTATCATCTAATTGGTATTTTCCCATAATGTCCTCTTCTAGTCTGTCACTTCATGTCCACCATACTTGATGGTAGACCCGTTCATGTGTTTGACACGCGCCGCGATTTCCTTGTGACGGCCATTGACCATCGGACGAGCTTGAGGGTTTCCTAGATAACCACAGGTCCGTTTGACCACATCGACCGTTTTCGGATCGCTATTGCCACAGTTTGGACAAGCAAATCCGCGCTCAGTCGGCGTGAAATCTCCTTCAAAATCACACTTGTAACAACGGTCAATCGGCGTATTAGTCCCGAGATAACCGACCCAGTCATAGGCATAATCCCAAACCGCTTCAAGGGCTTTGGGATTTTGTTGGAGCACAGGGTATTCACAATAGTGGATAAAGCCACCAGAAGCCCCTGCTTCAGGATAAACTTTTTCAAAATCCAACTTCTCAAATGGCGTTGGGTTCTTACGAACATCGTAGTGGAAACTATTGGTGTAGTATTCCTTGTCTGTGATATCTGGGACCTTCCCAAATTTCTCCGTATCCAGGCGACAGAAGCGGTCTGTCAAACTTTCTGACGGTGTCGAATAAATAGAGAAGTGGTAATCATACTGGTCAGACCATTCTTCCACGCGCGCTTTCATATCCTTGATGATATCGATCGTGAATTGTTTGGCTTCTGGATTGTGTTCCCAATTTGGACCATAAAAGACGGTTGCAACTTCATAGAGACCGATATAACCAAGAGAAACGGTTGCTCTGCGATGACGGAAGAGCTGATCTACCTGGTCATATTTGCCCAAGCGTTTCCCGAAAGCGCCATATTGGTAAAGAATCGGTGCATTAGCTGGTGTCGCTTCTTTGGTGCGTTCCACCCGGTAAACCAAGGCATCTTCAGCGATGTTCATCCGTTCATTAAAGATTTGCCAGAACTTCTCCTTGTCTCCGCCAGATTCCAAGGCAATCCGAGGTAAATTGACTGTCACAACCCCTAGGTTCATTCGGCCAGAATTGACTTCTACGCCATTCTCATCCTTCCAACCTTGAAGGAAAGAACGACATCCCATCGGCACCTTGAAGGAACCTGTCAACTCGACAATCTTGTCATAAGACAAAACGTCTGGATACATGCGCTTCGTCGCACATTCCAAGGCCAATTGCTTGATATCATAGTTAGGGGTTCCAGGTTCTAGGTTGAGCCCCCGCTTGAGGGTAAAGATCAGTTTTGGAAAGATAGCGGTCCGATGTTCCGATCCAAGTCCCTTGATTCTGATTTCCAAAATCGCCTTTTGGATTTCCCGCTCGAAGCGATTGGTTCCAAGACCAAAGCCAAGCGAAGTAAAGGGAGTTTGCCCATTTGACGTAAAGAGGGTATTGATCTCATATTCCAGCGATTGCATGGCATCATAGATATCTTTTTGAGTCTTGCTCCAAGCATAGTCCTCTTGCTTTTCAGGAAGCACCCACTCTTTGGCATCTGCCAAGTGTTTTTGGTAGTTCTTTTCTGCATAAGGGGCCAGGACCTCATCGATCCGGTCAGCTGAACAGCCCCCGTACTGACTAGAGGCTACATTGGCAATAATCTGCGAAATTTGAGCCGTTGCAGTTTGGATGGATTTAGGACTTTCTACTTCTGCATTCCCAATCTTAAAGCCATTTCTGAGCATGCCTTCAAAATCGATCAAACAGCAGTTAGTCATCGGTGTATAAGGGCTATAGTCCAAATCATGGTAGTGGATATCCCCTTTTTGATGGGCATTGGCTACGTGTTTGGGCAACATTTTGAGACCAATAGACTTACCGACAATCCCTGCCGTCAAGTCCCGTTGCGTATTAAAGACATCGCTGTCCTTATTGGCATTTTCATTGACAACCGCTTGGTCCTTGTTGAGGAGCTTGCCGATGGTAAAGTTGATATCCGTCGCTTTTGAGCGCTCAAAATCCCGCTGCGTCCGATAAGTAATGTAGCTCTCAGCAATCGCATATTCATTGGCTTGAAGCAATTCATGTTCGACAACATTTTGGATCTCATAGATCTTCACGCCATTTGGAAAACGTTCCAAGATCTCTGCGATCACACGATCGACAATAGCTTCTAGTTTGGCTTCCATCACTGGAGTGAGAGAAGTCACTTCTTCTGTCGCCTTCAACAAGGCTTTATAAATTTTTTCAACATCGAATTGAACACGGCGGCCATCTCGTTTTTCAACAAAAATATCCGGGGCCATTCTCAGTTTTTCTTCTCTCAAGGTGATCATACCAAACATGCCTCTCTTCATTTATTTACATACAAGTTGTATTATACCACTCCAAAAATAAAAATCAATATCTTGTGGAAAATTTTATAAAAAACTTTCTAAAGCACAAGATATTGATTTTCTTAAGAGCGTTGATAGAGTTTGAAATGACGGTATTTCTTCTCAACGAGACGATAATTTTCTTTGAGCAAGTCCTTCATTTTGGAGGTCAATTCTACCTGATTGTTGACCACAATATACTTGGGTTCAGACCGATCGATTTGTTGGATCACATTGGTCCGATTTTCATTAATTCCCAGATAAGACGTTGGGGTCAATAAGGCAGAAGCTGCCAAACGATCGCTTTCTTGATAGAGAGTAGCTGTCGTATCCCAAGCATAGATGGTATCTTTCGACTTGGTGTGATGTTTAATGTAGCTGGCAATAGCGCTCCGTTCACTCGATTGACCAGACTGAAGCACGACATCTTGAACCACTGGATTCGCCAAGAGATAGACGAGGGCTACTAGCGGTAAGAAAACTTGGCTCGTAAAGTAAGCGGCCCAAACTTCCTTGTTTTTCTTCTTCCGACCACGACGTTCGATCCCATCGTTTTCTTCCCCATCTCGTGAGAACCAGATCGCAAACAAAGGAAGAACAAATGGCAACATCGGTAACAATTGGTAAGCGCCTTGTTCAGGAAGACCAATCGACACAATGAGGACCACCAAGCTACCTGCCCATCCCATAAAGCGGAAGATCCGGCGAGCACTGCTATTTTGCTTCGTAAAAGACATCAAAAAGGCAGAGACTAGGCCAAAGGCCAGCGCCAACAGTCCATAATAAATGGCATTACTGAAGGTCTGTCCATTGCTAAAATTCAAGGCATTAAAGACATAGGTTACTTGGTTAATGGCATAGCCAAAAGTCTGATTCAAAACGGTGATATAGCCAATTGGATAAAAGACGAGTGAAAAACCAAGGAGAGCTGCTAGCAGTTGATAAAAGCCACGCGCCCATCTCTTCTGCTTGATGTTAAAGGCTGTTAATCCAAGGAAGGCCAACAAATAAAACAAGGCACTGGTCATCGGATCAATCAAGAAAGCCACAGCTGCAATCGCACCATAAAGGATAAAGCCTTCATCCTTACGATGCCCAATCAAATAAGCCAAAATGAAATTCATGCTGGCAAATAGGATTGGAAGACTAAAGAGAGTCACATAAGTTCCTCCAAAACCAAGGCCTAGCACCAAGAAATAAAAGAGTAACTGGACATTCTTCGCTGTATCTTTATCAGACACCAGCAAGCGCACAACCCGATAGAGATAGGTACCCGCAAAGAAGAGGGCAATCGCTTGGAGGATCATCAAGATCCAATGTCCACCAGCTAAACTTCCCAACCAGTTGATTGCATAATAGAGCAGACCATTGGTTCCGTAAAAATCACCAAACGGTACTTGCCCCTTGGTCATTGCCCAGCCAGCATACAAGTTTTGCGATTGTTGATTGGTGGCAAAACGGGTTAAAAATGGCACCCCGACATGCAGCAAACTAATCAAGAGACTCAACACAAAAGGAATCGCTAGGGGGACTGGACGCTTAGCTTGACGACGGATCGGCTCAACTGCCACATCTGCTTCTAGCTCTTCCGTATTCTCTTCTACCTTCGATGCTTCCGCTTTTGTCGCTTCAACTCCCGATTTACGAGAACGGCGACTCATCCGACTGAGCGGTTGCTCCGCTTCCTGTTCCAATTCTTGTGTAGGTTCTGCTATTGCTTCTGGCTTGGCATCACTAATTTCCTCTGATGCCTCCATTGCAACCGGCTCCTCCAAGACTTCTGCCTGCTGGCTATGAGTCGGCTCTTCTTCACGAAAGACTGATTTATCTAGCACTTCGCGAATTTCACGTGTATCCTGAAAACTGTCTCCCACGTGAAGCCCTAACTTTTTCGAAGTCATTTCTTGCTCTTTTTCGCTCATTCTTTTTCCTTTTCTTCGCTATTCCTCTGCTCTTTCCTTTTAGAAAAAAGCCCATTATCTTCTCTAGTATACCAAATTCTGCCGACCATGTCAGCCTCTTGCCACATAGTCCTATGGAAAAAGAGTCAGGCATCTCGATTCCTGACTCTGATTTTCGTTTTTATACATTTACAACATCGGTGCGAACAATTGCATAATTTCCTTGATTAAGCTTTGGTGCCATGTAAAGCGGAAGGTATCCTCTGTAATTTCTTGAGACACTTCAAAGATATGGTCAAAGTCCTCACGAATCTTTTTCAAGGCAGGCGTCCGATACATCCAGACAGCATTTTCATAGTGATGGACCAAACTGCGGTAATCAAAGTTAATCGACCCTACAACCGCCATTTCATCATCGGCAAGAACTTGCTTACTGTGGACAAAACCAGGCGTGTACTCATAGATTTTCACACCAGCATCCATCAGATCCAAGTAAGCCCCACGCGTAACAATTTGGATCAATTTTTTATCCGGAATATGCGGGGTCACGATGCGAACATCCACCCCACGAAGGGCCGCATTGCGGATATCTTCTGTCAAATCATAATCGATGATCAAGTAAGGAGTCGTGATATAGACGTAATCCGTCGCTTGGTTGATCATATTTTGATAAACCGTCTTTCCGACCTGCGACTTGTAAATCGGCTTTGGTCCACTCCCATAGGGAATGTAGAGCCCTTCTCCTTCGACCGCCTTATTTTCAATATGGTAGCGGTCAAAATCCTCGATTTCCCCACGGTTGATGTACCAGTTCATGAGGAAGAGTCGCGTTAAGGCCTTAACAGCTCGTCCATCCAAGCGGATGGCACTGTCCTTCCAGTGACCAAACCGCTCAATGTGGTTGATGTACTCGTCTGCCAAATTGACACCACCCGTATAGCCGATCTGCCCATCAATGACCAGAATCTTGCGGTGATCTCGGTTGTTATAAGCCACTGTTAGACGGGGGATCACCTTGTTAAACTTATGGGCATCAATCCCCATCTTTCTCAAGCGTTTGGTATAGTTCCCAGCCAAAGTCGCCATACAGCCGATATCGTCATAAAGGAGTTTGACTTCGACCCCCTCTTTCACTTTCTGCTCTAAAATCTCTAGGATACTGTTCCACATCAAGCCCTCATCAATGATGTAAAACTCGATGAAGATAAATTTTTTCGCCGCTCTCAGATCCTCTAGTAGTTGCTCATACATCTCCTCCCCTAGAGGGTAAAAGGTTGATGCCGTCCCATTGTAGAGATCCGCATTGTGATCCATGGATAAAATCGACTTGACCAAGCCATAAACCGCCTTGCTTTCTTGCTTGAGCTCCTTACGCAACTGATGACTATTGTCCTCTCGAAACTTCATGGACTCCATATTTTTCAGCTGGATCATTTCCTTTTTGGACAAACGTCGCTCTCCAAACATGAGGTATAAAAGCGATCCAAAGACAGGAATGACGGCAATCAAGAGCCAGGTCACCTTATTTTCAGGCGGGGTATTTCGATTAACAATAGCTAAGATTGTCGACACATATAAGAGCCCAATGACTGCAACAGATAGCCAATGAGGGAACCATCTATTAAGCCAGAAGAAGGCCGCAAAGGATGCCCATAGTTCAAAGCCCATAAACAAAATACTAAATCCATATTTGGACATTAATAGACGTAATTTTCGAAAGGTCACAGCATCCTCCTTTTTTCTTTCTACTAGTATACCAATTCTTTTTACCCGTTGCAACGACCAACCAAACCCCTTCTAGACAAACAAAAAGAGAGTGGGACAGAAGTCCTAGCCTCTCAATTATTTTTGGATTGTCGAGCAAGACGCAGTGGTTGAGTGGGCTCTACTACGCTGATTTCATCAGCTTTTACAGCCCTACTCAACTGTGCGGAGG
>NZ_JASHEI010000015.1:0-21322 GCF_047463195.1 Streptococcus parasanguinis
GGTTCGCTATCTCCGTTCTGTCTGCGTGCTAGCACTTGTCAATCACGGACAGCTATCGCATGGGCGGAAGTAAATGCTAATCTTCGTCGTTTTACTCCTTGACTAGCAAACTTACCGCCTCAACATGATGCGTTTGCGGAAAAAGATCCACCGGCTGTACTTTCTTCAATTCATAGCCCAATTCTTGGTAGAGTTTGATATCACGCGCCATGGTCGCGACATTACAAGAGATATAGGCGATGCGGTCAGCTCCTGTTTGGGCACTTGCTTTGATAAAGCTTTCGGTCAAGCCCTTGCGTGGTGGGTCGACCAGGATGGCTGTTGGTTGGATGCCTTCCTTGAGCCAATTTTTCATAGCATTTTCAGCTGTGTCACAGACATAGTGGGCATTGGTGATGCCATTTAGACTAGCATTCTTCTGGCTATTTTCTACTGCTTCGGGGATGACTTCAACACCATAAACTTCCTTGACATGCTTGGCAACTGACAAGCCAATGGTCCCGATTCCGGAGTAGGCATCAATGACCACATCATCTTTACTTAACTCTGCAAAGTCAATGGCTGTCTGATAGAGCTTCTCTGCCATTTCGGTATTGACCTGATAAAAGGCTGGTCCAGAGATTTGGAAATCATTTCCCAACATTTGATCCGTAATATAGTCTTGACCATAAAGCGTACGCCATTCTTTCCCAAAAATGGCATTGGTATTCTGGTCATTGATATTCTGCATAACAGATTTGATGGCTGGGAATTGCTTGAGCAGCTCCTCGATCAACTGGTCCACACGGAAAATCTTGGGACGAGTGGTGACCAAAATGACCATGATTTGTCCAGAATGATGGCCTCGGCGGACCACAAGATTGCGAATCAAGCCTGATTGTTCCTTTTCATCATAAGGCTTGAGGTCAAACCGACGAATCAAATCCCGAAGAGCCAAGACCACTTGATCAATGACTGGATCTTGGATATAAAAGTCTTCAATCGGCATCAAATCATGAGAGTTCTTGCGAAAGAAGCCTGTCTCCACCTGACCATTGACACGACGAACAGGGACCTGGGCCTTGTTGCGGTATTGAACAGGGTGGTCCATCCCCAAGGTCAGGGGTACTTCGATATCAGAGATTCCTGCCATCTTGTAGAGGCTATCCTTGACCTGCTTGGCCTTGAATTTCAGCTGCTCAGGATAAGCTAGGTGGCCCAAGTCGGCAATACCGCTTCGCAAATAGGCTAGGTCTAGCTCTTCATTGCGGTGAGGGGATTTTTCCAGGTACTCCTCTACTTTTCCATAGCCGATCTTCTTGTTGACCTTGAGCACACGCATGCGGATGACTTCTCCAGGCAGGGCATTCTCCACAAAAAAGACCAGGCCATCGACCTTAGCCACTCCTGCTCCTTCGTGTGTCAAATCGACAATCTCAACGGTTACAATTTCATTTTTCTTTAACATGGTGTTCTATCTTTCTACAAATTAAAAGGGGTGGAGTCCAAAACTCCCATCCCCTTATTATATCATCTCAGTCCCATTTGGTACAATTTCTTTTTATAAGCGTCAAAATCGACCAGCAGGCCTTGGCCACCGTACATATCGTAGGAATCGACCCAATCCCCATTTTCTGGGATGGTCACTCGTTCAATTCCTTTTCCAGCACTTCCGACTAGTCCAAGTCCATTGGTCAATAGGAAAGAGAAAGGAACATTGGTAGACGTCATAGCAAAGACTTTCCCTAGGGCTTCTGATCCCGTAAAGAGTTTGGTTGGATCCTTGATCTGATGCATGATAGCGGACATGACCTCTTGCTGGCGACGGGTCCGACCAAAGTCTCCTTCATCATCCTTACGGAAACGCGAGTAATTGAGAAGGGTCCGGCCATCCATCCGTTGTTTTCCAACCTTGATGGTTTGCTGCGGAACGACACCGTCTTTCATGTTCAAATCATCTGGTACTTCTACTTCACTGACCTTTTCGCCATCAACCGTTGAAAATTGCGCATTCATCTCGACCCCATTTGGGAAGAGGGTATCGATTGCTGTCGCAAAGGTCTTAAAATCGACCATGGCGTAATATTGGATGTCAATGTCAAAATTGTCTTTGAGCATCTGACGCACCAATTCAGCTCCTTGGTTGTTATTTTGCTCCCCGATGGTGAAGGCAGTATTGAGCTTCTGGTCGTAGTAGCCATCATACTCTGGAATATTTTGCTGGCTAACACCATCGATATGGACCAATGTATCCCGCATGAAGCTGACCATCTTGATCTTGCCTTCTTTGTTATTGACATTGACCACCATGATGGAGTCTGTCCGGGTCTCATCTGACTTCTCACCGATCCGACCATCTGTCCCCAAGATCAGGATATTGACCCCATCTCGCGACTTCTTGCCGTTAAATTTCTCAACGACAGCTGGTTTGGCATCTGGACCTGTCGGCTTGCTGTTGAGGCCTTTCACAAACATGAAGACCATGCCACCGATAATGAGCAAGAAAAAGAGAGCAAGCCACTTGAGAATCCGTTTGACGCGAATCTTTTTCCGTGGTTTCTTAGGAGTATCGCTCGTCGCAGCAACTGCTTTCTTCTTAGACTTTTTGCTACGTGATTGGTAAACAGGGAGATCCCCAATTGGTTCAGCAATCTCACCTTGCACTTCTTCTGTAGCTTCTACCTCAGGTTGAAGGGCTTCTGCTTCTTCATAAGCTCCTTGGCTCTTCTTGAGCAGGTAATTGTATTCTAGTTGTTCTCGTTCATTCAAATAATGAAAATTTGAGTATAAGTACTCTAATCGCTTTCGCTCATGGTGAGATAGAAAGTTGGATTCGTTACTCATCTTTTCTCCATTCCGTTATCTTTTAAGGTATAGACCTGATACTGACCCAAGACTTTTGTCTGAATGCCCAAACTATCTAATTCTTGATAGGCAAATTGCAGAAGGTCAGGCGCTTCGTTTAGGAGGTCAATAATGAAAAAGTATTCTCCTAAAGCTGTTTTTAGGGGGCGACTTTCAATCTTGGTCAGATTGATCCCCCGCCACGCAAAAGTAGACAAGCCCTTATAGAGGGCTCCTGCTAAGTTACTTGGCAAGGTCAAAGCCAAGCTAACTTTTTGAAGGACTGGACTTAAAGTTTCTGAGATCGCTGGCTCTGTTGCCCCTAAAATCCAAAAGCGTGTATAATTGTCCTCGATTTCTTGGATGTCTTTGGCCTGGACTTCCAAGCCATACTCACTGGCTGCTGCCAGAGGGGCAATCGCTGCAATTTCCAAGTCCGGATGCTCTGCTACATAACGAGCCGCATAGGCTGTTGAAGCCGTCATTTCCATGGCCACATCCGGATAATGGGCCCTTAGAAAAGCCTTCCCTTGGGCCAAGGCCTGTGGATGCGAATAGACCGTTCGAATGGGGCGGTCTTTTTTAGCCACCAAGAGCTGTTGCTTGATGGGATAGACCACTTCTGCAACGGCCTGGATGGTCCCTTGATGAAAGAGGTAATCAAGGGTCTCATGGACACTGCCTTCAATCGAGTTTTCAACTGGGACGACTGCAAAATCGATCTCTTGATTCTCATAAGCCTTAATGACATCTGTGATCGTCCGATAGGCGATGCGTTCAGAAGTTGGAAAACTATGTATCGCCACATCATGGGTAAAAGATCCCTTGGGACCAAGATAGCCTACAAGCATCGAATGATCTCCGCAATTTCTTCAGGTGTTTTGTCCTCGACATCCACAATATGGGTAGCAATATCCTCATACAAAGGCAAACGACCATCAAAAATCTTCTTAAATTCTTCTTTTGTGTTGTTTAAAAAGAGGGGGCGTTGCATGGCTTTGTCATTTTGAATTCGTCTGTACAAGGTTTCAAAATCTACCCGCAGATAAATGTTGTGAGGATTTTTTTCCAAGAGCGCGCGGTTATGAGGGTTGACGACAATCCCACCTCCAGGAGAAATAATGGCTGCTTCATTTTCCAATAAACGCTCCAGCATTTCAGCCTCGCGACGACGAAAGGCAGCTTCTCCTTCCACTGCGAAATAGTCATTGATTGACATACCGATCTCTTCAACAATTAATTCATCCATATCATGGAACTTTGGATCAAGAATGCGACCAACGGTCGTTTTACCTGTTCCCATAAAACCAAGTAAAATTTTAGCCATGCAGTAAGGTCTCCAAATCTTCAAAAAAACTAGGGTAACTGGTGTTAATGGCCTCTGCCCGATCCAGCATCACATTTCCTTCACTCACCAATAAGGCAGCAATGGCAGCCATCATCCCAATTCGGTGGTCTCCAAAGGTCTCTAAATCAGCTCCATGTAGAGGTGTCGGTCCAGTGATGACCATGCCGTCTTCCGTTGGCACGACAGTGGCTCCCATGGCATTGAGGCTATCTGCTACGACCTGGATGCGATCCGTTTCTTTCACACGAAGCTCCTCAGCATCCGCAATCACGGTCTGACCATTTGCCTGTGTCGCTAGTAAAGCAATAATCGGCAATTCATCAATCAAGCGTGGAATCAACTCCCCATCAATCCGAATCCCTTTTAAGGACGAAGTCTTAACAGTGAGACTTGCAGAGACCGCTTTTTCATCGCGATCCTCAATGGTGAGATCTCCCCCCATTTCTTGTATCACATCGAGAATCCCTGTCCGCGTTTGGTTGATGCCAACATTTTCAATCTTGATCACACTATCTGGCAGAATGAGGCCAGCCACTAACCAAAAGGCTGCACTGGAAATATCTCCAGGAACGATGACTTCTTGACCTTGGAACTCTTGTCCACCTTGGATGCAGATGGTTTTTCCGTCTACCTGGATTTCTCCGCCAAATTGGCGAATCATATCCTCCGTATGGTCACGCGTCTTTTCTTTCTCGATAATCCTCGATTCGCCCTCAGCCTGTAGAGCAGCAAAAATGAGAGCTGACTTGACTTGAGCCGATGCCACTGGCAAACGGTAATGAATGGGTTGAAGCTGATGGGTGCCTTTTTCATGTAAAGGCGGGCAATCGCGCTCTCCCTGACCAGCAATCTCTACCCCCATCTGACGCAGTGGAATCGCGACACGATCCATGGGCCGTTTGGAAAGGCTGTCGTCTCCAACCATGGTCACTGCAAAATCCTGACCTGCTAGTACACCTGAGATCAAACGAATAGACGTTCCTGAATTGCCCATATCAAGGGGAACCGTCGGAGCTTGAAGACCTTGAAAGCCTACTCCTTGAATCCGAATCACATCCCCATCATCTTGGATAGAAACTCCCAAGTCTCGAAACACCTGGATGGTAGAAAGCACATCTTCGCCTCGCAAGATATCATAGACCTTGGTTTCGCCCTTTGCAAGACTTCCAAAAATAATGGATCGGTGACTGATGGATTTGTCACCAGGGACTCGAATGGTTCCCTTTAGACCCTTGCTATTGGTTCTTAATTTCATTGCCATCTCCAGAGTGCTTTTCCACATATTCTATCATAAATAGGACATGAATTCAATTTTTGATCAAAAATTTGGAACAAAAAACGAATGTTTCCTAGCTTTTTTTGAGCCTCTTTTCTTCTAGTGGCGAACGAAAATACCAGAGTCGAAATGACAACTCTGGTAGTGGTTCTTATTTGTATAAATCTTGAATCGGCTCAAAGATGATCTTTTCAAGATCTGCAAGATAAATAGACAATTGCTGTTGTTTAGTGAAAAATTCATTCACAATCGGACTTGCTTGGATTTTTTCCATATAGTCCTTCATTTCTTGTTGCACAGCTTCTGTTGGAAGTTGACCGGATTGCATCAAGCCTTGCAGTTGATTTTGGAAAGCGACGTATTCGTCAAACAGCGTTTTCGCTTCTGGATTTGCTTCGATCGCTTGCTTGCTTTCTACGACAGCCTTATATTCAGGAAGGTCTCGCAGGGTCCGAGAGAGTTCGTTTGCTACATCATAAATATTTGCCATTTTCTAGGCTCCTTTACTGATAAGATACTTCTATTATACTGCTTTTCCTTCAATATTCCTAAAATGAAGCAGGTATTTTGACGCAAATCCTTCTTTAGACCTAGCGAGCAAGGACAGTATAAGACGTCGCCTGGCTGATCAATGTTTGAGCTCGCTCCTGATCCTCTGCATTTTTAAAGGTCATCTGCAAAATCCCGTGGATATCCTCCCGATTTTCTTCATTGATGTGAATATTGACCAAGGAAATCCCTTGTAAGAGTTGTAAGATTTCGAGGATCACACCTTCCTTATCGGGGACATCGATAAAGAGATCATAGGCACTATCGCGTCCAGCACGCTGATGGATTTGCATTTCTTTTCGGTGCTTCCGCCCTTTTTGGAAAAATGACCAAATGGCCTCTTCGTTATCTGCTTGAATGGTCTCAGCCACTTGATCCAAACGATCTTTGAAATCTGCAATCCGCTCTAATATCGCTTGAGGGTTGGACATGAGAATAGAGGTCCACATGCCTGGCTCACTTTCCGCAATCCGTGTCATATCCCGAAAGCCACCAGCCGCAAAACGACGGGTCATTTCATGCTCTTCCCCATAAGCTACAGCCTGCTCGACCAGAGTCGAGGCTAAAATATGAGGAAAATGGCTGATCTGGGAAGTCACCCGATCGTGTTCCTCGGCGTCGATTTCAATAAATCGAGATCCCAATCCACTCAGAAGCTCTTTCAACTCTTCCATGGCACCCCCTGTCGTCAAGCTGGAAGGGGTAAAAATATAATAAGCATTCTCAAATAAGGTGGCATCTGCTGCTGCAGCACCTGTCTTATGACTACCAGCCATGGGGTGGCCTCCCACAAAGCGTACATCCTTATCTGTAAACACTTTTTCAGCTTGTGCGACAATTTCTGCCTTGGTAGAGCCTGCATCTGTCACCAGTACCCGGTCTTTCAAATGCAAGCTAGCTAAGGTTTCTAAGTAAGACTTGGTTTGCTTGATGGGAAGGGCCAAAATAATGATATCTGCTAAAGGGGCAAAGGCTGCGAAATCATCCGTCACCTGATCCACCATTCCTCTTTCAAGAGCGATGGTTCGAGAGACTTCACTACGATTATAACCAAGAATCGTCACGTTTGGGTGGGCTCTCTTTATCCCTAGCGCGAGGGATGCCCCAATCAAGCCCAAGCCTGCAATATAAACAACTTTCTTCTCCAAAGGAAAACTCTTTCTCTTAAAAATTCTTCGTAAAATCCCGGTGCTTGGCAACGGCTTCTTTCAATTCTTCCAAGTTATCGGAAGAGAATTTTTCAAGCACTTCTGTAGCAAGGACTGTTGCGACCACTGCTTCCATTACCACACCTGCAGCTGGTAGAGCCGTTGGGTCGCTGCGCTCAACCGTTGCCTTATATGGCTCATGAGTTTCAATATCCACACTCATCAAGGGTTTGTAGAGGGTCGGAATAGGCTTCATGACACCACGAACCAGAATGGGCTCACCATTGGTCATGCCCCCTTCAAAACCACCAAGATTATTGGTGCGACGGGTATAGCCAGTGTCCTGAGACCAGATGATTTCATCCATGACTTGACTACCTTTTAGGCGACCTGCGTCAAAACCAAGGCCAAACTCCACTCCCTTAAAGGCATTGATAGAGACCACCCCTTGAGCGATTTTGGCATCCAATTTCTTGTCCCATTGCACATAGGATCCTAGTCCAACAGGCACACCGCCAACCAAGGTTTCCACAATTCCCCCGATGGTATCACCATCTTTTTTCACTTGGTCAATGTAGGCCTTAACAGCTTCTTCTTGTTCTGGCACAACGATCGAAACTTCCGACTTCGCTGCCTTTTCCTTGATTTCTGAAACGGTTAGATTCTCGGGAATTGCAATCTCGATTCCCCCAAAATTAACAATGTGGCTGGCCACTTCAACGCCGATTTCTTCTAAAATCCGTTTAGCAACTGCACCAACGGCTACACGCATGGTCGTCTCACGAGCAGAAGAACGCTCTAAGGAGTTACGGAGATCATCAAAACGGTATTTCATCCCTCCGACTAGGTCGGCATGACCAGGACGTGGCTTGGTGATCTTACGTAGATTTTTCTTTTTCTCTTCGACCGGTGCTACATTCATGATCTCCAGCCATTTTTGGTGATCCAGATTGGTCACGTTCAGAGTAATCGGGCCTCCCATGGTCAAGCCATGACGGACCCCTGATGTGATCTCGACACGGTCACTCTCGATTTTCATCCGAGCACCGCGACCATAGCCACCTTGTCGACGTTTG
The DNA here is from genome assembly GCF_047463195.1 of Streptococcus parasanguinis. GTDB lineage: Bacteria > Bacillota > Bacilli > Lactobacillales > Streptococcaceae > Streptococcus > Streptococcus parasanguinis_R. The sequence continues at coordinate 8,221 of NZ_JASHEI010000015.1, forward strand.
AGCTCTTTATTAATATCCTCTTCAGATAAAGGAAGGCCTGCCGGAACCCCCTCGATGATGGCTGTTAGTCGAGGTCCATGGGACTCTCCTGCTGTTAAATATCTCATACGACCTTATTCCTTTCTTTCTAAAAAGTCCTTCATTTCTTGAAGAGGGATTTGATGAATCGCTGCTTGCCCCAACTCTGGAACAATCACCAATTTCAAGCTGGTCCCACGCGCTTTTTTGTCATGAGTCAAGGCTTGATAAAGGGCTTCTTTATCCCAGTTCTCATAGGTCACCGGAAGGCCAAATTTCCGGCACATTTCTTCGATTTTTTGAGCGATTCCCTTTGGCATCAGGCCCTTTTCTTCTGCAACTTGGGAGAGCTGCACCATGCCCATACTAACGGCTTCCCCATGCATAACCTGTCCATAACCAGCTGTCGCTTCAATGGCATGCCCGATGGTATGACCAAAATTGAGATACAGTCGAATACCATTGTCCAACTCATCTGCCACCACATGGTCTCGCTTCACCAGGCAAGAATGAGAAATGATGCTCTCTGCATGCTCTAAAATACTCTCCACAGAACCATCCATGCCTTCCAATTCTTCCCAAAGTTCAGTATCTTGGATGAGACCGTACTTGATGACTTCGCCCATCCCCTCGATCAATTCACGTTGCCCCAACGTGCTCAACACTTCAGGATCAATAAACACACCATCTGGTTGAGCAAAGGTCCCTACCATGTTTTTAGCAAGTGTTGTGTTGACTCCCGTCTTTCCCCCGATAGAAGAATCCACCTGAGCGGTCAAGCTAGTCGGGATCTGAACAAAGGAAATTCCCCGCATATAGGTCGAGGCAGCAAAACCAGCCAAATCACCAACTACGCCACCCCCAAGAGCAACGATTCCATCACTGCGCGTCATGCCCTGGGTAGCTAGAAAGTCATAAACTTTTGAAACAGTGGTTAGATTCTTACTGGCTTCCCCTTGAAGAAACTCAAAGCGCACCACTTGAAAACCAGCTTTCTCAAGGCTCTTCTCTACGATAGAGGCATATAGCTTAGCCACGCGGTTATCGGAAATAATGGCGACTTTTTTATCGCCCCAAAGAGTGCGCAACCAGTCTCCAACCTGGTTGAGAACACCTCTTTCAATCACAATATCATAGGAATGTCCTGGAATAGGTACCGATACGTTCATAGGAATCTCCTTCACGTTTTTCTTTGATTCTATCTTATCATGAAATAGGGCACATGTCTCAATCAAAATAAAAAAGAGACTAGAGCAAGACTGTTTTTTAAAAAATCAGGTCTTGTTCTAATCTCATAAAGCTTTTTCAATAGGAAAAGGTAAACCCCTCTCTTAGTCACATACAAATTGGCGATATTCTGTTGTCAATGCTTCCCATACAGACTCTGTAGGAAATACTTTCCCAGTCATTAATTCAAAGGCTGCTTCAGCTTGATAAAAGAGCATTCCCAGCCCATTTACCCTCTGGTTTCCTTGATTCACTGCTAATTGCAGAAAGGGGGTCACTGCCGGATAGTAGGCCATCTCTACGATTAAGGCATGTAGGGGAAAGGTCAAGTAACTCGCTATCGGAAGAGAATGACCATCCATGCCTACACCAGTGGCATTTAAGATGAGATCGGCTTGATTAAAGGAGCTTTGAACGTCTTCATTTTTCTCAATCGCATACAATTCTATCAAGAAATCAAAGGCATCTTCTAGCAACTGAACCTTGGAACGATAATGAACCAATCTCTCCTCTCTCACAAAGACAAGGATACGTTTCACACCTAGATGAATGGCCTGTGCAATAATCGCTAAAGCTGCACCACCTGCACCTAGGAGAACCATTGTTTTTCCCTTAATAGAGAAAGCAGGAGGTAAACTACGAAAGAAACCAATTCCATCCGTATTATAACCTTTAAGCTTGCCAGCACGGTGAACAATGGTATTGACAGAGCCGATCTTTAGGGCCATCTCATCCACTTCATCTAGATAAGGAAAGACCTTCTGCTTATAGGGCATGGAGATATTGGCTCCAATCATATCCAACTTACGAATTTGGCTGATGGTGCTTTCTAAGTCTTCTTCAGCAATATCCCAAGCTAGATAAGCAGCATTGGTCGCTGTTAATTCATAGGCTAGATTATGAATGAAAGGAGAGATACTATGACGAATGGGATGGGCAATGACCGCTGCCATCCGAGTATATCCGTCAATCTTCATTCAATAACTCCCGAATTCTTCTCATATTTTCAAGAGGAATTTGACCTGGGGCACTTTCATCTCCGACTCTAGCATAAGACCAGGAAGAACCTGTCAAATCAGCTGTCAAGCGCGAAATCTTCCCGACTTTGCCCATGGAAATCGTTACATATTCTTGCTCAGGGTTCAGTGTCTTGAAACCACGCGTATAATTCATCAAGTCAAGAACATCTTGTTCATTGTGGGCCATGACAGATACTTTGACTAATTTTGGAGAAAAGCTGGTCAATTCCGATAAGATCTCCATCATATTTTCCGGAGTTTCTTGGAAGTTATGGTAGCTGAGAACAAGATTTGAAAATTCCAACATCTCTTCAAAGACTTCACGGTGACTATAATACTCGAAATCGATATAATCCGGATGATAGATGGATTGAATATCTTTCAGGATTCCAACATATTCCTCGTTGGTCAGCTCCATCTCTCCACCTTCAGCTCGAGTCCGCAAGGTGAATAAAATCTCGCGTCCAGCAAATTTCTCAAAAACTGCAGGAGCGACGGTTAAGATCTCGCTTTTTTCTAAAAAGTCCGCACGCCACTCAATAACATCTGCATCCTCGTAACGCGAACTATCTAGTTGTTGCGCCTCTTCTAAGGAGCGAGGCATAATCGAAACAACTAACTTCATACATCCACCCTAATCGTAAATACTTTTAAGTAATTACTACTTTCTTCTTTCTTGTTCCATCGAAAATCTCCCGGAAGTCCGTATTCCGCTAGATAGCGATGCTTACGGCCTTGAAATCCCTTTTCGATTTGTTTTTTAAATTTATCTTTGGTCACATTTGCCGCATTGGTACTGAGAATCAAGGTCCCACCTGGATTTAAAATCTCAAGAGCCTCGCTGACCAATCGATGATAATCTTTAGCGACTGAAAATGTCCGTTTTTTATTCCGCGCAAAGCTAGGCGGATCGAGCACGATCACATCATAGCTTAGGTCATGGCGTTTGGCATATTTGTAATAGTCAAAGACATCCATCACGACAAAACGATGAGCATCCAGCGCCAAGCCATTTGCCACAAAATGCGCTTCTGATAATTCTCTACTTCTCTTAGCCAGATCGACCGATGTTGTCTCAACTGCTCCACCCATGGCAGCTGCAACAGAAAAAGCAGCTGTATAAGAGAACATATTGAGCAAGGACTTACCAGCAGCAAGCCCCTCAACTAAACTTCCTCGGACTTCATGCTGGTCCAAAAAGATCCCCGTCATCAAGCCATCATTGAGAAAGACTTGGTAAGAGACCCCATTCTCAAGAATCAAAAATTCTTGCGGAGCTTCTTCTCCATAGACATGAGCCGATTCATAGTCCAAGCCTTTAAAGCGAATCTTTTCATAGCCGCCTCGGACTTCTGGAAAAGCTTCTTGAAAAGCCTCTAGAATGGTTTCCTTGATCTGAAATACGAAGGGATTGTACCAAGAAAAGACAACAAACTCACCATATAAGTCAACCGTGAAACCACCAAAACCATCTCCCTCTTGGTTAAAGAGACGAAAGGCTGTCGTCGTTTCATCCGCATAATAAGAACGACGGTATTGCTTAGCTTTGACGAAAAGCTTTTTAAAAAAGTCTTGATCAAAAGCGACCAACTCTTGTGAAACAAACCATCCAATCCCTTTATTTTGTTCAGATAAGTATCCGACCCCGAGGGATTGTCCATCTCCTGAAAGCAATTGAACCGCTTGATCAAAAGCGGGAAGTGAGTCAAAATCTTGCTTTTCAAGAAGAGATTGTCCTTGTTTAATTTTTGTTGCGACTTGGCGACTGACCGTGAGTTTTTTCATACCCTCTATTATAGCAAAAGTCTGCAGTTTTCACAAAGAGAGGCTTTATTTACTGGAACTTTTTTTACCATTTTATCCTAGTTCTCATCATTTAGCTTCAAATGATATAAAATGCCGGATCTTTCCTATTTCTTTCCTCTCCTTTACAGTCATTTTTTTCTTTCTACATAAAATTGTGGTATACTTGTATATGAAAATTTTTAGGAAATAAGACAAGGAAGTAACATTTTGTGAAAAAAATTACGAATTCGATACTCAATTTCATGAGTACCAGACTAGGATTTGTCTTGACCCTTCTGTTGCTCTACTGGTTCAAAACCATGTGGGCCTATTCAGTTGATTTTAATTTAGACATTCAAGGACCCTATCAGATTTTTCTAGCAGTGATCAACCCACTGCCGATCAGTTTGCTCTTCATCGGTCTAGCACTCTATATCAAACGAACCAAGCTCTTTTATAGTTTGGCCTTTGGGATCTACCTTCTCTTATTTATTTGGTTGATTTCTAACTCCATCTATTATCGAGAATTTACAGACTTCGTAACGGTCAATACCATGTTGGCTTCCAGCAAGGTTTCTGCTGGCCTCGGAGCTGCTGCTTTAGAATTGTTCCGCCCTTGGGATGTGATCTACATTCTAGATTTCCCTATTCTAGCTTTCTTCTTCTTTAAGAAATGGATTCGAATGGACAATCGTCCCTTCAATAAACGAGCTAGTTTTGCGGTTACCTCTTTATCGGCCATGCTCTTTTCGGCCAACCTTTTCCTCGCAGAAATTGACCGACCTGAGCTCCTGACTCGTGGGTTCTCAAACTACTATGTTGTTCGTGCCTTGGGTCTTCCTGCTTTTCTAGGATACAGCGCTAATCAAACTTATGTTGCAAACAAAGAGCGTTCCAAAGCATCTGAGGCAGATCTAAAACCGGTTGAAGAATATATCCAACAGCATTATGCCAAAGCTAATCCTGAATACTTCGGAATGGCCAAAGGCCGTAATGTCATCTACATTCACTTGGAAAGTTTCCAACAATTCTTGATCGATTACAAGTTGAAAGTAGACGATAAAGAATATGAAGTGACGCCTTTCTTAAATTCCCTCTATCATTCGAAGGAAACCTTTGCCTTTTCGAATGTCTTTAACCAAGTCAAGGCAGGGAAAACGTCTGATGCTGAGACCATGATTGAAACTGGGCTCTTTGGACTCAACCAAGGTTCCTTTATGGTGAACTATGGTGGAACCAATACCCAACAGGCCGCACCATTTATTCTTTCGAAAAATGGTTACAACTCTAGCGCTGTTTTCCACGGGAATGCTGGAAGTTTCTGGAACCGAAATACTGCCTATAAACAATGGGGCTACAATTACTTCTTTGATGCCAGCTACTTCACCAAACAAAACAGCAGCAACTCCTTCCAGTATGGTCTCAATGACAAATACATGCTCAAAGATTCCATCAAATACCTCGAGAGATTGCAACAGCCTTTCTATACGAAGTTCATTACGGTTTCCAACCACTACCCTTATACGACTAGCTTGTCAGGAGATGATCTTGGCTTCCCTCTTGCTAAGACACAAGACGAAACCATCAATGGCTATTTTGCGACCGCTAACTACCTAGATTCTTCGATCAAAGCCTTCTTTGATTACCTGAAAGAATCTGGTCTTTACAAAAATTCCATCATCGTTCTCTATGGGGACCACTACGGAATTTCAAACTCTCGTAACCCAGCTCTTGCTCCTCTACTTGGTAAGAACTCTGAAACGTGGTCAAGCTATGACAATGCCATGTTGCAACGCGTACCTTATATGGTAGTCGTTCCAGGTATGGATAAGGGTGGCATCATTGATACCTATGGTGGTGAGATCGATATGCTCCCAACCTTAGAACATTTGCTGGGCATTGAGTCCAACAAATTTCTCCAAGTTGGTCAAGATATGCTCTCACCAGAACATGATCAAATCGTAGCCTTCCGCTCCGCTAACTACTTTGTAACTCCTGAGTATACGAGCTATAGTGGCCGGACCTATTACACAAAAACAGGTGAGGAAATCACTAATCCTGATGAAAAAACCAAGGAAGAACTGGACAAGATCAGGGAAGCTGCTAACCTTCAATTGAAGATTAGCGATAGCATCCAGACCGGTGACCTCCTTCGCTTCTTCAAGGGCAATGATCTTGGAAAAGTCAATCCAGAAGATTATTCCTACACCAATTCCTTCAAGGCATTGAAGAAGATTGAAAAGGAAAAAGGTGACAAATCAACCAGCCTTTATAACCAACGTGGCAACCAGTCCACCGTTGATCTCTTCAAAGCACCAACTTATAAAGAATTGCACCCAGAAGACGATAGTTCTTCCTCAACAGAGACCAGTAGCAGTTCTTCTAAATAAAAAGAATCCCTGAGTTTAAAAACTCAGGGATTTTATGATTTCTTTAAAAAGAACTTAGTCTAGGACTTCAAAAACAGAAGCTGTTAAATTCTCCACGTAGAATGGTCGTTTATGACGACTATTCCCAACCATCAATTTCAATTTATTTGAATTTTGGAGGTAGTAAGGAAGTCCGCTGGCGTTGAAGATGACCAAGTACTTCTTGTCTCCTGTTAATTCATAGATGACAAGGCCACTGGTATCAGTTGCAGATTGAATAAAGACTTGTTGGTAGATTTTATCATAGCTTTCAAGCCCTAAGACAGGAAGACTTGTCTTCAAGGCGATCAAGCTTCGGATATAGGCAATTGATTCCTTGTTCTGACTGACCAGATCCCAGTTGACCTGATTCACAAAATCTGGAGCATTGTAGGAATTCATGGCCCGTTCACGATCCAAAGGTGTGATTTCTCCATCAGGACCTGTCGCTACCAATTTGGTCCGCATAAACTCTTGACCCAATTGCATGAAGGCCATGCCCTGAAAGAGCAGATTCATGGCCGTAGCCAACTCTGAGCGCTTGACCAATCCTGCTACTTCTACATTCGGATGAAGGGTCTGAAGCAAGTCATAGAGATTATAATTATCATGAGCCTCCACATAATTCAAGACCTGATTGGGACTTAAATAATTGCCAAGCTCTGCACTACCTAGAACAGCACGGGCAACGATATTCTCCGTCGATTTTCGGCTGACAAAGCCACGTTTGATGGAACCATAAACCTCAGCCCCTTTAATGGCATCGCGCTCCGTATCATTAAAGAATCCAATTCTTGGCAATTGCGCTGCATTGTCCTTCTTAGCCTTGTCCTCTGGGGCGAGACCTGTTCCCATGTCCCAACCTTCTCCGTAAAGAAGAATCCGAGGATCCAGAGCGTCCATTGCCTCCCGAATAGCATTCATTGTCCTTACATCGTGAATCCCCATCAAATCAAAGCGGAAGCCATCGATCTGGTACTCTTTGACCCAATGCGTGAGGGAATCAATCATGTACTTGCGGTACATTTCATGCTCACTAGCCGTTTCATTCCCAACACCTGTTCCATTTTGGAAGCGACCATCTGGCTCCATCCGGTAATAATAATCGGGCACTGTATTTTGGAAAGGACCATGTTCGGTCGAATAGATATGATTGTAGACCACATCCAAGACCACAGAAATTCCTGCCTCATGATAAGCCCGGATCATGGTTTTGAGCTCTTTCATGGTTTGTTTCGGATTGGATGGATCCGTTGAAAAGCTAGTTTCTGGTGCAGAATAATTCTGAACGTCGTAGCCCCAATTGTAGGTCACCTGGCCTTCATCGTCGTACTGTTTAAAGCGATCAGAAATCGGCTGCAGTTGCACGACATTGACCCCTAACTGACGGATATAATCAAAGGCAGTTGCATCGCCATGGCTATTGACGGTTCCTTCTTGGCAAGCCCCCAGATAGGTTCCACGCAGGACTTCGTCTACACCTGATGTCGGTGACTTGGTCAAATCCCGAAGGTGCATCTCATAAATCACTGCTTGACAAGGATTGTCCAAACGCCAAGGAGTCGCATCGGCTCCTTTTTTAGGACCCCAATCAAACTGACGATCTGCTCTTGAAAGAATGGCAGAGCGCATCCCGTCCGCTGTCGTTGCAATACTATAAGGATCGCGCGTTACTTGAGTATGGTGTTCAAAATGCACACGATATTGATAGGCCATGCCACTTAAATTTCCTAGAAAATCTAAAATCCAAACACCATGGGTATTTTCTGGGTGGTAGCTAGACTCTTGTTTGCCACGCGTCATCGGAATACTCTTCCAAACAGGTGCATCCAGCTCAGTTGATTGATAAAGCAACAATTCAACTTTCTTAGCCGTTGGTGCCCATAGTTTAAAGCAATGCTCCCCTTCTTCCTCCCGATGACCGAGCCAGCCTTGATACGCCCATTTAGCATCAAACTCTCTAGGGTGCATCGCCATATCATAGGCATGAGGCTGACGATGGCTGTATGCATGACTCGTCAAAGCAGCTTGCAAAGAATAATAGACTGTATCGTCTCCATCAAGAATCCACACTTCTCGAACATGCCCTTCTGGTAAAAGTTCGATTTCAAAGTCCCGGGTCTTAGTGAGCCAATCCCCTTCTTTAACCAGGACATGGCCCCGGTTCAAGGTATCCTCACTCTCGTATACCAGATTTCCCTCTACTCCAAAATAATCCAACTTGGAGAAAGAGACTGATTTTCCTTCTACTTGATCCTGCCACTGCCACATATCATAGGCAAAATAATTTCCTTTTTGCTTATGAAAATGAAGCTTTACATGGTATTGTCGCATAACATTTTCCTATTTCCAATTTAATACCGAAGGAACCATCCGCTTGTAAAACACGTACATGACTCCAACTATTGTTTTTACTCTTCAGATGGGTGAACCAAAGCATCGTTGTTGATTTCATCAATATTTGCAAAGAATTCCAAGTGATTATGGAAGACTTCCAATTCAACCGGCGTATCTCCCCCGTATTCCCCATCTAGATTGATGCGGAATGGTTGAGCATTTTTCCCTAGCATTTCGATCGTCAACTTCTTGGTCTTGAGATATTCTACATTTTCATCGTGCACATGCTTGCCTCCATTAATGGCCTGAATCATCAGGGACAACATGTTAAAGAGCTTAGCAGTTTTTACGATAATCAAGGTAAAGTTCCCATCATCAAGCTTAGCATCTGGCGCGACACTTTCAAAACCAGCAATCGAGTTGGTCAAGGCTACAAAAATCATAGACGCTGGCCCTTCAAAGACACCATTGTCGTGCTCAATCCGCACCTTTCGAGCCTTGTTTCGTGGCAACATTTTAGCAGCTTCTGCCACATAGGCAAAGTAACCCAAGCGAGATTTAACACTACTTGGAACACTGAAGGTCAATTCTGTCATGGTTCCTGCTGCAGCAATATTGATGAAATACTTACTACCATAGGCACGACCAATATCCATCTGAATGGTTTGATTTTTTTCAATAATGCGAGCAGCCGCCACAGGATCGCCCATCGGGATCTTCAAGGCACGCGCATAGTCATTGGTGGTACCGGTCGGGATGAAGGCCATCTGCGGACGATGTTCAAGTCCTGCAACCCCATTGACCACTTCGTTAATCGTACCATCTCCACCAGCGGCAATGATTAAATCAAAACCGGCTTTAGCGGCTCTTTCTGCTTCATTTTGGGCAGAAAATGGTTCTGGAGTCGTTTGATAGGCGCTGGTTTCATAGCCCACGTCTTCCAATACGTCTAAGACTTCCGCAATATTTTTCTTGATAATTTCTTGCCCAGAGGTCGGATTATAAATTAAACGGGCTTTTTTGATTCGTTCTACCATAAAGATCCTCTATAAACTTTCAAGCCAGGCCTCATCTTCTACCTGGATTCCTAATTCTTGTGCTTTGGTTAATTTGCTACCAGCGTCACTACCTGCTACGACCAAATCTGTTTTTTTAGAAACAGAACCAGTTACCTTAGCTCCTAGACTTTCTAATTTTGCCTTGGCTTCTGAACGTGTGAGGCGTTCTAGCTTCCCAGTCAAAACGACTGTCATTCCTGATAGGGCTGCATCAGCAGCGACTTTCTCACCAAGATAAGCCAGATTGACGCCAGCTTCTTTAAGCTCTTGCAATAGGCGCTTGGATCCTTCTTGCGCGAAATAACGCTTGAGGCTTTCAGCCACGACCATACCGAGACTGTCAATGCTGGCAATTCGTTCTGGATCAGTTGTAGCCAATTGATCGAGGTCATGGAATTCTTGGAGCAAGATTTGACTAACCTTGCTACCGACATGGCGGATCCCCAAACCAAAGAGTAATTTCTCAGCTGAATTCTCTTTTGAAGCTTGAATGGCTTCATAGAGTTTTTCAGCAGATTTTTCTTTAAAGCCTTCCAAGGTCAATAGATCATCGACTGTAAGACGATAGATCCCAGCTACATCCTCTACCAACTGAGCTGCGAAGAGTTTCTCCACAACAGCTGGACCCAAGCCAGTGATATTCATAGCATCCCGACTGGCAAAGTGGTTCAATCCTTCCTTAATCTGTGCTGGACAGAGCGGATTGATACAGCGAAGGGCTACCTCATCCTCAAAATGAAGCAACTCACTCTGGCAGCTCGGACAATGAGTTGGAACGGCTAATGCTTGATCAGAGACTCGCTTATCTTTGACAACACGCAAGACCGCAGGAATGATATCACCCGCCTTGTAGACGATGACGGTATCATCCTGATGAATATCCTTTTCAGCAATATAGTCCACATTGTGCAAGGTTGCCCTGCTAACAGTGGTTCCGGCTAGCTGGACTGGAGTTAAATTGGCAGTTGGCGTCACAACACCGGTTCGTCCAACGGTCCAATCCACTGATAAGATTTTCGCTTCTTTTTCTTCAGCTGGAAACTTATAGGCGACAGCCCATTTAGGAGCTTTTACGGTAAAGCCTAGTTCTTCTTGAACAGCTAGATCATTGACCTTGATGACGATCCCATCGATATCGTAGGGAAGATCCTCTCGAAGCTGAGCTACTTTTTGGATGAAGTCCCAAATTTGCTCCATATCCTCAGCCAGCACTCGCTCTTGGTTCACGACAAACCCTAAGCGGGCTAATTTCTGAAGCACGCCTTCCTGACTGCTTTGATCCGTCGGACTCACTTCTTGATACAAGAAGGTTGCGAGATTTCGCTTGGCCACGATTTTCGTATCCAATTGGCGAAGCGTTCCTGCAGCAGCATTCCGTGGATTAGCAAACTCCGGCTCGCCGTTTTCTTGACGGATCTGATTGACCCGATCAAAGGAAGCCCGTGGCATGTAGCACTCGCCTCGAACTGTAATGTTCACTGGCTCTGGTAACACCAAAGGAATATCCTTGACCCGCTTGAGGTTCTCTGTAATATCCTCACCGACAGAACCATCCCCACGTGTCGCTCCTGTTACAAGGACACCATTTTCATAGGTGAGGGAAATGGACAAGCCATCGATTTTCAGCTCACATACATAGCTGATAGAAGGAAATTCCTTACGGACACGCTGATCAAAGGCTTCTAATTCTTCACGCGAAAAAGCATCCTGCAAACTATAAAGGGGATACTGGTGCTGGTATTTGGTAAAACCTTTTAAAACCACCCCACCTACACGGTGAGTTGGACTCTCTGGTAAGATCTCATCAGGATGAGCGGTTTCTAGTTCCACCAACTCCCGATATAATTGATCATATTCACTATCTGAAACAGATGGAGCGTCTTTTGTGTAATACTCGTAAGCATATCGATTGAGTAATTCCACTAATTCTTTCATTCTGGTTTTCATGTTCTTATTTTATCATAAAATCTTAATTTAGCCTTGAATTTACTGCATTCTTAGCATTAAAAAAAGGAGCCAAAGCTCCCTTTTCTTATTTTGTAAAATCGATCCGTTTAGAAAGTTGATTGATCACAATCGCTCCAAAAATCAAGGATGCGAATTCACCCAATCCCATAGTCAACCAGTTATAGAAGAATGGTTGGCCTTGAAGGTAGTATAGTTCCAAGGCAATCGTAAACATGGAGATGGAAAAGAAAATCGCAAACAAGAAATGGTCCAAGCGAATAAGACCGTCAAACAAGAACTTGTTTTTGAATCGACCAAATAGAATGAGTCCAAGTCCTAAGAAGACAAAGGTTGAACCTCCACCGACAAAGACATCGATCCATCCAAAACTAAATAAGTTAGCAATCATACAACCAAGCGTCACCGCAATCAAGTACTTCTTATTGTAAAAAGCTAAGAAATTCATCATTTCCGAAACACGGAATTGATAGCCATAGTAGGCCATAGCGTTGAGAGGTGGGGTAATGGTCAATACGATATAAATCGCAGCAACAATGGCAATTTGTGCCATATCACGAGCAGTTAACTGTTTCATTTATTCTCCTTTAGCGGTTTTTCCGCGTGTAATATGCTTGGCGAAAGGATCTTAAGCACCAAGGGTTGAAGGTTTGATTTCTTCAACCTTTCAAGTATAGCATATTTTAAGGTTTTATGGTAGACTGAATTTATGAAAACACTAATTAAAAAATTTTTTGATAATGAGATTTTATCCTATCTCTTTTTTGGGGTTGCCACAACCATTGTTTCCGTTGGAACCCGCCTCTTCATCTATCAAGTGTCTCGTGATGAACGATTAGCGACCGCAATTGGAAACATTGCCGGGATCCTCTTTGCCTTTGCAACCAATGATACCATTGTCTTTAAACAAGAAAGAAAGGGCTGGTTTCAGCGCTTGATCCGATTTGCAATTGCGCGATCTGGGACCTTTATACTGGACATGGCCTTGACTGAGATTTTTGTCAAGCAGTTCCCAGGAATTATCGGTCAATTCGTCCACAATAACAAGAGCCAGATCAATCTAATCGAAACCCTCTTTGCACAAGTGGCCATTGTAGTCCTCAATTATGTCTTTAGTAAACTCTTTGTCTTTAAAAATAAAAACAAGGCTTGAAACGATTGTACTGACCCCAAAAAGTTAGACAAATAATTTAAGTTAAGGATTTAGTCCTGTATTGCACAGGACTAAGTCCTTTTAGTTTTACCTTAATTCGTTTGTTGTTGTAATAGTCAATATAGTTTACAA
>NZ_JASHEI010000016.1:0-14907 GCF_047463195.1 Streptococcus parasanguinis
ATGAAAATTTAGTTGAAAAATATCCAGCACTTATTTCCATTGAAGATGGATTTTCTGAACATGACTGGGAGGGCTTTGCAGCTCAAACGAAAGCTCAAGGTCAAAAAATTCAATTAGTAGGTGATGATATTTTTGTGACAAATCCCCAAATTTTCAAAGAAGGAATTAAAAAGGACGTAGCAAATGCTATTTTGATTAAACTTAATCAAATCGGAACAGTAACTGAAGCGATTGAAGCCATTAGTTTAGCGAGAAAAGCAGGCTATAAGACAATGATTTCTCACCGTTCAGGTGAAACAGTTGATAGCTACATTGCCGATTTTGCCGTAGCCATGCATGCTGGTCAGATAAAAACAGGTTCAATGGCTCGAAGTGAACGGGTTGAAAAATATAATCAATTCTTGCGAATTGAAGAAGATTTAGGAAAAGATGTAGCTCTTGCTAAATTTCCAGGATAGATAAAAATAAAAAAACATTAATTTTTATAATTAATGTTTTTTTATTTTTAAGAATGTGAATTTATAGAGGAGAAGAGGGGATTCGAACCCCCGATACGCTTGTGACGTATACACACTTTCCAGGCGTGCTCCTTTACTGTTTGTGGTTTATCTAAATAGTTTTTTATTATTTCCTGTTGTTTAATATTTAAAAATAATCTATTCTTTTTTTTAGTAGTTCTGAATGAATATTGACTACTCGTATGATTTTTTCTATATATGTCTTACTAACGCCTAACTCGTCTGCTAACTCCTTTATTATATCCGATACTTTTTCTAAACTTAATATTTCGTGTGGCTCAACTTGTTCACCGTCTAAAACGTAGTCATGGATCTTACCATTCTTTCGGACAATCTGGACAGTATCACCTTTAACAAAACCATTGTCCATAGCCTCTTTAAATTCATCATAGGTTAGCATTATATCATTCTCCTTTTCTATTCGTAATCGATACAGAAAAATAGAACTGTGTTATATCTCAGATTAAATAAAAGATACTAAAAAAGCTTACTATAAACTAAGCTTTTTTATCTTTAATAGATGATGTTATATTTTTAGCAGATTCTAAAGAGTTGAATCCTAATAATAGAGCACGCTCATCGTTATTTTTACAAAGATTCCGTATACTTTTTTGAATATCATGCCAATTATATTTGGGATTTATTTGATTTACAAGTTCGACAATTATTATTATTACAACGGAAAGTCGATTGGTCGGTTTTTTTATAATCGTATCGTTCTTAGTGCTCTCAATAATATATAGATATCGATTCCAATATTTACGGGTTTTAGGTTTAGTTGTTAACTTTATATCAACTAGATTCGAATTGTGAGCACATATATTCCTTATAAAATTAAGACATTTCATCCATGCAACAAGTTCTTCGTTGCTACATTTATAGTATGAGGATATTGATTCCAAATTAGATTCACTCATAATATCGAGGATTTTTACAATATCTCCAAACATTAACAAGTCAATCCCGAGCCAAACTGATGGAAATCCATCAGGATCTGTATTTATTTTATTATTTAACTCAGAAGATTGACTAAGCTTAACTATTTTTGACAATCTTTTCTTTATCGAAAATTGCTCTTTTTCAATTTGAAACTTTGTATATTTTTTACGATTTGACCATGAAGAAAAATTCATTGTTTTAGATGGATGATTACTTCATTTTTTTATACTTAACAAATAAAATTTATTACAAGTGGTTTTTTCACTACATCACTAAAAATAAAATATTGAAATTCAATAAAAAATAAAATATACTATATACAATTTTAATTTTTTTGAAAAGGAGAAAATTATGAAATTCCGTCGACAACACTACCGTCCTCAAGTAGATCAGATGGATTGTGGGGTTGCCTCTCTAGCCATGATATTTAGTGTCTACGGATCCTATTACTCGATTGCTCACCTACGTGAGTTGGCGAAGACTACGACAGAAGGGACTACTGCTTTAGGATTAGTTAGAGTAAGTAAAGAACTAGGATTTGAAACACGTGCTATACGAGCAGATATGTCATTGTTTGATATAGAAGATATATCCTATCCTTTTATAGTTCATGTAAAAAAAAAATGAGAACCTTCTGCATTACTACGTAGTCACTGGTCATGATAAAAAAACTATACACATAGCTGATCCAGATCCATCTGTCAAAATGATTAAAATGTCTCGAGAACACTTTGAGAATGAATGGACTGGTGTGGCTATTTTTCTTGCTCCTACTCCAGATTATAAACCTCATAAAGATGCAAAAAATGGTCTATTATCTTTTATTCCAATTTTAACCAGACAAAAAAGGTTGATTATAAATATTATTTTAGCTACTTTACTTGTTACTTTAATAAACATTGTTGGTTCATACTATTTACAATCTATTATTGATACTTATGTTCCAGACCAGATGAGAAGTACATTAGGGATAGTCTCTATTGGTTTAGTATTAGTATATATATTGCAACAAATATTAAATTATGCTCAAGATTATCTCCTTTTGATATTAGGCCAAAGATTATCTATAGATGTTATACTTTCTTATATTAAGCATGTATTTCATCTTCCGATGTCTTTCTTTGCTACACGCCGAACTGGCGAAATAGTTTCTCGGTTTACAGATGCTAATAGTATCATTGATGCTCTTGCTAGTACAATTCTGTCAATTTTTCTAGACGTTTCAATCGTATTTATAATATCTATAGTGTTATTTTCTCAAAATATATATTTATTTTTCATCAGTCTTTTAGCACTTCCGATCTATACGGTTATCATCTTTTCCTTCATGAAACCATTCGAACGAATGAACCGTGATACCATGGAAACCAATGCAATACTATCTTCTTCTATTATCGAAGATATTAATGGAATTGAAACCATAAAATCTCTGACAAGCGAAAATTCTCGCTACCAAAAAATTGACAAAGAGTTTGTCTCTTATCTGAAAAAGTCTTTCATCTACAGTCGTGCAGAAAGTCAACAAAAAGCCTTAAAAAAAGTTGCTCAATTAATACTCAATGTTGCTATTCTCTGGATGGGAGCAATACTAGTAATGAACAATCAGATGACCCTTGGGCAACTAATCACCTATAACACCTTACTTGTTTACTTCACAAACCCTCTAGAAAACATCATTAACTTACAAACTAAATTACAAACAGCTCAAGTAGCCAATAATCGACTTAATGAAGTCTATCTAGTAAAGTCGGAATTTGCCGAAAAGAAGACTGTACAAGATATGAGCTTGATAAAAGGAGACATAACATTTAAGAATGTTAGCTATCAATATGGTTATGGTCGTAATATACTTACGGATATCAATCTAAATATTGTCGAAGGTTCTAAAATTGCATTTGTAGGAATTTCTGGTTCCGGTAAAACTACTCTAGCTAAAATGATGGTTAACTTCTATGATCCTAGTCAAGGAGAAATATCAATTGGGAATATAAATCTCAACCAAATTAACAAACACACATTGAGACGCTATATCAATTATTTACCTCAGCAACCCTATGTCTTCAATGGAAGCATTTTAGAAAATTTACTTTTAGGGGCAAAAGAAGGGACGACACAAAAAGATATTTTGAAGGCTGTTGAGCTAGCTGGAATACGTTCTGACATTGAAAAAATGCCTCTTAATTATCAAACAGAACTAACTTCAGATGGTGCAGGGATTTCTGGGGGGCAACGTCAACGAATTGCTTTGGCACGAGCCCTCTTGACTGATGCTCCTATCTTAATATTGGATGAGGCTACTAGCAGTTTAGATATTCTTACTGAGAAAAAAATTGTAGACAACCTTATGAATCTTGACAAAACAATCATTTTTATCGCTCATCGTTTAACTATTGCAGAACGAGCTGAGCATGTAGTTGTTTTAGATCAAGGACATATTGTAGAACAGGGGTCTCATAATGAATTGTTGTCCCAAAATGGTTTTTATGCCAATCTAGTAAATAGTTAGAAAGAGGAAACATGGATCAAGAATTATTAGAAAGTGCTGAATTTTATAACCTACGTTACCATAATTTTTCCAGTCGAGTTATCATTCCAACTACACTACTTTTTGTCTTTGTCTTTCTATTTTCTATTTTTGCAAAGAAAGAAATTACTATTTCAAGTGGAGCTACCATTGAGCCAAATCGTATCATTGTAAATATCCAATCTACAAGTAACAACACTATTATTACTAATAAATTAAGCGAAAATAAATCTGTTAAAAAAGGCGAACTTCTCATACAATATCAAGATGGAGCAGAAAGTGTTCAACAATCCAGCTACGCTAGCCAATTAGATATGTTACGTGATCAAAAACAACAGCTAGAGTATCTACAAAAAAGCTTAGAAAGTGGGAATGATCAATTTCCTACTAAAGATAACTTTGGTTACCAACAAACTTTTTATGACTATCTTAATCAAGCTCAAAGTTTGCGTTCAAATACAAATCAACAAAATGCTACTATAGCTTCTCAAAATGCAGCTTCTTCTAATTCACAAGCTGAACTAGGAAATATCATTTCAGATGTACAATCGAAAATTGAAGACTATCAAATAGCTAAATCTGCTATTCAAAATGATACGACACTAGATAGTTCAAATATTGGTTACTCCATCTACCAAAATTATAAAAATCAGTCTAGCTCCGATAACTCCAATGTCTTAAAAAGTCAATCTATCGCACAAATTGATTCTCAAATATCCCAAATGGAAAGCAACCTTTCTAATTATCGTGTTCAATATGCAGGTTCAGGCGCTCAGCAAGCATATTCAAGCAGCCTAGCTAGTCAGTTAGAATCTCTTCGGTCTCAGCAACTTTCTCGCGTAGGACAAGAATTAGGTAATATCAATCAAAAAATTATAGAAGCTGAGACAGGAAAAAATATGCAAACTAATATTGTTCAAAAAGGTAAAATCGTCGCTCCTGAAGATGGAATTGTCCATTTGAATACAGAAACTAGTAATTCTGTAATTATTCCAGAAGGAAATCTCATTGCGCAATTGTATCCTTTACTAACAACAGAAAAGAAGGTTAAGATAACTGCTTATGTTCCCTCAAAAGATATAGCTCAAATTAAGGTTGGAGATCAGATTCGATTCACTACCATTGATAATATAAGTAAACAGCAAAATCTAACTTCAAAAATCTCTTCTATTGACACATCTGCCACCAAGACTGAGAAAGGGAGCTTTTTTAAAGTAGAAGCTGAAACTAAATTGACTAATCAGGAAGCTAAAAAAATCCGTTATGGGTTAGAAGGTCGTATAGTAATGATTACAGGTAAAAAGAGTTATTTTCAATATTACTTGGATCAGTTTTTAAAGAAAAATTAATTTAATAAAAAATAAAATTCGTATTTGTTCTGACAACATGATATAAAAGTCATGTTGTTTTTTTATTTTTAAGTATGACCTAAACGGAAAGCTTTGTGTAAAATATTAATGTCTCTTTTACAAGTGTTTTTTTAATAGCATGGTATATAAATCATATCAGGAAGAATATAAAAAAATTTTTTGATTTAACTTTACAGACCAAAGAGGGGTGTAATACATCTCCCTCGGCAGAGCGTTTTACCTTTGTACGTTGCGAAGCAATGTCAAAGGTGCAAAAACGTTACTCTTTGCCAAAGAGTAACAGAAACTCCCACTAAATCCCGACTGTAGATTATGATTTTTACGTCTGTTTTAAATCGACAATATAGACGCAGAATAGCGATAGCGCTGCGGCATAGCCCGCTTTTCGGGCTAAATTGAGCGTTTTTAGTTTGTTAATGGTTTTATATACTGACCCACGTTTAAGCCCAATAATGGGCCTATATGTTGTCCATCTTTTATATAAATAATGGACTTATACATGTTCCATGATTTTATCATTTCGTGGTCTACTATATATCCCATTATTCTATATTTTCATGGTCCTATATATAGTCCATTTTCTACTCAAATCATGGACAACTATGTAGACCATTATTTGTATTTTTCATGGACTTATATATAAACCCACGAAATGGACAAAACATGGATCTCTATATCTATCCATATTTTTATTAACTAGATTATTAGCCTAGTTAAATTCTTTGAGTGTTGCGTTTTTTTCTTCTGTTTTGTCTTTTTTTTTAACAAAAAATGGCATACTATGAGTAGCTATTCAAAGGTAGGTTTAAATCATGAATAAAACAATGACATTATCTTTTAAAACAAACCCAAGAAAAACGAATATAAGACACAATAACCGCGAACTAACAGAAAAAGAGTTTAACAGCGACGCTCATAAACACATTCAGCGCGAAAAATCGAAATACAATATTCAGATTTTCAAACGTGATATCAAAGATGTTTATCACGAACTATTTGACGACGCACTGAATGCTTACAACACAAAGCAAAAAAGAAAAGATCGCAAGATTGATGACTACTATAAACACGTCCAAAAATCCAAAAATTTGGACCTGCAGAGGGAATTCATTGTTGCAGTCGGTAATAAGGCAGATTGGGAAAGACTAAGTTTTGAAGAAAAGCAAGAGGCGGGAGAGGCCCTGAAACGCTACGTAATCGATTTTAACGAACGGCACGATAATATGACCATTTACAATGCTATCGTCCATCTGGACGAATCTGGGGCCCCTCACGCACACTTTAACGTGGTTCCAACAGCAACTGGATACAAAAATGGGCTTGCTGTGCAACCATCGTTTAGAAAGGCTCTGGAACAGGAAGGCTTCGGCCCATCTGGGAGGGAACAGCTTAAAGCGTTTAGAGATGCAGAAGTTCATCGTCTGCATGAATTTGTACATGAAATCGGAATTGACCGAAAAGCTGGTCAGACGAATGATATCAAGGATATGCGCGAGTACAAAGACGCGATGGAATACATTGAGAATCGAAAATCAAATCAAATCGTTAAAATGCAACGCGAAGAAAAGGCTCATGAAGAAAAGATGCACGAGCTAGACGAGCGATTGCGAAAGCAAGAAGAAATGATCCGAAAAAGAGATGAAGCATTTAAGGCTAGTAAGAGGAAGCAAGCTAGAATTATCAAGGAGTATAACGATGAGATTGTTAGCAAATCTGAAGAACTTGACCTCGAAATGATCAAAGATGATACGGTCGATGCGATGTTGAAGATGCAGCTGATCGCGGATAAGCCACTCGACGACAAGCGCAACTATAAAATCGAAGAAAAAGGCTTTGGCAAGGAAAAACAACGCTACGTAATGGTTCCAGAAAAAGACTTTGACGACTTGGCACGTAGGGCTAATTCTGGCCCGTTGATGCAGTTGTTAGAGGATTTTAAAGAGCATATTCTTGGTTTAGGAATTGTAAAGCGCCTGAGGGCTACAATTGCTAAACTAAAAGAAGAAATGGCTGGTCTACTTAGAGAAAATGATAGCTTATCTAAAGAATTAACGGCTGTAATTGAAGATAGAAACAAATACAGATCTCAATTATTGGATCAAGAATATTATCTGACAGATAAAGAGCGAGATGAGATTGCTGAGAAGATCATTCAGAGAAAGGATCTTGAACTAGAAGATGGGGATAGAGATAGGGCATTTGAAAGAGATGATCTCGATCTTAGCAGATAGATAATCTACTTGTGACTTCAGTAAAAGTATGTGTTTTTTTGGTAGCACTTTACGACGATAATCTATCTTTGTCAATAAAAAATCTAAATTTTTATCTAAAGGGAGTAAGACGATTTGGTTATCCTTTTGTTTTGCTTGAAAAAGTAAAATACTAGTTGTCTTCAAAATAAAAGATTCTCTAATACCTACCTTAGATACCCCTTGAAGGAAAGCTACCGTAGCAATCAAATCAAACGTGAATCGTAAGACCACAAACGTATATTTTTTATCTTGCTTTCTTCTTCTAAAATAATATGTATAGGTATAGGTATTAGTACGCAAAAGCGCAAAAACCTGAAAAAGCCTGTTATATAAGGCTTTTTGGGTTTTAAGTGCTACCGTTTTAACACATTAGTGCTACTGATTTAACACATTAGTGCTACCGTTTTAACACATAAATGCTACTGTTTTAACACATAAATGCTACTGTTTTAACAAAAAGTTGCACTTTGTTTTAAACAGTGGTATAATAGCACTACAGAAAGGCAAGAAAGATGAACGAAGTAGAAAAGCAACCAGAAGTTTGGCAATTGACCAATATAAAGAACAAGCAGTTGGCTAAAAGCAAAAATTTTCGCATAACAAGTTTAGCAAACAGAATGACGACAGCGCAGAATATATTATTTTCTTTCGCATTGCTAAACGCAAAAGTCGATGGCGATTTTGCTGAAGCCACTTTTACAATTGATGAACTAAAAAATTTTGTTTCTCTTTTAGATTATGAAAGACACAGAACATCACGAATTTTACAAGATCTAAAAGCAGTTGGGGAAAGCAGTATTTTGATGATCGATGAGAAGATGATTAATGATCCTCTGAATGGCTCTGCTAAAGGAATTATGATTTTCAGTTCTTATTCTTATCAAAAAGGGAAATACCATTTTATATTTAATTCAAATAAGATCGAAAAAGATGGTGTAGCTCCAATAATTGGAGTTTTGAGATCTAGAGAAGAAAATCCGTTGATCTATAGACTAGATATGTTTGCCTCTCTCAATTTTTCAGGGCAAGCGTTGTATGAAAATATCCTAATAGCTAATCAATCGGGTTTACGAAAAATTCAATTAAGCAATGAGGATCTTCGCGGAATTTTTGGTACTTTCGGGAAATCAATGGAACGATACGATGCAATCAAACGAAAACATTTAGCTCCAGCCGTCGAAAATATCAATAGCAATACAGAATTAAACATCATTTATGAGCCGTTAAAAAATGGTAGAAAAATAATTGGTGCAGAATTGCGATGGACTACTGAGAAGACAAAATTAGCTTCAAAGGCACAAATAGCAACTGCGACTGAGTTGTATGTTGAACTACTAGGATTTGGATATGCTCAAGATAATAGCCTTCTCAAGGAATTATACAACATCAATGAAAAAACTATAGGTGATGCAATAAACATTATTAAAAGAGCAACTAAAGAAATTAGCGAAATTAGGTTGGCTATTGAAAAAACGGCACAAAAAAAAGAAACTACTGTTAAACCTAATAATCCAGTAATGGAAAGCAAGGTAATTTCCAAAAAAGAATCGAACGAATATGGTTGGTTTTTCAGCCGCTTTGAATCAGTTGAAAAACCAACAGAATCGGAAATATTGGGATACTTAAATGACTTTGTTGAATCCGATAGGAAGAATGTATTAGAGTTGGCATATGAGATTTTCGATCGAAATGGCGGGGAAAAAGCAACATACATAGCAACCGTTCTTCGAAATTGGAGACAAAAAGGTATAACGACGGTTGAAGATGCAAGAAAATCTTATGAAGCAAGTTATGCTGTTAAACGTGATGAGAAAAAGACTAGGAAACGGAGTACAAAAACAAATGTTCCGAAGTGGTCGAAACAGGATTATAAAAATGAAACGACAGAAGAAGAACAGGCCGACATGAAGAAAGAAAAAAATAAGTTACTAGCTAAAATAGACAATCCATCGCAAGAGCCACCCGTTGTCGAAGGACAAACCAATATTTACGATTTTTTAGACGAATAAAAAGGACGGCTTATCCGTCTTTTTTTATTGCTTTGTTTTTAACTAGTTTAATAGCCTAGTTAGATTATGAAATCGTAAAAAACAGGGCTTCGATTTTTAGCTGCATTTTATAATTGTTTTATTATGTTTTGAAGAATTAAAAATCGGGGTGGGATATTTACCTTGCCAGCCACTTTGATTTTGTTTTCTACAGTAATTGATAAGGAAATGAGAGCTAAAAATCGATTTCAATAAAATATCTGTACAGAAAATGTATAGAAAGTGCTATAATTGTTATACATAACGTTATGTATAACGTATATAATCGACGAAAAAGAGGTGGGGAAAATGAGTGTGCAAATCAGTATGCGTGTATCAAAAGAACAAAAAGAAAGGCTTGTCGAACTTTCTAAAAAGCAGAATAAAAGTCTAACACAATATGTGTTAGATAGATGTATTGTAGAAGATGTCGATACAAATGTAGATGACTCTACACGCTCTAGCATACGTGTAGAAAAGATGCTACAAAGCCAAATAGAGCAGTTGCGTGAGGATTTTGAACGCGAACGTACTCAATTGGTGGATCAAATCGATCAAAAAGACAAGCAGATTGCTGACATGATTGAAACAAGCAACAGCCAACTTCAACTGATTGGAGCTCTGACAGTAAGGAATGAGACCCTACTATTAGAACATAAAAAGAAATGGTGGAAATTCTGGGAATAGCTTTGTGTATCTCATTTATTTTAGCTTTATATACATTAAAAAATCCCTCTCAAATTCCTCTGATGTACCCATTTTTTGACACATGCCTAATCTCGTGATATAATGGTTTTACGAAAATGTAGTGCACAAGCACACCGAAGCCCCTAAGGAATGCCAGTTCCCTAGGGGCTTTTTTGTCGGTGTCGGGCTAGCTTTAGCGTTTGTCCTTGCTATCTAACCACTTGCAAATGTAATGTGCCGTTACTTCTGCCACGATAGCAAGTAAGACGTCGAAAATGTAATGCACTCGCTCCACCTCCTTTCGCATTGACTTGCGGAAGGTTTCGCTTCAGCATTTATTATTATATCATGCCCGCTTGCTTTATTCCAAGTTCCTTTTGACGACAAGAAACCCTTGCTGGCCGTACTTTGTCCCTGTTCCTCGGAAACGCTAAAGCTTTTCGGCTGGTCCCTCCCTAGCGTAACCCAAAGTCATTTTTCCAAAATGACTAGTCGGACCTTTTCGTTATTGTCCGACAAAATTTAATATGCTTCAAAACTATATTTTAAACAATTTATTTAATCTTTCTAACTCTAATACACTCATATATACTTCTACTCCAGTAACTACCCCCTTACTATAAATAATTCCACAAGAAAACACAATCCTCTCCTGACTCAAAATATTTGACAATACTACAAAAGATTCCAAAACATAATCCTCTCAAGGATAAACTAAATCCCTAGAGGACTGTTGTCTTCTAGGGATTTTTACGCTCTTTTTTGATTAACGAGTATTTTGAGGCTAAATGCCG
The DNA here is from genome assembly GCF_047463195.1 of Streptococcus parasanguinis. GTDB lineage: Bacteria > Bacillota > Bacilli > Lactobacillales > Streptococcaceae > Streptococcus > Streptococcus parasanguinis_R. Next base: position 11,112 of record NZ_JASHEI010000016.1, read on the forward strand.
ACTATCCTCGTCGTCCAACTATTCACATTAGATACGATTAAAAAAATTCTATTCTGCTCATTTTTTTAACTATTCGGTAAAATTTTCGAAATTTTGATACCGAATAGTTAATTTTTTTTGTATAAAATGTTAAAAAATTATGCTGAGATAGCCATTCTGAGCTGATTTCAGTTTAGAGGGCGGACAATCTATCGCTAAAATTCCTTACAGTCCCAACGGTTAGGGTTGTTTTTTCGCTTATTGTTCAACTTTCCGAAAAAGACCAATTTTTCGGAAAGTTGAACAATGAACTAATTAAAATACTTAGTTAACTAACATTGTGAGCAGTCAAAAACCAGAGATTAAGTTTCAGGATACTTGAAGAGTATTTTCTAAAAGTATTGTAGAAACATGAATATAGCTACTATGATTTGTATTTCTTGCGGCGTGCTGTAGAATATAATTTTTAACAAGATACTATTTTTGAATTGCATATAACAAAAAAACGATATGACTTAAAAGTCATGTCGTTTTTTTATTTTTTTTATTAAAATAATGCCATATAAAATATTCGAATGAAGAAAGTTAGAAAAACTTCTGAAGTCTATCAAAGCATAAATTAAAAATCATGCAGGAGGAATCTTTTTATGGATTATCAACATCCACCTTGAATATTTAATTTATAGGTGCTTTACAAAAATATTTTATAATATAGTTGAAGGAGAAAAAAATGATTCAGAAAGAATTTAAAACTTTAAAAGACGAAGAACTTTGCTGTGTCCAAGGTGGTGGCATGATTTGTACACTATATATGGGGTATCATCCACCAGTTTCGGTCGAAAGTAGTTACATAACAGGATCAAAACTAGCGAGAATTTTTGATTCGTATAGTATTTTTCCGTAAAAAAGATGATAAAGGATCATGATAATGAAGTATCTTAAACATGTATTATCCATACTAATATTTTTAACTATAGATCAATTTATTTTGGAAAATATTGCCGTGTATATTACAACTGTGTTTAATGGTAGTATCACTTTCATGATCCTTTGTCTTTTGATGCTTCAAATATTTTTGATAAGCTTTATTGTATTATGGATGAAAAAGGAAATACCGCTAAATTTTAAAATTCCAAAATGGAAATGGTTTTACCTTTGCTTCTTTATCTTAGCCATCATTTTGTCAATATTAGAATCTTGGATCAAAAATGTTTTCCATGATTTTATCATCTTAGCACCGTCCGTACCTCACCTTAAATATCCTAGTTCTGTCTATTTAAAGGGACCAGGTATTTCAAGTATATTGTTTTTCATTTATGCAATTGGGATAGGACCTGTTATGGAAGAAGTGATATTTAGAGCTTATGTAATGAATGCATTCTTCAAGAACAATAAATATCACTTAGATGTATTACTTTCAGGAATGCTGTTTGGAGTAATACACCTGATTTTTAGGTACAGAGATCCTATTTCCTTCGCTATTTATTTTGTTTATGGTTTATTTTTTGCTGGGATTTATAAGAAGTACAAAGATATAAGATTAGTAATTTTACTGCACAGTTTTTGTAATTTTTATGGTTATTTAAAACCTATTTGGATTTTCGTCTACAATTATATATACTGGCATTTCTTGGTGTAACATTACGGATAAAAAATGAAAATGTGGACATATTTTTAACAATAGAAAAAGCAAAATTATAACTACCTTTGTATACCCAATTTATCATAAAATTAAAATAGGGCTCCCCACCTATTAAACCTAATCTAAACCTTATTTGATTTAAAATATAATATTTCAGAGCAATGAAGCATTTAATAAGTTACATTGCTTTTTTAAATAAAAATGTATGGTAGAGCTAAGCTAGGTTTTTCTTAGCTATCTATTCAACCTAAGAAGCTAGTAAAAACTAGCATTATATAGGAAGAAAGTTTTTATAGATTGCTTTACAATTTACCTAAAAGTTAGCAAATAGGTAAGCAAAAATATCAATCATTTTACGAGTTCAGCAGGCAAGAGACTAGCACCAGCAAGGTGCTTTTTTAGTTGCCTCCGCCTAGTTCCTTTATTATATCTGATACCTTTTCTAAACTCAATGTTTCGTGTGGCTCAACTCGTTCACCGTCTAAAACGTAATCATGGATCTTACCATTCTTTCGGACAATCTGGACAGTATCACCTTTAATAAAACCATTGTCCATAGCCTCTTTAAATTCATCATAGGTTAGCATTGTATTATCTCCTTTTCTATAGTATTCGTAATTGATACAGAAAAACGTATCTTTTTAAGTAATTCTATTATAGCGAAAAATGTTAGCAAACATTAGCATAAATTGGTATAGACACCCCTTAAAAATCTGAAAAAATGGCGCGTGATACAAGCGAACACCTTGTGGTGGCTCTCCTAGGCTCATAATAGAGGCGGGGGTCGTTTTTAATAGCGTCTAGGATTTATTTATACCACCCTTATTATAAAATCGTGCTACGGGCTTTTTAGAAGGGTTTTATACCAACATTCCCCAACAATTAGGCGTTTTATATCAAGTTTTTTCAGCAATTAAAAAAACGCTACGATAAACCAAGCGCTTGAATTTTTTATGAATGAATTAGTCATATCTTGTTTTTCTAGTACACGTTAGAACACTTACACAGGAGCAAATTATAGTGATTATAACACAATTTTGTTTAATGATAAATGTATTTTTAAAAAAATCAGTTTCAAAAATTTGACCTCATAAAAATAAAATGGTAATCTAACAATAGATGGGTATGGTGCACACCCGAAACCGTTTCAAGAAATAGCTTGAATCTAATGGCGCCTACAAAGCAAAGCCTTTTTTTGACTTACAAGGCATTAAAGGCAAAGAAAAGGAGAATTATTATGACAGTCACAATCGAAAACATCCACGCAAGAGAAATTTTTGATTCTAGAGGAAATCCAACCGTTGAGGTAGATGTTAGATTAACAGATGGAACACTAGGACGTGCAGCAGTACCCTCAGGAGCATCAACCGGAGACCGTGAAGCAGTTGAATTAAGAGATGGCGGAGCCCGCCTTCAAGGGAAAGGCGTTTCTAAAGCCGTCGCAAATGTCAATGGCGAAATTTATGAAGCATTGAAAGGACAATCACCATTTAATCAAGCAAAATTAGATCATTTGATGATTGAGCTTGACGGGACAAAAAATAAATCTCGTTTAGGGGCTAATGCAATTTTAGGGGTTTCAATGGCCATTTCTCGTGCGGCAGCGAATAGTGAAAAAATTCCACTCTATCGCTATCTTGGTGGAGTTGATTTGGAACTTCCACAACCATTTTTCAATGTCATTAATGGTGGAGTACATGCCGATTCAGGAATTGACGTTCAAGAATTTTTGATTACACCAGTCAAACGGGACAGCTTTCGCGATGGTTTAGAAAAAATTGCAAATATCTACCATACTCTGAAGAAAATTTTATCTGACAAAGGGCTAGAAACAGCCGTAGGTGATGAAGGTGGCTTTGCCCCTAAACTTGGTTCTACTGAAAATGCAATTGCTACACTTTATCAAGCAATTGAAAGTGCAGGATATGTTCCTGGTGAAGAAATTGCGATTGCCATTGACCCAGCTTCAAGTGAATTTTATGATGATAAAGAAAAAGTTTATCGTTTTGAAGGGCAAAATTTGACTTCTAAAGAACTATTGACTTACTATGAAAATTTAGTTGAAAAATATCCAGCACTTATTTCCATTGAAGATGGATTTTCTGAACATGACTGGGAGGGCTTTGCAGCTCAAACGAAAGCTCAAGGTCAAAAAATTCAATTAGTAGGTGATGA
>NZ_JASHEI010000017.1:0-5511 GCF_047463195.1 Streptococcus parasanguinis
TGTGCTGAGAGCTTTCTTCTATACTAATAGACGAAAGGGTGTGAAAATGATTTTTAAATGATACTGTGGAACGGAACAGTAGCCCTAGTATTGACTACTGTCGTTTCTATTCATATTGGCTATTCTAGGACTGAGATGAAAAAATCTATAAATGCTCAGAATAAAATTGAACCCGCAAATCTCCCCAAAACAATGGTGAGTCATGTACTTGTATTATTCCGAAAAAATACACCTCTGGTGCAGTGAGACAAATTGGTGTATCTTATAGTGGCTTCGTAGATGAAAGCTATACTCTACTATCACTCTTTGATGATGTAGAACAAATTGAAAAAGATAATAGACTTCAGACAGCTATTGATGTTGTCAGAGAACAGTTTGGTTTTTTAGCCATACAAAAAGGAACCGTCCTAACTGAAGGTTCCAGAAATATTGAACGCAGTAAACTTATCGGTGGTCATTCCGCGGGTGGATTGGAGGGATTAAAATGAAACAAGAAAAAAATACAGTACAATTTTCAGAAATCCGTAGCAAAGGATGTAATGATATTGAAATGCTTGAAAGATTTTTACATGGAATCGTTGAAACAGCAACTTCAAAACTTCGTCAGAGAAAACTCAAAACAACTGAAATATCGATACGACTAGTACATGCTAAATCTGAAAACCGATTACCATTGGAATTTACATTTAGCATTAAGCCAACAAGCTCATCTGTGATAATCTATACTGAGGTAATCAATCGCTTTAAAGAATGTTACACAGGTGGGGGAATTCAAGGTTTTACGATTCAATTTGATAAAAATACCCTTGCCTCTGCATAGAAAGGATTTGATATGATTGACCGTTCATATTTACCATTTCAATCAGCAAGAGAGTACCAGGATACAAAGATGCAAAAATGGATGGGCTTTTTCCTATCTGAACATGCATCAGCACTCTCTGATGATACAAACAAAGTAACGTACATGTCTGACTTATCACTAGAGAAGAAATTATTACTCCTCAGTCAAGTATACGCCGGGCAGCTACGCACACGCATTCAAGTGATTGAAAAAAACAAGCGTGTTTCCTACACTGGAACAATACCAAGTCTGACCAAAGATTTCATTTTGATAAAAACTACAACAGGTCACATCAATTTGAAATTAAAAGACATTATTAGTATTGAACTTGTCGAGGAGGTGCTCTATGAATCAGCTTGAGTTTCAGCGTAATCACCTACAAATGGACTATTATAGCGAGAGCTACCAAGATTTTGAACGTGACTTCTACCGCTACTCTAACATGAATATTCCATTGACCTTCCTAACTGATGATATCCTAAAAACAATGGCGACTTCACGTAAGAATTACTTTGTCCTCAATAAGGAAAAGTCCAGAGATAACCGCGATCACTTCTTCATATTTGAAGTAAGTACCGTAGATGAGAATCCGCTAATCTATCATTATACATATAAGAAAACTACAATATATTTAGCAGAAAAATAGGAGCAGTTCAATTGACTGTTCCTATTTTTAATATTCATAAAATCTAAAGTCTTTATACTCTTTAACAATGGAGTCGCCAACCAGAACAGACTATACTGACCAGCGACTACCTTAAATTTAATGTTTCAGATTTATTTTCTTATCTCTAATTTCATAAACTACATCTGCTACATTTTCGAGTAATCGTTTATCGTGGGTGATAAACACGATAGTTCCGGTGTACTCCTTCATTAGTATTTCCAAAGCCTCTAAACTTGGTATGTCAAGGAAGTTACTGGGTTCATCCATTATTAGGATGTTATATCTACCCATGAGCATTTTAGCAAGCAACAATTTTATAATTTCTCCACCGCTTAAAACAGATAAACTTTTTCCAATATCGTTCTGTTTGAACCCCATAGATGCTAGCACTGAACGAATTTCTGATATATTGTAGTCACAATCCTTCTGCATAAACTCCATAACATTCTGATTACTGTTGTACTTGTAACCATTCTGTGCAAAGTAACCTATTTTTGCCTTAGGCGAAATAGAAATTCCTTCTTCATGGTTTAAGATCATTTGGATTAAAGTTGTTTTTCCGATTCCATTACCACCAGTTAACGCCACTTTTGCTCCTAACGGAATTTGAAAAGATGCATTTTCAAACAGAGCCTTATCCCCAAATACTTTATTAATTTCTGCACCGACTATAGGGTATGGATTATGGAGCTCCAATGCTTTACTTTGCCTGAAACGAATTCTGCGAATGCCTTCCGGAGCTTCTACTTTTCCTAAGGCCGCAATCCTGTGCTCTAGGGTTTTAGCAGCATTATACATCTTTTTTTCCTTACTTCCTATTGATTTTTGATGAGCTAAACGCCCTCCGTCTTCAGTACTTTTTTTCTTTGAAGAACCTTTTGCCTTCTGTTCTATTTTACGAGCCTGTTTTCGCTTTTCCTCCGCAGCCCTTTCCAATCGGGCACGTTCCGCAATAAATTGTTCGTATTCTGCAGCTTGGCTCTTACGTTCTTCCTCTTTCTGACGAAGATAATCAGAATAGTTTCCCCAATACTCAGTGATTTTGCCATCTTTCAGTTCCCATATTTTATCTACTATTTCATCAAGAAAATAGCGGTCATGGCTAATAACTAACAGTGCACCTGTAAAATATTTTAGCTGTCCTATTAGAAAATCAATTCCTTCACGGTCTAAATGGCTCGTAGGTTCATCCGCTAAAATACCATGAACCTGTGCCGATAAGGCCTGTGCTATTTTAAGCCTTGTTTCTTCACCACCGCTCATAGTCTGTATATTTAATTGCTCAACACCTAGCTTGCCTACAAGTGCAAAATCTTTTTCCTCCTGCAGAGTTACTTCGTCCAACTGGGGAATATAGGCAAGTTCACCCAGACGATTCATTTTACATCCTGGGGGAGTTAATTCTCCTAAAAGTACCCTGAGTAAAGTGCTTTTTCCAGCACCATTTGCTCCTACTAAACCAATACGGTCATAATCATATACTTCTAATTCATTTATATCTAAAACATCGCGTCCTTTGAATTCCACACGAATGTCTTTTGCTTTTAATATTAATTCCATAACATTTCCTCCTGTCTATAATCGCATGCTTTCATTTGCTTGTATGCAGGGAAAACCCTGCGATTTTAGCAGGAAGAGTTACATGAAAATAAGATACATAAATATTCCTCCAATATTGTTTATTTTAAATCTAATTTTCTAACCTCAGTTATCATTTGGCAAACTATAGCAATGCCAATAATTAAAATACCTGATAGTAAAAACCAATGATTTACACCGATTTTATCAGCAAAGAATCCAGAAAGAATTAACCCAATTGGCATAGCAAGTGACATGATACTTCCGATCAAAGAAAATACACGTCCTAAATATTCAGGCTTAATTTTCTCCTGAAAAAGAGCTGTTTGCACACCGCTATAAAATGGCACCGAAAGCCCCATTATTGCACAGCAAACTACGAATATTACAAATCCATTTGGAGGAAGTATTCCCGAAACGGCTAAACTGGTCCCCATTATAAAAAATGAACTTGTTATTAGTAATACATGCTTTTCGAAGCCCCCTAATCTTCCTAATAATAAGCCTCCTGCTAGCATCCCAAATGCAAAGGAAATTTCCGTAATAGAAATATGCACAGGCGTTCCATTAAAGTGTTCCATGCTTATTAAAGGAAATAGTGCATTGATTGGCATATAAACAAAAGTATATAGTGTTCCTAAGAGTAATAAGGCAAACAATCCTTTGTTTTGTCTCAGAACCACAACTCCTTCTTTCATCTCCCTTATGAAATTTGGTTCTAAACTTTGCACTTGATTACCCAGCTTAGGTATACGTACAATTGCTACCGTAATAGATGCAATCACAGCACCCAATACGTCGATGGCAATAATAGCATTTAAATCCCAAACGGAGTATAAGAGTGCTGCAACTGCCGGACTAACAATATAGCTTATAGACTGCAAAGACTGACTATAGCCTGCGCATTTCGTTAGCTGTTCTTCTGGTACTAAAAGTGGTGTAACCGCATTGAGTGCTGGGGTATGAAAAGCTGTTCCAATGCTACGGATAAACAATACTATCATAATCATCCAGACAGGTAGCTCCATACAGAATGCAACAATAGCAAGCACTGCACCAGCTGCTGCGATAATTAAATCGGCACCAATCATTATCTTCTTCCTATCATGACGATCCACTAGCACACCAATGGCAGGTCCCAAAATCGCATAGGGTAAAAAACCTACTAATGAAGCCATAGACAAGACCATCGCAGATCCTGTTTTTTCTGTAAGGTAAAAAATAATCGCCATTTGCAGGATGGCACTAGTGATTAATGATACTGCTTGCCCTGCCCATATTGCATAAAATTTTCGTTTCCAATTGTTGTATTTTTCCATTTATATTATCTCCTGCATATTATTTTGCTTGAATTTCTATTTTGAATAGCATTCTAGGCAATAAAAAATGCAGGCCAAACCCCACAATGTGGCTTTTGGTCTGCATACATACAATTTGGAAACATTCATATTAAAGACATAGTTAAATAAAGGTATAGTTAAATAACCAATATCCTCACCGTAACTAATGAATGCTCAATATCGTATAAATAAGCACAACAAAAAAGCCTATCATCGGGTATAGATTCTGCTTTTTTTATTGCCAGCTTATCTTAAACGCATTGAGGCTGTCATAGTTTCGGTTCCTCCTACATCTTTGTTTATATCAATTTATAGTATAACACAACAAGATGATATGTTCAATATAAAAGTTATGGAATGAGACTCATACTTCCAATTCGATGCCAGATTTAAAGGATATGACGAAGTTTTCTTCATAGACTGTAACGCTCTGGATTATCTTCCTTAGTAGCAAGCGATTAGCTTTCACAAAATCTTCTGTTTGTAGTTTTAAAAATTCATCAGGATTTTCTAACTCAACCTCAAAATATTTCATTTTACATTCCCTCATTTCATTTATTGATAAATTGAGTTTGCAAAAAAGAGTGGACAATTTTTGTCTACTCTTAACCTTTAAAATAGTTTTTTTTAATCGATTTGAAGTTGCCTAAATTATTACTTATTCGGTAAAATGAAGTATTGCTTTCAACAGATTTCCTTCAACTACACTTCACTTGATTCAAACAAGGTGGGTACATTTCTATTCCCACAAACTCCTTGTCAATGGAAACAAACACGTACCCACAGGGTAAATGGAAATAGAAACTGATAATTTCTAGCTATCACTTCTACTCATTCCAAAAATTTTCTCACTCTGATACTTACCCACCATAAAGCAAAAAGCCTTGCAATCAAGGCTTTCATTATCCCTTTCGTTCAAAGGTTTCTAAGCTTTTACGAGCAGAGCGACACACTCAGCGGTTCGCTATCTCCGTTCTGTCTGCGTGCTAGCACTTGTCAATCACGGACAGCTATCGCATGGGCGGAAGTAAATGCTAATCTTCGTCGTTTTACTCCTTGACTAGCAAACTTACCGCCTCAACATG
>NZ_JASHEI010000018.1:0-5072 GCF_047463195.1 Streptococcus parasanguinis
TTGACAGTAAGGGTAGGTCATGATATACTAATATAGTTGTCGCGCGAGAGCGACAAAGACCTTTGAAAACTGAACAAGACGAACCAATGTGCAGGGCGCTATAACTAAGGTTATAGTAACTGAACAATAAAAAAACAATAAATCTGTCAGTGACAGAATGAGTTTAAGACAAACAATTATTTTAATGAGAGTTTGATCCTGGCTCAGGATGAACGCTGGCGGCGTGCCTAATACATGCAAGTAGAACGCTGAAGCTTGGTGCTTGCACCGAGCGGATGAGTTGCGAACGGGTGAGTAACGCGTAGGTAACCTGCCTCTTAGCGGGGGATAACTATTGGAAACGATAGCTAATACCGCATAAAAGTCGATATCGCATGATATTGATTTGAAAGGTGCAATTGCATCACTAAGAGATGGACCTGCGTTGTATTAGCTAGTTGGTGAGGTAACGGCTCACCAAGGCGACGATACATAGCCGACCTGAGAGGGTGATCGGCCACACTGGGACTGAGACACGGCCCAGACTCCTACGGGAGGCAGCAGTAGGGAATCTTCGGCAATGGGGGCAACCCTGACCGAGCAACGCCGCGTGAGTGAAGAAGGTTTTCGGATCGTAAAGCTCTGTTGTAAGAGAAGAACGAGTGTGAGAGTGGAAAGTTCACACTGTGACGGTAACTTACCAGAAAGGGACGGCTAACTACGTGCCAGCAGCCGCGGTAATACGTAGGTCCCGAGCGTTATCCGGATTTATTGGGCGTAAAGCGAGCGCAGGCGGTTAGATAAGTCTGAAGTTAAAGGCTGTGGCTTAACCATAGTACGCTTTGGAAACTGTTTAACTTGAGTGCAGAAGGGGAGAGTGGAATTCCATGTGTAGCGGTGAAATGCGTAGATATATGGAGGAACACCGGTGGCGAAAGCGGCTCTCTGGTCTGTAACTGACGCTGAGGCTCGAAAGCGTGGGGAGCAAACAGGATTAGATACCCTGGTAGTCCACGCCGTAAACGATGAGTGCTAGGTGTTGGGTCCTTTCCGGGACTCAGTGCCGCAGCTAACGCATTAAGCACTCCGCCTGGGGAGTACGACCGCAAGGTTGAAACTCAAAGGAATTGACGGGGGCCCGCACAAGCGGTGGAGCATGTGGTTTAATTCGAAGCAACGCGAAGAACCTTACCAGGTCTTGACATCCCTCTGACCGCTCTAGAGATAGAGTTTTCCTTCGGGACAGAGGTGACAGGTGGTGCATGGTTGTCGTCAGCTCGTGTCGTGAGATGTTGGGTTAAGTCCCGCAACGAGCGCAACCCCTATTGTTAGTTGCCATCATTCAGTTGGGCACTCTAGCGAGACTGCCGGTAATAAACCGGAGGAAGGTGGGGATGACGTCAAATCATCATGCCCCTTATGACCTGGGCTACACACGTGCTACAATGGCTGGTACAACGAGTCGCGAGTCGGTGACGGCAAGCTAATCTCTTAAAGCCAGTCTCAGTTCGGATTGTAGGCTGCAACTCGCCTACATGAAGTCGGAATCGCTAGTAATCGCGGATCAGCACGCCGCGGTGAATACGTTCCCGGGCCTTGTACACACCGCCCGTCACACCACGAGAGTTTGTAACACCCGAAGTCGGTGAGGTAACCATTTGGAGCCAGCCGCCTAAGGTGGGATAGATGATTGGGGTGAAGTCGTAACAAGGTAGCCGTATCGGAAGGTGCGGCTGGATCACCTCCTTTCTAAGGAAATGGAAACCTGTACGTTGGTCTTGTTTAGTTTTGAGAGGTCTTGTGGGGCCTTAGCTCAGCTGGGAGAGCGCCTGCTTTGCACGCAGGAGGTCAGCGGTTCGATCCCGCTAGGCTCCATTAACACTGTAAGGGTGTTAAGATTGAACATTGAAAATTGAATATCTATATCAAATAGTAACAAGAAAATAAACCGAAACGCTGTAAATATTTAAAGAGTTTAGGTCGCAAGACCAAAAATAAGGTTAAGTTAATAAGGGCGCACGGTGGATGCCTTGGCACTAGAAGCCGAAGAAGGACGTGACAAACGACGAAATGCTTTGGGGAGCTGTAAGTAAGCGACGATCCAGAGATGTCCGAATGGGGGAACCCACTAGCTAATGGCTAGTACTCCTATCTGTTAAGGATAGGTAGAGGAAGACGTAGTGAACTGAAACATCTAAGTAGCTGCAGGAAGAGAAAGCAAAAGCGATTGCCTGAGTAGCGGCGAGCGAAACGGCAGGAGGGCAAACCGAAGAGTTTACTCTTCGGGGTTGTAGGACTGCAATGTGGACTTAAAGATTATAGAAGAATGACATGGGAAGGTCAGTCAAAGAGAGTAAGAGCCTCGTATTCGAAATAGTCTTTATACCTAGCAGTATCCTGAGTACGGCGGGACACGAGAAATCCCGTCGGAATCTGGGAGGACCATCTCCCAACCCTAAATACTCTCTAGTGACCGATAGTGAACCAGTACCGTGAGGGAAAGGTGAAAAGCACCCCGGGAGGGGAGTGAAATAGAACCTGAAACCGTGTGCCTACAACAAGTTCGAGCCCGTTAATGGGTGAGAGCGTGCCTTTTGTAGAATGAACCGGCGAGTTACGATATGATGCGAGGTTAAGTTGAAGAGACGGAGCCGTAGGGAAACCGAGTCTGAATAGGGCGCATTAGTATTATGTCGTAGACCCGAAACCATGTGACCTACCCATGAGCAGGTTGAAGGTGAGGTAAAACTCACTGGAGGACCGAACCAGGGCACGTTGAAAAGTGCTTGGATGACTTGTGGGTAGCGGAGAAATTCCAAACGAACTTGGAGATAGCTGGTTCTCTCCGAAATAGCTTTAGGGCTAGCGTCGACATTAAGATTCTTGGAGGTAGAGCACTGTTTGGGTGAGGGGTCCATCCCGGATTACCAATCTCAGATAAACTCCGAATGCCAATGAATTATGGTCGGCAGTCAGACTGCGAGTGCTAAGATCCGTAGTCGAAAGGGAAACAGCCCAGACCACCAGCTAAGGTCCCAAAATAATTGTTAAGTGGAAAAGGATGTGGGGTTGCACAGACAACTAGGATGTTAGCTTAGAAGCAGCTATTCATTCAAAGAGTGCGTAATAGCTCACTAGTCGAGTGACCCTGCGCCGAAAATGTACCGGGGCTAAAACAATTTACCGAAGCTGTGGATACCTTTATAGGTATGGTAGGAGAGCGTTCTATGTGTGGAGAAGGTGTACCGTGAGGAGCGCTGGAACGCATAGAAGTGAGAATGCCGGTATGAGTAGCGAAAGACAGGTGAGAATCCTGTCCACCGTAAGACTAAGGTTTCCAGGGGAAGGCTCGTCCGCCCTGGGTTAGTCGGGACCTAAGGAGAGACCGAAAGGTGTATCCGATGGACAACAGGTTGATATTCCTGTACTAGAGTATGTAGTGAAGGAGGGACGCAGTAGGCTAACTAAAGCGTGCGACTGGAAGTGCACGTCTAAGCAGTGAGGTGTGAATTGAGTTAAATGCTTAATTCTATAACATTGAGCTGTGATGGGGAGCGAAGTTTAGTAGCGAAGTTAGTGACGTCACACTGCCAAGAAAAGCTTCTAGCGTTAATCATACTCTACCCGTACCGCAAACCGACACAGGTAGTCGAGGCGAGTAGCCTCAGGTGAGCGAGAGAACTCTCGTTAAGGAACTCGGCAAAATGACCCCGTAACTTCGGGAGAAGGGGTGCTGGCTTTCAGTCAGCCGCAGTGAATAGGCCCAAGCAACTGTTTATCAAAAACACAGCTCTCTGCTAAATCGTAAGATGATGTATAGGGGGTGACGCCTGCCCGGTGCTGGAAGGTTAAGAGGAGTGCTTAGCGTAAGCGAAGGTATGAATTGAAGCCCCAGTAAACGGCGGCCGTAACTATAACGGTCCTAAGGTAGCGAAATTCCTTGTCGGGTAAGTTCCGACCCGCACGAAAGGCGTAATGATTTGGGCACTGTCTCAACGAGAGACTCGGTGAAATTTTAGTACCTGTGAAGATGCAGGTTACCCGCGACAGGACGGAAAGACCCCATGGAGCTTTACTGCAGTTTGATATTGAGTGTCTGTGCCACATGTACAGGATAGGTAGGAGCCATTGAGATCGGGACGCCAGTTTCGATGGAGGCGATGTTGGGATACTACCCTTGTGTTATGGCCACTCTAACCCGGATAGGTGATCCCTATCGGAGACAGTGTCTGACGGGCAGTTTGACTGGGGCGGTCGCCTCCTAAAAGGTAACGGAGGCGCCCAAAGGTTCCCTCAGAATGGTTGGAAATCATTCGCAGAGTGTAAAGGTATAAGGGAGCTTGACTGCGAGAGCTACAACTCGAGCAGGGACGAAAGTCGGGCTTAGTGATCCGGTGGTTCCGTATGGAAGGGCCATCGCTCAACGGATAAAAGCTACCCTGGGGATAACAGGCTTATCTCCCCCAAGAGTTCACATCGACGGGGAGGTTTGGCACCTCGATGTCGGCTCGTCGCATCCTGGGGCTGTAGTCGGTCCCAAGGGTTGGGCTGTTCGCCCATTAAAGCGGCACGCGAGCTGGGTTCAGAACGTCGTGAGACAGTTCGGTCCCTATCCGTCGCGGGCGTAGGAAATTTGAGAGGATCTGCTCCTAGTACGAGAGGACCAGAGTGGACTTACCGCTGGTGTACCAGTTGTCTCGCCAGAGGCATCGCTGGGTAGCTATGTAGGGAAGGGATAAACGCTGAAAGCATCTAAGTGTGAAACCCACCTCAAGATGAGATTTCCCATGATTTTATATCAGTAAGAGCCCTGAGAGAAGATCAGGTAGATAGGTTAGGAGTGGAAGTTGTGTGAGCAATGGAGCGGACTAATACTAATAGCTCGAGGACTTATCCAAAGAGTCAAAAGATATTGACAACGAAAGGTTAACTTGTTAGAATATAGATGTTCAATTTTGAATGTTTAATCATTCAGAGTTAAGTGACGATAGCCTAGGAGATACACCTGTACCCATGCCGAACACAGCAGTTAAGCCCTAGAACGCCGGAAGTAGTTGGGGGTTGCCCCCTGTGAGATAAGGTAGTCGCTTAGC
>NZ_JASHEI010000019.1:0-862 GCF_047463195.1 Streptococcus parasanguinis
TGAACTGCACCCCAAAAGTTAGACAGAAAAAAATCTAACTTTTGGGGTGTTTTTATTATGAAATTAACTTATGAAGATAAAGTTCAGATCTATGAACATAAAAAACAAGGGCGAAGCTTCAAAGAGCTTTCAAATCAATTTGGGATAAACATTTCTAATCTTAAGTACATGATTAAATTGATTGATCGTTATGGAATAGAAATCGTCAAAAAAGGAAAGAATTGTTACTATTCTCCCGAACTAAAACAAGAAATCATTGATAAAGTTCTGCTTGAAAGTCGTTCACAAATAAAGGTATCTCTAGATTATGCTCTTCCAAGTGTTGGAATGTTGCATAATTGGATAGCACAATATAAGAAAAACGGGTATACTATTGTTGAGAAAACAAGAGGAAGGATACCTAAAATGGGACGTAAGCCAAAGAAGAAACCCGAAGAGATGACAGAACTAGAACGTCTTCAAGCAGAAAATGAGTACTTGAGAGCGGAGAATGCGGTTCTAAAAAAGTTGAGAGAACTCCGATTGAGGGACGAAAAAGAGCAAGAAGAAAAACGGAAATTGTCCGAGGATTGGTAACAGAGTTTGCTTTAGAGATTCTTCTAAAGATTATTAAGCTTGCCCGTTCAACTTATTATTATCATTTAAAACAGCTCGATCAAAGCGATAAGGATTATGATGTTAAAGTTGAAATTCAATCTATTTTTACTGAGCATAAAGGGAATTACGGCTATCGTCGAATGACTCTTGAATTGAGGAATCGTGGTTTTGTAGTGAATCATAAGAAGGTCCAACGTCTGATGAAGGTCCTTGGTTTAAGTGCTCGTATTCGTCGTAAACGGAAGTATTCTTCATACCAAGGAGA
>NZ_JASHEI010000020.1:0-621 GCF_047463195.1 Streptococcus parasanguinis
TGTACTGACCCCAAAAAGTTAGACAAATAATTTAAGTTAAGGATTTAGTCCTGTATTGCACAGGACTAAGTCCTTTTAGTTTTACCTTAATTCGTTTGTTGTTGTAATAGTCAATATAGTTTACAATAGCTTGTTCCAATTGGTTAAGTGACTTAAATGTATTCTCGTAACCATAAAACATTTCCGATTTCAAAATGCCAAAGAAGGATTCCATCATGCCGTTGTCTGGGCTGTTTCCTTTACGTGACATGGACGGTTGAATTCCTTTATCCTCTAAAAAACGATGATAATACTGGTGTTGATACTGCCATCCTTGATCACTATGAAGAATTGTATTTGTGTAATGATTCTCAGTAAAGGCCTGGTCTAACATAGCTTTCACTTGTTCTAAATTCGGTGAAGTCGAAAGATTATAGGCGATAATTTCGCTATTAAAACCATCTAAAACTGGCGATAAATAAAGTTTTTGATTGCTTGCTGGAATGGCAAACTCGGTCACATCTGTGTAGCACTTTTCCATTGGCTTGGTTGCTTCAAATTGGCGTTGAATAAGATTATCTGCTTTCTTACCAATCTCTCCTTGGTATGAAGAATACTTCCGTTTACGACGAATACGAGCAC
>NZ_JASHEI010000021.1:0-529 GCF_047463195.1 Streptococcus parasanguinis
GAGCTACCGAGCTGCTCCATCCCGCGTTAATATTAAGGAGGATGTGGGATTCGAACCCACGCACGCTTTTACACGCCTGACGGTTTTCAAGACCGTTCCCTTCAGCCGGACTTGGGTAATCCTCCAAATATATAGTCCGTACGGGATTCGAACCCGTGTTACCGCCGTGAAAAGGCGGTGTCTTAACCCCTTGACCAACGGACCATACTATTAATGGGCACGAGTGGACTCGAACCACCGACCTCACGCTTATCAGGCGTGCGCTCTAACCACCTGAGCTACGCGCCCAAGTTTAAAAAAACTTGGTAAAAATGAACAAAAGTTCAAAGCGGGTGACGAGAATCGAACTCGCGACAACAGCTTGGAAGGCTGTAGTTTTACCACTAAACTACACCCGCTTAAATGGGAGTTAACGGGATCGAACCGCTGACCCTCTGCTTGTAAGGCAGATGCTCTCCCAGCTGAGCTAAACTCCCAAATGAGCCTAGTATCTACTAGGCTCAATCTCTTGCTAAGCGACTACCTTATC